>JADGBE010000049.1 GCA_015231615.1 Desulfamplus sp. | reverse complement strand
GTGGAAAGATAGTGGCTATTTGGGTTTGGATTGATATTATTTTTCTTATCACTATTTTTCTTATCACTATTTTGTTTAGCATCATCTTGATTAGTATTTATTTGATTGAAACTTGACAGTAAAAACGCCACGGCAGGCGTTGGGATTACTCCGACTGTAAGAACATCTACACCTTGTGATGTAATTCCAGAAGCAAGTGCAGACTCTAACATATCTCCTGATATACGAGTATCTCTCCCAATAATAACGGCACTATAACCATCGTTTTTAACATAATTTGCAACTGCTATTCCTATATTCATAGCCATTGCTTGAGTCATGGGATAGCTATTGGCAACACCTCTTATCCCATCTGTTCCAAATAGTTTTTTCATCTTAAATATTTTCCTATATCTTTTTTTCTATATTCTCTTCTGAATCACATTGGATTGTTTCAATTTTTTCCATCTACCTGTTTAAACCGTTCGTCAATAATAGTTATCGGCTTAAACTGCGAACCACTTTTCATAGCTTTGTTTGTCTCATCATAGACGCTCTTATCAAACCAAAATAGTCCACCCGCCATTGAACCAAATGGATCAAATAAATCTTCTGATTTTTTAGTGCCATGATTTGAAGGAAGTTTAATCCAACGCCAATACCCATGACGGACATAAGGAACCATAAATGTTGGGACAAATGATGCCTGTTCGTGAATAAGTGCCTGAATCTTAACCGATAGAGCAATTCTCTCTTTTTCATCAAGACTTTCTCTGTATTTGTCTATAAGAGTATCAAGTTCTTTGTTATCCGTGTTAGTTATGTTGTTTGTCTGAACTTTGTGGGCATTTTCTGAGTGCCAGCTCTCCCAATATGATGGTCTTAAACCCGTGCTCCAACCCATCCATGCAACATCGTGCTTTTTTTCCAAAATCTTTTTAAATGCCGCAGTTCCATCTAAAAGCTGAAGTTTTAACTCTATCCCAGCTTTTAACGCCTCTTCCTTTAGAACAACAAGTCTTGGTGTGTGTTCGTCAAAGCTATATGTAACATCAACAGAGAGTCGCATCTTCTCTTTTTCCCAAATACCATCACTACCACGCTTCCAACCAGCATCGGTCATAATGGATTCAACCTTCTCAATGCTAAATGGTCTTGCTTTAATTGTGCTGTTTGTATATTCACCGTAACCAATATATGCCTGATCAAGCCTGAAATAGTCGCCTCTTAACACATTATCAATAACTTTTTGAATATTCATACCATGAGCAAATGCAAGCCTTACTCTCTTATCAGAAAAGATATTTTTATCTTCATTTAGCCAAAGACCAGATGCAGAACGGGGAGTATCATTAAAAAAAGAGATTTTTTCCACATATCCTTTATTAAAAACATCAATATTTGATTTTTCATACCAATAGTTAGGCATTGTTAAAGCAAATGTGTCTATATTACCTTTTTTAAAATATTCCCAAAGCATATTAAAATCTCTAATTACTGTAAAATTGACTCTGTCAACATTGAACCTATTCTTAAAATATCTTAGATTTTCTCCCCACCAATTCTCTTTTCGTTTAAAATTGACATATTTCCCTTTCTTGAAATCTTCTATTTGATATGCCCCAGTATTTGGAACGATTTTCCAGTTATATTCATTTACAAAATCTTTATTCAAAGTGCCGAAAAAATGGCGAGGTGTTGGAGAAATACCAACGATCATATAGAGATCGGGTTGGGCTTTTGTGCTTTTAACAGCAAGCGTGTAATCATCATAAACAGTTACAGACTCAATCTCTTTGGTGTAGTAATCATTATACCAAGGGGCGATAATATATTCAGATCGCATAAAATCTAAGGTGTAGGCAAAATCCCAAGCTGTAACTTTAACACCATCTGACCAAGTAGCATCTTTGTTTAGCTTAAAGTACATGGTCTTTTTATCTTTATCAAAAGCCCAATGGGTGGCGATCTCTGGAATAATTTTATCTGTGTCAGGGTGAATATTTATAAGTGATAGTTGATTATCAAGAATTGCACTTCTAAAACTTCCATTTGAATCTGGACCAACGGTTCTGAAAGTCATCGGAAAACTCAATATTGCGGTGCGAAGTGTTCCACCCTTTATCGCATTAGGGGAAGAAAATATTGGATCCATATCGTTAGTTAGCCACTCTATCCCTTCTGGTAGGTTATTTTGTGCTTTATTCGGAGAGTTTATAACTATTTCGTTAGATACACTCTTTGAATCTATTTTTTCAGAGCTGTTTTTATCTTCGCTACACCCAATTAAGATAAATATAGATAAAATTGTTGTGGTGAAAGTTAGAATAGACTCTAAATAAACTCTTTTTATTATTTGCATTAATTAATTTCTCCAAATATCTTTTGATGGTTCTAATATTGCGTAGGCATTTTCAACTATCTCTTTTCCATATTTTTTCTCAAGCCTTCTGACTGTAAAATGACCTCTTGCAATATCTTGAAAATGGTCAATAAATAGTGTGTTTATGATAGCTCCTCCAGCAGCCCCGATTGCAGGAATAGCCTGAGATATAGCCTTTTCTGATACCTGAACACTAAACCTTTCTGATATTTGAATAATAAACCTAATTATAGCTGGGCTTCCCTCAATAAGACCTCTTTCTGCAATAAATTCAGCAGCTTTTGATAATGAAGATGCTAAAGCTGCACGAGAGGCAAAATATGCTGACTCATGGGCATCATCGCTACTCTTTGGTCCTCCAAAAGCAAAAACCTCCATACAGGCAAGCTGAGAGTCAGTTGTTGAGATAAGCTCGCCTTCACTTCTTGCAATATCAGCAATTGAGCGAAACATTATGGTTGTTGATATTGGAAGTTCAATCGCTAAAGCTGCTAAACCAAAAAAACCACCAATACCGCCAGTTGTGCCAACTGCAATTTTATGCAAAAAATTAGAAGATTGGCAGCAAGGCTCATTCTTTAGAGTATTAACTGCTGCTGTTACAGCTTTTGATAAAGCAGAGTTTGTAATTAAGCCAACTCGCTCTTTCCAATTTTGGGGCAACATATCAAAACCCCTTTCAATTGGAGTTCCAAGTAAATCAGTTAATTTTGCTGCAAGACCTGGATTTTCAAGAAGCCATTTTGCTCTCTCTAAATCATAGAGATCATCAGAATCAAAAATCATATTCCCTCTCTTTTGGTAACCGTTTCAGTAACTTATCTTAAACATTGGTATTAGAAATATTAAACTTTTGCAAACGCACTTGCAGACTCAGCAACATCTTTTTCTGCTTTTTCATATATAACCTTGAGGTCAGAATTAGTTAAACCAAGCATGGCTGCTGACTGTATATTAGAAAGTTCTCGATTATCTTCAAAATCACCAACATCTCTGCTAAAAAAACCATATCCTATTTTGCAAGAGAGTATATCTGCAAGATTGACAATTAAAACTTCTCTTTCTGTCTTATCACCATATTTATTCCACTCATGCAAACTTGCTACAGCTACAAAGTCTTTACTAAAATTCCATTTACTCAATAACAATGCCCCAAAACTTGCGTGAACCTCAAAAACAGCTTCAATCAGCCCATTGATGTCAATAGCAGTATTCTCGGTTGCATTTTCTCCAATATTTTTTATAAGAAGTGTAGCACCAACATCATGTATCAGCCCTTTAACATAAGCCTTTTCATACCCCATGGAAGAGACTTTTTTGGCAATCTCTCTTGCACAATGGGCTGTTGCAAATGAGTGCATCCATATTTTTTCCATTAATTGTTTAACAGAAACACTCTTTGTCTCATAAAGCCCTTTATTGGCAATTGCAGATACAATGCTCTGAGTTACATCAAGCCCAAGTCTATTTATCGCCATTTTTACATCTTTTGTCTTTTCAACTCCTCCATAAAATGGCGAATTGGCAGCAATTATTAATTTGATAGATATTGCAGTATCATTTTCAATAATCTTTGCCATATCAGTAACAGAGGCATTTGGACTACTAATCAAATCTTGAAGTTCTTGAACAATATGAGGAAGGGCGGGAAGGTCAACTTTTCCTTTTTTGAAACCCTCGATCGCATCAGCTACCATCTGACCCATTGTTTTTTCTTTCTGTTTAGTCTCATCGATCTGATTTAACTCTGCTGTTTCATCAATGGTAAAGCCAAATTTTTTTATTTTATCTATGACAACTTTTTTATTAAAAGGTTTTACTGCATAGTCATCACAACCAGCCCTATAACATGATACAATAGTATCTTTATCTGCATAGGAGGTAAACATTAATACTCTTATCCGATTTTGTTTATCGATCTTCTTTTTATTCTCAGAAGCTCTGACAGCTTTTAGTAATTCAAGCCCGCTCATTACAGGCATAGATATATCTGATATCATTATCTGAAACGGGGCAGATTTATCCAAAGCATCTTCAAATGCTTTAAGAGCATCAAGACCTGTGGCAAAAGCCTCAATCTGACCAATATTTGCAAGCATTTTGACAAGCATTTCACGGCTGATATTTTGATCTTCTGCAATAAGAATCTTCAACGTTAACCTCTCTTCGCGGTTTAGAGATGACGACACAGGCATCCTACTTCAATATGGCTCAATCATGCCCACTTAGAGTATAATCACCAAAGTGATTTAATGTAATCTATTCTGGCATCAAAAGATTTGAACTGCTAATTGCGACCAAAGTTCTAAATTAAAATCTGTCAAACTATTTGTTGACGGTTTTCCATCATTAAAATTGTTTATTAATAACTCTTCAGTTTTAACCCATTGAAACTCTACAAGTTCTTCTCTTGCAATTAAATCATCTTTGAAATCTACATCAATTTTAAAAACAACTCCAAAATGGACTTTTCCAACATCAGTTAAATCTTCGTTGATTATTCCAAGAAAATGAGGTGTGAATATAAACTCTTTAATAAATGGTCGTTTAGGCGATACGATAATCTCTTCATTAAACTCCCTTATCATACCAGAATAGAGTATCTTTTTGAAATCTGTTTTATGCTCACAAGTCTGGCTATCTAATGGGTTGATATGTCCTCCGATTCCAATTGACCAGAGACCATGAAGGCGACTTTCACTACCTTTTCTTCTGTAGATTGCTGTCAATTTTCCATTGTCAGCTTGAATAATAATATATGGGATTATCTGCTTAAATGAACCATCTTTTTCAGCTATTGGACGCTCAACCCAGTTGTAGTTACAACCAGTAGTTTTAGCGTTAGTAACATTAAAGTCAGTAATATTGAAGCCAACAGCATTAAATTCACTAATATTAAAATCAACCTTGTTAAATTCAGTAACTCCAATGAGAGAGAAAAAAGTTTTTTCTTCCATTTTTATTGCAGATTGCTCTTTAAGCCACTCAGGCGGGATATTTTTCCGCTTAATACACAATACTTTTTCCATATTCGATTTAATCTTTTAATAGCTTTTTCATAATTTGTGGATAATCAGTAAAAATACCATCTACACCTGCTTTGATAAATCTTACCATATCATCTTTATCATTAACTGTGAAAAGATTAACTTTCTTACCCATTTTTTTTAATTTTTCTATCTCATCTATGGTTATCATCTGGCTATTTATATTGTATGTCTTAAATTGATCAAGCAGATTGCTATTATCAGCATAGCAAAACTTATCCCAATCAATTTTTTGATCAAAATCGTCTCCTAAGAGTGCTTGAACTTCAATATCTGGCAAGATATTTTTTATCTCTTCTAACCATACATGTTTGAAAGATGAAATTATTATAAGTTCGTGGTTGATTACCATTTTATCAATCATCTTTGCAACTGCTTGTGGGAGCGGAAACTCTTTAAATCGCCCGCCTTGCTCTTTAAGTTCTAAATTTACAGGGAAATTGTTTTTTTGAGTATAAGTTAGAGCATCTTCAAGAGTTGGTATTTTTATCTCCTTGAATGATTCAAGTAACTCAATGGAAATATTCCCTAAAGCAATCTCGCCAAAGGGATCATTTTGTATGAAAGTGCTACCTACATCAAGTGCTTGGATTTGAGCTAAATCAAAGGTATCAAGTAGAAAAGATTTATGGTAGGGGAAAAGCATTTTTGCATTAGTTGTCCGTAAAAGATCATCATCATGAAAAAGAACTAAATGACCATCTTGCGTAACACTTATATCTGTCTCCCAAAGGTCTGCACCAATGAGTCGGGCAATCTCTGCTGCTGCAATTGTATTTTCAGGTGCAATGCTTCTTGCACCTCTATGTGCAATTATTTTTGTCATCTTTTTTTAAATCGTTTTTTAAAAAAAACGGCAGCATAAATATAGCTTTATGCTGCCGTCTAATCTGTTTTGATATGCTTCTTAGTGGCTACTAAATCGACGCCGCTATTCACTTATTCACTATTTTTAATTTTATAATTTAACTATTGAACAACCGGCATCAACTGAACGCGTCTGTTAAGTGAACGACCAAACTCTGTATCATTTGAGGCAGCAGGCATACTCTCGCCAAATCCTTCACATTTCAATCTATCAGCATTAATACCTTTATTTACAAGATATGTCTTAACAGATTGAGATCTTCTCATTGAAAGAGCTTGATTATAAGCATCAGTTCCCTTGCTGTCAGTATGTCCCTGAAGAACTACTTTCATGTTTGGGTTTTTGTTCAATATAGCAACAACGTCATCAAGGTCAGCATAGCCTGCTGGTTTAATATCAGATTTGTTAAAGTCAAAAAGAAGATCTCCAAGCACCCAACAACCCATTGGATTTACTTTAGCACCAACTGGAGTTCCGGGGCATTTATCAAGATAATCTGGAACGCCATCACCATCTGTATCAAGTGGACAACCATCAGCGTCAACTTCCACACCAGGAGGTGTATCTGGGCATTTGTCTCTATCATCTGGAACACCATCATTATCACTATCTTTTATAACTACAGGTGCAAGTGGTTTCTCAACAAGGAAGGCATTTTTTACAAAATTTAACATTGCTTCGGTAGAGAGAGTTGCTGAAGCATCTGTAACGAATCCGCATCCGCCTATATCAGAAATTGACTGCATAAGGGCTTTTCCATCTTTATCATCACCTACAAGAACAGGATAGATGCAAAGGGTATCGCCAAATTTCTCCTTTAAAGCCTTAACAGAGGCTGTTGTTTTTGGAGATAAATTTTTAGCATCAGATACAATTACAAGAGCAGTTGTGCCTGATTTACCATCAATGTCGCCTAAAGATGTTTTAAGAGATTTGTAAAGTGGGCTGTTACCACCTGTTCCGCTAAGTTTCGATAGACCATTTGCAAATCCTTCGGTTGCGTATGCTTCCATACCGTATAGCATCATGGTTGGTTCAGGTGAAACACTTGGTTTGTGTCCAAACGATCTTAAACCACCAATTTGACCCATTGTAGGTAGAGTTTGATTCATACGACCTACAAACTCTTTAGCAATATCAAATTTTTGGTTACCATCAAACTTCTCTTCCATAGAACTTGAGCTATCCAGAATCACGAGAAAATTATTATGTTTCAATGTGTACTGAGAGGCATCAAGAGATTGTGGTGAAAAATTAGCAAATGGTTTTTGAGGACTTTGAACTGCACACCCCACCATGAAAAACATAGCAACTGCAATAAATAAACTTTTTGAAATCAAATTCTTCATTGTTTTTCTCCTTTAAAATTAAAATCTAATAACATAAACATCTTTTAATCTGATAAACTTAATCTAAACATCCTAAATGGTAGAATTAATTAAAATCTAAAAACTAATTCACCTTAAATCCAAACTATCTTAAAAATAATAAAACCATCTAACTAAAAACTGAATTTACTTAATATATATGAGTATTAAGAGTCAAGCAATAAAATCACAATGGTTGGTTTATAGCAGCTATGATTTTGTATATAATTGTTATACTATCTATTTTAATCAATAGATGTAACAGTTTTGTTTAAAATCTTTAATACAACTGAATTCTTCTTTTTCAAAATTTTTGATCCTCTTGTGATTTTGCATAGGCTAATACCATATTTTTCAGCTATTTTTCTTTGTGTCATTCCACTTTGTAACTCTTTAAGGAGTTTCCAACGAAGAGATAAGTCTTCACGCTCTCCTTGAGTTAGTATCTCATCAAAAAATGATTTTAGCTCATCTATATCTTTAATTGAGATTATTGCTTCTAATAAATTGATGTCCATATTTTGTTTTTTTATTTGTCTTTTCTTCTATATGATTTATGTTCTCCTTAAAGGAGAATAAACCATCTTAAATAAGCTAAAACTCATAATCAAACCATAAAAGGAGAAACTTATGAAAAAATTATATTCTTATTCGTCATTAACTTTACAATCAAGGGAATTCACAAAACTAAGGTATCGCTTTATGCCATATCTACTTTTAGTTTTGTTTTTCCTTATTATAGGATGTGCCCAGTTTACAAATTCACCTCCAGCATCAGGTGAATATATCTCTGGTCAGAAATTATCTGAAATATATGCAAAACAAGACGCCATTGATAGCCATTGCATTAATTACCCTATTTCAATAAATAGCAATATAATTAATAATATTGAGAAACATGTTAATAAATTCAAAAATGAAAGAGAAAGCACCGATTTTATAAATGGATTTTCCCAAAATTATAAAAATGAATACATAGAATATATGAGCCTTTACTGCGATAATCTTGATTCGTCTAACGAATATATAAAACCATAAATATCAATGAAACTAACGCTGCAAGATGCGAGATATGAACCCGAGCTTCTCAATCAACAAAATTCTAAATTATAGAAAAATATCTACTATGCCATAAAATAGAACCAAAGATTTTTATCATAAGGAGGAGGATTGTAGAACTCTGCTTCAATAATCTTATCTTTAACAGAATCTACTCTCACCCTTCTTTTGATTAGTGATCGTTTATTATCGTCTAAATTAAAAGTAACATCAACTATATCATATATATCAATTTTGTGTTGTTTACGCATAGTCTCAAACTCAAGACCTTTCATTGAAAGTTTTTTGACAGTGATATGTCCATAGTCATTTTTACTAAAATGAGTGTAATCACCAGCAAGCATAACATTTTTATAGTGGGTTTTATTTTTTTCTGCTAACTCCTCCGCCTCAATTTTTTCCGCTTCTTCATCAAGAAGAGGTTTAAGATTGCTCTCCATTCTCTCAACATCGGAATCTTGTGTAATTGAAGAGGGGGATAAAGGATTTTTCTTATTTACAAAGTCAAGTATCTCTTTAGTTGTCTCTTCATCTATAAGACGCATTCCAATTGTTATATTAAGAGAGACTTTACCGTCTAAGAAGAGCTCAGATGACAATTTATTTAATATTCTTACTTTTGCTTGCTCTGCCTTATCTAAACTTGTCTGAGGCATGATCACGGTAAACTTATCGCCACTATAACGAAAAGTCTCATCAACTATGCGAAGCATACTTATAAGAGATGCAGCAAACTCTCGTAAAACTTTATCGCCTGCTGTATGACCATATTTTTCGTTAACTTTCTTAAATCCTGATATATCAATAATAAGAATAGATGAAATAATACCATATCGTTTTAGCATCTCCACTCTATTGTTTAATGCCCTTTCAAAGCTATTCCTGTTTTTAAGACCAGTAAGAGAGTCGGTAAGAGCTATCTTTTTCAATGCCTGATTATAATAAGATCGCTCAATAGCAATTGCTGCATACTCTGCAATAGTGGTTAGAAGGTTAAGCTCAAATTGTGTAAAATTATCACCGCTTAGTTTATTTATAAGCTCTATTACACCAAATATTTTATCATCTGTCTTAAGAGGCACGCCAATAATGGATTGTGTTTTAAACCCTGTAGATTCATCAATTCGGATACTAAATCTTTTATCTTCCTCTACATTTTCCACAATAAGAGACTCTCCAGTGCTAAGAATATGACCTGCAATTCCTTCACCTTTTGGTATTCTAACCCCTTGTAGCTTCTCTTTATTAGCACCAACTACAACTGTAAAAATCATATCCCCACTTTTGGGTTCTTTTAACAATAAAGACCAGTTCATTGGTTGAAAAATAGAGCCTACTTGATACATCAATACATCAAGGGTATCTTTAATAGTTTTAGCTTTTGCAAGAGGTTTACCAATTTCAAGAAAGAATGACGCACTTTTCACTCTCTCTATTATCCCTTTATCCATCATTAATCTCCTTCTTCTCTGATATTAGCTTTTAAAGGCTTCATCAACAAAATATTTAGGCTGTTCGTCTCCGTTAGCTCCACCTTCTTGTTTGCTTATACGATACCTAATAGAACGAAGTGTAATACCAAGCAATTCTGCTGCCCTGCTCTTGTTGCCTCCAGCAATGTCCATAGCTTTTTGAACATAAGCAGCTTCAATAGAAGATAAAATTTCATCTAAATTAACACCTTGTGCAACAGCTTCAAGATCATAACGACGCTCTTTATGAGCATCATCTTCAATCCATCTACGCTTTTTGTGCATTGAAATTGTGAGGCTCTCTGGAAGAATTATGTTAGTTGAAGAGAGGGCAACGCTTCGTTCAATTAGATTTTCAAGCTCACGAACATTTCCGGGAAAGGTGTAGTTATTTAAAAATGCAATGGCATAAGAGGATAATTTTGCTATCTCTTTTCCCATCTCTTTTGAATATTTTTCTGCAAAGTGATTCGCAATTATTTCAATATCACCTTTTCTATCACGCAGAGGAGGAACTTTAATTGGAATCACATTAAGCCTAAAAAAAAGGTCTTCACGAAAATTACCAGCAACAACCTCTTGTTCAAGATTTTTATTTGTAGCAGAGACGATTCTAACATCAACTGCTATCTCACGAGTGCTACCAACTGGTTTTACCAAAGTCTCTTGAAGAACTCTTAAGAGTTTAACTTGAAGCATTGGAGAGAGTTCGCCAATTTCATCTAAAAATATAGTTCCTTGATGAGCTGCTTCAAAAAGCCCCTTTTTATCTGAGATTGCACCTGTAAACGCACCTTTAACATGACCAAAAAATTCACTCTCAATAAGATTTTCAGGAATACCACCACAATTTACAACCACAAATGGCTTATCTTTTCTATCGCTCATGTCGTGCAATGCTCTTGCAATCAACTCTTTGCCTGTTCCACTCTCTCCAGAAATAAGAACATTGGTTTTAGTTGCTGCAACCTGACTTATCAGGTTATATATTCTTATCATACCAGAGCTATTGCCAACTATCTTACCAAAATTGAGCCTTGCTTGCCTCTCTTTGCCAATAAGCTCTGTCTTGAATTTAGGATGTTTAAGATCAAGAGCTTTTTTGATTGCCTGCTTTAGCTCATTATTGTCAAAAGGTTTTGGGACAAAATCGTAAGCACCCTCGTTCATCGCCTCAACAGCAACTTCCGTAGTTGCATAAGCTGAAATCATAATAACAATGGTATCTGGACTCTTTTTTTTGGCAGCTCTTAAAATATCAAGACCTGTAAGATCGCCAAGACGAATATCGCATATCAACAGATCAAATACTTTTTCCTGAATCATTTTAAGTGCTTGTCTGCCGTTTTTTGCAAGTGATACATCGTAGCCAGTCTGAGTAAGAAGAACATCAAGAAACTCACGCATACTAAGTTCGTCATCTACAACAAGAATTTTTGGCAGATAATCACCCATTGTTATATTAGCTCTCTCTTTGATATGCGATTTTCCCATCAACGATTGTCATATAGACTTCACCTTTAAGGCTAAATCCAGTAAATGGTGTGTTTCTGCTCTTTGAAAGAAATGTTTTTGGATTAACTGACCAGAACGCATCAAGGTCGATAATTGTTATGTCAGCAGGATTCCCAGCTTTTAGATCATTATTTATTCCAAGTATTGAAGCTGGTCTCTTAGACATTTTTTCAATTAGATTATCAAGAGATAATCGCCCATCTTGGACAAGCTTCATTGATAAACCTAATGATGTCTCAAGCCCAACTATACCAAAAGCTGCCCTATCAAATTCAACATCTTTTTCAAGTAAAGAGTGGGGAGCGTGGTCTGTTGCAATAGTATCAATGGTGCCATCAACAAGACCCGCAATAACAGCTTGTCTATCACGTTCAGTCCTAAGAGGAGGATTCATCTTTGCATTGGTATCATACCTTGATATAGCTTCATCTGTCAGAGTAAAGTAGTGTGGTGCAGTTTCTGCCGTAACTTTTACCCCTCTTTGTTTTCCATTTCTTATAGCATCAACAGACTCTTCACAACTTACATGAGCAATATGAAGAGATGCACCAGTCAGTTCTGCAAGGGCAATATCTCTCATAACTATTGTGCTTTCAGAAGCATTAGGAATCCCTTTTATGCCAAGTTTTGTAGCAACAACACCCTCGTTCATAGCACCATCACGGGCAAGATCAATATCTTCACAATGAGAGATAACAGGCAATCCAAGACCTTTTGCATACTCCATTGCACGTCTCATAACTCTGGCATTTTGAACAGGACGACCATCATCGCTTATTGCAACCATACCAGCTTTTTTCATATCAGAGTATTCACAAAGAGATTCGCCTTGTAAACCTTTTGTTATTGCACCCACTGGAAAGAGTTTACAGACACCCGAATATAGCCGTTCAACTCCTAATTTGTCTGAACTAATTGATTGTACAGATGAAAATTTACTATTTTGAAGTTCTTTAGCACGGCTGACCATAAAAGCTGTTATAGAGCTGTTATCATTGACTGGAGAGGTGTTTGGCATTGGACAGACCGCTGTAAACCCACCTTTCGCTGCTGCTTTTAATCCAGTTTCAATGGTCTCTTTATATTCATATCCCGGCTCACGCAGATGAACATGGAGATCAATAAGACCCGGAACCGCAACCATTCCGGTTATATCAATCTCAATAATATTATTACCGTCATGTGTAGAAAAGGGAGATTTTGTATCTCTCATATTTGATTCAGGAGATTCTGAGACTTGCGTATATGGGTCAGTTTTATAATCAGGGTCAACTATTGCCTCTATTTTTCCATCAGATATAATAATATCTTTAAAATCATCAATATTTTTTGGGTCAAGAACCCTTGCACCTTTTAGCCTAATCTTCATATAATCCAACCCTTTGCACGTTTCTATTTATATATAACAAGATTTCAGGTCTAATCCGCACTTTTTATTCCTCCAGCAACAAGATAAAAGACAGCCATTCTAAGGGCAACACCGTTGGTAACCTGTTCTAATATAAAAGAGTGTTCCCCGTCAGCAACATCACTATTTATCTCAACGCCTCTATTCATTGGACCAGGATGCATAACCAGTACATCACGCTTCGCCCCTTTGAGTCTGTTAGTATTCAATCCAAATAACATTGAATATTCACGCTCAGTTGGAAATAATATAGACTCTTGACGCTCCTTTTGAATACGCAGCATCATAACAACATCTGCATTTTCAATACACGATTCAATATCAGAGGCAACTTTACACCCGAGTTTTTCAACTCCTTTTGGTATCATAGTAGGGGGGGCAGATACAGTTACTGTTGCACCCATCTTTGTAAATCCCTCTATATTTGATCTTGCCACGCGACTGTGGGCAATATCTCCGATAATCGCAATATTTAACCCTTCAATTCTCCCCTTTTTCTCACGAACAGTCATCATGTCAAGAAGTGCTTGTGTGGGGTGTGCATGAAGACCATCACCAGCATTGACAACAGAGGCTTTTACTCTTCGAGAAATGAGTTCAGCAGCACCAGAAGATGGGTGTCGAATTACAATAATATCAGGATTCATTGACTCAAGATTTTTTGCCGTGTCAATTAAGGTCTCCCCCTTTACAATGCTACTTGATCCAGAAGATATGGAGATAGTATCAGCACTTAAACGTTTAGCAGCAATATCAAATGATAATTTCGTGCGAGTACTTGGTTCCTGAAAAAAAAGAACTATGGTTTTTCCCCTAAGAGTCGGGACTTTTTTAATAGGTCTGTTTGAAATCTCCTTCATGCCTTCAGCGGTGTCAAGGATCATGTTAATATCTTTGACAGATAGAGATTCAATATCTAAAAGGTCTTTGTGTTCAAAACGCATTTTGTAATATTCCGTTTAGAGTTATTAGAGTTCATGCAAAACTTGAATTGCCCCCTTGATTTTACTGGATAAAAATAGTTTTTGCAGGAGGTCAATTAAATAAGCAAAAAAACTATTATAAATAAAATTGAAAAACACTATTTCAATATATCCCCTATCCTACTCCATCTGACACCAAACTCATCGCTATTCCATGACCAATAGATGAGAAAAGCCTTGCCTCTAACCTCTTTTAAATCGACAAATCCCCAGAATCTACTATCGTGGCTGTTATCTCTATTATCTCCCATAACAAAGAGAGATTGTTCAGGCACTTTTGTAAGTGGCAAATTATCACGAGTTGTAAAGCTGCCCGGAATAACAGAAGCGTCTTTATAAACTGCATAGGGTTCATCTATTTGAAGTTCATCATTGACATAAAGTTTTTTGTCCTTTATCTGAACAGTATCCCCTCCTACAGCTACAACCCTTTTGATAAAATCTTTATCAGGGTCTTCTGGATATTTAAACACAACAATATCTTTTCTTGCTGGGTCTTTTAAAGGAATCAAAGTATATCCATCTGTAAAAGGCAATTTAACCCCATATATAAATTTATTAACCAAAATATGGTCACCTATGAGAAGTGTATCCAGCATTGAGCCTGATGGAATCTTAAATGCCTGTACCACAAATGTTCTAATAAAAAGTGCAAGAATAACCGCAATAACTATTGCCTCTATATTCTCCCTAATTGCACTTTTTTTACTCTCACTCTTAGGATTTTTTATCTTTTCAATTTTATTGGGCTTTTGAGTCTTACTATTTTCCTTATTTTCAATTTTATCTACATTTGGGTCTGTTGATTTATTTGCTTCTGAATATGTTGTATCATTCGATGTCATGTCAGTTCCTTAATAATGTTTTAAAAAAAATGCTGAGGTTCTCCGAGAATAAAGTTTCCATTTTTAATTGACTCTTTTAGCAGTGCTGCAATCTTTCTTGCCTTAACCATACTGGATAGTGGAACGGTAGGAATCTCTTTTCCTTGTATCATAATTAAACCACTTTTTAGTTCTGCATAACTTACCTGTCCATAGCTCTTTGATGCTGCATTTGGGTAGTCATACCCATAGTCAATAACTTGAGTAAAAATATCCTCATCAGATACCGATGTATAGGTTACTATCTCCTCATTTAAAATGGGAATAGGTATTCCAAGTCCAACAGATAGAGAAGTTCCATATCCTCTAAAACTTTGCCCAACAAGCCACTCTGGAGACATCTCTTTTAAGTTTCCCATAACAAACAAAGTTGCAGCAGGTGTTAAGGGCACACCATTTAATCCTCTTTGAACATCGCGTTTATGTTGAGTTCCAGACCAAGTTACATAACCTTGTGCCCCTCCAAGAAAAATTCTTGTCCCAAGACCAATTGTTTTTAGATATGGATCGTTTAGCAAAGGGCTTAAAGCTCCAGAAGTTGAATAATTTGCATTTCCCATCTGCGGTTTAAGTGTTCCCATGTAAGTATATTTAATCTTATCTGATCGATTAATTGCACAATTATAATTTTGATATGCGTTTCGAGGGTTGCACATCGTTGCGTATGGGAGATCATTTAGAGTTACTATTCTTTCAATTCGCCGATTTGGATAGCAATCTGTTCCATAACTTTCTGCCCGAAGTTCAATTTTTTTTCCAGCAACTAAATCGTGGATAACATGCCCTCCACCGTAGTTGAACTCTCCGGGATAGATTCTATTTAGGGGATCGTCATCGCTTGTTTGCGTAGCACCAATAAAGCAATCTACAGCAGCTAATCCAGAGTATGCAGGCACATTGTTAAACCACGTTTTTGTAGTTCTAACAAGAGGCTTAGATTGTCCAATATTTATAAATGCACCTGAAGAACACATTGGGGCAAACGTGCCTGTGGTAACAACATCAACATTTTGAGCTGCCTCTACTGCACCATTTTCCTTTACAATATCAATAATCTCTTCAGCAGTTACAACTACTGCTTTGCCAGCTCTAATTTTCTCGTTTATTTGAGCATAAGTTTTATTTACTTTGAATTCTGTCATATTATATTCATTGTTCCATATTAAATTGTAGTATTATTTCTTTGTTAAATATGCAATTTTATTTATTGCCAATTTCCTGTTTAACTTCAGCTATTTTCAAATCAATATTGTTCTTAATCCATAATGGATCCCACCACTCCACAGGATTTACAAATGTTTTATCAATAGACATTGCAAAATGAAGATGGTCTCCAGCCGCCAACCCTGTTAAGCCTGTCTGTCCAATAATATCACCTTTTTTAACCATATCACCCAACTTTACTGAGATATTGCTTAAATGAGCATAAGAAGAGCAGATTCCAAATCCGTGATCTATTAACACACATTTTCCAAAAATCCCAATGTCATCAACCCCAATAACCTTACCAGAGTTAGCCGCTGGTATGTCTGAACGTGAGAGAGACGCTAAATCAACTCCCATATGATACTGCTGGTCAATTTGCTTGCCGTTATACTTGTATGTCCTATGATCTGCAAATTGTGCTCTTGGTGCAGAAGCTGGAAGACGTAAAAATGGACCAGCCCACATCATTTTATTCTCAGTATCTACTACTGGCTTTAAAATTTGTTCAATATTAATGGGTCTTAACTTCTGATTTATATATATAAATTTACTCAACAAAGGGTTAGGTGTAGAGTCAAAAGTAGCTTCAACCTCTCCTAAATTAAATTGTGGCATGATATTTTGCAAAAAAGAGTCAGATATTTCAAGAGTATCACTTTTAAATTTTTTCTCTTTTATATAATGGTAAAAACCTTTTTTTACCATATTACCCGCAACATCAGAAGCCTTTACATAAATATCTGTTCCACTACCTTGAAGATGTGTTAAAGCAAAAAATGATGCGTATATATTTTGCTTATCAAACATTCCTAAGTAGCCTTTGTAAAAAATATCTCCAACCTGTATGCCACTTTCGATTCCCTCTTCACTATCTTTTAGCCTATATATAACAAGACCTACCCCACCTCTATTGATATTATGAGTTTTACTTAACACCTCAATCTCTGGGGGTTTGCTATCTATAATAAGTTTTTGCTCTATAAAAAATCTATTTCCATTATTCCACCTCCACCAAGAGTAATCAGAAATATCTATTTTAAGTATAGCTTCACCGTCTCCCATACCATATTTTGATGATTCAACAGAAATTTTTAACTTATCATTATAAACACCAGAACCAAAAAAGAAGCCACTATATGAGACGCGAGGATATACTTTATCTAATAGTATCTTCTCTTTATTATTCTGAGAGATTGCAATAACTACCCTTCTTAATCCCGTGCCTTTTTCTGTAATCTCTAAATTCATATCATAAGTTCTTGGAAGATATTTAGATGGTATATTTACATTAAGCTCTGGAGTTTTTAACTCAAATTGATTAAAAAGGAACCATATAAATGGTAAAATGACAAATATAAGAAAAATAGAGAATAGTATTCTTTTCATAATTAACACCTAAAATGTTCAAAAGACTTTATAATTTAAAGATATAATATATTTATGCTTTTTATATTCCAACTGTTTAAATAAATCACAACAATTAGCAAAAAATAATATTTTAGAACCGAAATAATTACTAAAAACTGTGGTAAAATAGCAGTAATAAGTCAAGTTATCAAGCCATTTTCAACTATTAAACAGCTATGGGATAAGCTCTTTAATAGATTAAATATCCTATTAATCAAATGATATTAAACTCGTTGACAATAAATTAATTAAAAGCTAAAAGTTTTAAATTAATTTATTTGGATTTAATTTTAACCCGTAAGATATTCAATAACAAATTTAGGATATTGAAAGGAGGACTGGTGAAGGAAGATAAAACTAAAAAAGATAACCAAAGCCCAAAAGATAGTCAAAATTCATCTTCAACTACATCAAATCAATCAACTTCAACAGTTAAAAATCAGGACTATTCAAAAGCAAAAAACCAAGATAGCTCAACAACTGATGCCAAAACTAAAGAGTCTATAATTTCTAACCAACAACACGATTCAATAACTGAGAATAAACATAGTTCGACAAATGAGATTAAACAAGATGCAGTAATCTCAAATCAACAACATAGTTCGACAAATGAGATTAAACAAGATGCAGTAATCTCAAATCAACAACATAGTTCGACATCTGAAACTAAACAAGGTGATACGAACGCAAATCAAAATAGTTCAAAAACTGATACAACACAAGGTTCAACAACTATAAATCAAGAGAGTTCAACAATAAATCAACAAAAGGAGAACAAAACAGAGATGAAAAATGAACACAAAGCAACTTCAGAGCATGCTGAAGCTACTTCTGCCCCCCATATGACTTCAAAAGAGAGGATATCTGAAGCGAATCACATAGTTAAAAACAGAATGATAGCATCTGTTGGTGCGGGATTGATTCCGTTTCCAGTAGTAGATATTGTTGCCTTGACTGGTATTCAGATGGATACAGTTAGGGCACTTGCTAAACTGTATGAAGTAAAATTTAGTAAAGATATTGGTAAAACCGCTATTGGAACTTTAACAGGGGGTATATTACCTGTAGCAGTTGGTCCTTGGGTCAGTTCTCTTGCAAAGACCCTACCTGTTGTAGGACAGATTATGGGTTCAATTTCTATGCCCGTTATTGCTGGTGCTTCAACTTATGCAATTGGAAAAGTCTTTATCCAGCATTTTGAGTCAGGCGGAACATTTCTCACATTTGATCCTGTAAAAGTAAAAGGTTATTTTCAGGAAGAGTTTGAAAAAGGAAAAGAGTTTGCCAAGACAGAAGCAAAAATAAGCTAACTATTTAGAATTTTTATAGATTTTGATAATTTTATTAAGTTATCAAAATCTATAAAAATAGAATCAATCATTATTATAATTAGCTAATACTATTATAGTTTAAATATTATTTTAGTATCAATGGCCAACTTCTTTGTTTCTCTTTTCTGTATCTTCAAACTATTTTAATTTTCCCGCCAAATTTATATTCTAACACATATCAATTTAATAACTCAGGAATTTCAATCCAAACATAAGAATTTAATACTTTAAGAATCGGAGCAATTTATGACTGAAAAGATAGTAGGCGTAATAGGCGCTGGAGTTATGGGGAGCGGTGTTGCACAAAACCTTGCACAGCGTGATTTTAAGGTTGTATTGGTAGATGTCGCAGGGTCAGCACTTGAGCGAGCAAAAAAAGAGATTTACAACAATGTCCGTTTTCAAGGTTTTATGAAAAAAGATAAAAATCAGTTAGATAACCCAGATAATATTATTGACCGTATTCTGTTTACTAAAGATTATCAAGAACTTAAAAACTCCTATTATATTGTAGAAAACGTAGTTGAGAAGTGGGAAGTAAAAAGTGAGGTTTATCCACGTATAGATGAAATATGCCCTCAAGATACTGTATTTGCTGTGGATACATCTTGCTATTCAATTACTCGAGTGGGAGCGTTGACAAAACGCCCTGATAAAATTATTGGTATCCATTTTATGAATCCTGTTCCTATGAAACCAACAGTTGAGGTTATAAAAGGGTGGCATACATCTGAAGAGACTATAAAAATCACAACAGAATTTCTTGCGGCTATGGGAAAAGATTGGGTGATTGTAAATGACTCTCCTGGATTTGTCTCTAACCGTGTATTAATGCTTACTATAAATGAAGCCATATTCCTGCTTCAAGAGCAAGTTGCAACTGCAAAACAGGTTGATGATATATTTAAAAAATGTTTTGGACACAAAATGGGACCACTTGAAACCGCAGACCTCATAGGACTTGATACTATACTCTATTCAATTGAAGTTCTCCACGAGAGCTTTAATGATAGCAAATACCGTCCTTGTGCATTGCTCAAGAAAATGGTTGATGCGGGTCTTTTAGGACGTAAAAGCGGCAAGGGATTTTATTCTTATTAATTTTAATTGTGTACATTTTGAACGGGAATAGACTTAGCTTTTATATCACAAAACTCAACTTATTAACTATAGCAGTATAAAACCATAATCTAAATTCATAAATCCAAAACAACCTATATTTTTATACCAAAGAGATATTTAAAATGAATAAAGAAAATATAATACCAAAACTAAACAACTTTGTAGGACAATATGTCAACATTAACGAAATAACCTCAGACCTTGATCTTTTTGCATCTGGAAGGGTCAACTCGCTTTTTGCAATGCAGTTGGTTTTGTTTGTAGAAAAAGAGTTTGGTTTTAAGGTTGAAAACGAAGACCTTGATTACGAAAATTTCAAATCAATTGATGCAATTCTTGGATTTATTCAACGTAAACTCGCTAAAATTGGTTGAAATCTAATCGTTTATTGTGATGTTGTTTTAAACAAAAATCTCTACGTTAGGAAACAGTTGCCTTAATCCACAAAAATAATAGAAATTGAATCAGATTTTAAGGAGCCACTATGAATTTTGAATTAACCTTGGAACAGAAAGAGGCTAAAATAAGGTTTCGTAAGTTTGTTGATAAATATGTTGTTCCTAATGCTGCTACCTATGATCGTCTTGAAGAGACACCATTGGAACTTATAAAGGCTATGGCTAATGAAGGGTATCTTTCAGCTCTTATCCCTTCAAAGTATTTTGCTAAAGCGGCAGAGAGCAATAACCGAGATGATAGAGGTGAAAATATTGATGATGATAGTTGTGCCAACATCAGTAAAGAGATGGACTCACTTACATGGGGTCTTTTGTGTGAAGAGATAGGACATGCAAGTGGCTCGCTTGTCTCTCTTCTCACTGTTCATAGTATGGTAATTCAGGCACTTTTGAAATGGGGAACAGAGGCTCAACGTAGCCATTGGTTACCACTTCTTGCAACTGGTGAGGTAATTGGTGGGTTTGGTCTTACTGAAGTCAAAACAGGTAGCGATGCCAAAAATGCCCAGACAACAGCGGTGCAAGATGGAGATAGCTATATTATTAATGGTCAAAAAAAGTGGATATCTTTTGGTCAAGTAGCAAGGCTTTTCTTAATTCTTGCACAAGTTGATGGAAAAGCTACTGCTTTTTTAATTGAGCGTGAGCGTGAAGGTTTCTCTACAGAACCCATAAAAGGTATGTTAGGGTTTCGTTCCGCAATGCTTGCAACTCTTAATATGAACAATTGTCGGATACCTGCTTCAAATATGGTTGGAAAAATTGGTTTTGGTTTTTCTCATGTTGCTGGCACAGCTTTAGATCAAGGACGTTACTGCATTGCTTGGGGTTGCCTTGGACTTGCTCAAGGATGTGTTGACGCATCACTTGCTTACAGCACAGAGCGAAAACAGTTTGGAGTAAGTTTAAAAGAGCATCAACTGATTCAAGAGCTAATTGCTGATATGATTACACAGACTCAAGCCTCCAGAATGTTATGTTATAATGCTGCATTCCTAAAAGAGAACAAAGACCCATCACTTATAATGGAGACCTCAATGGCAAAATATTTTGCATCACGCACGGCATTAAAAGTGGCAAGTGATGCTGTCCAGATACATGGTGCAAATGGTTGCTCAGACAGTTATCCTGTTGAACGACATTTCAGAGATGCAAAAATAATGGAGATCATTGAGGGAAGTAATCAAATGCAGCAGATCATCATATCAAGATATGGCTATCAGCGTTATCTCTCTTCTCAATCTAAATAAACTACCTTAACCGCCATATAAACTTTAATTTGAATATAGTATCTATATGCTTAAATTGAGAAACAAAAAGCAGATAAAAGCTATCATGTTTGCCTTTATAGCTTTGCTTTTTGGGATACTTATTCTATTTAATCTCCTCTCAAATTCTACTGATTCTAAGTTTACCTTTTTTAATTCTAATGGCACTATATTCAATAATTTTGATTTCAAAGTTTTGGATATTTTCTATAGACTTGCTGTTAAACATGGGGCTGGTCCTAAAGCATCTTTCTCTCCGGAAATTATCTATCTTAATATCACAGACGAGACATACAATTTTTTTGACAAAAACTATCTTGATAGAAAAGATATGGCTGATCTTAACAATGCGTTAAGTCAAATGAGAACTCAAGCAGTTATCTATGACATTATTTTTGCAAGAAAAAGTAGTGAAAAATCTGATCTCGCATTTTACCAATCGTTGGAGAGGCTTGGTAATGTTTATCTTCCCACTGCTCTTATCCTTTCTGAGAAACCATCTAAGTTTCGGTGGAAAGAAGATAAAGCACATGATCGCATTAAATCTGATTACCTTGGTATCCCGCATGAAACAGGTATTGAGCCAAACAATATAGATAAAACGCCATCTTATTTAATATGGAACTGGTGGATAGATAAAGAGAAAAGAAGCTCTCCTTTTTATGCAGTTAAAGCACTTACACAGCAAAACGATTTTGCCATCAAGGCAAAAGGTTCGGGAGATATAAGTGCAAAAGCTGATGCTGATGGAATATATCGTCATATAACAATGGTAGTAAAAATTGATGATAAATATTTTCCAACTCTTAGCCTTGCTGTTTTTTTAGATTGGGCAGGTATATCTTTAGATGATGTGAAAATAGAATGGGGCGATAAAATAACTATACCATTAAAAAATGCCGATGATGTAATAATTCCAATTGATAAGCAAGGCAGAACGTTTATTCCTTTTGTTCAGAGAATGGGAAAAGATTTTAGCTATACTTCAGTTAATAACTTTCTTTCAAAGTTTCAAGATGAAGATTTAAGAGGCAACCTTCTTGAACAATTTGAAGGTAATTTTGTCTTTGTAGCAGATATTGCAATAGGAACATCAGATTTAGGTCATACACCACTTCAAAATGATGCACCTTTGGTAATAACTCATGCCTCACTTCTCAACGCCATGCTTACCAACACTTTTTACAAAGAGTGGGCATTTACAAAAATATTGTTAGTGATATTTTTATTTATAACATTAATGGCATTGGCTTCTATTCCGAGAGCTTCATTTTTTATATATGGAATAGGAATTTTTATAATACTTTTTGTCCCAATATTCACATGGTTTGAAATTCTATCCTTTAATCTATTTCCAGTTGTAACTGTTACGGCTATTAATTCCTTATCACTATTTGTTTTTATTATTGTACTTGAGACATCAGGCTCAAAAGAGAGATTGTTCATTAGAAATACATTTGCTCGATATGTACCTGAAAAGGTTGTAAATACTCTACTTGCTGAACCAGAAATGGTTAAATTAGGTGGGGAAGAAAGAATAGTCACTGTTCTTTTTTCAGATATTGAAAATTTTACATCAATTTCAGAAACTCTTTCACCAACAGAGCTTGTAAATTTGCTTAATGAATACTTTACAGAGATGTCTGAAATAATTATGAAAAATGGTGGAATTATTGATAAATTTCAAGGTGATTCAATCATGGCTGAGTTTGGTGTTCCGTTACCTGTGAAAAACCATCCAGATATGGCGGTTACAGCAGCTCTACAAATGCTAAAAAGATTGTCAGAATTAAGAGAAATTTGGAAACAAAAAAATACAATAGAAAAAAAGCCGTATGAACTCTATTGTCGAATTGGTATAAATACAAATAACATGATTGTAGGGAATATGGGATCAAAGAGCGTATTAGATTATACGGTTATTGGAGATGCTGTAAATCTTGCATCTCGACTTGAAGGTGCAAACAAAAACTACGGCACTTACTTAATGATTTCTGAATTCACCTATGCTCAATTAACAGTAGGAAGGTTTAAAACTCGTATCTTGGATTATGTTAGAGTAAAGGGCAAAACAAAACCTGTACGTGTATACGAAGTTTATGGTCAAGTTATAGATGGAGAAGAAGATTTTAACTTTAGATATACAAGACAATTAGTTAATCAAGATAGCAATAAAGGAGATAAAGAGGATTATTACCAGCTATATCGTAATGGTTTTGAAGCCTATTTAGCTCAAAGATTTATTCAAGCCACTGCTCTGTTTAAACAAGCACTTAACTTGAGACCTGAAGATAAAGCATCTATTGGAATGTTAGATAGGATTAGTAAATTGGAAAAATCTTTTTATCTTGATAAAGATTGGGATGGTTCTATTAAATTAATGTCAAAATAAAGAGTAAAAAAGCCAACAATTTCATTAAATTTTAATATCAAAAAAGTCCAATTGACAATTACATTAGACATTATACCGATTTTAAAAATCTTGAATTGTGACTTCCTTCCAAGGGCGGAATTTTAATCTCAAGTTGTGAAGCCCACAAGCAATCTCCATAACCAGATCTCTAAAACCTCTGACCCAG
>JADGBE010000048.1 GCA_015231615.1 Desulfamplus sp. | reverse complement strand
GGAGACAGTGTGCAGTGTATAATACATGGTATCAATGATTTACATAAAAAAGTTATCAGGCTTTTGGGAGGAGCTTCTTGTGAAATATATCAGCTTTCTACAAATTGAGGCTGCTCAATGTCGGTAATAAATTTATTGTGTTGCACCAAATAAGCACAATCTGAAATTGGAATTTATAATTAAAGGAGATTAAAAAAATGATCGTAGGTATCCTCAAAGAGATTAAAGTTGCTGAAAAAAGAGTTTGTATGACCCCAGCAGGTGTCGTTGTAATGAAACAGAGCGGACATGAAGTATTAGTTGAAAAAGATGCTGGAAAGGGCAGCGGTTATGATGATGCAACCTATGTAAAAGCAGGGGCAACTATTGTGGATACTCCTGCTGAAATATATAAAAAATCTGATATGGTTATGCACGTAAAAGAGCCTCAACCATCTGAGTATGATCTTATCAGAGAAGATCAGATTGTATTTACCTATCTACATCTTGCAGCGGACGAAAAACAGACCCACGCCCTTATTAAAAGCAAAGCTGTCTGCATTGCCTATGAGACTATTCAGAAGAAAGATGGTTCTCTCCCACTTCTCGTTCCAATGAGCGAAGTTGCAGGGCGTATGGCTGTTCAAGAAGGGGCAAGATTTCTTGAAATGCCTCAAGGTGGAATGGGTGTTCTTCTTGGTGGAGTTACTGGTGTTGAGCCAGCAACAGTCGTTGTTATTGGTGGCGGTGTCGTTGGTATTAATGCCGCAAAGATGGCATGTGGTCTTGGTGCAAAAGTATATATATTAGACACAAATCTTGACAGATTAAGATACCTTGACGATGTAATGCCTGCAAACTGCTTCCCTATCATGTCAAATGCGGGAATCCTGCGTGAACTTATCTTAAAAGCTGACCTTGTTATTGGTGCGGTTTTGGTTGCAGGTGCAAAAGCCCCAAAACTTTTAACAAAAGATATGCTCAAAGAGATGAAAGATGGTTCAGTAATTGTTGATGTTGCTATTGATCAAGGTGGTTGTTTTGAGACCTCTAAAGCCACTACTCACACAGAACCCACATATACTATTGATGGTGTAGTTCATTACTGTGTTGCAAATATGCCGGGTGCTGTTGCAAGAACTTCAACAATGGCATTGACCAATGCGACCCTTCCATACGCAGTTCAGATTGCAAATAAAGGTTGGAAAAAAGCGATGCAGGAGAGCGAGGAGATTAAACTTGGAGCAAACGTTATCAAAGGTATGGTAACATACAAAGCAGTTGCAGAAGCCTTTAATCTTGATTACACCGATATAGCGACTATCCTTTAATCATATCTATTTTAAACCACCGACGTTTTAGCCGCTGATGGGTAATTAGTATCCAGTTGAGTATTATGGTGGATACTAATTACCCATAATCCACTAAGCACTCTTATATAAAATCAATCCCTTCAACTTAACCAAACTAAATGAAATTTACTTGCAATTATTTTTATTATTATAATATCTTTATAAATCAAGTTGTTATAATAATAAAAAAATAATAGATATTGTAATTTATTTTGTTTGGCATGGTCATTGCTAAAACCAATAAACAGGTCAAATTGTTGACTGATTTAAGAAAGTGATTGGATACTTTAAATAGATTTTATAAACTAAATCATAAAAAGGAGATTAGAAAATGGTAAGGAAGGAACATACAATGAATGAAAAAGGAGTTAATATGAGAAATAAAATATTTATTGGAATGGCTGCACTTTTCACATTAATGGTTATGGTTACAAACTCTTTTGCATGGGACAGCGGTTATGGCCGAAGAGGCAAAGGAATGGGTGGGCAGGTGGGCTGCCAAGGTCAAGATTTTGCAAAACTTACAGATGATCAAAAAAATAAACTCAAGGCACTTCACCAAAAATTTATTGATGAAACTGCAACCCAAAGAGCTTCAATAACTTCAAAACATCAAGAGATAATGATTCTTATGGAGACAACATCGCCTGACAAGGCAAAACTCCTTACACTCTCTTCTGAAATTACTGAACTAAAAAAACAGTTGATGGATAAGAAAATTGACCTTGCACTTGAAGCAAAAAAGATCGCACCAGAGATTGACCTTCCAATTGGAGGTCAAGGATTTGGAAAACGTGGAATGGGCGGCTGTTCAATGATGGGCGATAATGATGGTGATGGATGTAACTGCGATGGGTGTTGTTGTAAAGGTGATAGAGGTTGCTGCATGATGGGAAATGGAAATGGTTGTAGAATGATGATGGGTAGCCATGGAATGATGGGTGGACGTGGTGGATGTGGTAGAATGATGATGGATAAAGGTATGGGTGGTAAAATGAATTGTCCTGCTATGAGTTCGATGCCTGACGATACTGAATCAAAATCCGTTGAAAAAGATTCCAAAAAAAATTAGAACAAACGCCTCCAAAAGCACTTTATAAGCTAAACTAATATAGACAAACTTAATTAAAATATATAAAAGCCAGTAAAAAAATAAACAGGTATGACCACAGATTAATATTTCTGGGGGTCATACCTGTTTTTTATAGTTGGGGATATAATTTTTCTATAATAGAGTTCCTGCAAAACTTGAATTGCCCCCTTGGTTTACTGGATAAAAAATGGATTTTGCAAGAGTTCAAATAAACTTGCAAAACCCTTAAAATAAAAAAACAACGTTAAAAAAGGAGTTTAGAAGTAATGAGGCTTTTTGATAGCCATGCACATATAGACGATGAAGTATATGATTTTGATTTTGATGAGATGCTCCATAGAGCTTACAATGGTGGTGTAGAAGCTATTATGGTAGCAGGTGTTACTCCAGAGACTATAACAAAAGCTCTAAAGATTGCTCAAACAAATAAAAACATTTTTATATCAGTTGGTATGCATCCACACGAAGCTCAATACTGTTCAGATGATATTATTGATGGATATAAACGTCTCGCCCTTCAATATCCATCTATTATAAGGGCGTGGGGTGAAGCTGGTCTTGATTTTAACAGAATGCACTCTCCGCGTGAAATCCAAGAAAAGTGGTTTTTACGTCATATAGATGCAGCAGATGAACTAAACCTTTCGATGATTTTCCACGAACGTGATTCTGAGGGGAGATTTCTACAAATTCTTCAATCAATGAGACACAGAGAGCGTAAAGGCGTTGTTCACTGTTTTAGTGGCACAAAAGAGGAGATGTTTAAGTATCTTGACCTTGGCTATTATATAGGTATTACAGGAATATTGACGCTCCAGAAGCGAGGAGATGTTTTAAGAGAGCTTGCTTTGTTGATTCCAGATGATCGTATTGTAATTGAAACTGATGCCCCATACCTTACACCAGTACCAATGAAAAATAAGACCAGAAGAAACGAGCCAGCTTTTGTTAGATATGTTTTTGACAGACTTGCAGAGATAAAAGACGTTGATGCTGATATATTGGCAGAAACATTGTGGAATAATACATGTTCTCTTTACAGTATAAGATAATAAATTTTAACATTGTTATGCATAGATTTGATAACTTTTTAAAAGTTGTCAAATCTTCAATTGTCCTTTAGAGCTATAGCAATGGCATCAATCTCATATCTCTGATAATTCTCTTTTGTCTTGCTCTAACATAGCTTTCAGGTTTGGTTGGAGACCATGTGTGAGGACTTGGCAAAATGGCAGCCAAAATAGCAGCTTGCGGTTTTGTCAAATCTTTTGCACTGCATGAAAAATATCTTTGTGCAGCGGCTTCAGCTCCAACTGTTGCTATACCCCAATCAACCGTATTAAGATAAATTTCTAAAATCCTCTTTTTTCCCCAAAACAGCTCCATAAATACGGTGTAATAGGCTTCAATAGCTTTTCTTATGATGCTTCTCCAAGGCACAAGAAACAGGGAGCGTGCAGCCTGCATGGTTATTGTGCTTGCCCCTCTTCTCTTTTTTCCAGCTTTTATATCATCAACTGCTTTTTTAAGCTCAATAAAATCAAATCCATTATGGGATAAAAAACGCTGGTCTTCGGCTGCTAAAACAGCTCTACGCAGATTTGGAGAAATTTCATCTAAGTCTCTCCACTCATAGGAGAACTCAATGTAATTCTCTTGTGTAACCCTTTTAATGCACCACTCCCAAACCATAGGAATAGTAAAAAAAGGGTTTATAAATTTAATTATGAAGATTTGAAAGATAGGTATGAAAAGGAAGATAAAGATAACGAATATAGTTGTTTTAATGGGGTATTTTTTTATTAATTGGATTAATCGGAGAGTTGTCATCAGGTAGTTGAGATTTTAATGAACATCTTTTTTGATAACAGCCATGCCCTCTCAGGCACAACGAATAATGAAACTTGCAGAGACTTTCACATAAACTCTTATGAGTATCTAAAAAATCTTATGGCATCTAAAAAAACAGAAAGGGAAAAGAGCCAGACGGCAAGTCTTACAAAAGTTAATTTGAGGCTCTTACCCCTTTCAAAAATAGTAAAATAAAAATATTATAAAAAAAAACAGAACAAACTTTAGATATAAATTATCATTAGGTCGTATATTCACCATCTATTAATTAACTCATATATTACAGCATAACTGAAACTGCAATAATAAACTTAATTCAATGTTCATATCCAATACCATAAAATATCAATCCAAAAACATAAGCAGCTTTACTGTAATTATTTTATTGAATTTATATTCCTGAACAATAAATAATAAAGTATTTATAGTCCTAAAGTTTATAATTACCACCCAATTGTTAGATAGTCATGTATTGAGTTTGCAGCCTCTCTTCCAGCACCCATTGCAAGAATAACCGTTGCCATTCCAGTTACAATATCACCACCTGCCCAAACACCTTTTTTGGTCGTTTTTCCAGTAACAGGGTGTGCCACAATGTTTCCCCATTTATTGAGAGAAATCTCTGGTGTTGCGTTAGTTAAAAGAGGATTTGGTTGAGCACCTACAGATACAACTGCAAGATCGCACTCAATTGTATATTCAGAGCCAGCAATTGCAACAGGTCTTCTTCTCCCAGATGAATCAGGCTCACCAAGCTCCATTTTTAGGCACTCCATGCCACATAGTCTGCCCTTTTCGTCTCCAAAGAACTGAACAGGGTTGGTCAATAGAACAAACTCAATCCCCTCTTCTTCTGCATGGTGAAGCTCTTCAGCCCTTGCTGGCATCTCTGCCCTTGAACGCCTGTAAACCACTTTTACAGATTCTGCCCCAAGACGCATAGCAGTTCTTGCCGAATCCATAGCAACATTACCAGCCCCAAGAACAACAACATTTTTTCCTCTTGCAACTGGGGTATCATATTCTGGGAAAAGATAAGCCTTCATAAGATTTGTTCTGGTTAAATATTCATTTGCAGAGAATACGCCTATTAGGTTTTCACCGGGAAGATTCATAAATCTTGGAAGACCTGCCCCAACTCCAACATACACTGCATCGTATCCCTCTTTGAAAAGTTCATCGATGGTTACCGTTGCCCCGACTACACTGTTGGTTTCAATTTTAACCCCAAGTTTTTCAAGGGTTGACACTTCTGAGGCAACAATCGCTTTTGGTAGTCTAAACTCAGGAATGCCATAAACAAGGACTCCACCAGATTGGTGAAATGCCTCAAATATTGTAACGTCATGCCCTTTTACAATCAAATCACCTGCTACAGTAAGACCAGATGGACCAGAGCCAATAACCGCAATTTTTTTGCCAGTCTTGGAGGCAACTTTTGGAAGCTCAACAGTTCCTTTTTCTCTTGCATAGTCAGCGGAAAATCTTTCAAGGTATCCAATAGCAACTGGCGTGCCTTTCTTACCAAGAATACACTTGCCTTCACACTGAATCTCTTGTGGACATACACGCCCACAAACTGCTGGCAAAGCATTTTTTTGCCACAGCGTTATTGCAGCACCTTCAAAATCACCTTGAACAATTTTATTGATAAACCCTGGAATATTTACCGATACTGGACAACCTTCCACACAGGCTGGATTTTTGCACTGCAAGCATCTTGATGCCTCAGTTTGGGCCATCTCAGGTGTCAGACCAAGTGGTACTTCCATAAAATTTCTTCTTCTAACATCAGGAGACTGCTCTGGCATCTTTGCCCTTGGTGTCTGCTCTTTTTTGACCTTTGTCTCTACCATTACATTATATTCCTTATATCTTACACAAAAATATTCTTTTAACTTACAAAGAGAAGATTTTTGATACAGCCATTATTAATTCTTTAGAGTCATTGTTCTAAAGCCTTTTGCTAATTAACGCTTTAGATTTATTTAACTGCAGCCTTTTTGCATATATCCATGCTCATTTTTTCGTCAGATTGGTATGCCTGAAGACGTTTAGAAAGCTCATCATAATCAACTTCATGTCCATCAAATTCAGGTCCATCAACACAGGCAAATTTTGTCTTACCACCAACAGAGACTCTACATCCTCCACACATACCAGTGCCGTCAACCATGATAGGATTAAGACTTACAAGGGTTTCAACTCCCTTTTCCTTGGTGATTTTTGACACAAACTTCATCATAGGCACAGGACCAATTGCCACTACAAGTTTAATATCTTCTTTTTCAAGCACATCTTTTAGAACATCAGTTACAAAACCATGATGTCCCCTTGAACCATCATCAGTGCAGATATACAAAGTATCTGAGGCTTTTGCCATCTTATCTTCAAGGATCAGAAGGTCTTTGTTTCTTGAACCAAGTATGGTAATAACTTCATTACCAATCTGTTTAAGCCCCCTTGTAATTGGGTGGAGAACAGCAATACCTGTTCCACCTCCAACACACACCACCTTTCCCTTTTTTTCAATATGAGTAGCTTTTCCAAGTGGTCCTATAACTGCGAAGTAATCTTCTCCAACCTGCATTTTGCCAAAAATAGCTGTTGATTTCCCAACTATCATATAGATAATTGTAATGGTACCCTTTTCAGGATCAACATCTGCCATTGTAAGAGGGATTCTCTCACCCTTTTCATTAGCTTGTAAAATAACAAACTGCCCAGGTTTTGCCTTTCGGGCAATACGTGGCGCTTCAATTTCATTCAGGACAATGGTTCCCTGAGCCATCTCTTCCCGATTGACAATTTTAAACATTTTAACCTCCTGATCTTAATTTGCTTTGAACTAAGTTGCTATACAAAGTAATAGCTAATAAAAATGAGCCATTCACAAATGTGCAATAGCTCATATCGTTATTTATAAAAACTGTGTATCAGAAACTTTTATATTAGACAAGATGGAAACTTTGTTTTGTTCCCAACAATTGCATTAATTTAACGCTATTAAAGATTTTGCAATCATTGTGCTTAATTTCCCAATAGCACGACTTTGTGTTGCTACAAAAGAGTCAAACATATTGCCTGAAAAAGATTCTGTGAGAGTCTCAGAAACAGGCTCTGTAAAATCTGCCCTACCAACTTTAATGGTTCTTAGGTTATCAGCGTTAAGGATTTCCCATCGAGCAACAACTCTAACGCTGGTATCTGGTCTGCCATCAAGCTGTATAATCTCCACAACTACTTGATAATCAATATCAGCGTTACTTCTCCATGGATATTTATAGATAGTATCAACTTTTAAAATATTAGATATATTTTCCAAAATAATGGCTGGAATGTCATCTCTTGGAGAGCCTGCCCATTGATGGAAATCTTCAAGTCTTATCTGATTTTGGGTTAATCTAACCACAAGTTGAGATCGGTCAAGGTATTTTGCAATAGATATTGGTCCAAGACCCAATTTAATATTTTTAAAGCTACTGCTTTGATCCGAACTATATTTTGTGGGTGTAAGTATATAAAATTTTGATGGCTGGCTTGTGATGCAGCCTGATAGAAATATTAATGTTGATATTAGTAATACTATTTGTTTATTCATTATTTTAATTCCAAATTACTTCGATTCGTGATTCTGAAACTCTCGCATTATCGTCCAATAGCTTTTAACGGGTTAAATCCCTCAGCCTATGGTTATTTTCCAAGCATCTTAATTATATGCTTTGCCAGAAAATCTTTAATCTCTTTATGACGAGGTACAGCTTGTGAAAAACTGCTAACAGGATTTTGATACCAATCATGCTTACTACCATGCCTCATCAAGATACAACCCATCTGTTCAAGTTTTCTAATTAAATCTTTACGTTTCATGCAATATCAAGCTCCGCTACTCTGCGAACAGATGGAATATTGCCGCTTGTCAATTCATGGTGAATATCTTTTAAATTCTCCTTTAATTCCTCCAATGACTCGCCTTGAGTCATATATTCAGGAAATTCATCTAAATATCCTAAAAACATCTCTTCATCTTGCCAATATATAAATTTTTTTTTGTCCATATCTTTTTATCCTTATCCTGACCATTAGTTATTCAGATAGCTTGTCTAAATATTCAAGTTCTTAATGTATTTTGCATCAGTTATCCAAATCATGTAAAGTTTCCCCTACTGTAAATAAAACATCTTAAATACTACCCTTTACCTTTTCCCTTGTATCAATGACTCTGGATGGCGTTCAAGATATTCAGCAAGAAGACGTAAAGAGCGGGCGGCATCAGAGAGGTCATTTAAAGTGCTATTTAAGTTAGTTATTAAAACCGAATCTCTACCTGTTATTTTGTCAACATTTTTGAACATAACTTGAGCCTGATCTGATGCTAATTTTGCAGAAGTTAAACTCTCTTTAGCTGTATTTAAGGTTGATTTTGCAGCTATTATCGTCTCTTTTAAAGATTTAGAAACAGGTGGCACTTGATTATTAATATTAGTTACAAGTGTATTTGTATTGCTGACAGTATCATTGATTGTTGCCCCAGTGGTCTCAATCTGAAGGGTTGCTATACTTATAAGATTTTGAGTATCTGCAATTGCTTGCTTTAATAAACCACTTAAAGCTATCAACTGACTATTTGAATTTTGCATTAAAATATTTGCATTTTTGATTGTATCTTCCACATCTGAAGCAATTGCTGGGAGATGCTCATCTAAACTATCTGAAATTTTGTTCAGGCTCTTTAGTGTAAGAGAAAGAGATGTCAGCAATTGACCAATTGATTCAGGGTTAAAGGACTTTTCAACACTGCTGATAATTGAAAATAACTTATTAAACATCTCTTCAATAGGCACTTGCTTTATTTTTTGAGTAAACTCCTCAATATCTGTTTGAATAGTTGGTATTTCTGGGTATTTTGATTTTTGTCCTGATAATCTTGCTGGTTTTTCAGGATGAAAGTCAAGCCCAACAAGTAGTTGACCTGTAACCATGCTCTGCATCTCAAGCTGTGCCCTAAGACCTCGATCAATTAGAGATTTAAGATTCTCTTCAACAGATAAGTTATCAATAGTTGCCTTCTGGTTTTGATAATCTGAATTGATATTTTCAGCACCTACACGATTTAAACCACTATTTCCAGAAGCGTCATACCCCAAACTACTATCATCTGACATAACAACTAAATATTGCCCTATCTCTATAATAACAGGAATTGAGAAATCTCGACTGTTTGAAATTGCGTTAATTCTGATATCCTGCACAGAACCTATCTTTACACCCCGAAGAACAACAGGTGATCCTACTGAAAGCCCTTTTACCGAGCCTTTGAAATGGAGGATAAAAAGATTTTTATCTTTAAAAAGATAACCAGAGCCAAATACCATAATCGCCACAATAACAAGAGTAATTGCCCCTACAACAAAAGAACCTATTAAAATATTATTAGGTTTACTGCCCATTTATCAATTTTTCTCCTTTTTGCTATTTTGATTCACCACGCGTCAGAAAATTGATAACTCTCTGATCTTTGGAATTCTTTAAAAGATATTTAGGGTTTCCATTGGCAATCATAGTTTTGGTTACAGAATCAAGGAACACAGAGTTTGTTCCAATGGCAAATATGCTTGCAAGTTCATGCGTTACAACAACAATTGTAGAGCCAAAGCTCTCACTTAGTTCTAAAATCAGATCATCAAGAAGCCGCGCACTTACAGGGTCAAGACCCGCAGATGGTTCATCAAAAAATAAAATATCAGGATCAAGAGCCATTGCACGGGCAAGACCAGCCCTTTTTTTCATTCCGCCGCTAATTTCTGAAGGGTAATAATCCTCAAACCCAGCAAGTCCAACAAGAGCAAGTTTGAAAGATGCAAGTTCTTTGATTTGAGTACCACTCAAATTAGTGTAAGCCTCTAATGGGAGGGCAATATTTTCAGCAAGTGTCATTGAACTCCACAAAGCACCGCTTTGATATAAAATGCCAAAATTTTTCATCAACAACCTTCTCTCTTCTTGTGATGCTTCCCAGAAATTTATCTCTTTTAGGTCAGAACTAACATTATTACTACTGATATTATAAAGAATCTCTCCCTTAGAAGGTTTTTGAAGTCCAACAAGATGACGCAAAAGAGTGCTTTTCCCGCAACCACTGCCTCCCATTATGATAAAAATATCTCCCTGATTCACGGTAAAATCAAGATTTTGCTGGACAACCAAAGTTCCGTAAGCCATTGTAAGGTTTTTAACAACAATGTGAGGTTTCTTAGTATCATTATTCAGATTTACAGATTTGGTATCTGGCTCCTTAAAATCATTTCCTATGTTTTGAAGAGTGTTATCAACTGTTGTAATATTCAAGTTCAAATCCCCATAATATTACATAAAACTGTAATTATAGCGGTTGCAATCACGATAGCTACAATTGCTGTAACCACAGCAGATGTTGCAGCCTCTCCCACAGCAGAGGCACTTCGTTTGCACTGCATTCCCCTAAGACAACCTGAAAGAGCTACAAGTATCCCAAATACAAAACTTTGAAAAATTCCAATCCAAAAGCTATTGAGTGAAACAGAGTCTCTTGTCATGTTGTAATATTCCATAAAATTTAGGTCTAACATAAATAGACCAACAATCATACCGCCAACTATTCCCATTAAATCAGCATAAAGACAAAGCAGAGGCATTATAATTGACAAGGCAAGCACACGCGGCATCACCAAAAATTCAATCGGCGATATTCCAAGTGTTTTTAGTGCATCTATCTCTTCGTTTACCTCCATTGTGCCGAGCTGTGCAGCAAATGCAGCCCCAGTTCTGCCAGCCATAATAACTCCAGCCATAACCGCCCCCATAACTCTTATCATGGCAATTCCAACAAGGCTTGCAACATAAATCTGAGCACCAAACATCACAAGCTGCACAGCCCCAACAAAAGCAAGAATTAAACCAACAAGACAACTTATTAAAGAGACAATTGGTAAGGCATCAACACTGCACTCTCGAATAATAGGTATAATTATTGATCCTTTAATTTTATATCTGCCAGATATGAGTCTTAGAAAAGCAACTACAACCTCACCAAGAAACTCCAACATATCTTTCGAGGAATTAGCAAAATTGATTGAAGCATCACCAATTAACTCAAGAGTTGATTTGCTACTATCAATTTTTCTTATTCCTTTACGCTCAGGCACAGCTTCAGCAAGCTCAAGCACTCTTTGAATCCCGCTTGGCAAGGACTCTTTAACAAAAATGATATTATTATTTACACAGTGTGATTTGATCTGTTTTAGAAAGGTAAGAATGGAGCTATCCCATTTTTTTAGTTCCGTAACATCAAACCCAACTTTTGCAAGCTCTTTCATAGAGTCTATCTTCTCTATGACATCAGAGACAGTCAAGTTATCAGAAACAGTATCAATTAAAAAATTACCCGTTATCTCTAATAAAAGCTCTTTCTCATTATTAATTATTTTATATTTCATCAAATATCTACAATACCTTTACCAATTATAATACCTTGTCAGTATATTATCCAAAATTCAGCAACACAATATCTCAGTTAATTCACTTGACGCAACAATAAAAATACTATTTCATGCAGCATATAGAAGTCATTTTTAAATTTGTATTAATACGGTTTAAGACAATTTTCTTATTAAACATTTAAACATTAGGAGAATAGAATGGGAGATAATTACTTCAATAGATTACCACTTAGACACCAACTTGAAGAGCTTGGAAAATGCCGTTTTATGGACTCTTCAGAATTTGATGGAGTAGATGCCTTGCTTGACAAAAAAATTGTTATTGTTGGGTGTGGGGCACAGGGACTTAATCAAGGATTAAACTTAAGAGATAGCGGGCTTGATGTCTCTTATGCTTTAAGAGACTCTGCAATTGAAGAGAAGAGAAAATCTTGGAAAAACGCTACAGAAAATGGTTTTAAGGTTGGTGGGTATAAAGAGATGATTCCATCTGCTGATCTTGTTATTAACTTAACACCAGATAAACAGCACACAGGCGTGGTCTCTGCTATCATGCCACTTATGAAAAAAGATGCCTGTTTAGCCTATTGCCATGGTTTCAACATTGTTGAAGAGGGAATGAAAATCCGTGATGACTTGACAGTTATCATGGTTGCCCCAAAATCTCCGGGTACAGAAGTTCGCCAAGAGTATAAAAGAGGATTTGGTGTTCCAACTCTTATTGCTGTTCATGGTGAAAATGACCCTAACGGAGAAGGATTGGAGATTGCAAAAGCATACTGTGCAGGAACTGGCGGAGATAGAGCTGGGGTTCTTGAATCTTCTTTTATTGCTGAAGTTAAATCTGATCTAATGGGCGAACAGACTATTTTATGCGGTATGCTCCAAGTTGGGTCGCTCCTTTGTTATGATAAGATGATAGAAAAAGGAGTTGATTCAGGATATGCCTCAAAGCTGATTCAATATGGTTGGGAGACAATTACAGAAGCTCTTAAACATGGTGGCATCACCAATATGATGGATAGGCTCTCCAACCCAGCAAAGATAATCGCCTTTACCCTTGCTGAAGAGATGAAATATATACTCCAACCCCTTTTTAACAAACACATGGACGATATAATGTCTGGTGAGTTCTCAAGAACAATGATGGAAGATTGGGATAATGGTGATGCAAATCTATTAAAATGGCGTTCCGAAACTGGTCAAACAGCTTTTGAGAAATCGATCTGCACAGATGCTGATATTCCAGAACAGGAGTATTTTGATAATGGAATCTTGATGGTTGCAATGGTTAAAGCTGGTGTTGAGTTGGCTTTTGACACAATGGTTTCTGCTGGAATAAAAGAGGAGTCTGCCTATTATGAATCTCTACATGAGGTTCCACTAATAGCAAACACAATTGCAAGAAAAAAACTTTATGAGATGAATGTGGTTATCTCAGATACAGCAGAGTATGGCTGCTATCTTTTCACCCAAAAAGCTCTTCCACGTTTTAAAAATTTTATGGAGACAATTGACGTTGATGTGATTGGAAAAGGGCTTGATGTGAAAGATACAGGTGTAGATAATATGGAGCTAATACAGGTAAATGAGGCTATCCGTTATACTGTTGTGGAGATGGTTGGACGTGAACTTCGCTCTTATATGAGTGCAATGAAGCCAATTATGTAAGATTACATTAATGCCCTGAAATAAATTTCAGGGCTAAAATAACAGAAGTCAGCTAAAGCTGACTATTATTTAGTCCACTTTAGTGGACTTTCTTATAATTTAGCCGTGCGATTTATCGCTCGGCTATAAATTTATTAAAAAACTATGAACTTCTACGCAAAACATATACTCCACTTGCAATAATCATAACTATACCAATTAACTGAACACCCCCGGGCGTCTCTTTCCAGAAAAGATACCCCCATAAAACAGTTATTGGAATGACAAAATACTCAAATGGAGCAATAACTGAGGCATCGCTTAATCTATAAGCCTGTGTAAGACAGTAAGTTCCAGTTGCAGCAATAAAACCAATTAAAAAAATCAAAAACATATCTCTATTGTCAGGAAATATCCAATCTCTTAGAAGAAACTCCATATTTTTATTATCATCTGTGGCAAAACGACCGTCTCCAATAATTGCCCAAACTATTCCGCTAAATAAAAGATATGTGAATATAGGATAAAAAACTAAGGAAGAGCCGCTTTCATAGACTCCATATTTTCTGGTGCATATAGCATTAATTGCGTAAAATAAACCTGATAACACCGCAAGAATATAACCATAATTAAAAACAGATGTGGTGTTTACAAGTTCTTGACTATTAGCAATGGCAGTTGTTGAGACATCAGGTCTCATTACAACAACAATTCCACAAAAACCTACAAATATTGCAGCCCAGCCTCTTTTATCAATCTTCTCTTTAAGAAAAAAAACTGACAATACAGTGATAAATAAGGGACAGCAGAAAAAGAGTGTAACTGTATGAGATAGCGGAATAACAGCAATAGCAAGATAGTACGATGTATAGCAAAAAAACATCAATACTCCTCTTATTATATGAAAAGAGAAATTGTGTATTTTAAGCAGATGTAAACCACCTTCCAACCTTACAATTGCAAGGACTGGTAAAACAGCAAATAGGCTTCTTAAAAACACTATCTCATGCACAGGATAGCTGCCACTTATAAATTTGATGATTACATCTTGAATTGAGAAGATAAATCCACCAGTTATAAGAAGGATTATCCCAAGTAGAGATTGGCTCTGCTTTACTGGTTGTAATGGTTGGTTTTTGATCATCTAATTATTTTCCAATTTTCTCTTTTTGAAACTAACTTTATAGATTTACTCGCATAAACCCAACACATTACGAATAGTTCGAGTAAGCTCAGATCGTATTACAGGCTTTGTAATTAATGCGGCTATACCCGACTCTTTTACCTTCTCAGGAGTTAAGTTGTAGCTAAAGCCAGTAAGGAGAATTATAGGGATTTTAGGTCGTATTTTAAGCATCTCGGAAGATAGCTGGGTCCCTGAAATATTTGGCATTGAGAGATCGGTTATTACAAGATCAAATGCTTCTGGCTCTTTTTGAAATGCTTTAAGAGCCTCAACGCTACTTGTAAATGGAGTTACTTTATAACCAAGTCTCTCAAGTATCTTTGTCTGTGGAGTAATTACCGCATCCTCATCGTCAACAAGTAAGATTCTCTCATTACCTTTTATCGAAGCTCTATTTACAGAAGATTGTTCGCTCTTCTCTTCACCCTCAATAGCTGGCAAATATAGATCAAAAATTGTCCCTTCATTTAGCTTACTTTTAACTATAATTTCACCCTTATAAAGTTTTACAATGCCATGAACCACAGAAAGTCCTAATCCTGTTCCTTTTCCATGTGATTTTGTTGTGAAATATGGGTTAAATATCTTTCCAATGGTAATCTCGTCCATGCCAATACCTGTATCTTGAACTGACAAGAGAATATAATCAAGCCCATCTTCTCGCTTTACATTATCAAGCTTTACAGTAAGAGTTCCACCAGATAGCTCCATTGCATGAAAGGCATTAACAATAAGATTCATGGCAATTTGGTATATCTGGGTGGGATCTGCCATAACCATTTTACATTTAGGGTTAATATTAGATTTGATTGTAATGCTTTGAGGCAGAGTTTTATGAATAAGTTTGATTGCCTCTTTAACTATTAATGTTGTTTGAAGTGGCTGAATCTCTTGAGTTGCTTCTCTGCTAAAGGTGAGAATTTGCTTAACAAGCTCTTTTGCCCTCATAGCCGCTGAATGAATCTCATTTGCGTAATCCTTAAAAGGGCTGGATTCAGGCAATTCATTCTGTAACATTTCTGAATATGCTATAATCGGAAATAAAATATTGTTAAAATCATGGGCAATACCGCCAGCAAGTAACCCTATTGCCTCCATTTTTTGGGTCTGTCTAAGCATTTTTTCAAGCTCTTGCTGTTTTAGTTCCATTGAAATACGTTCTGTAATATCTCTTGATATTCCAAGGATAACATCGTGATCGTCCCAAGTAGTTAAAACAACCTTTGTCTCTACAGGTATCTTTTTTCCACTTCGGGTTACTAACGGAATAGTACAACTATTAGACTCACCTGATAAAATCTGCCCTACAGTTTTAACTACATCGCCTTTTCTATCTGATGGGTGCAAACTTAAAATGTGCATCGTTTTAAGCTCTTCATAGGTGTAGCCTAAACGTTCAGTTACAGTGTTGTTTGTGTGAAGTATCTTTCCCGCGTAGTCAACTACAAAGATCATATCTGGTATTGATTCAAATAGAGTTTTAAGTTTATTTGCCGTATTTTCAAAAGAGATTTGAGCATCAATTTTAGAGGAAATATCAAACATAGAACTAAAGATGCACAATCTATTTCTAAATTCAACAATTTTGGCAGAAAAGATACCAAAATGTAGCTCTTTTGCTTTGTTAAAAAAATAGAACTCCTTATTGCGTATATATTTTTTTTCAGCCAAAATTTTAATGTACTCTTCCCGAACTTCATTGTTTGGATAAAATCCAATATCAAGGATACTCTTACCAAGAACCTCTTCTCGAGAAAAGCCTGTTATATCAAGCATAGTATCGTTGACTTCAAAAATAAGACCATCTTCAAGAGTTGTTAATACAACCCCAGCAGGGTTTGTATTAAAAAGAGTCCAACAAAGGCTATCTGATTTTTCACATTGTCTATCACCTTTCTTATTGTTGTTTATGCAAAATGGAGAACTCATATTTTTTTATCCTTGATTATCAAATTTTTTAGCCGTGGGCTGAAATCTGTAAGTTTTGCAGCCCAGAGCTAAAGCTCAGGGCTGAATTATCCAAGTCCTCTTAAGAGGACTTCTTTTAACTTAGCCGATGGTTTTAACCATCGGCTGAAATTAGGGAGACAAATAACATTAAGAGCATTGATTCTACTATAATCCAACCCTCGTTTATTTCCCAGATTTTAAAACAGATAAAAATGCAGATTGTGGAATCTCAACATTACCAACCATCTTCATTCTTTTTTTACCTTTTTTCTGTTTTTCAAGAAGTTTTCTCTTTCTTGTAATATCTCCACCATAACATTTTGCAGTAACATCTTTTCTATAGGCAGATACGGTTTCTCTTGCAATAATCTTGCCGCCAATTGCACCTTGAATAGCAATCTTAAACATCTGACGTGGAATCTCCTCTCTTAGCTTCTCACAGGCATTTCTTGCCCTATCAACTGCTTTATCTCGATGTACCAACTGAGATAGGGCATCTACTCGCTCACCATTAACGAGAAAATCAAGTTTTACGAGGTCTGTCTCTTGATACCCTGCAATCTCATAGTCAAATGAGCCATAACCTTGTGTAACGCTCTTTAATCTGTCATAAAACTCATAGACAACTTCGGCAAGTGGTAGATTAAACTTCATCTCTATTCGGTTGCGGGTCAAATATTGATAAGTTGTGCTAACTCCTCGATGCTCTATGCAAAGCTGCATTACAGCACCCATATATTTGTCAGGAATTATAATTGCTGCATTTATAAAAGGTTCACGTGTTTTAGCAATTTCAGTAGGGTCAGGATAGAGTGCTGGATTATCAATGATTTGCACAGTACCATCATTTCTTGTAAGCTCATATTGAACAGAAGGTGAAGTTAATATCAAAGATATATCATATTCCCGCTCTAAACGCTCCTGAACAACCTCAAGATGGAGAAGCCCTAAAAAGCCACACCTATAACCAAAGCCAAGTGCGACTGAAGCATCTTTTTCATATACTAATGAAGCATCATTGAGTTTTAGTTTTTCCAATGCCTCTGAAAGCTCTTCGTAATCGTCAGCAGCGACTGGATACATTGATGAAAAGACAACTGGATTTGGCTCTCTAAAGCCCGGCATCTGTGCTTCACAAGGGTTTGATGCAAGGGTTACGGTATCTCCGCACTTAACATCGCTTATCATCTTAATTCCAGCAATGATATATCCAACTTGACCCGCTTCAAGTTGATCTTGCGGGTTTCTTACAATCTGAAAAAAGCCAACCTCTTCAACTTTATATTCAGCATTGTTGGACATAAACATTATCTTATCACCTTTTTTTACACTGCCCTGAAACAGGCGGATATGGACAACAGTGCCTCGATAAGCATCATAGTGTGAATCAAAGATAAGTGCTTGCAAAGGAGCTGAAGAGTCTCCAGCTGGGGGGGGCATCATGGTTACAGCCGCATCAAATACACTATCCATTCCCTGCCCTGTTTTTGCAGATACTAAAAGAGCAACAGAGCTATCAAGCCCTAAATCTTCTTTTATCTGCTCTTTTGCCCACTCTATATCAGCAGATGGAAGATCAATCTTGTTTATGACAGGCACAACTTCAAGGTTATGCTCCATTGCCATATACATATTTGCAAGAGTTTGAGCTTCAACACCTTGACTTGCATCAACAAGAATAAACGCCCCTTCGCACGATGCCAAAGCACGGGAGACCTCGTATGAGAAGTCAACGTGTCCCGGTGTATCAATAAGGTTTAAAAGATAGTTCTCTCCATCTTTGCCCTTATATGGAAGAGAGACTGTTTGACTTTTTATGGTTATTCCACGCTCTCGCTCAATGTCCATTGAGTCAAGAATCTGATCCTGAAAATCACGATCAGAGATAATTCCAGCAAGTTGTATTAAACGATCTGAAAATGTAGATTTTCCATGATCAATATGGGCAATAATACTAAAATTTCTTATATTTTCTCTTTTTACAGCCAAATTCACCTCAAATAACAATTTAGAAATTCAAATACCAATTTATAACGTAAAGTTCTTAAACAAAATATTGACGATTTATCACCATTTATAATAAAGTTTCATCGGGTATCACTATTTTTGAATCACTGATTGAACGGATTAAAAGATTACCAGAGTAAAATAATCAGTGAAATCCGTGCCATCAGTTTAATCCGTGATTCAGATTGATTAAATATAACATAGTAGATACCAAACACAAATAAAATAAACCAGCAGAATATAAACCACCAGCTGTTAAGAGCCTTAATATTTAAACAGGCTCTAAGGATTAAGATGAATACCTCAATTATGATTGTTGATGATGAAGATGCTATCAGGGAAACTACAGAAGAGTTTCTCAAATTTTCTGGTTATTCAACAATTTCTGCATCAAATGCTGAAGATGCTCTTGAAATCCTTAAACTTTTTCAGCCAGATATTGTATTGACAGATATATCAATGCAAGGAATTAGTGGTCTTGAGATGACAAAAATAATCAAAGAGACCCATCCTGTAGAGGTAATTGTAATGACAGGATACATTGCGGAACACTCCTATGAAGAGGCAATTAGTGCTGGGGCAAGTGATTTTATATTTAAGCCTTTTAGATTTGAAGAGTTAAGCCTTAGGATAAAGCGGGTAATCAAGGAGATGAACCTTAAACGCCAGCATGAAGAGTTAGTTAAAAAACTTGAAATGCTTGCCGTAACAGATGGGCTTACAGGGCTTTATAATCAAAGACATTTCTACCAACAGCTCAGTAATGAAATAGAGAGGCATTCTCGATATAAATCAGACCTCTCGCTCCTGCTTATGGATATTGACCATTTTAAAGTTTTTAATGACACATGGGGACATCTTGAGGGTGATAAAGTTCTTATGGAGCTTGGATTGATGATTAAATCATGTTTAAGAAGCATGGACTCTGCTTACCGTTATGGAGGAGAGGAGTTTACAGTTATTTTGCCAGAAACAAATCTTAAGAGTGCTTGCATTGTTGGGGAGAGGATAAGGCAATCTTTTGCATCAAAGAGATTCTTTCCTGTTGAAGGTAAGGAAATTTATGCAACAATAAGCATTGGGGCTGCCAGTTTCATGGAAAATGAGAGCATCATGTCTTTTATACAACGGGCTGACATGGCAATGTTTAAATCTAAGCAAAATGGTAGGAATAAAGTTTCAGTATGATTTGGTGATTTTATTTACTGAAGAATTTAAAATTGAAGGCATGGTTAGGAAGGATAGGGATAGATTTGACAACTTTTGGAAAGTTGTCAAATCTTGGAAATATGTTTAACAAAATTTGTTTGTTATATCTTCATCTGTTTTATTTTATTAAGATTTAAAGTCAGTTTATCACTCTTTTCTTGAAGTAGAATCTGCTGCTCTTTTACCTTTTCAACCACGTCATCAGGAGCTTTATCAAGAAAACTCTCATTAGTTAACCTCTTTGAGATAGAAATTAACTCTTTTGTTACCTTGTCAAGCTCTTTTTCAAGACGCTGCCCCTCTTTGTCAAAGTCTATAACCCCTTTTAATGATACATAGATAGTTGTTCCCATTACAACGCCAGTAGCACAAGATATTGGCGCCTCTCCATTATCAGATAGGTTAAGAGTCTCAAGTCTTGAGAGATTTTCAATTAATGAGGTATTGTCTGTGATGAGCTGTTTTTCACTATTATCTAAGGTGTGAAGTACTACATTAAGTTGGAGTGAAGGTTGAATATTCATTTCACCGCGAATATTACGAATTCCTGAGATTAAAGCTACAATAAACTCCATATTTTTTTCAACTTGAAGATTTCTGAATGTGTAGTCAGAATCATTATCTTCGGGAAAAGATGCTTCCATAATAGAACCGTTAACAGTTGGAAGTGCCTGCCATATCTCTTCAGTTACAAATGGCATGAACGGGTGGAGCATCACAAGAATATCTCTTAAAACCCTTGCAAGCACAGTTCTTGAGGCATCACGTCTTTTCTGCCCCTCTTTTTCATACAAGGCGGGTTTTGCAGCTTCAAGATACCAATCACAAAACTCATGCCATACAAATTGATAAATAGCACTTGCAGCGTCATTAAACCTGTAATTTTCAATCCCTGACTTTACTGCCTCAGCAGTTGCAGCACATCTTGAGAGTATCCAATGTTCGCTGATAGAGTAAGATTTATCTTCAATATTGGTAATATTAGACTCACTATCACTATCTTTAAGGTGCATTAAGGTAAAGCGAGCTGCATTCCAAAGTTTATTTACAAAATTGCGATACCCTTCAACTCTCTCCTCTGACATTCTAACATCTCTTCCTTGGGCTGCGAATGCTGCAAGTGTAAATCTGAAAGCATCTGCACCATAGTTGTCAATTATTTTGAGAGGATCAATAACATTACCTTTAGATTTGCTCATCTTTTTGCCATGTTCATCTCTTACAAGGGCATGAATATAGACATCTTTAAACGGAACATCTCCCATAAAGCGGGTTCCCATCATCATCATTCTTGCTACCCAGAAAAATAGAATATCAAAACCTGTAACAAGAGCACTTGTTGGGTAAAAGGTCTTTAATAGATCAGTCTCTTCGGGCCAACCCATTGTGGAAAATGGCCACAAGGCACTGCTAAACCAAGTATCAAGCACATCTGTCTCTTGAGCAATATCAGAAGAGCTGCAAGCATCGCACTTATCAGGATCAATCTCTTCAACCATTACCTGTCCGCATGTATAACATTTCCAAACTGGAATCCTGTGTCCCCACCATATCTGTCTTGAGATACACCAATCTTGAATATTATCAAGCCAATCAAAATAGGTTTTTGCCCAATTTGAAGGAATTATTCTGGTCTTGCCATCACGCACAGCATCTGCTGCAACCTTTGCAAGTGGACCTGCCTTTACAAACCATTGACGAGAAAGAGAGGGTTCGACAACAGTTTTGCAGCGATAGCAATGTCCAACACTATTTTTAAGAGGCTCTTTTTTTATAAGAAGTCCAAGTTTTTCTAATGCCTCAACTGCAACGGTTCTGCATTTAAATCTATCAAGACCTTGGTATTCTCCAGCATTTTCGTTCATGTTACCATCATCATCAATAACTTTTAACCTCTCAAGACTATGCTTCTCTCCAAGATTAAAATCATTGGGATCATGTGCTGGCGTAACCTTCAAAGCACCAGTTCCAAACTTAGTATCAACGTATTCATCAAAGATAATCGGGATAATACGGTTCGTTAACGGTAGAACCACCCTCTTCTCTTCAAGATTTTTATATCTTTCATCATCAGGGTTTATAGCAACCGCAGTATCTCCAAAAAGAGTCTCTGGACGGGTAGTTGCAACAACAAGACCCCCTGTTGAGTTTACAAATGGATATTTTATATAGTAGAGAAATCCATCATTTTCTTCATGATCAACTTCAAGGTCAGCCAGGGCTGTTCTGCATCTTGGACACCAATTGATTATATATTGCCCTTGATAGATAAGATTATCTTTGTAAAGCCTAACAAAAACCTTTCTTACAGCATCAGAAAGCCCCTTATCCATTGTAAAGCGCTCTCTTGCCCAATCACATGAAGCCCCAATCTTTTTAAGCTGATTTATAATTGCTCCACCTGATTGTTCACGCCACTCCCAAACAGCTTCAATAAATTTTTCTCTTCCTAACTGCTCTCTTGTAATGCCCTTTTGTGCTAAATTTTTCTCAACAATATTTTGTGTTGCAATACCTGCGTGATCTGTTCCCGGCATCCAGAGGACGTTACAGCCACAAAGCCTTTTAAACCTGCACATTATATCTTGTATTGTGATATTAAGAGCGTGTCCCATGTGAAGGACACCTGTAACATTAGGAGGTGGAATAACAATAGAGTAGGCTTGTTTATCACTTTTATCTGCTGCCTCAAAAAAACCTCTATCTAACCAATATTTATACCACTTATCTTCAATCCCTTTTGGGTCATATCCTTTTTCAAGAGAAGAGTCAGAACTCATATAATAGCTCCTAAAAATCTTAAAATAAGCTACTCTTTTTGGTAGCATTAAGTTTACTGCAAGGCAGTTGAAAGTTTTTTCTTAATATCATCTAATTGTCTATTCAAAATGTTATCCAATGCTTTTGCAAACAGTGAATCTAATTGTTTGCCATACCTATCTTCAATAACCTTCTCAATCATGGCAACAATATGCTCTTCTGCTAAAACAGGGGAGTTGCTTGATAACGGTAATTGTGTAAGGAGGGCATCTTTTAATGATGTTTGTGAAGTTTCTGCCAATGTTATTGTTGGAGTTTCTTCTGTTGATAGAACTGATAACTCTGGCGTTTCTGATAAAGATAATTGCGGCTCTTTTGATGTAGATTCTTTTGATAAGGATATAGGTGCTTTTATTTCATCAATTTTCTCAACAAGCTCTATTATCTCATCATCTTCAGAAGATTCAATGTAAGTATCTTTGACAGTATTGTTTTCATCATTTTTCACAACATTTATAAGGTCAACAATATCGTCTTCAACTTCAACCACAACTTCTTCAATTTTAACTTCCTCAATATCTTCTGCTAAAGCTACAGTAGGAATATTTTCTATCGCTAAATCTTCTGTAAAATCGAGGATAGCGTCATCTTCGATAGTTATATCTTGGGTTATATCATCAAATGGGAGCTTTTTTTTATCTGTAATATCTTCAAAATCTGTAATTACATCAGAAAACTCATCAGAAATACCGTCAGACAACCCATCAGAAAAATCGAGATCAACCTCAAGGTCGTCAGAGTCGTTATTATTAATATCTTTTATATTGGGCATGAAGTCTCCTGTTGAATAGACTGTCTAACGCAGCCTCAATTTTATCCAAATGTAAATGTTATTCTAAAATAAATATCAAAGGGTTAAGATTGTGTCAAGACTGATTATTTAAACTATTGGCTTGAGCTACAGCCATCTTTACTGCTTCAACAAGACTTGTGTGGTTCGCCTTATTTTGCCACGCAATATCGTATGCAGTTCCATGATCTACAGATGTTCTGACGATAGGAAGTCCAAGTGTGGTATTTACTCCATCATTAAAGTGAAGTAGCTTAAATGGAATAAGACCTTGATCATGATACATGCAGATTACGCAATCATATTTTCCTTGTGAGGCATGGTAAAAGATAGTATCAGGGGGAAAAGGTCCATCTATAACAAATTCATCTATATCAAATCCGCCATTATCTTTGCACTCTTGACCATCTCTAATATCTAATAAAATCTCTTTTGCTTTTTTTATAGCAGGGGCGATAATTGAACTCTCTTCATTGCCAAACATTCCACTTTCGCCTGAATGTGGATTTAATCCTGCAACGGCAATTCGGGGTCTCTTAATACCAAAATTCCTCTTTAGTGCGATTCCAGCAATATTGATAGTTTTGACAATATTATCAACCGTAAGCCGACTTGAAACCTCAGATAATGGAATATGGATAGTTACAAGCACCACTTTTAACCGTTCACCAGCAAGCATCATAGAGTAATCGTTAGTATTGGTTTGATCCGCAATAAGCTCTGTATGTCCATGAAATTTACAGCCAGCCATTTTTAACGCAGTTTTTGTAATAGGAGCTGTAACAATAGCAGAAATCTTTTTAACCATAGCAAGATCAACGGCTTTTACTATATATTTGATCATAGCTAAACCGCTCTCTGCTGATAAGTTCTTAGAATGTATATATTTTGGAGAAAGGTTAGATAGGTTTAACACATTGATAGTATCGTGAGCAAAAGAGATGTCAGAAAAATCTCCATGATAACTATCTGAGATTTCATAAATTTTTAAATCGCTATTTCTTAACTTGATTGCCATCTCAATAATACCGCTGTCTCCAATAACTATTGGATTACATATCTCATGTATTATGGGAGATGCTAAAGCAGATACGATTATTTCAGGACCAATACCTGCTGGATCGCCCATTGTAATGGCAATAGTCTCTAACTTTTTGAGGTTATCTTTTATAGTTTTATTTTTGTTCATAACAATTTTCTCTAATTACTCTACCCATCTGCCCATAAATTCAATCAGTTGATTGTCATCTAAAAGTTTTCTCATAACATCGTTTAGCATCTCATTGATTATTGTTTCATTTTGTGCAGCAGTTGTTACTACAACATTTCTCTTTTCATTATTAACAGTATATGTATTTTCATAAAATCTTTTAGTTAAATTAGAGTTATTTAGGTTTACCATAGCTCTTAGTGTGGCTTTAGTATGAACGCCTCCTGTCCACTGGCTTGTTGATGTGTAATATCTGAACTCTTGAATATCTATGGTCAATGTAGGTGAATCATCAGGCTTGCAAACTAAAGGATTAAATCCTTTTTTTATAAGACCTTTGATTGATTCATATAGGATTAATTTTTCAAGGCTTTGGCTCAATGTAATCTCACCAACGTTTGCTACTGTAGATGAATTTCTATATCCAATTACATTATTTGGTCTTTTGTCAATAACCCTTACAGTAATCATTTTGCCATTTCCCTGATTACTCTCTATTACGAGAATATCAGGCACCAATTTTACAACTTGAGGTTTGTCAGCACAGGCAGCAAATAGTCCGACAGAGCAAAAAATGACCAGAACGCTTTTTAATATCGCTATAATTGAGTTTGATTTCATCTTCTATTGTTCTCCTTTTAACTTAATGTTTAAAATTATTACTGTAAAAAAACCAATTATGATTTACCAATAAAATTGGTTGGCTATGAAAATGAATAATTGACCGTCTGCCAAAATAGAGGCATAGCATTCATAGGCTTTCATTATTGCACCCTTATACGTTTTACAATACGTTTATCGTTTTCCTGCCAATAAAGATAATCTTCCCATGCTTGAGAGTGCCAGCTAATCATTTAATAACCCATGAACTTCATATTTGCCTTTGTTTATATCTGCAACAGCCCTATCAAGACGCTGTTTATTAGCATTTGATTGAGCC
>JADGBE010000047.1 GCA_015231615.1 Desulfamplus sp. | reverse complement strand
AAAACCTTGTTAATTCAAATAGTTTTATTTTCTATGATGCAAAAGTTCTTCTCGGAACCACAGGCAAAAATCAGACAAACATACCACTTCGGGTAGTAGGATATAAAATTGGTGGTGTAGAATATTTTGTTGCCACAGACAGGTGTGATCTTACAGCCGAACAAGTTGCAACAATCTATAAACTCAGGTGGAAAATTGAAACGTTTTTCAAATGGTGGAAACAACATTTGAAAGTATATCACCTGATTGCCAGAAGCAGGTATGGACTTATGGTACAAATACTTGGAGGACTTATAACTTATCTGCTAATGTCCATATATTGTCATAAACAATTCAATGAAAAGGTCTCACTCAAAAGGATTAGAGAAATCAGAACAACCATTCTGAACGAATTGTATGCTGGGCATCATACAGAAACTAATCAAGAAGATTTCAAAGAGCAAAGAACGCTATATGCAAAAACCTAACCGGACAACACTGTTAAATATTCAGATTCTTGAGAAAATTGATAATTAAACGCTCACCATATTCAGTCATAAAACTTTCAGGGTGGAACTGAACTCCATAAATAGGAAAACCATCAAGTTCAACCCCCATAATAATCCCTTCTCTATTCCATGCAGTTTTAATAATTTGAGGAGTCTTAAAATGGTTGTCAGAATTATTATTAAAACAATTTGCAACCTCACAAGAAGGTGTAAAAGAGTTATTAGACTTGTCAAAATAGTCAATAATCGCAGGCTCAATAATAAGAGAGTGGTAACGTGCAGCAGCAAATGGAGATGGCACACCTTTAAATATACCACTCTCTTGGTGGTATATCATGTCAGTTTTGCCATGAACGGGAATCGGTGCCCTTTTCGTTACACCTCCAAACACTTCATTTAAGCACTGCATTCCAAGACACACCCCAAGTATTGGAATTTTATCATAAAAATGTGCAATAGACTCCTTTGAAATCCCTGCATGTTCTGGGTCTTTTGGTCCTGGGCTTATTAAAAGATAGTCAGGGTTAATATCTGATGCCTCTTTTATCGTTATTTTATCGGCACGCTTCACAATAATTTCAAGATTAAAATGGGTAAACATCTGAACTAAGTTATATGTGAAAGAGTCATAATTATCAATCACAAGAAGTTTTGGTTTTATACTTTGCATTTTAACTCTTTTTATATTTTCTGTTGAAAAGATAACCCTACATCATAAAATCTTCAAAAGATAACCTACATGATAAAATTTTGAAAAGATAAATCTACATCATAAAATAAGGGTCAACATCAATTCCAACCGATATATCTTTAGCCGAAAAAGCCCTTTTATCTTCTATTAAGTGCTGAACAGCCCTATTAAGCAAATTAACAGAAGAGCTTTTTAATAGAATCTGCCATCTATAACGCATTGATATTTTAGGAATACCAGCTTCAATTGGTCCGAGCATCTCAATAGACTTATTTAATAAAGTGCAAGATTCTAATGATGATCCATTAGAATCTTGATTAGCTGTTTCAGCATTTCCACAATTTAATTGAGCCAATGACGATCCATCAATAAAAATTTTACACAAATTTCCAACTAAAATAGCATGTGCTTTAACCTTTTCTATATCAAAGCCCGAAATTTTAAGCTGGATAATCCTTGAAAATGGAGGATATGAGAGTGCCTGTCTAAATGGAATTTCACTGTAATAAAATTGGACAAAATCCTGATTTTTAGATGCTTCAATGCTGAAGTGGTCGGGGTTGTAGGTCTGCATGATCACTTTTCCGATTTTATCGCCTCTTCCAGCACGCCCCGCAACTTGTGCAAGAAGCTGAAATGTCCTCTCTCCAGCACGAAAATCAGGAAAATTTAACGATAAATCAGCACATATAACACCAACAAGGGTAATAGCTGGAAAATCATGCCCTTTTGCAAGCATCTGAGTCCCAACAATGATGTCAACTGTCCGATTTTTAACCTTTTTCAAAATTTGAACAGTTGCCCCTTTTTTGCCACCTGTATCTTGATCAAGCCTTATAATTCTTGCATCAGAAAACATATCTTTTAACAGATTTTCAATTCTCTCTGTGCCAAATCCTAAAGGCTTTATTTTAGTTGAGCCACACTTTTGACACTTAATATCTGACAAAACCTTTGTTTTATAAAAAGTTCTGCCAGTTGATGTTTTTATAGATGCTGTGTTTATAGTTGATGAGATTGAAAATCCACAGAGATGACACCTAAATTCACTGCTATCTTTGTGAAGTGTCAAGGTTATGTCGCAAAATTTGCACCTAAGAGCCTCACCGCACGATTCACACACAGGAAAAGTTGAAAACCCTCTACGATTTAAAAATATAAGAGCCTGCTCACCTTTTTTAAGGCAATCCAAGATTGCTTTTGATAGCTCTGGTGTAATTAATTTTTCCTGCCAACTACAATCTTTATATTTTTTTAAATCAACAAGTGTAATTTCAGGAAGTGGGTGGCGATTGACTCTATTTTTCAAAAAAAGCTCTTGAAATTTGCCGTTACAAGCATTGTAGTATGACTGTATTGACGGAGTTGCAGAACCAAGAATCACGGTGATATTGTTCTGTTGTCCCCGAACTAACGCAAGGTCTCTTGCATTATATCTAAGACCTGTTTCTTGTTTGTAAGATGTATCGTGTTCTTCATCAACAATGATGATTCCAAGATTATCAACAGGTGCAAATATGGCAGACCTTGCACCAATTACAATGGAGACCTCTCCTTTTGCGATCTTATACCACTGATCAAGAAGTTCACCTCTTGAAAGTCCGCTATGAATTACAGCAATGGTTTTGCCAAATCTTGCTCTAAATCGCCTCTCTGTTTGAGATATTAGAGAGATTTCAGGCACAAGGATAATCGCACCTCTGCCTCTGTTCACAGCCTCTGTTACAAGACGCATATAAACTTCAGTTTTGCCACTTCCTGTAACGCCGGTTAAAAGATAGCGTTGAAAACCAGACTCTCTTTTCTCAAATCCAGCCTCCATTTTTTCTTTAACCTGATTCACGACTGCAGCTTGCTCATCAGTTAGTTTAGGTGGAATATCAGGGTCAACAGTATCTCCAAAAGGGTCTCTAAATACCTGTTTCAAAGTGATTGTAAGATAACCATCTTCTGCCATGATTGGCACTAACTTTGGAGCTGTTGGAACATCTTTTTTTAAAGCTGTTAAAGAGATCTCTTTGTGATTTTTTACAATCTCAATGATCTCTTGACGTTTCTTTGATAACTTATTTATCACCGTTTCAGAAAAAATATCATCTGAAATAGTAATAAATTTCTCCATCTTTACCTGTGTCTTATCTTTTTTAAGCTCAGATGTTATTTCAACTAACTCATCTTTGACCATTTTATTTATTAATGCGTGGGTTACGGTCTTATTTGTTGATGCTTGGGCTACGGCTTTGTTTATTGATGTGTGGGTTGCAGTGAAATTTTTGCTATTAGTGTTTTTACTCTCTGTAAGAAGTTTAAGGGGTAGCGTTCCTCCTGCTGATTCAAGTTGCTTGATTACATATATTTCAGAAGGTGTAAGGCTATTATGTAATAAACATTGACTCCCTTTTTCTGTAATTACAACCAACGCTACATCATGGCTATCAAGACCAGAAGGAAGAGCAGTTTTTATAACCTCTCCAATTGGGTGAATGTAGTAACGAGAAATCCAATTAAAAAATTGAACCATAGAGGGCTGAAAAAGGGGTATATCATCTAACAGATCAAGAATTAACTTTGGTTTGTATCCAACTTGACTATCCTCTCTTTTACCAATTTTGCTAACAATATATCCAGTTATCCTACGCCTGCCAAACGGAACAAGAACCCTCATGCCTATTACTGCACTATTTGCAAGGTATTCAGGCACTTTATATGTAAAAGTCTGGTTTACAGGGAGGGCAACCGCAACTTCAATATATTGGTCGCCCTGAGAATATTGATATTTTCCAAAGTTATCATTTTCCATGGCTATGCTTTCACCATAAATAAGAAAAAATATCAATAGCTCCTTTATAATCCATTATTTTCTCGTGGAATAGTCTAACCATATAGTTTAGAGGTTTTACACGTTTGCTGCTCAAGTGCAATCAAGGCAGCACCCAAAGCCCCTATCATCTGAGGATTATCTGGCACAAGCACATCACAGCAAAGTTTTTCAGAAATAAGTTTTACCATGCATTCATTTTTTGCAACACCGCCTGTAAAAACAATGAGATCAGAATATTGCTCTGCTCTGATTCGGTTTATCATGCTAACCGCCCGCTTCATTACGCTTATATGAAGCCCTTTTGCAATTTCACGGCGATCTGAACCTTTTGCAATAAGTGAAGTTACTTCAGATTCAGCAAACACGGTGCACATGCTGTTTATAGTCAGATCGTTTTGTGCCAACAGAGCCTCTTTGCCAAAATCATCAATAGTAAATCCAAGTGTTCGTGCCATAATTTCAAGAAATTTGCCTGTTCCAGCAGCACACCTGTCATTCATCTCAAACTTTTTTACTCTTCCGTTTTTGTTCAAGGCAATAGCTTTGCTGTCCTGTCCTCCAATATCAAGTATGGTTGCTGCATTTGGAAAAAACGCAGCAACACCGCGTGCATGGGCTTTAATCTCTGTTATAGCTGAACAGTTAGCTGTTAAGTTAAGTTTTTTAGAGTTAGATACAGGGTCAAGGTTGGCGTATGCTATCTCAAACAAGTTTCTACCATATCCTGTAGCCATAATAGATTCATATTTAATCCCTCTTTCTTCGACAGCATAAAATAGCTTTAAAGCCTCTGCTATTGGATCAAACCCTGTGTCTGCCTGAAGAGAGCAAATTATATCGCTATAATCGTTTACAACCACAACTTCGATTGTGCGAGAGCCTATATCAATGCCTGCGTAATTCATTTAAAAACCTTATTATCGTAATAGTTAAAAGCATTCTAATTTAAGATTTGACAACTTTTTAAAAGTTGTCAAATCTCTGTTTGTCGCAGTTTATATTGTCAAATATATCTACCCCAACTGCTCAATAAAAGCCTGAACCCTTGTTTTAAGCTGTCCTGCATCTTCCATTCCGTAATCAGTTTCAATTCTCAATGTTGGGATATTTTTATCCTCAAGAACTTTGTCAACTGGAATTGATTCCATTATGTATGGCTGGCAGAACTGTAAACTATAATGGATAACTCCATCTGCCTTATAGTTTTGAGCCATCTCAACAATATGGTTTAATCTCTCTTGATTAGGTGTGAAAATTGCACAATCAACCTTAAAATAACGGTCAGTAATTGCGTCCATCATTTTGTCAATAATTTGATTATCATCAATAGAACTCTCGTTGACTCCATCTCCAGCGTTATGAAGTAAATTAAATATAGACTCATCAACAAGATTTCGTGTGCCACGCTCTCCAACACAAGACTCTTCACCAACAATAACTGCCCCTGAAGTTTCAATAATCCATGGAAGTTTCCAGTTTGGAACAGCCATTGGACAGCCTGAGAGTAAAATTCTTGGTGTTTTTGCTGGAACAGCACCTTGTTTATCCTGAATACGTTTTTCCAGTTCATCGCATATTTTATTAACAGATTCTGTAAATCTTGCAGGGTTATCATAAAAGAAGACCTGATTGGCAAGAAGAGCATCTAATCCTGAAATTGGTGAGGGATCAGCTTTACGAAGCTCTGAAAGTCTATGAATTGCCGAACGTTTAGCATTTACTGTTTTAATAGCATTTTTAAGTGATGTTCCTGTAATTTTAACACCTGTCAGTTTTTCTACAGCTTCCTTGAATCTATAATATTCGCCTTTAAGAAGAGCTTTTCCTTGTTCTGACTTCATTTGAGGCAAATCCATCACATAAAGGTTTGTAATCAAGCTGCCAAGAGACTCATAAGCCTTTTTCTTTCCATCGCAGGTATTTTCACCAACAACCATATCAGCACTTTCAAGATATGGGCAGACCTTTCCAAGTTTGAAACCAAAAGCGGACTTTATAAGAGAACAGGTGTTGCGGGGCAGATATTTTTCAACCTCTTCAATTGCAAAATCAGCTCCTGAACAGAGTCCAACTAAAGTGGCATTTGCAGCAAGTGCAATCTCTTCTGGAACAAAGACACAGTAAGAGCCAATGATTTTACGTCCTTGTGCTTTTTCATCTATCAGCTCTTTTATTCTAAGTCCATGCACTTCACTCATAACAAAGTCAAAATATCCCATTCCTTCTGGTCTATTTTTTTGAGATAAGTAAATATCTTTGTAAGCATTGCCAAGCACATTCAAAAGCATGTCGTGTGCTTCAAGGTTTAAGCCTAAATCTCTCCACATTTGTGTATAGTCGCTCATTTTTCTTATTTTCTCCTAATGTTCCTTCAAGATTAAAGTGTCTGGATTAATCTCTGGTATTTCAACACTTTCCAGTATTTTTATATATGACAGCTACACCTTGAAAGAACACTAATTTAATTAAAATATTTAGCCTTATGATAAACCGTCTCAATTCTTTGAAAAACATTTTGCCATGTATAATTTTTTGTTAATCTGTCTATCTCATCTAAATTTGGTTCAGGATTTATGCTCAAATCTTTAATTGACTTTACAATATGTTCACAAAGCCTTGTCTCAAGCTCATCTAAATCTCTGCTGTATGGTTTATCAACTGTTTCAAGTTCAGGAAGATTGACAAGAGTTATCATCTTATTGTTAGAATCTTTTAATAGTAAAGAGTCGCAACTGCCAAGCACCTCACAAGTTCCGGGAAGTGATGTGGTGATAACCCTGCACCCGCAAGAAAGAGCCTCCATTAAAACCAATGGAAGCCCCTCAAAAAATGAGGGCAATATGAACAGATGAGCCTTTTTCATCAATGCAGCAAGCTCTTCATGGCTTAATGCACCATGAACTGTAACTTTACTTCTAAAGAGACTGTCAGATTCGATTTTGATTGATCGCTCAAAACTATCTGAGCAATTTAATTGAGAGATAGAGTTAATCTCTTCAGCAATCTTGATACACTCATCTTTTTCTAAACCGCTTCCACCACCAGCTAAATGAAGATGCAAAATAGGTAAAGATGAAGATAATGAGTGGTTTTCAGCAATCTTTTTAAATGCTCTTAAAAGCCAAGTTACACCTTTTGAGTGGCTAAGTTTACCCGCATAAAGAATCTCAACTGGTGGAGGTAAAGGTTTGCCAGCAAAACAAAAGAGCTTTTCATCATATCCGCCTCCAACAACATAAATCTTTTCAGAAGGAATATTATGAATCTGCATGATCTGCTGTTTTTGGTAGTTGCTCAATGCCATGATTTTATTGATCTTCTTAATGGCTGGGCTTATCCGCCTGCCAATATCTTCACAAAGAGCAAATTGTCTTAAACATGTTCCGTGGCAAGTTGTAACCATTGGTATGTCAGGAAACAGTTCGCGAGTAAGTGCAGAAACTATCCAAAGATGGTGCGAGTGGATAATATCTGGTTTAAACTCTTTTACAGTCTCTGTTATCACCTTTTTAAAAGCATTTTTATACCCCTCTATTTGAGATTGAGTAATAGTTGAAAAAACTGTGCTTTTATAGGGCATAACATCGCTCATTCCGGGCAGTGGATAATCAAGATCAAAGCTGTCAAACCTTAAAAATTTTGTCTGTTCAACAGCTATGATCTTGGAACTTAAAGAAAAATCACCCTGCACCCCAGCAACTAAAAAATTATTATGCCCATTTTTAGCAGAGCATTTTAAAATTGCCTGAATATATTTGCCGCTGCCTGTAAAATCAGGGGCTTGGCTTATTATGTGGAGGATTTTCATTAATTAATAAACCCCTGAAAAATATTTCTTAAATCTTTTTGGGTAATCTTTAACATCAAAATATCGTCATAATCGGCTTCTTCAATTGCACAATCTAAATTTGATCTATTCAATGCAGAATCATCTAAAAAACTATTTTCATCGTCCAAAGAGAGATTGTTATAGTTTAGGGAGCTATCACCACACCAGCAGTTTAGATATTCCATAAACGCATCTATTTTAAAATTTCTGTGTTTATCAAGCCATGTATCACAGCTATCATGGCTTCCTGTATAAAGCACATACATTGATTTTCGTTCTTTTACACAAATCAGCCTGTATCCTTTACCAAGGTCATATTTAAGGCATTTTTTCATTCTTGCATCACCGCTTTTGGTAAGCTTTCCTGCAAGGGCTGGTTTGGTTCCACTTGCAAGAGAACGGATAATATGATCTGCCTTTTTAGCTGCAAAAGCAGGTGTAGTCTCCTGATTTTGCAGCCTCTGAATCTCCTTTTCAACCTTGGTATGGACATATACATTTTCTATCATAATATTCACATTCCTGTTGATGTTGAGATATTTTTAAATTTTTTTACCTCTCTGTATCTTTATGAACAGCACGACCCTTTTGTGCCGCAAGAAGAGCAACCAGATGATAATTGAAGACTTGAATCAAGTTTAAACCCCATACCTGAAAAGCTGATTTCCACAGGTTTGGCATCTTCAAGAAGTTGAGTATCCATTAAATATTCAACTCCATCTATTTTATAAACCGAATCGCTGGTTCTTTTGTCATCAAGAGCCATTGCAAGTTGAGCACCTCCGCAGCCGTTATTGAGGAAAATTCTTATTGGTTTTAGCTCTTTATCTGCAAAGTAGGCTTTAATCTCTTTTTGAGCTGTTTCTGTTACACTAATCATATTATTTCTATCTCCTATTTTTTTCTGGTAGGGAACAACGATCGTTGTTCCCTACATCATTCTTCTCTACATTATTATCTGCATCATTAAACTCTACATGGTGAAACCTTGCACCTTAATCAATTATATTGACTATTTAATACTCTCTCGGTGTCTTGTTAAGCTGCTCAAGCGTGAACACAGGTCCATCTTTGCAGACCAACTCTTTGCCAATATTACATCTTCCACACATTCCGATTCCACACTTCATACGGTTTTCAAGGCTCATAATAATATGGTCGTGCTGATAACCAAGTTTATCCAAAACAGGCTGGGTGAACTTGATCATAATCGGAGGTCCGCAAATGATTGCATAAGTATCTTTATCAGCAGGAGGTGCGGCCTTTTCAGTTATTGTTGGAACAAAGCCAGTGTGATATTTCCAGTTTGGATCGTTTGTGCTGTCAACTGTTATGTGCATATTTATATCATCACGCTTCTCCCACTCCATAAGCTCTTCTTTGTATAGAAGCATTCCGGGAGTTCTTGCTCCATAGACAACATCAATTTTGCCAAATTTATTACGGTTTTCAGGGGCAAGCATCATTTTTATTGATGATCTTAAAGTGGTGAAGGCAAAGCCTCCGCCGATAATCAATATATTCTTACCTTCAAGTTTGTCCCAAGGATACCAATTTCCTAAAGGTCCTCTTATACCCATTATATCGCCCGCCTTCATTTCGTGAAGATAGCTTGTAACCTTGCCTGTTCTAAAAACAGTAAACATCACAAACCCTTTTTCTGTAGGAGATGAGGCAATACCAATTGGAATTTCGCCTTGACCCGGTATTGAAAGCTCGGCAAACTGTCCTGATTTATAAGCAAATATCTTTTCATCTTCAGAATCAAGAAAGACAAATTTAAATGTTCTTAAACTCTTGTCTTCAGTGGCAATTTGAATATCATCTATACGCACTGGATATGGTTTATATGGATTGTGCATAATTTTTTACTCCCACTCCCCATTATTCATCTGATTGCAGATATTGCGAATGTCAATGTTTGCGGGACACTGCTCAACACAGCGACCGCAGCCCACGCACATTATTCCCTGATTATACTTATCCTGAAAATATTTTAGTTTGTGCATAAACCTTTGACGTGTCCTCTCCCAATCATTGTGTCTTGGGTTGTGTCCTGTTGCATGAACAGTAAAAAGAGAGGTCATGCAAGAGTCCCAATTTTTCTGACGGATTCCCTTTTTGCCTTTAGTCTCATCTTGAATATCAAAACACCAGCAGGTTGGGCATGAGTATGTGCATGTTCCGCAGTTTAGGCAGGCAAAAGCAATATCTTCCCAAAATGGTGCATTAAAAATATCAAGAATTGACTTCTCTTTTATCTTGTCAAAAGCAACTTTTGAGGTGATTTTTGCCTCTGCATCTGCTTTCAGCTTCTCAATTATCTCATAAATATCTTCTTCTGCTTCACCTACACCTTTAACAGTTCCATCTATTTCACCATTTTTAGTTGTAAATCCAGCAGCATTAAGCCACGCTGACCCTTTATCTGTCATAATTTTTGCAAGATAAGAGTCATTATAATCAACAAGCAGAACATCAACAGCAGAATCATCAAACGGACCTGTTCCGCAGCTTGTTGAAAAATCAAACTTATCAGGGCTGCTATTTGCAAGACCAATAAATGTTGTGCAATTATAACTATTTATCCAGTAAGGGTCTTGGTAATCAGAGTTGTTAAAGTTAAGGTCAAGAATCTTGAATGCTTTTGCATCATAAGGTCTTATTCCAATAACTGCTCTTGGCGAATAGTCTTTTGGGGCATCCTGCATAATATGATGAGCTTCAGCTTTTTCGTCCAAATCATAGAGAAACATGGTTTCAGACTGTGGAAATGCTATTGATTTTGGAGAAAGTCTTGAATTTTTATAATTCATGTCAGGCTGCTCACCTTTTGCAAGCTCTCTGAATTGGTGAAACTCTTTATCTTTTACTGGTCCTATTAATCTGTAGGCAGCTCTTGATTTCTCTACCCCGTCAGACCAGAGTTTTTTATCTATTTTTATAATTTTCATGGTATGTCCTGTTATATCTGAAATTTTAAGAGACGCATTTATAAAAAATATATTGGCATAGCCATGAGACGCAAAATTTTGCGTCTCTACTATCTGATAAAATTTTCACTATCATTCACCTTGTAAACATCTAAAGGAGGACGCTCATCAAGGCTCATTCCAGCTTCCCAGCCAAAACTTTCAAAGCACTCTTTATCTAATTTCTTTGTAAACAGCCTCACCTTTATATTCATGGGACAAGCAGCCTCGCACGCTCCGCAGTCTGTGCATCTTCCAGCACAATGAAAAGCTCTAAGAAAATGGTAGGTTCTTACATCTACAGGATCAACTCCTTTGCCAACCCATTGAGGACGCGATTCATCAACAAAGCAAGTTGGGCAGTAGCAGAGCGAGCAGGCGTTTCTGCAAGCATAACATCTTGTGCAAGATGAGAGCATATCATTAAAAAAGCTCCATCTATCACTTTCTGCCATTGCCTCTATTTTATTGACTGATTCAAAACGCTCTTTAAGTTTCTCCTCTTTTGTCCACACTCTCTCTTTAACAGGCTCTGCTATCATCTCATCAAAAATAACAGGATTGCGACTAATACAGGTTTTGCAATTATCTTGAAGCATATCTCTATCTATCAGAAAAACATCCAAGTTTTTCTGCATGGTCTCTGACTCTACCCCAACTTTTGACTCTTTTACATTTACAAATTTATCAACCATGCCATTGCACGGCACACCAATAATATAGAGATTTTCACGTTTAATCTGTTTCTCAATTATATGATTAACCAAATTACGTGAATCACAACCTTTAGCCACTACAGCCACCTTATCTTTACGACCTTTCACATAGTTGGCAAGGTTAAGGCGGCAATGTTCATTCCAGATTAATTTATCAACATCAGAGGCTTTTGTTATGAGACACGGCTCAGTTTTCATCGGCTCTGTTCCGTTTTTAAATCCAATAACAACATCTGCCTTTTTCTCTAAAAGAATACGCTTCGCAGCTTCCCGTATTTTTTCTGTATATTGCTGGTTTATAATATCTATCTGTTTTTTATTAATATCTGACTGATTTATATTCATGGTCATGCTGCCTGTTCCTCCAGAATATTTTTAGCCAGATTGTTATCTGGATTGCTTTTATTTAGACAGCTGCACAAATCATTGTCATCAAGCTCTTTTTTGATAAAATATTTGGCAGGTCCAAGTTTTCTGACCGACTCAACCACATCACGGGCAACTTCGGCAAATTTGACACCTTCTGCTGATGAAATCCATGAAAAATGGATTCTTCCCTGTTCAATTCCATTGTATTCAAGAAAATTTTTCAGAAGCATGAATTTTCTGCGTGCATAGTAGTTGCCTGTAATATAGTGGCAGTCTCCAGGGTGGCATCCAGAAATCCAAATTCCATCAGCTCCGTTATGAAATGCTGAAAGAATCATCTTTGGTGATACACGACCAGAACATGGAACTCTAATAACCCTTATATTTGGCGGATACTGAAATCTGCTTACTCCCGCAAGATCAGCAGCTCCATAAGTGCACCAGTTGCACAGTATTGTTATTATTTTTGGTTCAAACTCACTCATTATTATTATCTCCTTAAAGGATTCAGCTCTAATCTTCTCTAACCGTCTGAATCAGGATTCCCATTATTTTTAGAAATTCATCGCACTTTCAATCATTGCCAAAAGCTGCCCATCATCAAAACCCTTCAGCTTCAACGCACCAGAACGGCATGAAGAGACACACGCACCGCACCCTTTACAGAGAACAGGATTTATCTCTGCTTTTCCTTCATGCGGTTTAGGTCGTCCTTCATTTTGGTTAGATACTCTCAAAGACGGGGCATTATATGGGCATACAGAGAGACAGACTCCGCAGCCACTGCATATTGTCTGATTTACTTCAGCAATAGTGCCTTGTGTTTTGATGGTTTTCTTTGAAAGAAGTCTTAACGCACTTGAAGCAGCAGCTTGAGCTTGTGCAATTGATTCATCTATTGGTTTTGGATAGTGGGCAAGACCGCACAGAAATACGCCATCTGTAGCAAAATCTGACGGAGCAAGTTTTACGTGGGCTTCAACAAAGAATCCATCTTCATTAAGAGGAACTTTGAAGAATTGAGCAAGTTTTTCATCTTTATATGGAACAACAGCAGATGCAAGAGTCAAAAGGTCAGCTTCAATGACAATCGGCATTTTTAGAACATGGTCAATAACCTTGATGTTGAGCTTCCCGTCACCAACAGAAACCTCTGGTTTGTTTGCAAGATCATATCTTATAAAAATTATACCTTTCTCTCTTGCCTCTTTGTAGAGAAGCTCTTTTTCACCATAAGTTCTTATATCCCTGTAAAGAATAAAGATATTCATGTCAGGGTTTTTCTCTTTAAGATGCAAGGCAGAAATAACAGAGTGAGAACAGCAGATTCTTGAGCAGTAAGGGCGTTGCAGCTCTCTTGAACCTACGCATTGGATAAATACAGCACTCTTTGCGGCTGTAAGTGCAGGATCGTTATTGATAAACATCTTATCAAGCTCAATTCCTGTTACAATGCGTTTATCCTTACCATACATATATTCAGTTGGCTTTAGCTCAGAAGCACCTGTGGCTATGATTGTAACACCATGTTCAATGGTTTTTGAATTTGTTCCAGAAGTAGCACCATCTTTATCTGAATTTAAAGAAGAACAGCCACACTTTGAAGCAGCGGAAGAATCACAACATGAACTTATTGTTGTCTTGAAATTACCCACAAACCCTTCAACATCTTCAATTTCAGCACCTGTGAAAACAGTTATATTTTCATGGGAAGTAATTTGTGATGTGAGATTTCCTAATCCTTCCTGAATCATTGCTCTGCCAGCGGTCTGATAAAGATTCTTTGCCTGACCGCCAAGTGAGGTATTCTGCTCAATGATATTGACCTTGTATCCTTGATCTGCAAGTGATTTTGCAGCAGTCATGCCAGAAATTCCACCGCCGATTACAACAACATTCTGGTCAATGTTAAGGTCTGCTTCTGCAAGAGGTTCAAGCTGAACACTCTTTGCAACTGCCATTCTCACAAGGTCTTTTGCCTTTTGAGTCGCCTCTAAAGGATAATCTTTGTGAACCCATGACCCATGATTTCTGATATTGACCATCTCAAAGAGATATTTGTTTATTCCAGCAGAAAGCAAAGTCTCCTGAAACAGAGGCTCGTGAGTTCGTGGAGAACAGGCTGCAACAATCATTCTGTTAAGCTGTTTTTCTTTTACAATGTTTGCAATTCCATCTTGAGCATCTTGAGAACATGAATACATATTTGTAGCAACATACTCAACATAAGGAAGAGTTGCCGCATAATCACGAACAGCAGCAACATCAATTATGCTTGCAATATTGCTTCCGCAGTGGCAGACAAACACGCCGACCCTTGGACGCTCGCCTTTTATGTCGATTTCTGTTCTCTCTGGAGTTGTTTTAGTAAGAGTGTTTCTTGCAGCAGCAAGGGCAGTTCCTGCACGCATTGCTGCTCCGCCTGCCTCTACAACTGATTGGGGAATATCTTTAGTACCTTGTACTGCCCCGCACACATAAAAACCATCTTTTGTTGTTGCAACAGGGTCAAATGACGATGTTTTTATAAATCCGCTGTCAGTAAGCCCGATTCCTATTTTTTCAGCAAGTGCCTTTGTTTCAGGCGATATTTCCATACCAACAGAAAGGACAACTATGTCATAAAGATCAGTTACAACTTTACCTGACTCTTCATCAAAATAGTTGAGGACTTGATATTGTTTTATATTTTTGTTTTTGCTCTCTTTTTTTGATTTTTTTGCTGATTGTTCTCCGCTATCTTCAACACTCTTTTTACCTTCAACCGCATCTTTATCTTCAACTGAACCTATATCTAAATTTTCTTGATTATTAATCTTTTCTTCCTGAGTAAAGAGAGAGTGAACCTTGCATCTTACAAACTTAATACCGTGTTTATCTTTTGCTTCGTTGTAACAGCTTTCAAACCCTTTTCCATGAGTTCTCATATCCATATAGAATACTGTGCATTCAAGAGATGGGTCATGCTCTTTTGCAATTATCGCCTGTTTGATTGCATACATACAGCATACAGAAGAGCAGTAGCCGTTTCCGCAAGTGTTTATATCTCTTGAGCCGACACACTGGAGCCATGCAATTTTATGGGGGTGGGCATTATCAGAAGGTCTTGTAACATGACCTTGATTAGGACCTGATGCTGAAAGATAACGCTCAAACTCGATTGAGGTTACAACATCTTTTGATGCATCGTAGTTGTAGATTGCTTTGCCTGATGGATTGTATGTGTTAAATCCTGGGGCAAGAATAATTGAACCAACCTTCAGGGTGAGATTTTTATCTTTGTCATTATAATTAATTGCACCAGCAGGGCATGTTTTTTCACAGTTTCCGCATTTGCCCTTAGTAAACCTGATGCAGTTGTCAGCATCAATTGCATATTTTAGCGGCACAGCTTGAGGATAAGGTACATAAATTGCTTTTCTCTTTGCAAGTCCTGCGTTATATAAATCATCAACTTTTTTGGGGCATTTTTCAGCACAAGCACCGCAGGCTATACATTTTGTCATATCAACATATCGGGCTTTCTGAAAAACATCGACCTCAAAACTGCCCTGCCCGCCTCTTACATCTTTTATCTCTGCAAGGGTTATAAGCTCTATGTTGATATGTCGCCCAACCTCAACGAGTTTTGGCGACATGATACACATTGAGCAGTCATTTGTTGGAAAGGTCTTGTCAAGCTGTGCCATAACACCGCCTATTGAAGGCGATTTTTCAACCATATATACGTAATAGCCAGAGTTTGCCAAGTCAAGAGCAGCTTGGATTCCACCAATGCCGCCACCTGCTACAAGAACAGCTCCAGTTACACTGTTATTACTCATCTTTGATCTCCTTTAAATCTTGTAGTTAAAACCTTTTTGCTTTGATTTTTTATATTCGTATCTTATCTCTTTAACTTTATATGAGAAATTTTAGATAAATAAGATAGAACGGTTAAAGACCAAAGTCAGCAAGGTCTGGACCCAGATAAGTTCTCTCATTTTCGCCAAGAATACCCATTGAAAGGCAGAGAAGAGTCCAAAGATGAATAACATGATATTTACCATCATAAACATGTTTTATATCTTCAATCTGGGCATGGCAGTTATGGCATGGAGTTACAACATAATCAGCCCCTGTTTGTGCGATTTGGTCAAATTTTATCTTTCCATAAGCCTGACGCTCCTTTGTAAACCCTGCCTGTAATGCTCCGCCGCCACCACCACAGCAAAAATTGTTAGATTTGTTCGGATACATCTCAACAAGATTCTCTTTTCCAACAGCAGTCTGAACAACAAAGCGGAGTTCGTCAGCAAAATAGTCTCCAAGAGATTTACGAACAACATTGCAAGGGTCTTGAACAGTAAATTTTATTTTAAGGTCTTTGTTCCAATCTGAATTTACAGGCAGTTTTCCCTCTTTTATCCACTTTGCATAAAACTCAACAATGCTTCTAAATTCAAAATTATGAGGAATGTTGAATTTTCTAAGAGCTGCATAAACAGCATAAAATGAGTGTCCGCATTCAGTATTTATAAAGGTTTTACAGCCGAGTTCATCAATTTTTTTAGATTGAGCCCTTACGATCTCTTCCCAAGATTTGTCGTCAGCAAGAAACATGCAGTAATTTTCTCCGCCCCACATATCTGAATAGTATGTCCAATCCACATCTGCTTTGTGGAGAATCTTCCAAAGAGGCAGAAGTTCATCAGGCTCTGTTACTGGTTCGCGGGAGTTCTGATTAAGAGCATACATAGCCCCTTCTTTGTCAATTGGAGCTTGAAGCTCTTCAAAACCTTCCTGCTCTCTGCACTCTTCGGCAAGATCATTGATTGTAAATTCAAAATCTTCAAACGGAACGCCCATTGCTCCGCCGCGTGATTTTACATGCTGATCACATGAGCCAAGAATCCCTTTGGGACGCTCTTCTCTGGGCCAGCCTGATCTCAATTCAAAAATAAGCTGTGGAATATTAATATTCATTGGACATACACTCTGGCAGCGTTTGCACATTGTGCAGACCCATACCCATGGATGCCGCTCAAGCTCTGAATCCATGCCAAGCACAGCCATTCTGACAAATTTTCTGGGATTCATATTCATAGAACCTGTTGCAGGACAGCCGCTTGAACAGGCTGCACAGGTAAGGCAGGAACTCAAGCTGCCGTCATTCAGCATTGCCTTGAGTTTGTCCTTGATTCCACCTTTTTTCTGACAATCGTTTAGTTTCAACACATCAAGCATAATAAAAAAACTCCTCCAACTAATTATAGTTATTACAACTATTTATCGTGGTTGAAGCTGCCATCACGGGCAGCAGTATTAAAAAGCCGTCAGTGATGGTATTCTGTTTGATGTATTAAATTGAGAGTTGTCATTTTTTTACTACCTTGAAATATTTGGATATGATTGAAATCTATTTTTTACAGCCTTAATTATCTATACAATTAAGCCCAGAGCTGAAGCTCAGGGCTAAGTTTTACCCAAAGCCCGCTTAAGCGGGCTTCTTTTATGTGTCAGCCGAGGGCTTCAGCCCAACGGCTGAAATATTAAATAAAAAACTAAATTTATGACTGAAACTATAATTATCTGCTTAATATCAGTTTAAATTGATCACCCAACCTCTCAATTTTAACTTTACAGCCTTTATTTTCACCTAAACGCTGCACATTTTCACAAGCAGTATTTGTATCTACCAACACCTCTAAAGGCAGTTTATTCTCTTTTATGGCATTCATGGTTAAAATAACAGGTTGTGGGCATGAAAGACCGCAGGCATCTATAATCATTATAAAATCTCCTTATATTTTTTCACGCATTGTAAAGCCGATTATAAGACAGACAACTATACCAGTAATTACAGCAACCATTCCAAATTGAGAAATGCCGCCAACTGTTACTGCCCCATCTACAATCTTATCTGGCGAGCCTGCTAATCCAAAATTATGTGAAAAAGCAGCTCCTGTAATCATGCCAAGAACAAAAACAGCTGCATCGCAATCTCCCTCTCCTGACAAAATAAGCTGTCTTCCGGGACAGCCTCCAGCTAAGACAAAAGCCAATCCAGCAAGCACCATTCCTAAGAGATTCCATAAATAATTGCTGTGAGCTATAGGCTGTCCTGCAATTCCAACATGAAACTGCCCTAATATTAAATTTGTTATAAACGCTGAAACTATAAGGGCAATAACCCCTCTCATAAGGTGAAGGTCGCCAACTAACAATACATCACGGATTGAACCCATTGTGCAAAAGCGTGTTCGTTGAGCTATAAATCCGATTATTAACCCAGCCGCTAAAGAGATCATAAGAGGGGCGTGCATTGAGCCCGGACCTTTTTCACTAAAAAAAATAGGGGCATTTTCCCCAAATTTAGGGGCAAAAATAAGTAAAAGTAGAAACCCAGCCATTATTGCAGGCATAACAAATCCTGCAACATTGTATGTTTTATAAGAACGCCCTAAATTATAGCCGTATTTAAGGAACTGATCGCCAACAGCTATTCCAATAATTAAGCCGATTATTCCAATAACAGCATTAATATCACCGCCGGCAAGTCTAAGCATTGCACGCCATGGACAGCCTAAAAAAGCAAGTGCCCCAATCATTGCAAACGCACCTAAAATAAACCTAACAATTGGTGCTGAACCATGGCGGGCTTTGAAATCGCGGAATATAAAGGCAGTTATCATTGAGCCAAGAACAAAGCCTATAATCTCTGGTCTTATATATTGAACAACTGCGACTCTATGAAGTCCTAAAGCTCCTGCAATATCGCGTTCAAAACAGGCAACGCATATACCCATATTTGCTGGATTACCCAATTTTTGCAAAAAGGCAGCAATAATTCCTATAACAACTCCTGTAGATACAAGCCCCCATTTTGAGGCAAGAAAATTTGAAACTGGTTTAACTGACATACTCTCTCCCTTATTTTTTTATTAAAAGTTAAAAAAATGTGAAATCTGGAAAGAGATAAATAAAAAAGAGGCAAGATGCAAATTGATAATTTCACTATTTCTTTAATGAATTATAGAAATTATCATTTTGACATTTAGATGGCTGGAATTTAGACTTGTTAAATTTAAAGCCTTTATCAAATCTTTGAAGATTCATAGGCTGAATTTAGAAAACCACGACTAAATGAAATAGAAATAGAAACAATAAACATAGGCAAATATTACAAAATGCTTCCACATTTAATGTTTAATGATGCTTACACAAAACAAATTGAAGAAGATATTTATGAACGAACAGTTGAGAAAAGTGCATCTGGAACTAAAATTGTTGGGATATATTGTGCATTTACACCACGAGAACTAATAGCCGCTGCTGGTGCTGTTCCAGTAGCTTTATGCTCTGGAAGTGAAGAGTCTTTTCAAGCAGCAGAAGCACATCTGCCCGCCAACCTCTGCCCTCTTATAAAATCAAGCTATGGTCATGCTGTTGCAGATTCCTGCCCCTATTTTCACATGACAGATTTTCTACTTGCAGATGCAACTTGTGATGGCAAAAAAAAGATGTTTGAGCTTTTAAACCGCATCAAACCTCTTCACCTTTTGCAGTTGCCTCAAACAGCAAGCACCCCTGAAAGTATTGATTATTGGGAAAATGAACTTCGTAAAGCTGCATCTCTTTTGGAAGAAAGAACAGGCAATCCCATCACAGAGTCAAATCTTAAAAAGCAGATTAAGCTATACAATAGACTTAGGATCACAACAGAGGCGGTATTTAAGCTCAATACGGGCGATATTCCATTGGTTTATGGTGTTGAGATTGACAACATTATAGGTTCTGGCGGGTTTGAAGTTGATATTGAAAATAGAATTGCTGATATTGAAAAAGCTATTCAGACAGTTAAAGATAGGGCAGAGTCAGATCAAAAAGATGTTTTTTTAAATAATATGAAAAAACGACCCAAAATTTTACTAACTGGCTGCCCAAGCACTAATAAAAAGGTGCTTCATCTTATTGAAAATCTTGGCGGGGTTGTGGTTGCTATGGAGACTTGCGGAGGACTTAAATCTGCCGGCACGCTTATTGATGAAACTATTGAGCCGATTCGGGCATTAGCAGAAGGCTCTCTTAAGATTCCTTGTGCCTGCATGACTCCAAATACCAAAAGAGTCGATTTAATCGGAAATATAATAGATGAATACAGAGTTGACGGAGTAGTTGAACTTATCTGGGACGCTTGCCACACCTATAATGTTGAATCTTTCCAGATTCAAGAAGCTGTGAACAACAAGTTTGACAGCCCATATCTAAAAATTAAGACCGATTATTCACAAAATGATGTTGGACAGCTTGAAACAAGAATTGAGGCATTTTTGGAGATGTTAAATTTATAGCCATGCGATAAATCGCACGGCTAAGGAGTGTAAAGAAGTCCACTAAAGTGGACTACAAATAATAGTCGGCTTTAGCCGACTTCAATCATTTTAGCCCTGAAATTTATTTCAGGGCTTCAAAAAGCTGATTACTTTAGGCTTGAATATAACAAAAAAATAATAAGGAGAAAAAATGAAGAAAGTATTTACACAATCAGCACTACTATTTTTTATTATGACTTGTTTGCTTACATTCCAGTTTGCACAAAAAGCTCATTCCGCAGATTCAGCAAAACCCTACAGAATAGGCATTGTAACCCCAACGCTCTCTGCAAGTGAAGATGAGTTCAGAGGTGCTGTAAGGGTCTCTGAAAAATACCCAAATATGATAAAACACCTATCTCTGCCTGAAAATTTCCAAGATGAACAAGAGACAGCAATCACGCAAATATTGAGTCTCGGGGACCAGAAAGATATAAAGGCAATTATAATCTGTGCTGGCTATTCTGGAATTTTACCAGCCATTGAAAAAATCAAGAAAAAAAGACCAGATATGGTTGTTATTACAGCTCCAATCTGGGACGATCCTGACATGATGGCAAAATATATTGATCTATGCCTTGATACAGACTGGGTAAAACGCGGCATTACAATTCCTGAAAAAGCTAAAAAAATGGGGGCAAAAACCTTTATCCACTATTCATTCCCAACCCACATGGCAAAAGAGGTTCTTTCAAAAAGGCGTGATATGATGAAACAAACTTCTGAAAGTTTAGGAATGAAATTTGTTCATATAAATACTCCTGATCCAACAACAGGGGCTGGTTCAACGCCGATGCTTCAATTTTTGCAAGAAGATATTTCACGCCAGATCGCAAAATATGGCAAAGATACCTGTATATTTGGCACAAACTGCCCAATGCAAGATGTAATCATTGCAAAGGCATTAGAGCTGAAATTTATAATGGCAGAGCAGTGCTGTCCAACTCCAACACAAGGCTTTCCAGCAGCAATGGAGCTTGAGATCAGCCAAAAAGATGCTGGAAATTTTGATAAAATAAATGCAATGATAAAAGATAAAGCTAAAGCCGAAGGATGCACAGGACGTTTATCAACTTGGCCTGTTCCTGTTGGTTATTTTTTTCCTGAATTCTCAACTGAGGTTGCAATGCAGATGATCGATGGAAAACTTAAAGGCTTAACTATTGAGAATTTAACACCAATTGCAAAACAAGTTGCTGGGGTTGATGTCTATTTTGATAAGATGAAACCAGAGCTTAATAACTATTTTCTGATTATTATGGATTCTGTTTTTTATTAATAGGTGATAAAGTTTGTAGAAATTTTAGATTTGACAACTTTCAAAAAGTTGTCAAATCTTTAAATTAAAGTGGTTAAAAGAAAAAATAAGAGACATTTTCTATAATGTTTCAACTCAAAAATATAAACAAAGCCTACGGCAACCATTATGCTTTAAAAAACATAAACTTAACCATTCATTCTGGTGAGATTCATGGTCTTGCTGGCGTGAATGGTTCAGGAAAAAGCACTCTTCTTAATATCCTATCAGGTCAACCAACAATCCAAGAAACAGGAGGTTTTTCAGGAGAGATTATTTTTAAAGAACAACCACCTGTTGAATCTCAAGTAAAAGCCCAAGCTCCTGCAAATAAATCAAAAACGGTTAATCAAAAAGAGATATTCCTTAATTTATCGTCTCCAAAAGAAGCTAATTCTATGGGAATCGGCATGGTGCATCAGGAATTTGCTCTTTTTTCAACCCTCACGGTTTCTGAAAATATCACTCTTACCAGAGAAAAAGTTATTCCATTTACTCAAAAGCTGTTTGGAAAAAATCTTGCCTGCATAGATGAAAAGGCAAACAACCAAACAGCATCTACAATACTTGAATCAATAGGCATCGCAATATCAGAAGATATGGTTACAGGCAATCTATCTGTCAGCACAAGGCAGTTTGTGGAAATTGCAAGAGAGATGAGCCGTGAAGATTTAACGTTGCTCCTTCTTGATGAACCAACCGCAGTATTGAATAAATCAGAATCAGATAGACTTATGGGGGCGGTTAGAAAAATTGCAGATAGAGGTGTTGCAATACTTTATGTTTCACACAGAATTGAAGAGCTTATATCTCTTTGCGATAAGATAACGGTTTTAAGAGGCGGGGAAGTTATTGAAACTGTAAGCAGAGAAGATTTTAAAAAGGATATAAAAGAGGATATAAACAAAAATGCTGTAAATTACGATGCAGCTTTAAAGAAAATTTCTCGTCTCATGGTGGGCAGCAGCGTAGTGAAAATCAGGAGAAAATCAGAAAATAATAATATTTCGCTATTAAACAATAAAAACGAGGCTGCTGTAAACACCTCTGATTTTACAGTAGATAAATCGGGAGATAATCTGAAATCGCTTAATTTGACTATATATAAAGGAGAAATTTTTGGAATCACAGGGTTATCAGGGCATGGAAGAAATGCGTTAGGTGTTGGATTAATGGGGCTTAATCCAACAAGCGGTATTTGCAAAATTTACGGAAAAGATATTGAAGATATTAGAAAAAATAGATCGGAAGATATTCGCAGACTAATCTGGTTAGTGCCTGAAGAGAGAAGAACTCTTGGGCTTCTTATGGATCACTCAATTATGGACAACATCACTTTTCCAGCAATCCAAAATAAAAATATGTTCATAAATTATAATGGTTTCTCACGCTTTATTCCTGATTTTTTAAAATTTCCAAATAGAGCTTTCTGCTGTAAACATGCTCAAAAGTTTGTAGATGAGCTTGATATAAAATGCTCTTCTATTCACCAGAAAGTAGGAGAGTTGAGCGGAGGCAATCAGCAAAAAGTGTGCATTGCAGCAGCTCTTACCATGCAGCCTGATATTTTGTTTATTAGCGAACCAACAAGGGGAATTGATATTGCTGGCAAAGAGGCGATATTGAATCTTCTTGTAAAAGCCCACGAAAATCTCGGCATGACAATTATAATAAGTTCTGGAGAGTTAGAAGAGCTGAAACGTATATGCGATAGAATTGCAGTTCTTTATGAAGGCAGATTATTTGATGTTTTCACACCTGATACAAGTGATGAGGAGTTTGCTCTGGCTTTTTCGGGGTTGCGGTGATTCATTAAAAAAATTTTAAGCCCCTTAATTTTGGACAGATTTCAAATTAAATTTGTAATTTGTCCATTTTTTATGTAATACATAATATATCAATAAGTTGCAGCATTTTTTATCGCCCAGAGCTGAAGCTCAGGGCTAAATTATACCCAAGCCCGCTTAAGCGGGCTTCTTTTATGGGGTAGCCGAGGGCTTTAGCCCAACGGCTAAGTTATTACATTTAGATAAAATAAAATTAAAAACAGAGGATATTATTATGGACTACATACCAAGAACTCTTGAAAACCATATAAAATTCATGGCTTCCAAATATCCAGTTATTACCTTAACTGGTCCAAGACAATCTGGAAAATCAACATTAGTCCGTCGGGCATTTCCAGAAAAGCCTTACATATCGTGTGAAGATTTAGATACCCGCCTTTTTGCAAGCCAAGACCCAAGGGGATTTCTTAAAACATATTCAAATGCTATTATTGATGAAGCACAAAAAGCTCCTGAGATTTTTTCATATATTCAAACAAAGGTAGATTTAGATGATGAACAAGGACAATATATACTGACTGGTTCACACGATTTTCTTCTTTTTGAAAAAATCACGCAATCACTTGCAGGACGGGCAGCAGTAATGAGACTTCTTCCGTTTTCGCTGCAAGAGATTCAAGATTACGCTGCATTTAAAACCCCTGAAGAGTATATTTTTAATGGTTTTTATCCCAGAGTTTATAAGATGAACATAGCTCCATCTGATTTTTACCCTTCTTATATCCAGACTTACATTGAAAGAGATGTCAGATTAATTAAAAATATATCCAATCTTGGACAGTTTCAGCTCTTCTTAAAGATGTGTGCGGGACGAATAGGTCAGATAGTCAATTTCTCTTCTCTTGGAAATGAATGCGGAATCTCTTCTACAACTGTAAAAGCATGGATAGATATACTTGAGGCAAGCTATATTATTTTTCTTTTAAAACCGCATCATGCCAATTTTAACAAGCGTTTAATCAAGATGCCTAAGCTCTACTTTTATGATACAGGGCTTGCTGCATTTTTACTTGGAATTAGTTCAGTTGAACAGCTTGAAACCCACTATAACAAAGGAGGCTTGTTTGAATCCTTTATTATCTCTAACTTTATTAAGACAATGTTAAATGCGGGCAAGGAAAATAGCTGTTATTTTTGGAGAGATAAAAACGGCAATGAGATTGATTGTCTTATTGAAGATGGAGGAAAATTAATTCCCATAGAGATTAAATCAGGAAAAACTATAACTAATGATTATTTCAAAGGCATAGATTATTATTGCAGTGTTGCTGGAGAAAAAGCATCTCAACCATTTATTGTTTATGGCGGAGACAGCGGGCAGATAAGAAGCAATGCAGATGTTATTACATGGAAAAATTTAGATAAAATTCAATATTTTAAAGTATTACAAGACCTTGCTGAAATCATAAAACAATAAGAATGCTCTCTCTTTCAAAAGGTATTATGAAAACAAAGTTTGAATTTACTGTAATGGTTTATTTCGGTAGTTCATAATCAAAGCAAATGCAATTGTGCCATAAGCCACAAAACTTCTGAAATATTCCCCAAGTGCAGGGTTGCCAAAGAGATTTTGCCCAGCCTGCGGGGATACAATAAAGAGCGAGTGAAAAAGAAATATTCCTAAAAAAGCATGACCAACCTTTGCTCTTGTAATTGTTGCCCCGCCTGCAAGCAAAGCTGCACATGAAAATATATCTGTATTTGTATGGCTGCTATAAACATTTAGCATTCCAATATTTTGAATATAAATATAATGCCCTATGCAGGCAATTACAGTAGAGGCAGCAATCGCCTTTATCCTCACAATATTTACATCAATTCCAAGTTGCGTGGCTTTTTCGTGGCTTTCACCAATTACTCTGAACTCTTTTCCAACTTTTGTCATGGTGCAATATTTGACCATAAGCCCAAATCCACAAACGACAAATATCATAAATAGCGGAATATCAATTTTACCAATATTAAAGAACCAGATATTGTCAATAAGGTCTCTGTATAGTGCAAGGTCTATCATATTTCTTATACCGATTCCGCGAGAAAGCATTATTTCATTATTATTAGGAGTGATTATAGTTCCATAGCCAACCATAAATATAAGCTGATAGATGCTTGTCGTTAAAAATCCAATTATTATTGTGGTTATCATTTCACGATTTTTAACGCGGTTTAGAGCAAGTCCAATAATTATCCCCACGATAATTGCAAGAGAAATTCCAACAGTTAGAATAAATAAAAGCCCTTTAAAACCCGGTATCTGAAAATCCACTGCTAATATTATGGCAACCTGAACACAGATTGCACCAACTATGATAGCAAAATTGATTCCCATTCCAGCAGTTATGGGGATAATTAAGGCAAGAACCATAACGCCATCGCGGATAAATCTGGTTATCACCTCATTTAAAACAAAGGTAAGGCTCATCTCTGAAAACCAGAAAGCAATGAGTGACAAGACAAGGAACACTAAAGGCACTATATTCAAAATCTAAAACTCCACCCGATGATAAACCTCTGAAAGAGCTAACTCACAATTAATGGAGTCGATTTTTACTGATGCCTTCATATCTTCAACAGATGAGTAAACCCAAGTGCCTTCTTTATCGCGTTTAAACTTTTCCACCTGACAATGATACTGCGAAATCAAAATATATTCTTGCAGTGATTCAATAAGTCTGTAATGGGTAAATTTTAATCCTCTGTCATAACTCTCTGTGGTGTCTGATAAAATCTCAATAATAACAACAGGATTAACAAGAGAATCCAACTCTTCTTCTATAAATTCAAC
>JADGBE010000046.1 GCA_015231615.1 Desulfamplus sp. | reverse complement strand
TGATCCTGAAAATCCTGAACCTCCCCCTGATACAGGTGGAGATGATGGCGGAGGCGGCGGGTGTTTTATTTCCACCTTGTTGTAGTTTTTGTGGCATCCTTCTGAAGACTTAGAGTTGACCAGTCGGCCTTGAGATTTTAAGACACTAAACTGATAAATGAAGGATGCCAAAAAAAATAATGATAAATTTCTAAAGTATTGCAATTGTACTGCCGTTAATATAAGAATAAATTGATTCAAAAAATTGTTAGGGATGGCAGCAAAAAAGAAAATTTTGCTGCGTGGATGTTTTGAGGAAAAATCTTAAACAACCTGTTAATTTTTAGCTGTTAATTTTTAGAATAGAACGTTGTTTACTGCTTTTTCCTTAACTGTAATTTAATATTTTATGGAGGGATTTATGAAAAAGAGAGAAGGTAATGGAGTGCGTTGGGGTTTGAGTTGTTTCACGGGAATAATTTTTGCCATGATGGTGATGATCCTTCCTGCCATAGCAGCAGATAATTGCGGGGTGGTTAATCAAACTCATCCTCTTACAGGTTATTTTGGGGATAACAGTGCCGCCCCATATACCAAAAGTCAAATCTATGATGTGGTGACCGACTCAAAAAGTTTGATGTGGGAAGCCGTGGGCTCATCTCAAATGCAGACATGGGATGCGGCGTGTTATCGTTGTGATAATTTAACCCTTGCCGGCAGCTCTGACTGGCGTCTGCCGACCGTTGAAGAGCTGGAAAGAATTGTAAATGAACAGAGGTCTCCAACCACTATTAATGCTGAGTTTACAGCACAGGCGGGACCTTACTGGACAAAAAGCATACCTTCGGGTTTTGAGACCAATGCATTTATGGTATCGTTTACAAATGGTCAGTCTGCTATTGCCGATAAAACAACTCCCCTGTATATGAGATGCGTAAGGGACACCTCTGCACAGGTCGGTGCATTGAAGATAGAATGGGACATTACACATAGTACTGGTGGTACTGGTACTACCCTAAAGTACTTGGTTTCTGAGTCTGACCCTACTGCTAATCTAGCTCAAGCTCCTGGGACTCTACCGAGTTTGCCGTTGGTTCAAAGAGGTACTAATGATACCGATGATATTATTTTCGAAGTAACAGATATTTTAGACAGCAACGGTACCTCCATAGGTACCATAACTAAAGAAAGTCATGTTGACTATTTCTGGACAATAAAGGGAACAAAAGTATACAACGCCGGCAAGCCGTTAAATAATACTACACAAATTGCATCGATTCTTAATGGTAAGTATAACCCTGCTACTACCGCCCAAATTCCCGCTGGAACATATACTGTTACTTTGGAAGTATGGGATCACTCAATTCCAAGAAGATCTGGTACAAAATCTGTAACTTTCACTATCTGTGATGGTGATTGTGAAGACAACCTTGAGCAATGCGAATATGAGAAAGGTGCCACTTATGTCAATCAAGATATTACTTTGACATTGAAATCTCTGTTTTATCAGGATAGTGATGATGACCCTAAAATAAAGCTGGAACTGGAGGACATTGAATTGAAACTGGTTCCGGATCCAGTGGGCAATAGAGTACTTTTTGCTCTTCAAATTAGTCAAATCCCTGATCCTCTTGACAAAGATGGTGACGGTTATGCCACGGATGGCGGCGGTGATTTTTCTGGAATAGACTGCGATGATAATAATCCCAACATAAATCCTGGAGCTACGGAGATATATGGAAATGGTATTGACGAGGATTGTTTTCCAACAGTATTTGATTGATTCTTACTACAGCTCTAAGCAAATATACTAAATTTATGACCTTTTAGAGTATATCATAAGACAATTTTTATAACCGAGCGATAAATCGCCGGCTACAATGTAAAGAAGTCCACTAAAGCCGACTGTTATTACAGTCCACTTTAGTGGATTTCATTGCTTTTAGCCCAGAAATTTATTTCAGGGCTAAGAGCAATCAAGATAGAACTTAGTTATGCAGGAAGTCTAATAAATAAAAAATCTCGAGGATTTAATGAAACTTCTCCATACATCAGATTGGCATTTGGGGCGTTCGCTTTATGGACGAAAACGTTATGATGAATTTACAGCTTTTTTAGATTGGCTCATCAATACAATAGAGATTAATAATATTGATGCTCTTTTGGTTGCTGGCGATGTTTTTGATACAACAACGCCAAGTAATCGATCACAGGAGTTATATTATAATTTTTTATATAAGGTTTCGCTCTCTTGCTGTCGCCATGTAGTTGTTATTGGAGGCAACCACGACTCTCCTTCATTTATTGATGCCCCAAAAGAGTTGCTAAAAGCTTTGAATGTATATGTTATTGGTGCAATCACAGAGAATAAAGAAGATGAAGTAGTTATTCTCACTGATAAGCAAAATTATCCTGAATTGATTGTCTGTGCTGTGCCATATCTTCGAGATAAAGATATTCGCACTGTTGAATCAGGGGAGAGCATTGAAGATAAAAATATTAAACTTGTTCAAGGTTTGAAGAATCATTATGCTGAAGTCTGTTTGATAGCTGAACAAAAAAAGATAGAATTCAAGCAAAATTACAACTTAGATATTCCTATTATTGCAATGGGGCATCTTTTTACTTCTGGTGGCAAGACTGTTGATGGTGATGGTGTAAGAGATCTTTATGTTGGAAATTTGGCTCATATAGGCAAAGAGCTATTCCCTACTGTTATAAGTTATCTTGCTTTGGGGCATCTACACGTTCCCCAGTCTGTTGGAAATACAGATCATATCCGCTACTCTGGCTCTCCACTACCTATGTGCTACGGTGAGGCTAATCAAAGAAAAAAAGTGATTGTTGTTGAGTTTAACGATACTAAACCTATAATTTCTGAAATTTATATTCCCTCATTTCAACATTTAGAGAGGATTGTTGGCTCTCTTGATGAAATATATTCAAGAATAGAAGATTTGAACAAGAGTTCAAGTAGTGCTTGGCTTGAGATAGAATATACAGCTTCAGACTTTATTGGCAACCTTAGAGAATTACTTAACAATGCTGTTGAAGGCTCATCTATAGAGATTCTTAGCATAAAGAACAGACGATTAATTGAGAGAATTATCAAAAAAAACCACGAGAGCGAAACTCTTGATGATTTAGATGTAAATGATGTCTTTGAGCGTTGTCTTGACACTTTTGAGATACCTTTTGAAGAGAGATTAGAGTTGATCAACTCTTATAACGAAATAATAAAGTCTATCCATGAAAAAGAGAGCAATGCAGAGTAGGGCTTTAAAGCATGAAAATTATTAAACTTAGATTTAAAAACTTAAACTCTCTTTACGGAGAGTGGCTTATTGATTTTACCTCCCCTGAATATACTACAAATGGAATCTTTGCACTTACAGGTCCAACTGGGGCAGGAAAATCAACCATTCTTGACGCTATCTGTTTAGCCCTTTATGGTGCTACTCCTCGACTTGGAAAAATCACAAAAAATAGTAATGAGATAATGTCAAGACAAACAGGCGACTGTTATTCTGAAGTAACGTTTGAGTCTCAAGATAGACGATTTAGAACTCACTGGAGTCAGCATCGTTCAAGAAAAAAATCTGATGGTAAACTTGCAGATGCAAAACATGAAATAGCAGACGCAACGAGCGGTCAACTACTTGAATCAAAAAGAAGAGACGTTGCCTTAGTTATTGAAGAGAAAACAGGAATGGACTTTGATCGATTTACCCGTTCTATACTACTTGCTCAAGGTGGTTTTGATACTTTTTTAAAAGCAGAGGCAGAGCAAAAATCGAGGATACTTGAACAGATTACAGGCACTGAAATTTATACAGAGATTTCAAGAAGCGTCCATGAACGTTATCGAGATGAGAATGAAAAATTAAAAATACTGCAAAATAATACTAATAATATTCTAATTCTTAACAGTGAGCAAGAGCTTCAAATGGTTCAGGAGTTAGGAGAAAAACAGTCAAAAGAGTCTGAGTTGAATCTCAAGTTTTTGGAGACAAATAGAGCAATTGAATGGCTCACTCTAATTGATGGATTTAAAAAAGAGATTAGCTCAATTTCTGAGGAGTATGAAAAGTTAAATTTTGTCTTTTCAAGTTTTAAACCAGAGCGTGAGAAACTTGAGAATGCTATAAAAGCTGCTCAATTTGATGGACAATATGCCATATTGATCTCTGTTAGAACACAAAATAATGAAGATAGTAGAACACTTAAGATCGAAGAAGGCAAACTTCCTGAAGTTGAATCTTATGCTATGCAAAGAGAAGAGTCTTTGAAAAACACAGAAGAGAGTAGTGCAAAGGCAAAGGAAGAAAAAAAATCTGCTGCCCTGATTATACAAAAAGCTCGTTATCTTGATATGGAGTTATCTAACAAAAAAAGATCAATAGAAGAGATTGATGCAGATTGTAAAAACGATTGTGAACAGATAGAAGTTGATAAAAAACTTATGGAGCTTAATAAAAAGAGAGTTAAGATTGCCAAAAATAATTTAACTATTCTGGAGGCTTATTTTATAGAAAATGGTCGAGATGAGTGGCTTATAAGTGGGTTTGCAGGTATAAAAGAGCAGCTTAATAATCTTATCTTGTTCCAAAAAGATACTTTATGCAAAAAAGAACTCTTATTAAAAGTTGAAGAGACGCTAAAAAATGCCACCAAAAAACTTGAGACCCACAGAGTTGAGCTTACCAATTTAAAAGATGAGCTTTCAAATGTTGAAAAAGATATTGAGAGTAAAAATAAGAAGTTAAATATATTGCTATGTGATCGTTTGCTCCGAGAATACCGAACAGAGAAAGATACATTGCTCATGGAGATGGCTTTTTTAAGAAAGATAACTCAGCTTGAGTCAGAAAGAGATAAACTTGAAGATGGTAAGCAATGTCCTTTATGTGGTTCAAGAGAACATCCATTTGCTAAAGGCAACACCCCTAAATTAGATGAGACTGGAAAAAAGATTGAGATATTAACAGCATTGATAGTTAAAGCTGAAAAATTAGAATCTGCTATAAAAAAACTTGAAGCAGTAGAAAAAGAGAGGCTAAAAAAGGTTACTGATACAGAAAAATTAGAGTCTGAAGCTGAAAACGAAAATAAAAATGCTAATAAAAACCTTATTGATATTACAAATGAGCTAACGAAAACAGCAGATCGTTTTGATAATTCAAAGATAGCCTTACTTTCAAAGTTACAACCTCTTGGTATTGAAGAAATATCTGATTTAGATTTACACACACTTCCAAAAACTCTTAAAGAACGCCTTGATAGATGGTTAGATAAGCTCAACCAACAATCTGAAATCCAAAAAAATATATCCACACTTGAAAGCGATCTAAAAAGAGTTGATGCGATAATTGAGACTCGTAATAGAGCATTGCTTGAGAAAACCGATACTTTGGTAAGGCTCAAGAAAGAGTTAGAAGAACAAGAGAGAGAACGATTTAATATCTTTGGAACTAAAAACCCAGATATTGAAGAGGCTCGGTTAGACAAGATTATCTCTGATGCAGAGGCCACTGAAAAATCAGCTCGTATAGCCCGTGATAAAGCCAATCAACAACTTAACTTATTAAAGCTAAGTATCAACTCTCTAAAAGAACGTATTGGAAGAAGAGTATCAGAGCTTAAAGAGTTGGAAACAGATTTTATCAGTAGCATATTAAAAGCAGGATTTGCTGATGAACAGATATTTCTCTCAAACCTTATGACAATAAAAGAACGGGAGATTATTAAAGCTAAAGCAAAAGAGCTTGATGATTGCTATACAAATTTACAGGCTCTAAAAAAGGATCGAGAGAACCGTTTAAATTTAGAGATTGGCAAAAAGATTACTGAATCTAAAATAGAAGAGCTTATAGCTACAAACAGAGATTGCGAAGATACTTTAAAAAATCTACGTGATGAGATTGCTACTTTAAAATATAAACTTGATGATAACCAAGTTGCCAAAAATAGAATAAAGGAAAAGCAGTTTGAAATTGATTATCAAAAAAGAGAGTTTAGCCGTTGGGAAAAACTTCATGCACTTATAGGCTCTTCTGATGGGAAAAAGTATCGGAATTTTGCCCAAGGATTGACTTTTGAACTAATGATTTCACATGCCAATCAAGAACTTATAAAAATGACAGATCGCTATCTTTTGGTTCGGGATAAAGAAGAACCACTTGAACTTAATGTTGTTGACAATTATCAGGCAGGAGAAGTGAGATCGACCAAAAACCTTTCAGGTGGAGAAAGTTTTATTGTGAGCCTTACTCTTGCACTTGGGCTTTCAAGAATGTCAAGTCGTAGAGTCAGAGTAGATTCACTCTTTTTAGATGAAGGGTTTGGCACACTTGACGAGGAGAGCTTAGAGAGTGCTTTAACAACATTGTCTGGTCTGCAACAAGATGGCAAACTAATTGGGATTATTTCACATATCCCTGCATTAAAAGAACGAATAACCACGCAAATAAATATTTACCCTGTATATAAAGGGAAAAGCACTATAGTAGGTCCTGGGTGCAAAAAACAATTATCATAGTTACAAAAAAAATGGAGTTGTGATGGAAATAAGAACTATAAGGAGATTCCTACCTTTTATAAAAGATTTCAAAGCATTTTGGAAAAAACAGGGTACTTTTAAATATGCCCTTACAAGTGCTGAATTTCCTCCTGTTCTTCTTGAACCTGAGGAGTGGATTTTTTCTGATAATATTGCATCATTACTTAAAGAGTTGATGAGGTGGGAGATAAGGGATATGGCTATTGTTGAAGCTCCTTTTAATAAAAAAGCAAAAGATACTATCAAGCCAGAGTCGCTTATACCTTGGAAGATTCAAAATTTTCCTCAAGAGTGGGAATTGGCAGTGTGTGATACCTTCACGCCTTTAGGTTATTTGACAGAGGCTATAAACACGGCAATAAAAGATATTAAGACTTCAAATAATTTAACATCAAATATATTATCTGATGTTAGCAATTCAATTTCTTATAAACAAGAGACTTGTAATGAATCACAAGATTCTAATATCTCACAAGAGATTGAATATGCTTTTTTTCAATCTCTTGCATCAAACATTGATAAGATTGGTTATGTTTTGCTTAAACCTGAGCCACCTCTTTCTAATGATAATGTGGCATATATAGATGGCTACCTTAAAGAGTGGCAAGAAGATGAAGAGTTATGAGTTAAAACGTACAATAACGCAGAGCTGAGCGGTTGCCGGAACGGGGAGCGAAGCACAGTGTAGACAATCCGTCTCAAGCGGCTTGTTAGGCTCTTTAAGTCCTTATGGTTTTTACCCCATTTACGGGGATTTCTCCTTGATTCAGTTGTTTTGCAAACACTGGTATCATTTTTTTCATATTCTGCAAATAGGCTCCCTTCCATAAGTCCATTAGTCTCTCACGGGCAACCTCATTGATATGAGTCGCCCCAGAACGTTCAATGAGAACCATTGCTACATCACCAGTATGCTCTGTTACAGCAAAAAGAAATTCATCTCTGTCCTCAATCAAGGATGTCCTAAAATCATCTATTAATTCCTGTAGTTCATACTCGTATAATTGGTATTGCATCTCGCCATTCTTGACTAATGCCAATTCCAGTCGTTTTTTAATTTCTTTAATACTCATGACACGTCACCGTTTTTATTTGTAAGCCTAACTATATCTTAGCAGAAATACCTTCGATATTGAGCAAGCAGCGTTTAATATCAAGCCCACCAGAAAAGCCCGTTAGTGAACCATTTGTACCTATTACTCTATGACATGGAATTATAATTGGGATTGGATTTTTTCCAATAGCCCCGCCTACAGCCCTACAACCTTTTGGGTTACCAATTCTCTCTGCCACACATTTATATGATGTTGTAGTTCCAAAAGGAATTGAGCCAAGTTCACCCCAAACATTTTGTTGGAAAAGTGTCCCTTTAGGATTAATAGCTATTGAAAAATCTTTAAGTTCTTTGTTGAAATAAGCCTTTATTTGATCTGAGGTCTGTTTAAGTTTTATGCAATCTTCAATCCATTGTGGATTAGGTAATGGTTTTATACCATTAGATGGGAGCAGAAGCTGCTCAAGCCCATTTTCACCTTGTATAGCAAGAATATCTCCTAATGGAGTTGTGATGTAGCAATAGAAATTAATAGATGTCTCTTTCATAGTTACAACCATTTACTCCATAGTAAATGATATGGGTAAAACATGAAGTTTACGGCTTTTTTCCTGTGTTGTTCCTACTTTCCAACTTGTGCATGAGAATTTTCCGTTAAGAATAGCCTCAATACTTTTTGCAAGACCTTTAAGGTTAATAATTGGGTGTCGCTCAAAAACAGTTGGTAATCCATAAGTTAGATTACAAGCAAGACACTTACCCTCTCTTTGTTTGAGTTGAAACTCAAAAAAGAGTTTACTCTTTTCTACACCTTTGAACTCAAGGCTAATGTCATAAGCTCCCTCTGATGCTTCTCCATAAAGAGCTTCAAAGAAATTATCAGCTCTGTTAGAGGGAAAAATCTCGTCAAGTATCTCTCTTGAGAAAATATTTGCTCCATCAATATTATCTAAACTATCAAAATTTGAACCTTTAATTAAAGTCATAATAACTCATTATCTCCAACAAAATTTAATGTGTTACTTAAAACTATCTTTCCATTATCATTAATTTGAGCATTTCAAAATAAATTTTTTAATTAAAAGCCATAGACCTTTTTACTTTAAGAAATTGCTACAGCTCTTTATAAAAAGTTATTACAGGTTCTTTTAATATAAGGTTAATAGCTTCTTCGCTTGTCTTTGCAATCTCTGGAAATTGGAACGTTAAACCCGCAATTTGCCGTAGATTTTCAGCAGTTCTCAAGATAAGACGGGCAAGATCGCCTTCAGCAAAAACTGATCTTTTAACAACATCTTCCCAAGGCTCATTTTGTGCCCATGAAAATATAGTAGCCGCTGGCTGAAGATAAAGGTTAGGTGCATCAAAACCTTTACGGATCATTCTACCTGCAAATGGTCTTAACCCTTTTCTTAAATCTAAAAACTCCTTTGTAAGAATTTTTGGTAATACCTGCTTTAAAAGACTTTCATCGTCAAACTCCTTTTCATTGACAAATGATGCCATTATCGCGGCAAATAGGGCTGGATCATTTTGTGGGAGTAACCCATATTTTAAACAATGTGCAACCATAAGAGGGGCATCAATTCTTAGCTTAGATGCCCATAATCCATCATCTGTTAAGGCGCCATCTTCTTTTACAAATCCCTCTTGTTGCAAAAAATCAAGGTGGGCTAAAAAATCTTCCCAAAGAAATTCAAGCTCATGTCCATAAACCTTTCTTGCATATTTTCCTTGTTTGCCTCGATTAAGCATATATGATGCAAAAGATTTTTTCAAAACAGCCCTTATCTGCTCAGGAGAGTGAGATAGTAGAAGATTTAAAACCATTGAGAAGTTGATTCGTATCTGACTTTGAACATCAACAGGGGGGGCAGAAACCATACGAGCTGCATGTCGCAAATCCATAAATTTTCCGGGAAGCAAAATTGCAAAACCAATATTATCCATTCCACGTCTGCCTGCTCTGCCCGTCATCTGCTGGAACTCACTTGCTGTTAATGGCAAAAAATCTGTGCCATTAAATCTATCAGAATTTAGAATCACAACACTTCTGGCTGGAAAATTAACTCCAGCAGCAACAGTTGATGTAGCAAACATCGCATCTAATAACCCTTCTGACATCAAGGTCTCTACTACAACTTTCCACGCTGGCAATTGACCGCTGTGGTGAGATGCAGCAGCAGTCTGTTCGACCTGTTCTCTTTGGGCATGTCGAGCAAGGTGGGGGGTAACAGATACTAACTCTTCCATTCTGCGAGCTAAAGCAGCTTTCCGCTCTGGTTGTGCTGATATAAGGTCTGAATTACAAAGCCTTATAGCTCCATCACAATCAGATCTTGATTTTAGAAAAAATATTGCTGGTAGAAGATCGAATTTTTTCAAAACTCTTAAAATATCATAAAATTTGGGCAATCTTCCGGGTAGAGATATTTCAGGAGGATTTGGGAGTTCTAAAAATTCAAGCGTCTTTTTGTGTAATAAGGCTTGTTTGCCGGGTTGATGAGCATTTTTAAGAAGGGGCTGAAGCGTACCTGATGGATTGAAAAAGAGTGGATATAGAGGAACAGGGCGGCGGCTCTCCTGTATGATATGGCACTTTTTTCCTCGTATTGCCTCAAGCCACCCAGCTATATGATCAGGATTTCCAATTGTAGCAGAGAGCATGAGAAGTGGTATTCTAACAGGCAGATAAATTATAATCTCTTCCCAAACAACACCTCGCTCCATATCTCCTAAATAGTGAGCTTCATCTAAAATTACCAAATCACAGTTTAAATCTTCTCCTGTGTGCATTGCATCATAAAGCTGGTTTCGCAATATTTCGGTTGTGCCTATAATAATGGCTGCATCAGCATTCTCTTTAGTATCTCCTGTAAGAATTCCAACTTTATTTTTTCCAAATGTTTTAGAAAATTGCCCATAGATTGAGTTTGTAAGGGCTTTTAAAGGAGTTGCATACCACACTTTTTTAGGTAAATTATTATGATGTAGATCATTATGATTAAGCTCAGGATTATCTAAGTTTTGAGATATATCTGAGTTAGTAGGGAGTTCTGAATTAAATAAATTAATGATTAAATCAGCAGCTCTTTCAGCAATCCATGTTTTGCCAGCCCCTGTAGGAGCTGTAACAAGACAATCAGAGTGCTTAATGGCATCAAGAGCTTTAAGCTGAAATGAATCTGGGGAAAAAGGTTTTTTGGCAGGCACTCCAATTCTGGAGAAGACGCTGTTAAGCTCTATATCAGCATCTGGCTTTATCAATATTTTTCTTTCATTATCAGGTTTATTTCTGACTTTATATTTTCGTGTTTTCATAGGCTTTATAAAAGCATAAAATATTGAATCTTGCAACTGAATTGAGTTTAATGTAAATTGAAATCAAGTTTACATTAAATTTGAAGAAGATTTGAATGTTATAGTCTATAGTTTCTACAAAACTTGCATTATTGCCCCTCCCCAAGGGGAGGGCGGAATTATTCCCATCTCCATTGGGGGTGGGGCAACAGGAATTGCCAATTTATTTATCTGGAATACTATATAAAACTTTTAAACATGGTTCTTTCATAATTTCTTAAATACTATGCTAATACAACTTAAACGCCTTAACTTTTATCTAATCTTTGCTGTTGATATTATGCTCTTTGCAGCATCCTTTTTTTTTGCTCACCTCATAAAATTTGAGTTTGTCTTTTCCGACTCAATTGCCGCTCAAAACTTATCCCTCCTTCCTTTTGTTATTCTCATAAAGCCTTTGGTCTATTTTTTCTTTGAGCTTTATAAAGGAATGTTTAGATACGTAGGAATCTCAGACCTTTGGAATCTCTTTAAGGCATCTATTGCATCAACATTGCTTATACTTTTTGGTATCTTTATCTTTAGCAGGTTTGATGGATTCTCAAGAGCTGTTCTAATTATTGATTGGTGTTTAACATTTCTTTTAACTGGTGGTCTTCGTTTTCTTGTTCGGTATATGTATCATAAATATTTCAGACAAAGAGATAATGGAGAGAAATTTAGTTTTTTTAGCTCAAAACCACAAATACCAATCCTAATTATTGGTGCTGGTAATGCTGGTGAGAAGATATTAAGAGAGATGATTGACAATCCTCGCTTAAATTACAATGTAGTAGGATTTATTGATGATAACCCCAAGAAAAGGGGAAGAGCAATCCACGGAATACCTGTTTTGGGAAAAGTAAGTGAAATTGAGGCAATTTCAGCAAAACATGAGATAGATGAGATTATAATTGCAGTTCCTTCTGCAAATGGCTCTCAAATGAGAACAATTCTTGATGCTTGTAAATCTTGCAATATAAATTTTAAAACAATGCCCGGATATGGAGAGCTTATTGACGGCAAAGTAAGTGTCAAAACTTTAAGAGATGTTAGATACAAAGATTTACTTAGACGTCAGCCTGTAGAACTTGATTGTGAACGTATCTCCGATTACTTAAAAGAGAAAAATGTGATGGTTACAGGGGCAGGAGGAAGTATTGGAAGCGAGCTTTGCAGGCAGATTATTAAATTTCAGCCACGGAATTTGATTCTGTTAGATTCATCAGAATCTGGTCTCTACACTCTTCAAATGGAGCTTAAACACAGAGCTGGTTATCAACGTTATTGCACAATATTAGGTTGTGTAGAGGACGAACCATTAATTGATAAGGTTATGAATCGTTATGCTCCAGATGTAATATTTCATGCTGCTGCCTATAAGCATGTGCCTATGCTTGAGAGAAATCCATGGCAAGCTGTAATGAATAATATTCGTGGCAACCATATTCTTGTCCAAAAAGCTATAGATTACAAAGTGGGTCATTTTGTTTTAGTATCAACTGACAAGGCTGTAAGACCTACAAATATTATGGGGGCAAGCAAAAGGGTGTGCGAGCTTATCGTTCAAAGCTATTATGGTAATGGAACAAAAATGATGGCTGTAAGGTTTGGTAATGTTGTTGGCTCTGCTGGCTCCGTAATTCCACTTTTTAGAGATCAGATTGAAAGAGGTGGACCAGTTACAGTAACTCACCCTGAGGTTACAAGATATTTTATGACTATACCAGAAGCATCACAGTTAATATTGCAAGCTGGTGCCCAAGGTGAAGGTGGTGAAACATTTATCCTTGAAATGGGCACATCTATAAAAATTGTGGATATGGCACGAGATTTAATAAGACTTTCGGGAAAAGAGCCAGATAGCGATATTGAGATTCGTTTTACAGGTCTTAGACAGGGTGAGAAACTCTATGAAGAGTTAATTACTGAAGATGAGGGCGTAGTTTCAACAAACCATGAAAAGATAATGGTTTTGCGTTCAAATGGACATTGGAACGGTAATGGGAATCAAGAAGATTTTAGAGATTGGCTTAACAATAAATTAGAAGAGCTATATCAAATATCTGCAACCCATGATGTCTGTGGTATTAGAGAGAAGATAAAGGAGATTGTTCCTGAATATAGTGTTCAAGAAAGTAGTTGTGTTTTGTGAGTTTTATTTATTGACAATAACTCATAATAATAAATTTTAAAAGTAATTTGGTTTAATATCAAAGTGATTGGTTTAATACGAAAATCGTTTTTATCAATGAAGAACCCCGCCCCAAGGGGCGGGGTATTAACCCGAGCTTCGCAATAAAATAAATAAGGAGTATTTTACAAAAATGGCGTCACTTAGTAATTTTAAAATTAGTTCCAAAGTTGTTTTGGTTACCATTATTCCTCTTACACTATTTTTCATAACTGGAATAACGACAATTCTTGATAATTGGAAAGAGTTCAAAGTAGTTCAGGCTATGGAGAAAAATATGGAAATGTTCAGACACACTTCAGCTTTAGTCAATGAGCTTCAAAAAGAGCGTGGAAGAACATCTTTATATCTTGGCAATACTTCAACAGGCGAATCTGATATGAATAATCAGCGTCAGTTATCAGATGAAAAGATAGAGCCGTTTTTAAAATCTTTGAAAGAGGCTAAGATTAAGAAGGAGCATAAAGAGGCTGTCGAGAACATTGAAGAAGAGATAAAGCAACTTAGAGGTGAAATAGGCTCTAAAATCAAAGTATCAACAGAATCTGCAAAAATTTACACTGCTCTTATAGAAAGCCTTATTGATACAATGTCTGCAACAGCAAACGCCCCAACTACAAAGGGGATAGGTAAGGCAATGACATCGCTACTTCTTTTGGAGAGTGCTAAAGAGAGTGCGGGGCTTACAAGAGCTACTGTTTCAGGGATAATAAGCAAAGATGCACCAGTATCAAGTGGTATCTTAAATTTGGTATTATCACTAAAAGCTGGCACTGATATAAATATGACCTCTCGTGCTTTAACCCTTTCTGAAGATTCCATGAAAAGAATCAAACAGTTAAAAAGTGAAGATCACTGGAAACAGAGAAATTCCATGATTGATAGAGTTATTGAAAGATACCATCAAGGAAAATTTGAGCTTGATTCTAAAGAGTATTTTAAATTGGCAACAATGGTTGTTGACGATTTGGGCGAATTAGTTAGCCAAGAGATTCAAAACTTAGAAGATAGAGTGATAAAAATTAAAAAAGAGATAAAAAATGATGTTATGATTACCATTATAACTATTGTGGGTGCTTTTATCATTTCTTCTATTTTTGCCTTTATGGTTATAATAAGAATTGTTAAACCAATACGCCGAACCGTTGGTATGTTAAAAGATATTTCAGAAGGAGAAGGAGATTTGACACGCCATCTTGACGACTCTAAAAAAGATGAGATTGGAGAGATGTCTGGTTGGTTTAATCTATTTATAAGCAAAATTAGAAATATTGTTATTGATATAGTTCAATCTTTTCAGGGTGTTGCATCGGCATCTACTCAACTTATGGCAATTTCCGAGCAGACAGCCTCTTCAGTAAAAATCATGGCTGAACAAGCATCAAGTCTTGCAGCAGATGCGGAGACAACTGGAATGAATACTCATGCTGTTTCAATGACAATGGTAGAGACATCGGTAAACCTAAACAGCGTAGCAGCAGCAACCGAAGAGATGAGTGCAACAATTGGAGAGGTAGCAGCTAACGCAGAAAGAGGACGGGTAGTTGGAGAACAAGCATCAAAACGGGCATCTGAAATAACAAAACTTATGGAGACTTTGGGTCAAGCAGCTAAAGAGATTGGACAGGTTACTGAAACTATTACTGAAATTTCATCACAAACAAACCTTCTTGCACTTAATGCAACTATTGAGGCGGCAAGAGCTGGCGAGGCTGGAAAAGGTTTTGCTGTTGTTGCAAATGAAATTAAAGCACTTGCACTCCAGACAGCAGGTGCAACAGAAGATATTAAATCTAAAATCAATGGGGTGCAAAACTCGGCTTCAAATGCAGTGAACGATATGGTTAAGGTAAACAGCGTTATACAGGAGATGGAGCAGATTATCTCTTCAATTGCAGCAGCCATAGAAGAGCAGGCATCAGTAACTAAAGATTTGGCAGATAACATTGCAAGAGCTTCTGCAGGAGTTCAAGATTCTGCTGATCGTATGTCTGAAACTGACGAGGCATCAAATGCAATAAGTAAAAAGATAAACAATTTGAGTCTGGGGCTTACCGAGCTAAAACAAGGTGGTGAGCAAGTTCGTTCAAGTGCATCTGAGATGTCAATGCTTGCTGAAAAATTGCAGCACCTTGTAGGACAGTTCAAAACTGCTTAAAAGCATATATGGTTGTGTTCCAAAGTTGTTGTTAGGCAATTATATTAAACGACTACTGCTGTGCAGCTTCAGCAAGTTTATCCATATCTGTAATCAAAATTATATTACGGTCAACTTCTATAATTTCATCATTTGCAAATTTTGCAAAGACTCTTGATATGGTCTCAGGTGTTGTTCCAAGTAAACCCGCAAGCTGGTTTTTTGAAACAGGTAAAGTTACCACAGAAGTATTAGGTTTGCTTTTATATTTTTGTTGATTAAGCTGGCTTGTCTGCTCCTGAGTTAAAATTATCAAATATGACGCAAGGCGTGCTGGAACCTCTTTGAGGGAAAGATTTTCCACCATTATAGTAAACTGGTGTAATCTCATCGACAACACGGCAAGCATATTTAAGGCAAGTGAAGGATTCTCTGTAACAAGAGCGATAAAATTTTTTCTCGGAAAAAAGATAAGTTCAGTGTTGTTTACAGCAATTGCAGATGCTGGAAAATTTTTACCTGTGAATACTGGCACTTCACCAAAAGGCTTTCCAGCTCCATAAATATGGAGAATCTGCTCTTTACCTCCAAAAGATGTTTTGAATATCTTTACAGTTCCTTTTTCAATAACATAAAAACCATTGCAGTTATCCCCTTCATTAAAGACTATATCCCCTTTTTTACAACTTCTACTTTGTGCAATTAAGGCAATAGAGTTTAGGTATCTCTCTTCAAGTCCATCAAACAGAGGAGTTGATTTTATTATCTTGAGTATTGAGTCAGTAATCATAATAGTTAATTTTTATCCAAATCAATTGGTAAATCTAAATTTTATAGGAATTTTAATAGGTTAAGATTTACAAATTTTTTAAAGCATTGTCTGCCTCTTCCCTTGTGGCATAAATATGAGGTGCAACATTTTTCTGTTGCAAGGCATCACTTATCAACATACGTTGAAAAGCACTTGTTGTATAGCGTGTTACACAAGCGTAAAGTTCATCAACTAAACCTTTTACCATAAGTGTATATTCATCAAGAATTTCTGGATTTATATAGAAGTTATCGTAATTCACTATGGTATAGACTCTCTTATTAAGAGGACGAACAATTCTTTCAACAGCCTCTTTTACCTCTCTTATCTCATCTCTTGTCTGGATTGAGAAACCTTCAAAATTGACAAAAAATAGATTTTCGTTTGCATTGTAGGTTAGACGTTTCTCTAAGGAGATATTGAGCATATCATCTTTTAAGCCCATTAGTTCATCAGTGAAAATTCTTAAATCCATGATGGCTGGAGAGTTGATTATTGGTTTAAAATCCATATTTGCAAAAATATCTTTTTCAATATCGATTCCCGGGGCAACTTCTATAAGTTCCACACCATTTGGTGTAAGTTTGAAAACGCATCTTTCTGTGATGTAAAGCACGGGTTGAGCTTTTTGCACAGCATATTTTCCGCTAAAGGTTACGTGTTCAACGTGATCAATGAATTTTTTTGATTTGCCTTCCTGATTAATTGAAAGTTTGCCATCTTTAATTGATATTTTAAGCCCACCCGCTGTAAATGTTCCTACAAACACAACTTTCTTTGCATTTTGGCTAATATTTATAAACCCGCCTGCCCCTGCAAGTTTAGGACCAAATTTGCTTACATTTAGATTGCCATGTTTATCAGATTGAGCAAGTCCAAGAAAGGCAATATCAAGACCACCTCCATCATAAAAGTCAAACTGAGAAGGTTGATCAATTAAAGCCTCTGTATTAATAGCAGCACCAAAATTTAAACCACCTGCTGGAACACCACCGATTACTCCCGGCTCTGCTGTAAGTGTTAAATAATCTAAGATATTTTCCTCATTAGCCACACTTGCAACACCTTCTGGCATACCAATTCCAAGATTTACAATGTTGTTGGTTTTAAGCTCTAAGGCAGCTCTTCTTGCAATAATTTTACGTTCGCTCATCTGCATTGGTTTTATTGACTGCATTGGAACTTTTATCTCACCGCTAAAAGAGGGATTATAAATTTCAGCAAATGTCTGCCAGTGGTTTTCAGGCTTTGATACAACAACGCAATCAACCATAATTCCGGGGATTTTAACTAACCTTGAATTTAAAGTTCCTTTCTGTGCAATTCTTTCCACCTGAACGATAACAACACCGCCAGAATTTTTTGCAGCCGTTGCAATGGCAAGCGATTCTAAGAACAAGGCCTCTTTTTCCATTGTAATGTTGCCGTCAGTGTCTGCTGTTGTGCCTCGTAACAAGGCAACATTAATCGGAATTGTTTTGTATGCAAGATACTCCTTGCCGTCAAAATGGATAAGTTCTACAAGGTCTTCAGTAGTAAGAGCGTTTATTTTACCACCCCCGTTTCTTGGGTCAACAAATGTGCCAAGACCTACTGTAGTGATTGTTCGAGGCTTTTTGGCAGCAATATCTCTGTAAAGGTGAGAGATAACGCCTTGCGGGAGATTATATGAGATTATCTTGTTTTCAACAGCAAGTTTTTGCAACTTTGGCACAAGTCCCCAATGTCCGCCAATTACACGCCTGACAAGCCCCTCATGCCCTAAGTGATTTAACCCTCTTGAAACGCCATCGCCTTGTCCAGCAGCGTATAACAATGTTAAATCTTTTGGATTTCCTGTTTTTAAAAAATATGCCTCAAGGTCAATTGCAAGCTGTTCAGGAAATCCGATTCCAACAAAACCACCTGTTACAACAGTATCTCCTGATCTGATAAGCTGTATAGCCTCTTCGCTTGAAACTATTTTCCCTTTTTTTGCACGCACAGGAGTTAAGGAGGAGAGCATTGGGTGTCCACTTTTGGAAGGCTCTGTAGCTTTTGTCTGTTCTATGGCATTATTTTGAGACATTTTGATCTCCTATGTTTATATATTTTCTTATTCGGTAGTTGCGGATTAAAATTATTTTTTTATTCTAATACCTAAGATGCCCATTTACAGCAATCAAGGTCTTTAAACATGGTGCGAGAATCAAATCCTATTATCATGGCTCCCCAATGTCTGCCGTCAATGAAAATCGGCATGGAAAGATCATTGAGAATCTGCCCTGTATCACGAATATATGTCTGCAATAGCATTCTCTCCGTGTGGCTACAACGTCTTTTTTCTGTGGAGTTATTTTGATATATTTTTTGATGACGACTATTAGGCAGGTCTTTTTTGTAATCACCACTCATTGGTTGAGAAAATTGTTTATGATGAACGGGCAAATAACCATTTTTGTCAATAGGAAGGCAGTATATAGCTCCTCCTGTTTTTTGGAGAGTTTCATCTACAAGATTTTGAAATTTTTGAATAATAGCATCTGAAAAAGATGTTATATATTTCTGAGGGTTGGTATCGGGAACTTTTTTGTAATTATTATCAAAAACATTGATACCTCTATTTTGAATATCTTTAATATTTTGAGCGTAAACATCTCTTATTTGATAGCACAATGATATAAATTTATCAAATTCACCCGTGCCTGTTTTAACACTGCATACCTTATCCAGCATCTGTTCTGTTATTGAATTTAATTTCTGGATAGATTTTTCAGATTCTGCCATCTCTTTTGCAATTTCATGGGTTAATGAATCAATTTCTTGAACTTTGTGGGTTACATCAGTGTTATTTGTTGATAGCTCTTCTATTGCAGCGGCGATTTTGATGAGTTCATCATTAGCCTTTTCAAAATCAATCACCATACTATTGAAATTCTCAACAGCTTTACTTACAGCGGTGCTTGTATCTTTAGAGTATCCGCTGATTTCAGTTGTACCATCTTGGGTCTTTTTTACAACTTCAATCATCTCACTGATATTTGAAGATATGGATTGTGTTGCTGGCTTTATTTTGTTGGCAAGTTCTCTTACTTCTCCTGCAACAACAGCGAAACCTTTTCCATGCTCGCCAGCTCTTGCAGCTTCAATTGTAGCATTCAAAGAAAGCAATGATGTCATATCTGCAATATCGTTTATAACACTGACTACCTTAAGAATACTGGCTGAACTTTGCCCTAACTTCTGAACAGTTTCTTTAAAAGATTCAACAGTAATATTAATTTGATTAACTTTGTTGGTTACATCTATAAGCTCTTCGTATGATGTGCGAGCCATTTTAAGATCATTTGTAGTTTTCTCAGAGACAAATTGAGTGCTTATAGCTACCTCTTTAAGAGCACAGTCTGCTTCGCTGCTTGCTCTCAAAACAGTCTCCGATAAATCTTTTTGATTTGCAGTTTGTTTTGCGATAACTCCAGCAACTGCTGCAATTTGAGTAGCTCCAATTGCAGTATCTAATCCTATGCCTCTTATTTTGTCTATAATTTCTCTTAATCTACCTGAAAAATCAGAATAGCTTTTTTGTATTCCAGAAGATATTACAAGAGTATCGTCAGATTGAGAAATGTGGTTTGTAGAAATATGGTTTGATAACTCAATTCGCCCGTCCGAAGTATAGGTAAAAATTTTCTCAATACCTACTAAAATTTCATTAAATACGATCTTTAATATAGCAATTCCTTGAAAAGCCCAAATTAAAGAAAATATAAACAAAATAGCGGATAACGTTAAAAACAAGATTTTTATATCTGGAAACTGATAGGCAGCAAGAAAAAAACAAGCGGAAAAGATATTTATAGAAAAAATCGACCATATAATTCCGCTGATTTTACCTTCAAGTGTAGGAAATAATCGGGATATAATTCTTGTAATAATGGACTCTTTTTGCATATATTTTTAGCCCCCGTTTATTCTACATATTTTGTTTTCTGTTCAATCTGAGGAGGTAATTTTATATTCCACTTTTTCAACTGTGCTTTACTGAACAGAAATTGACCTTTATCGCTGGATATTGGACGCATTTTTTCAATAGACTCGCCCTTCTCAAGTATCTGAATAACAATGTCAGCAGCCTGTTTACCCATATCTTTGCCATAAATTATAAAGCCACCCGTTGTTTTGTTTGCCCCTACAGCAAAATCCCAGAAAGCAAAGCCCGGAATTGGTAAATTCTTTGATGTCCAGTTTATGACATCTTCAGCATTTACAGGTTTGTTATCAGCATCTTTAAGTGTCTGATACAAACCGACAACACACGCATCATATTTCCCCTTGAGCGAAAGAACCGTATCCTGCCATGTTTTGTAATCACCAATCATTTTAAGCTCAACATCAATTCCCATAATACCAAGCAGACTGTTCTTGTTCTTAAAAACCTCCTGCTTTACAACTTCGGCAGTAGTATCATTGTCAAACAGAACAATTATTTTTTTCATGTTGGGAATTATCTCTTTGAGATTAGCAATCGATCTTAACAGTAAAGGACGTTCAAGCACTCCTGTTATATTTTTGGGCAGATCATACATATCTTTGAAATAGTTTCGAGGGTTATTGTTGATTCCAAGATAGACTACAGGGGTTGGGGTTTCAGCAAATTTTTTGCCCAGAAATTTCAAAGCAGCGTCATCGCCAAGAATCACGAGAGTCGGTTTTAGCTGCTGATATTTTTCCCATGCCAGATCCGCTCTCTGCTGATGCTGATCTTTCGGCACTCTTTTCGTGTCCATCTCAAAGTATTCGAGTTTGTAAGTTTTACCCAACACCTCTTCCAAACCGCTTTTGTAGCTTGCATCCCATGCGTATTCAGCATGATAACTTTCGATGACAAGAATTGTTTTTTGGTCTGCGGATACAATATTAATCAAAATTAATACTAAAAATGCACTTACGAAAATTGATAATCTGCCTTTTATACACATAGTTTATCTCCTATTTTTATATAGTTATGCTTAATTCTAACCTTTAAGTATCCTCATATATCAGCAAGTAATTCTGCCAAATGAACAACCTTAAATTTACGATTTTGATTTAAAGCCCCGCCTCTTAACTGCATAACACACCCCGGACACTCTGTTACAAGCAAATCTGCACCTGTATTTTCAACGTCATCTAATTTACGGGTAAGAATTTCTCTTGATATTGCTGGAAAATTTGCCGAAAAACTTCCCCCAAATCCACAGCAGGTCTCTTCTTCTTTTGCCGGAATAAATGTGTTTCCTGTTGCCTTTATTAGCTGTTTTGGGTCATCTTTTATTCCAAGACCTCTGCAAAGATGACATGGAGAATGCCATGTTACTTTTTTATTTATGTTTGCTTTATTGTTAAATTTTAACTCAATCTTTTTATCAATCTTTTTATCAATAATATCGGGTTGTTGTATTAACATACGATTAATAAATTGACTGAACGGAATAACCTTTTGTGCAAATTCATCAGCTTTATTGCTTTTAACAAGTTTTGGAACAGCATGTTTCAAATGTGAGGCACATGATGCACATAGAGTTACTATATAGTCAAGCTCATATTCATTGAAAGCATTAACATTTTGAACAGCAACATCTGCTGCCGCATCTTTTTCACCCATCATTAAAGCTGGAAGTCCGCAGCAGGATTGACCCATTGGAAATTCTAATTTTATATCTATGTCAGGATTATCTAAATTTATCTTGTTAATTACTTTAATACCAGCCTCTAACTGCTCAGGATAGACAAAATCTTGCACGCAGCCTGAAAATATCCCAATCCTAATTTGTTTTGAATTTAATTTTTTATCTTGTTTAGTATTAATTTTAGACGATCCAAAATTCTCTGATTGCCATTTTTCAGATTTCCACCTATCTCTAAAAGGAACTTTAGTAATTGCGGGTAGAGTTCTAAAATTGTGTTCCTTGAAGAATATCAAAGGGAGATGCCTAAGATAAAACGACTCTTCTGCACAAACTCTTTTTAAGGAAGAGTCTTTGTCTGAGGTATTTTGTGTGGTAATAAAAGGTTTCTGTGCAACGCTTGCGATTCTTAAAAGAGCATGAAACATTTTCCTATCTTTTAACACGCGTCCAAGCATAAGACTCTTTAGCGGATGTCCATGCTCATCTTGTATCTTTGTATGAACCTCTTTTATCAAACGAGGTAGATCAATGCCGGCAGCACAAACAGCTTTACACGCTCCGCAGTTTGTGCAGTTTTGAACTAAATTTTTTGCATTTTCTGCACCATGAAAAAAGTATGTTGTAATAAGACCTATTGCACCAATGTAAATATACCCAAGTGTATGCCCCCCGACCATGCGGTAAACAGGGCAGACATTTGCACAAGCTCCACACCTGACACACTGGAGAATTTGGGCGAAATCAGGATCAGATGCGATTTTTAGCCTGCCATTATCCAAAAGAACAATGTGCATCTCTCTTTTATTAGAACCCGATTCAGAATTTAGAGATATTGCAGCATTTTTTGAATCAGACTTTGTAAAGTTTGATGGATATTTAGCACTACTATCTAAATTTTGATTATTATCCCCAAGATATTCAGATGGTCCAGTAATCCACGTAACGTAAGATGTAAGTTTCTGCCCTGTGGCATTTCGAGGAAGAACCTTTGCTATTGTCAAGGCATCTTTAATTGTCGGCACAAGTTTATCAATGCCTGCTAAAACTACATGCACCTTTGGAAGAGTGGTTACAAGGCGGGCATTACCCTCATTGCTTACAAGCCCGATTGTTCCTGTATCTGCAATGACGAAATTCGCACCTGTAATTCCCATATCAGCTTTAACAAATTTCTCTCTTAATTCCTTTCTTGCAACTTTGACCAATCGCTCAATTTCAGCATCTTGCTCTTTGCCTGTAACACCAGAAAAAAGCTCTGCCACCTGAAAACGGGAGAGATGAATCGCTGGCATAACCATGTGAGATGGTCCTTCATGGCGAAGCTGGACGATCCACTCTCCAAGGTCAGTTTCAGTAACTTCAAGCCCCTCATTTTCAAGCCATTTGTTAAGGTGTATCTCTTCGGCTGTCATGGATTTGGATTTGATGATCTTTTGAGAAGCCGTATCCTTTGCGATCTTTGCGATAATTTCATTTGCCTCTTTGGCTGTGGCTGCTAAATGAATATGGACGCCATTCTTTTGGGCAACAGATTTAAACTCTTCAAAGAGCTTATCGTTGTTTTTTATGGCATTTCGCTTAATTTCTGCAACTTCTGCTATCAAGGCATCGGTGTCAATTCCAGCAAATGCGTTTTTTCTGCTTTCGCGGTAGGCAACTGCAAATTTATCCATTGCGGATCGTAAAAACTGGTTTTCAAGGGCGTTGTCAATTCTGTTTTTATAATCCTTGATAGTCTCAAGTTTTTCCATGATTATTTATTGTTTCTCCATTAATTGCGGTTATTCTAATTTTGAGCATAGATTTGACAACTTTTAAAAATTTGTCAAATCTTCAAGCTGCTATAATAATAACGTGAAGAGCCAATGGTCCATGAACCCCTATTGCAAGCACTCTCTCAATATCTGCGGTTCTGCTGGGTCCTGTTATAAAAGCTGTGTATGATGATGCTCTTGAAGTTAAAGCTGATAATTCATCTGCCATATCAAAGGCGGTTGCCTTGATATTTGATTTGTAGAGCAGGGCAACGTGGATTTCGCTTATCATGGTGGATAGACGTTTATCTTCAGAGTCAGAATTAACAACAATCGTGCCTGTTTCAGCAATGCCAAAATCTGCAAAGGTGATGCCCATATCAATTCCATTAGTATATTTACGCAGATTATCTTTAAGAAGTGTTATTCCATTTTCAATGCACAGTTTTTCTAACAATGGGAGAGCAGAATTATCAAGTTGAGGAGAGGCTATGATAAAGTTTTTTTTGCATAATGAGAGAGCTATACTAAAAGCATCTTCAATAGTATCAGCCTCATGTATAACTGCTGACACAAGAGAGGCTTTTTCTTTAAATTCCGATATGATATTTGTAGGATTCAATTTATGCTCCTTAAATATTTACGTGTAGATTTGACAACTTTTAAAAAGTTGTCAAATCTGACAAATCCCGATCTGACAAATCCGATTTTACACGCACTAACAGATGAAAATGATTTCCCAACAGGCAAGTGGTAACAACAACCTTCTGATAATTTAGTGTAGTAATGTTCTACCTTTGCCATTTTTTTTAGTTTACTATCCAAAAAACAGCTTAGGAAGATATGTTATTATAGACGGGAAGATCACACATAAAATTATGCCAATAAGCTGCAATAAAATAAATGGCATAACACCCTTATAAATAAGCATCATATCATATTTACCTTTTGGGGCTGCACCAGCAAAATAGAAGAGTGAGTATCCAAACGGAGGGGTTAAAAATGAGGTCTGTAAAGTGATACACATAAGCATTGAAAACCAGAGTGGATCAAATCCCAAATCCATAGTTATTGGCAGAAAAATTGGTATTGTAATAAGAAGAATCGCAACCCAGTCAATAAACATTCCAAGTAGAAAAACAGCAAGAAGCATGATCGAAAGTACAACAAGTGGATAATCTTTTAATGCACCGCCAACTAAAAGATCAGTAATAACATCACCGCCGCCAATAGCGAGAAATTCAGAGCTAAAAAGGTTTCCGCACACAAAGAGCATCATAACCATAGAGGTTATTTTAAGAGTGTTGTAGCTTGACTCTTTTATTACCTGCCATGTAAGTTTTCTGTAAAATGCTGCAAGAATAGTAGCACCTATAACACCAAGTGCAGCAGCCTCAGATGGGGTTGCAATTCCAAACAAAATAGTTCCCATAACAGAAAGAATAAGAAACAGCGGAGGAATCAGGGACTTTATCGTCATAATTATTTTGTCTTGCGTTGTGTATTTAGCAGCCTCTTGAGCACTTATTTGAGGACCAAGTTTTGGATTTATATTGCACCTTACAGCAACGTAGATAAGATATAGCCCAGCAAGCATCATTCCAGGAATAACAGCCCCAGCAAAGAGGTTACCTACAGATGTCTCTTTTAATCCAGTCAGACCACCAAAAACAACAAGCATAATACTTGGTGGAATAAGAATTCCAAGTGTTCCACCAGCACATATAAGACCGCAACTTATCCCTTTATCGTAACCTTTCTCAAGCATTGTAGGGATTGCAAGCAGTGTCATTCCAACAACAGATGCACCAACAATTCCTGTGGTGGCTGCAAGAATAACGCACACAATAACAACAGCAACGCCAAGTCCACCATTTATCTTTCCTATAACAACATAAAGAGCCTCAAAAAGAGCCTCTGATATTTGAGAGCGTTCCAACAACTGAGCCATGAGAATAAACAGAGGCACTGCCACAATAACAAAGTTGCCCATAACTCCCCATGTGTTGTTCATAAAAACGCCAACTAATGCATCAACATTAAATCCATAATCTATAAAACCTGTAATTGTTGCGGTTGCTGCTAAAGCAAATGCCAACGGCATGCCTGTCAAAATAAACAAGGCAAGCATAATAAACATCATTAAACTCATAAGTTCAGGACTCATGCACCACCCCTTTTTTACAATCTGTTAAGAGTTATTTATTTTTAAGATTTTTAAGAGCTTCAATCTTCTTAAGAATGTTAGAGACTATCTGCATAAGCAGAAGAAGAAATCCCAAAGGTATGAATAGTTTTACGGGCCAAATAGGGGGACTCCATGCAGTTGAATTTTTCTCTAAAATAACAACAGACTCATAGGCATAAACAATCCCTCCATAAGCAAGCAGAGCCACTGACGGCAGACTCAACAGCAGTGTTGCCACAAGCCATAGAATTATCCTTGCCTTTTCTGATAATCGTGCTGTAACAATATCTACACTTACATGACCATCATACTGTTCAGTGTAGGAAAAACCCATTATAAAATGTATGCCAAACAAGAAGGTTGTAAACTCAAGTGCCCAGATAGAAGGGGCGGATAGAGCATATCTTCTGAAAACCTCTAATCCTGTTACAATCACAAGCAGAGGCATAAGATAAGCCATGATATGCCCCTGCTTTATAACTATTTTATCTAATATTTCAGATACTTTTGACATCTGTTTACCTCGTTTTGTTGAGTTTGTGTAGATTTGACAACTTTTAAAAAGTTGTCAAATCTTATTCATTCAAATCCTGCAATATTTAAACCTGAAATTCTAACCAATGCAGAAGTGTTGGTAAATTATTCATGCAGCTTTCCGCCAACGAATGTCTCATAGGGCCAAGGAGTTGCACCGCTTCTTGACTCTCTCCAATCTGCGAAATCCTTTTTAAGGGCATCTTGGGAATCAAGAATCTTTTTGACATCAGGGTTAGCAGCCTTTTTCTCTTCAAGATAGGCATTGGCAACTTTTGCAAACTCAATAATTGCAGCATCGTCCATCTTAACAATCTGAACTTTCTCTTTAAACTTACGGATAGCCTCAGCATTTAGGTTATTAATCCAGCTATAACTCCAAAGCTGTGTCTCTTTTGCAGCAGTATCGATAATCCACTTTAGATCGTCAGGCAGTTCGTCATATTTTTTCTTGTTAAAGAATACAGCACTTTGACATGCAGGCTGATGAACACCCGGTTGAATGATATATTTTGTAATTTCGTCAAATCCCATAGGCCAGTTGATCGCAGGTGATGAGAACTCAGCAGCATCAAGAACACCAGTCTGCAACGATAGATAAATCTCTCCACCAGGAGTTGCTACTGCAGATGCACCAAGTTTATTTAAAATATCCATATACCAGCCAGCAGTTCTAATCTTCATGCCTTTAAAGTCTTCCATCTTTTTTGCTTCTCTGTTTGATGCAAGACCCATCTCCTGACCTACCTGACCGCCAGGAAGTGCAAAAAGTCCATATCTTCCATAAAGCTCTTGCATCATCTCAAGTCCGCCTCTTTCGTATAGCCATATATTAT
>JADGBE010000045.1 GCA_015231615.1 Desulfamplus sp. | reverse complement strand
TACTGATAAAAATAAGTAAGCAATTCTTGTTCCATAGCACGTTTGCTGTTAATCTAAGGGGCAATTGAATTTTGACAATGTACAAAAATTTGCAATCTAACAGATTAAAATTACAGAAATTGCAAGTTTTGGCTATCAATACATCAAAAATAGTTATTTACATACTTAAATTAAGAAAATTGATATATCATATCTAATTTTTCAGAATATCATAGCTTATAATCTGTTATTTTATCTTACAAATAAGTGTTTGAAAATCAAAGTTTATTATGCTATAGCAAATCATCAAGCAAATTAAAATTATTGTTGGAGTCTTTATAATGTAAATCAAAATAGACAATTTGGAGGAAAAAAGAGATCATGAGCTTAAACATTCATCCAGCCGTAAATGATTTAAAAAGTGACTATGAAAAAGGAAAAATGAGCAGACGTGAATTTATCCGTTTTGCAACTCTTTTAGGATTATCTGCTACAGCAGCAGGACAGATGGTAGGACTTGCTTTTCCTACTGCTGCTTCAGCCAATGCAGTAAAACGAGGTGGAAAAATTCGTATTGCTGCACCAGTGCATAAAGTTACCCACCCCGCACAATTTTCATGGATTGCCCCAACCAATCAGCTCCGCCAAGTAGCTGAATATATGAGCTATACAGATGAAAATAACATCACTCACCCCTATCTGCTTGAGAGTTGGGAGCCAAGTGCTGATCTAAAAACATGGACGCTAAATGTAAGAAAAGGTATTAAATTTAGTAATGGCGATGAGTTTAATGCAGATGATGTAATTTTTACATTCAAACAGTGGCTTGATAAAAATGTCGGCTCATCAATGCTTGGAATGTTAGAGGGCTACCTTGACACCACTGGAATTGAAAAAGTATCTGATCATAAGGTGGTTCTGCACCTTAAAACTCCTGAAATTGGAGTTCCTGAGCACCTTTTCCACTACCCTGCAATGGTTTTGAACCACCGCACATTTGAGGGCGATTTTATTAAAGCTCCGCACGGCACAGGTCCTTATATTTTAAAAGAGTTTGTTGAGGGGGAACGCTGCATTTTAGTTAAACGAAACGATTATTGGAGAAAAGGGGCAGATGGCGAGCCTTTTCCATATCTTGATACCATTGAATTTGTAGATATGGGAACTGAGATGGCTCCTATGATCGCAGCGATGAAGGGCGGCGAAATTGATATGATCGATTTAGGCGATCAAAGTGGTCCTGAGGTTTATCAGGCTTTAAAAGATGACCCTAAGGTCAATGTCTATCCTGTTCCAACCAACCAGACAAGAGTGCTAAGGATGAGAGTAGATATGAAGCCGTGGTCTGATAATCGTGTTCGTCAGGCTTTAAAGCTATGCCAAAATCGCGAAAAGATACTTCAGCTTGCCTATTTTGGACAAGGAATGATAGGTCAAGATGTTCATGTTAGCCCCAAACACCCTGAATATTGCCCAATTGATACCCCAAAATATGATCCTGAAACAGCAAAAAAATTGCTTGCAGAGGCTGGCTATCCAAATGGAGTAGATGTTAATCTTGCTGTTGGAAGCGGCTGGAAAGAGATTGTGCGATATGCTGAGATTTTAAAAGAGGATGCACTTCCAGCAGGTTTTAGAATAAATATTCAGACAATGCCAAATTCGCAATATTGGGAAAAGTGGACAGAGGTTGATCTTGGCATTACAACTTGGGCACATCGTCCACTTGGAACAATGGTTCTTAATCTTGGCTATGTTGCTGATTCAAAAGGTGCTCCTGCCCCCTGGAATGAGTCTCGCTGGGTTGATAAAGAGTTTTCTGAACTTCTTACCAAAGCTAACGGCACACTTGATGTTGAAGAAAGACGCAAAATATTCTGTCAGCTTGAAAAGATTCAACAAGAGAGAGGCTCTGCTGCCATTGCATTCTGGATAAATGTCTGGACAATCGCCTCAAAACGTGTTCAAGGCGTTGTATCTCACCCAAGTCTTTATCTTAAACTTGAAGAGTTCTGGGTTAATGCCTGATAATATCTGAATCATAAATTTATGTGAAACTTTAGGGGCGTAAAGAGCGTGAATTACGCCCTTATTACTATTTTACATCTCTTTTAGGATATAGCAGCTTATGGCAAAATTTATCATCAGACGTTTTTTTCTGCTTCTCCTCACGATGTTTCTTGTCTCTATTGCTGTCTTTATGATTGTTGAATCTTCCCCTGGCAATATTGCCAAAAATGTTCTTGGAGCTTTTATCACACCAGAGCAAGAGGCTTCATTTTTAGCCCAGCAGGGTTTAGATAAGCCACTCTTGCAAAGGTACTGGTTCTGGCTTTTGGGCAGTGATCGTGCAGCAGAGAGAAAATGTGGTTTTAAACTTGAGAGAATTGAGACTGAGGCTGGATTTCAAGAGTGGTGGGCAAAAGGCGAAAATTCTACCTTGATGCGATGGAGTCTTGAGGGCGATGATCTTATCGTGCAGACTAAAACTCCTGACAACACCATTGAGACAGCCAAAGATAACGAGCGTTGGAAAAAAGCTGAAGATGGCAGCTACATCTTTTGGGGAGTTGATAGAAATAACCATGCTGTTTTATGGGTAAAAGGGGCATCAAATGAGGTTTGGAATTTTGTTGTAGGAACAGGCTGGATTAAAAGTAGTGGCGGTCCTCAAAGCTATATTCCGCTTAAAAAAGGATTTTTACGTGGCGATTTTGGAGTATCGCTAAGAACTGGCAGACCAGTTGAAAAGAGCCTTTTTATTCGTCTTAGAAATTCAGTTGTTCTTGCTGGTATTGCATTTGTTGTTGTTATGCCTCTTGCACTTTTACTTGGAATGGCTGCTGGAATACGTGAAGGCTCGCTGCAAGATAGGTTTCTCTCTATTGCTGGAATGGTTTTTTCCGTTATTCCAGAATTTGCTACTGGTATATTTCTTATCCTAATTATGTCGCACTGGCTTGAGCTTGTACCTGGAGCTTCGGTATTTGGCGAAAAAGCCCCATGGCAGCGTCCTGATATGCTGATCCTACCTGTTTTAACCCTTACCCTTATTGAGCTTGGCTATGTTTTAAGAATCACCCGTGCAAGCATGGCTGAGGTTATGCGATCCGCCTATATCAGAACCGCATTTTTAAAGGGTCTTCCATTTTGGCAGGTTATTTTTCGTCATGCTGCTAAAAATGCCCTTATCGCACCAATTACAGTGATTATGCTCCATGTTAATTGGCTGATGGGCGGTATTGTTATTGTTGAGGTGGTATTTGGCTATCCTGGTCTTGGGCAATATCTACTTGATTCAGCCCTTTACAAAGATGTAAATGCCATTGAAGCAGGCACAATGATTATGGTTCTGCTTGCTGTTGGCACACAGCTATTTGCCGATGTGCTCTACACCCTCTTAAACCCAAGAATACGCTATTCATAAGGCTAAAACATGAAAAATACTTTAACTATCCTATTTTCATCAAAAACTGCCACAATTGGTCTTATTCTTGTTCTTTTTTGGGTATTTGTGGCACTTCTTGCACCTTATATCACCTCCTACGGACCAACTCAGCAGGATTGGAAAGCATCTAATCAAGGACCATCTATTGCACACCCATTAGGAACTGACGAGCTTGGTCGAGATCTCTGGTCGCGTCTTGCACATGGAGCCAGAATTGTCCTTATAATAATGCCAATAAGCGAAAAATTTTGGATTCCCGGCGGCACAGCCATTTGGGGTGTTATTGCTGCACTATTTTGCGGTGCATCGTTAGGGCTTATAAGCGGATATAAAGGTGGCTGGGCAGATGAGATTATTATGCGTTTTCTTGATGCAATGATGTCAATTCCAGTTATTCTGCTCTATCTTATTATTGTTGCAGCACTTGGGGCATCTGCTGTTAATGTGGTTATTGCTATTGCAATTGTTGGAACTCCTGGGGTTGCAAGGTTGGTGCGAAGTCTTACGCTTGACATAAAAACAAGAGATTACGTAAGGGCTGCTGAAACAAGAGGTGAGACCCTCCTATACATTCTTTTTATGGAGATTTTACCAAATGCCAAAGGTCCAATTATAATTGATGCAATGCTACGGGTTGGTTATGCTATTTTTGCAATGGGAACACTTGGATTCTTAGGGCTTGGAATGCCGCCGCCGTCTCCTGATTGGGGTAGCATGGTGGCAAAAGGCAGAGAGTTTATCCTTATGGGAAACCCTTGGGCATCGCTTTGGCCCTCACTTGCAATTGCATCTCTTGTTGTTGGGTTAAATCTTCTTGCTGATGGTTTGCGTGAAGAGTCTATGAGATACCAATAATAATCTTTTCCAATTCTCTTATCCCTTATCGTTAATAAAATAAATAGAAGTTTGTATTATAGCAGGCACAGAACACTGTTCTGTGCCTGCTCATATTTAACCCTATTAGAAGTCAGCCGGAATAAAAAACACGATATGGAAATCAAATTATACAATGATGTTGTCTTTAAATGGATATTTGGCAGACAAGAGCAGACATACCCCTTAATCTGTTTTCTAAATGCTGTTGTCTCTTATGATGCTGATGATTGTTCTGTTGAGTGTTCTGAAAATTACAGACCAAAATTTTCAGAGGTTGAGATACTAAACCCTTATGATGTGAACGAGCCGTTTACAAATGAAAAGCAGGGCATACTTGATATAAGGGCAAAAGATATTAACAGCCAAGAGTGGATTGATTTAGAGATTCAAGTTATACGTACCTCTGATTATAAAGAGCGTTCAAAGTATTATCTTGCCGGCATGTATCGGGATCAGTTGAAAAAGAAGATTGAGCATAATTATGATGAACTTAGAGCCTGTTATGGAATCCATATTTTAGTTGACTCTATTTTTGAAGAAAAAAATGAACAAGAGTTCTGGTTTAATCACTACAGAATGCTTAATATTAGGACACACAAACCACTTATAAATCATTGGAATCTTTACTATGTTGAGTTAAACAAGTTTTTGAAATGTTTTGAGAAAGCTAAATTTAATAAAACAATTGAATCCTCTGATAAAAATAGAGTATCTTTTACGAGAGAACTTGAGGTTTGGAGCTATTTTTTAGGAACAATTCAGGACAATGCCAAACCCCTTGCTCCTGTTTTTTATGCAAACAAAGGAATAGAGGAGGTATTTAATATGCTGCAAACATTTACAAAAGATGACAGATTAAGAGAACAGTATCGCCTCCATGAGGAGTTTTTAAGAGTACAAAGAGGTGAAGAAGCAAAAAAAGAAAGATTAAGACAGCAATATAACACAGCGTTACTGGAGCTTGAAAAGGAAAGAAGAGCTAAAGAAGAAGAGCGGAAAGCTAAAGAAGAGGCTTTAAAAAGCAATGAAGAAGAGAGAAGAGCTAAAGAAGCTGCTTTACAAAAAAACGAAGAACTCCAGCGGGTATCAGTTTTATCCCTTAAAAAAGCAGGATATTCAAATGAGGAAATTGCAGAGATGATAAACATCTCTTTGGCAAAAGTTGGGAGCATTGAAGCATAAAAAAAGGAGAAACTGCAAAATGTCGCAAAGTAAAAGAAGAACTATCTCAATCATCGCATTATTTCTGATGCTGTTTCTCAGTTTTAATGCAAACGCACAGCAAAACATCATCCTGACAGACGCAAACCCTGACACCATCATCACAACTGGAACTACCGCTACAGTGTATGGCACATCAGGGGCAAACCACGTAACCATTGAAAGCGGTGCAAACGTAAAGCTCGTGAACTTTCCGGGCAGCAACACAATTACAATCAAGAGTGATTCAAATAACTTCACAGTTTCACGCTCTGGGGCGATGGTTACTTTTCAGGGGGCTGATGGAACATATCTTAAAATGCCCGCAACTATTAAAGAACAGATTGTTATTTTTAATGATACAAGTTTCATACTGTTTATTAACGATAAAAAGGTTAAGTTAAATGGTACAGATATAACTACAACTTCTACACAATTAGGGGATAGTGATGACGGGATTCTTGACACAAGTTTTTTAGAATTAGAAACACCTGGAACTTATGAAATCGAAAATGATTTGACTCTACAGACAAATGTTAAAATATTAACCACAGAAGCAAGACAAAAAGCAAATGCTGGAAGGCAGACAAGAGATTCTGAAGATATTATTCTTGACGAAGAGTTGAACCAGATAATTATTACCAATCCATCTACAATTTATAAAGTTGATGATGTTTTGCTTCTTGATGATTCATCATGGAAAATAAAGCAGATAAACGATAATGGTTCTTCGTTAATACTTGATGTGCAGGAAGCTCAACTTGAAGAAATTATAAAAGACGGAAATATCTCTTTTAATTTGACACCTGATTGGAGTAGTGGGGAGTTTGATGAAGATGATACTGCCTTATTACAAAAAGATGCAAAAGCCTACTTTACCCTAAGCAGAATAAACAGCCAAAGAGCTTTATCTGAATCGGATGTTGACTCTCAAGGTGCAATAAATCTTGATGATACATCGCTGTTTGAATTTGTTACTAAATACGATGCTTATAAGGGGGGGATACGTTGTTGACTGGGAGAAAAGCTCCATTCTTGGATTTACATATAGTGCTCCATTAGAATGTAATGGGTGCTGTTCAAAACATGGCGGAGTTGTATGTGTTGATGGTAAAAGCACTAAATGTGCTGACGGTGCAGAACTTTCATTACTTTGTAAATATAAAAAATGCAGTAAGTGTGCAATTCCTGTAAGTGTTACAGAAGAGGGTTTTATAAGTGGAAGAATTAAAACTGGACGGCTTAAATTAGTGCCTACAATAAAAGGTGATGTTAACCTATCAAATAAAACTGCTTCTTGTAACATGGATATGCTCGCAATATTTGATGCTATAGTTGAAATAGAAGTTGCAGGGAGAGTCTCTTTTAACTTTGAAAAACTGTTGCTTCCTAAAATTAAAGTGCCTGTGCCTACCGGAGCTGTAATAATGGATATTGAGATAGAAATTCCTATAAACTTTGATTTAAATGCTTCTGCTTCTGGCGTTGCAACATTTGAGTATCATAGCCAATACGCAATCAACTTAGATATACTTTACAATAATGGGAATGGTTCATATGATTATAAAGTTGATCCTCTGGTAAGCAATAAAAATGTTTCTTTTTTTAGTCCGCTTAATGGAGAAATTGGAATTGACACCCAATTGTCGTTAGAACCTAAAGTAACTTTGAGATTTTATAAAGCTTTGGGTCCTTTTTTTGAATTTGGACCTTATATTAAAGGTATCTTAACAAAAACTAATGTTAACGGTATTATTGATTGGAAACCAAATGAAGATGATTTGTATTTCGCACTTTTCTTAAAAGGTGGATTGTCAATAAAAGCTTTAGGTGACTTTGCTACTCCTAAAAAAGATTTTTTTCCGCGGTCTTGGGATATTGTAAAACCTGCTATACCAATTCTTAACTACATTTTGATTACAGGGGAAAATCAGATAAATGAAGGATTTAGCTCTCAATACAAATGTACAGGTTATTATAGTGATGGTACAACTTATGATATAACTAATATCACGACATGGAGTGATAACTCTGCCTATGCCAGTATTAATAGTCAAGGTATTTTAAGCACATCTGAGGTTGATTCTGATCAAACAGTCAATATTACTGCCCAATACGGTGGCAAAAGTGCTACATACAAGTTGGCAATAAAAAATCTGACTTCCACATTATCAAACATCACTATCACAGGGGCAACGCAGGTTAATGAGAATTCAGGTGCACAATACACTTCTACAGCCTTTTACAGTAATGGTAAACAAAGTGACATTACTAATATCACGACATGGAGTGATAATTCAAATTATGCCATTATAGACAAGAATGGCTATTTAACTACGTCAGAAGTTAATGCAGACCAGTCAGTGAATATTACTTCAAGCTATATGGGAAAAACAACTGTTTATACAGTAACAATAAAGAATAAACAACTTGATAATGCTCCATATTTTGAAGGGGCTGGGTTGACATCAACAAGTATAACGATACCAGATAAAACATATTTCTTAGGATATGCAAGAGACGATATTGGTATTAAAAGCATTACCATGAAGGTAAGCGGTCCTAAAGGAAACGATATAACAGCTTTTTCAGATACTACGGTAAGTGGCACAATCAAAGACTTAAGCAGTTATTATTTTGACAGCAACAATGCCAATTATGCAGGAGTAAACGGCACTTATACCGTAGCTCTTTGGATTAAGGACACCGCAGACAAGACAGCTTCTCAAGTATTTACTATAACTGTTATCTTTTATATTGTTCCAACCTTCTCTGTTAGCGGTTCCCCAGAAGTATCAGAAGATAGTATCGCAACATTTACCGTTACATTGAGTGAATCTCAAGCTACTGCAACAACCGTTAATTATACTTTAACAGGCACAGGCGGAGCAGAACTTGGAGTGGATACTGGTGATGCAACTCCTGCTGGGAACACTGGAACTCTTACATTTACTCCTGGCATACTCACACAAACAATTACAGTTCCTATTCTGTTTGACACCACAGCAGAGCCTGGCGAAGGGTTAAAAATTACACTTTCTGCACCTACTACTGGCATATACCTTGGCACATCATTTTTTGATACAGCAATAAAAGACATAACAACTCCAATTTTTACCATCACATCTGATGCTGTTGCGGGTGTTCCAACTCAAGAGGGACAGGTTATAACTTATACTATTGCACCTTCAGCTAAAACTGATAAAGAATATAATTTTACTGTATCAACAATTGGTTATGAACTTGCAGGTACTACTTTAGCAGATTCTATTGACTTTTCACCTGCAAGCAAGACAATAACATTTCCAGCAGGCTCTTCAGTTCCTGTAACTTTTACTCAGACTGTAGTAAATGATAATACCATAGAGGGTTTACAGGCTTATGAAACTCTTATTGTAGGTCTTGATGGAGTATCTGTAACTGGAACTATTACTGATGCACCAACTACATCAGTCGAAACTTTCACCAACACCCTTGGCATGAGCTTCAAACTGCTTCCCGCAGGCACATTTACAATGGGTTCACCGTCAACTGAGGCTGACAGTTATTCAGATGAGAGACCACAGCATCAAGTAACCATCAGCAAGTCATATTACATGCAGACCACAGAGGTTACACAAGGTCAGTGGAAAGCAGTGATGGGCAGCAATCCATCTTATTTCCAGAACTGTGGAGATAATTGTCCAGTTGAGCAAGTTTCGTGGAATGATATACAGACTTTTATTACCAATCTGAATGCAATGGGACAAGGAACATACACCTTGCCGACTGAAGCACAGTGGGAATATGCGGCAAGGGCGGGTTCTACAACTGCATTTGCTAATGGTGGAATAACAGAGACTGGTTGTGGCTATGATGCCAATTTGGATAAAATGGGTTGGTATTGTGGGAATAATTCAGTATCTGGAACTAAACAGGCAGCACAAAAATCTCCAAACGCTTGGGGACTTTATGACATGCACGGCAATGTTTGGGAGTGGTGTCAAGATTGGTATGCAAATTATTCTTCCGCTGCTGTGACCCTGTTGGTCCCGGGAGCGGCTCGTACCGGGTGCTTCGTGGCGGGAGCTGGCGCATCTACGCTGATTGGTGCCGTTCTGCGTATCGCGGCTACGGCTCCCCGTCTCACAGTACCTACAAGTCGGGGTTCCGGCTTGTTTGCTCCGCAGGTCATCAGTAGAGCAGGTCAGGTAAAGAAAGAGCCGAGGCAGGCTGTGGAGTCGAAGTGAGGGACAAACGAGACGGAACAGCAAAGCCGAAGGCTCTTTGGAAAATTAAAAAAATCAGTTCAATCCGTGATTCTGGATCAGGATTGGCAGGATAGAAGGATGGGGATAATTGAGGAGAATTTATGGATTATGAAATTATAGTCAAGGTAATTTGGGATTCTGAAGCTAAAGTATGGGTTGCACAAAGTGATAATCTATCAGGTCTTATAACTGAAGCAGACACAATGGAAATATTGATTGAAAAACTTAAAATTATGATTCCAGAACTTCTTGAAGTTAACAGCATTATGCATCAGACTTCTGAAAAGTGTATTCCTTTTCATATTTTTGGAGAACGATTAGAAACAATAAATATGGTGGCATAATGGTTGATTTTACTCCAAAACTTAAAGAAATTTTACAAAAAAATGGCTGTTTGTTTTACAGGCAAGGTAAAGGGGATCATGAAATTTGGACAAATCCTGATACAAATATAAAATTTGTAGTTGATAATAAGATAAAATCACGCCATACAGCAAACGGAGTATTAAAACAGGCTGGTTTATCAAAACAATTCTAAATCAGAATCACAGATTGCCACGGATTAAGGGATTTCACGGAAAAAATCAGTGAAATTGAGGAAATCAGGTTAATCTGTGATTCTGAAAATTTAAAAACCCAAACCTTATGGACTAAAATGAAATTATCTCAAAATGCAATTATTGCCCGTGAAAAGTTGACAAATTATCTTTTGATTCACAAAAAGAGGAATGACAAATCAGCATGGCTTGCCAAAGCTGGATATGCTCTTGATAATTGGGAGATATTGGAAATTGATTTAAGAAATCAGATTTTGTCTCAAAATGCTGTTGAGGCTGAAAAAACAGAATTTGGTCAGATGTTTGAAATAAGCGGATTACTTCTTGGACCAAATGGAAAAGGTCTGTCTGTTATTACGATTTGGATGATAGACCGCATAACTGGAAATACAAGATTTATAACTATGTATCCTGATAAAATTTCTGCTTAGAGGAGGAATAATGAGATATAACTTATTTGAAGAGATTATTTTAGCTAAGGATATTCCTGAAAAAAAGCTGAAAAAAGGTGATGTTGCAACTATTGTAGAACATTATCCTGTGTCTGAAGGTGAAGATGGTTATTCTTTGGAAGTATTTAACACGATTGGAGATACATTAGCTGTAATAACAGTGGAGGAATCAGCAATTGAACCTTTTATTGAAGATGCTGTTTTCTGCGTAAGGTCTCTTGCTGCATAGCGAAGACGAAGATTATAAAAATCAGGCAATCCGTGAAATCAGGTTAATCAGTGGTTCTGAATCAGGATTTACAGGATAGAAGGATAAGGCGGGATAAAGCAAAATCCTGAAAATCCTTTCATCTTGGGTTAAGGAGTAAATTATAGAAAAAGGAGTTTTCAAAATGACATTAGAACAGATTAAAAAACAATCTATATCTGAATCTACACCAGTTCTTGAGGTAAAAGAGCTTGCAATATCATATAAGACAAGAAAAGGGGAGATTCCAGCAGTTCAGGGTGTGAACTTTACAGTTGGACAGGGCGAAACTGTTGGGTTGGTTGGAGAATCTGGTTGCGGAAAAAGCACGATTGCCTTTGGAATACTTGATTTTCTTGGAGCTAATGGCAGGGTTTCTGGTGGAAGCATCAAATTCATGGGGCAGGAGTTGGTTGGGCAACCAAAGGCAGAATTGAGAAAGATCAGGGGCAACAAAATTTCAATGGTCTATCAAGACCCAATGCAGGCTCTTAACCCATCATTAAAAATTGGCACCCAGCTTGCAGAGGTTCTCACTACTCACAACAACATATCAAAACAAGAGGCATGGAAAAAGAGCATCGTTATGCTTGAACGAGTCTATATGCCAGATGCTTCCAATGTTATGGATCGTTATCCACACATGATCTCAGGTGGTCAGCAGCAGAGAGTTGTAATTGCAATGGCAATGCTAAATAGTCCATCTCTTTTAATTATGGACGAACCAACCACAGCTCTTGATGTAACTGTTGAAGCTGCTGTTCTTGATCTTGTAGAAGACCTTAAAAAAGATTTTAATACAGGCATAATTTTTATCACTCACAATCTTGGAGTTGTTGCAAGAGTTAGCGATAAATTATGCGTTATGTATGCTGGCGAAATGGTGGAAAAGGGAGCTATTCAGACCATATTTGATAGCCCTGCACATCCATATACAAGAGGCTTGCTCTCGTGCGTTCCAAATCTTACTGACGATCTCTCATTTTCTCGTTTATGGTCAATACGTGGACGAGTTCCACATCCTTCTGAAAGAACGCCTAATAAATGTATCTTTGCTCCAAGATGCGATTGGATGGTCTCTCAAAATCTCCAAATTAAGTGTCAAAAAAAACACCCAGAACTTATTACCATACCAGATAAATTTCTTGATTCAAACGGCTCTCAAGTTTCCTTTGGAAGTCCTGAGATACATGAGACTGTTATTTCAGGAGAACATCAAACAAGATGTTTTCTTGGCTATAAAACACTTTCTGCAAGTATGACTGACTATTCACGAGGAAATAGAGAAATTCTTGAATCAACCTCTATAACAGAGATTATTGATAATGATGATGTAAGTTTAACAGATAATAATTTATCATCTTCAACTGAATCTACTATTTCAGCAATTGAAAATATCTCAACAGTTAAAAACCTTAAAATATATTATGAACATAAATCTGGTTCCATTAGAAGTATTTTGGGACTTGAACAGAAACAATATGTCAAGGCAGTTGACGATGTCTCTATAGTTGTGCCAAAGGGATCGGTTCTTGGAATTGTTGGAGAATCAGGGTGTGGTAAAAGCTCTTTGGTTAAAGGGCTTGTGGGGCTTGAGAAGGTATCTGGAGGAGAAGCAGAACTTATGGGGTTTGACATTGCGATACCAGTTGCAAAAAGAAGTCAATCTCTTATTCGTGAACTTCAGATGGTGTTTCAAAACCCTGACTCAACTCTAAATCCATCGTTTACAGTTGGGGAGCAGATTGCACGTCCTATCAAAAGATTTGGAACTGTTCCAGCAAAAGACATTGAATCAGAAGTTGAGCGTCTTCTTCAAGCTGTAAAGTTAGACACATATTATTATAGCCGCTATCCAAGACAGTTGAGCGGAGGCGAGAAACAGAGAGTTGGTATTGCAAGGGCACTTGCAAGTCAGCCAAGCATGGTGATCTGCGATGAGCCTGTCTCTGCTCTTGATGTATCTGTTCAGGCAGCAGTGCTTAATCTTCTTAATGAGATAAAAGAGGAGCTTGGAACAACACTTATATTTATTGCCCATGATCTTAGCGTGGTACGTTTTATCTCCGATTATGTGGCGGTCATGTATCTTGGGCAGATTGTTGAGTTTGGTTCAGTCAGACGAATTTATCCGCCTCCTTATCACCCCTACACTGAAGCACTTTTATCAGCAGTTCCAATACCTGATCCAAAGCTATCAAGACGAAAGTTTATAAGATTGTCAGGAGATGTTCCAAGTGCTATGAATCCACCAACTGGGTGCAGATTTCATACTCGTTGCCCCAGAAGATCGATATTGCCTGATAACGGAAGAGTATGTGAGCAAAAAGCTCCACCTTGGCAACATGGAAGAGGCTCGCATCGAATTTTATGTCATATTCCAATTGATGAATTGGCTAAATTTGAGGCAGTTTTACCGCTGGGAAAAGGGTATGATATTTGATCTATTTTGAAAAGTTAATTTAGGAACGCTATATAGAGACTTTAGCCTTATCCCACAAACATTCAAGCTCTTGACGTGGTACATCTTTTAGTGTGTAGCCTTTTTCAGAAAGCAGATTCTCCATATATCTGAATCTTTTTTCAAATTTGTCTGTGGAGCTAATTAATGCAAGTTCAGGGTGTACACCAGCTAAACGGGCAACATTGGTAAGGGTAAAAAGCACATCTCCAAACTCCATTGCAATATCATCTTTATTGCCTTGAGTAAGGGCAGATTTAAACTCCTGCCACTCTTCTGAACTCTTTGAAATTACCTCATCAATATCTTTCCAATCAAATCCAGCCCTTACAGCACGTTCTGAGATTTTATATGCTCTCATTAAAGCTGGCATTCCAACTGGAACAGAATCTAAAATTGACGGACTTTTTTCTTTATATCTCTTCTCTATATTTTTATCAGGCTCTTTACTTTCTTCATTTTTATTAGACTCTTGAATCTCCACCAAATTTTGAACTATTGCTTTCTCTCCCTCTTTTTTAGCTTTTTCCTCTTTTTTGATACGCTCCCAGTTAGCCCAAAGCTCTTCTTCATTTTTTACTGTAGAATCTCCATAGATATGAGGATGTCTTCTTATCATCTTAGCAGCAGAGATAGCTATGCTCTTTTCAATATCAAACACTCTTTTCTCTCGATAAATTTCAGCAATAAATAGAATCTGAAAAAGAACATCTCCTAACTCTTCACATATCTCGTCATGGTCATCATCTTTAATGGCTGCTAAAAGCTCATACATCTCTTCAGCTAAACATTTCCATATTGTCTCTGGTGTCTGTTTTTTATCCCAAGGACAACCATTTTCACCTCTAAGGGTCTGTATAATATCTATAATTGAGGAGATATTGCCTTTTGATATATTTTCTATTCTTCGGGCAGGGTCATCTTCTCTTTTATCTGGTCTGATACTATCTGTTTTAGTTTCTCTATCATATTCTCTTGTCCCCTTGGATTTCCCTGTTTGGTCGCACTGCCTTGATCTGTAATCTTCTGTTGCATCGCTGATTTCTGCTGTTTCCAAATCTCTTTTGTCCTCTCTATTTTATTTTTTAGATTATCCTTTAAATCTTTAGGTATGAATAAAACCGCCATATCTGAGATATGAACTACATAAGGGGCAAGTGTGGATTGTGTTATAAATTGAGGCTGACTCGGCAAAAAGGCTGTTAAGACTGTAAATACCACTGATGCAAATAAAATTCCTTTTAACGAACCAAATATCACGCCAAATAGCTTATCAACCCAACCAAGAAACACGATTTTTAGAAATTTCTTTATAACTTGGGCAATCATAGTAGTTATGGCAAGTATTCCAACAAAAAGAATAAAAAACGACACAATATCGCCGTAAGTCTCCCAACTGCTAACTACCCCAACACCTAACTTACAGACTACTTGATTAAGAAAAGATGCAAAAGGCTTATAGTATGTGTAAGAGACGTAAAATCCAGCTACCACGCCGACAATTGATGCTACCTCTTTGATGAATCCTCTAAAAAAGCCTCTTAAAAGACCAAAGGAGACGACAACAATAATAAAAATATCAAAATTATTCATAATAAATATTCCCACTTCCAGTCTCATATTATTCATTGTTCTTAAAATGCGGGCATCATTATCAGTTGAGGCTCTTTTGAGTCAAGTTTTTATTGACCTTTTATTGAATAGTGTGCAATCTATGCCCCCATGAAAGAGATAACATTTGAGAACATAGCTATGGCAAGGGAGCTTTTTGGATATCATAACTATAACCTTGCAAAAATTTCAGAAGCGACTGGTGTTAAAATTGATAATAGGGGAAATACCATTATTATTAATGGCAACACCGAAAATGAGCTTTTAACAGAAAAAATGCTCAATCAGTTGTATGGATTAGTTAAGGCAAAGTTTTCCATACATCCATCAGACATTGAGACCGCTGCTTTAGCTCTTAAAAATGATAGCTCATGCAAACTAAAAAATATTTTTCTTGATATAATACTAACTACCTCCAGAAACAAAAACATTGCCCCCAAAAGCATAAATCAAAAGTTATATGTTGAGGCGGCTCGCAATAATGACATTGTTTTTGGAATTGGTCCGGCTGGAACTGGAAAGACATATTTAGCAATGGCAATGGCTGTTGCTGCCCTTAATAAGGGTGAAATAAACAAGATAATTCTAACAAGACCAGCAGTTGAAGCGGGAGAGGCGTTAGGCTTTTTACCAGGAGACCTATCTGACAAGATAAACCCATATTTAAGACCTCTTTATGATGCTCTCCATGATATGATTTCAGTTGATAGGTCAAGAGAGATGATAGATCAAGGGATAATTGAAATCGCCCCTTTAGCGTTTATGCGAGGAAGGACTTTAAATAACTCGTTTATTATACTTGATGAGGCTCAAAACACTACATCAGAACAGATGAAGATGTTTTTAACACGTATTGGATATAGCTCCAGAGCTGTTATTACTGGTGATATTACCCAAATTGATCTGCCAACTGGAAAAAAATCAGGACTTATTGAGGCAAAAAATATCCTTCAAAATATTGAAGGGTTAAAATTCATCTTTTTTGATAATAACGATGTGGTCAGACACAGACTTGTCTCAAAAATTATTGAGGCATATAATAATAAAGATCTCAATTGCAAAATTGCAAAAATATAAATAAAAGAAGTTCTTAATAAAAATAATCATTAATGAAAAACGTCAAAAACAATGAATAAAAATGAAGCTGATAAAAATATTCATGTCATAAAATCATTAATTACGACTCAACCCTTTGTATTATGGGGGATTTTAGTTGGCATTACACTCTTTTCAACTCTTGTTCTCTATCCTGATAGGGGTAGAATTAACTATGACTATAAAATAGGCGATGTTGCAGAACGAGATATTAAAGCACCTCGCGATTTCTTCATTGAAGATAAGGCAGCAACCCTTCTAAACAAGCAACAAGTAGCAGACTCTTTTCAAAGCATCTATGATTATGATCCAAATATGGCATCTCAATTATCAGACAAATTGGATCAAGCATTTGCAATACCAAGAAAATTTTTTAATACAGCAAAATTATCAAATAAAGAGTCAAAAACTATCCAATCTCAACTTCAACCTCAATCTCCTCAACCACAACAAAATCAACCAACTTTAGAACCCACAAAATCTCAGCAAGTTCAGGAAAACCCACAGAGTTCACAGTCTCAAAATTCTTTACTAACCCAACAATCTAATCAACCTTTAGAGACATTGGTTATGGCAACTTTGGAAGATTTTGAAAATTCACTTGGAATTGCTGTTGGAGAAAAAGGGTATTCAACACTATATAAATATGATTTTGCTGACAATATAACAGGGATAATAAAAACTATCCTTACTGAAATTTTAAGAAAAGGAGTTGTTGCCAATAAAGAGCTTTTGCTTAAAGATGAAAAAAAGGGGATTGTATTAAGGACTATTGGAACATCTACAGAAAAATTGGTTGATAATCTTAAAGTTATCTATAGTCCTGATGAAGCTCAATCTATGGTAAAAACTATTGGAGAGACACTTTGTAAGGGTATTAATTTTAATAGAAACCTTAAAAACTTAATATTTGATATATCGCGTCAACTTATTCTTCCTAATATCACTATGAACAGAAGTGAGACAGAAAAACGGATTGCAGATGCACAATCTGAGATAAAACCTGTTCTATACCAGATTAAACAGGGGGAGATGATTCTGCGTGAAGGAGAGAGAGTTGATGAGACAAGAGTTGCTAAACTTAAGGCTCTAAGCAGCCAACTTGAAGAGAAAAACAGCCTTATGGCCCGTATTGGCACAGCCCTTATGATTCTATTTTCACTTCTTGTCATATATTTAATTCTTCTTAAAAATAACAAAAAAGTTAATCAGTATCACCACAAAAACATTCTATTTCTATCATTGATGTTGATGATTTTTCTCTCAATTACAAAAATATCAGTGCCTCTTGAATATACAAATGCACTAAACTTAACTCTTGACATAAACTCTGACTCTATCTTCTTAGTGCTTCCCCTTGCTGCTGGTGCAATGACTGTATCCCTATTTCTTGGATTTGAGATTGCTCTCTATTTTACGTTAGCTCTTTCAATACTTGGTGCTACAATTTTTTCAAGCAGGATTGAAGTTTTTATCTTTTTTTTCCTAACAAGCGTTATGGGAGCTTTCTGGATGAAAGAGTGCAGAGAACGGAAAATATTTATAACTACTGGGTTTAAACTTGCTTTTTTCAATGCGGGTCTTGCTACCTCTTTGAGCATTTACTCTTCATCTTCTGACATAAATATAACCATATTTGCCAAGAATATAATGCTTGCGGCATCAGGAGGAGTTGCATCGGGAATTATCACTGCTGGATTGACACCTGTTATTGAGCTTATCTTCTCCTATACAACTGAAATCAAATTTCTTGAACTCTCCAATCTTGATCAACCAATGATGAAGCGTCTTATGATTGAGGCACCCGGAACATACAATCACAGTGTCATTGTTGCAAACCTTGCAGAAGCAGCAGCATCGGCAATTGGTGTAAGCCCTTTGAGAACTAAAGTTGGGGCATTTTATCACGACATTGGAAAACTTGATAAACCGCTATATTTTATTGAAAATCAGACTGATGGTAAAAATCGGCATGACAAAATATCACCCTCAATGTCTGCTTTAGTTTTAGTTCAGCATACAAAAAAAGGTGTTGAGTTTGCAAAAGAGTATAAACTTGGACAAGAGATTATGGACACCATACAGCAGCATCACGGCACAAGCCTTATAAAATATTTTTATAACAAAAGTGTTAAAATTCATGGTGCTGATGCTGTTAAAGAGAGTGATTTCCGCTACCCAGGACCTAAACCGCAGACGCGAGAGGCGGCAATTGTTATGCTCGCAGATGTTGTAGAAGCAGCGTTAAGAACTCTTGAGCGTCCAACATCTGCAAGAATACAAGGAAGGGTTCAGGAGCTTATAAATTCAATTTTCCTTGATGGTCAACTTGAAGAGTGTGAATTGACGTTAAAAGATTTGCATCAAATATCAAATAGTTTTAATAAGATTTTAACAGGGCTTTACCACCACAGAATTGAATATAGTGATAAACCTATAGATTCTAAAGAGTCAAAAAAGGATATTGACTCTAAAAAAGAGAATAAACCCCAAGAGATAGCAAAAGAGAGCAATGGCACAGCAAAAGATACTCATACAGAACCATCAGAAGAGAATCAAAATATCAAAAGAGCAGATAACCCAGAAAATCCGCCTGATTCTAAAACATTTGGGATATGATAAACATGAAATTTCAGTTGTTATCACAGATAACGCTCACATAAGAGAGTTAAACCATCTTTATAGAGGAATTGATACATCGACAAATGTTCTATCGTTTTCAATGATTGAGGGTGAGTTTGGTTCAATAGGAAATCTTCTTGGTGATTTGGTAGTATCTGCTGAACGGGCAGAAGAGGAGGCTCAAGTATCTAATGTTACCACTGATGAGCGTATGTCCCAGCTTCTTGTTCATGGTATTTTACATCTTGTAGGTTATGACCACGATGATTATGATGATATAAACCCACATAACCATAGTAATGATTTAGAGATGGAGAAAAAAAGTTTAGAGCTTTTAAGGTTAATTGAGCCAAACAAAGAGCTTGAATTTTTTTAATGAGATATATTTAAGATTTGACATTTTAAAAGTTGTCAAATATGTTGCTAACAGACATTAATAAAAATATAGATGCTATATAAGCAGGAGAAAATAATGGCAAAACTTGCTGTAAATGTTGATCACATTGCAACTTTGCGTCAGGCAAGAGGGGCAAGCTATCCTGATCCTGTAACTGCTGCAATGGCAGCCGAAACAGGAGGTGCAGATGGAGTTGTTGTCCATTTAAGAGAGGATAGACGCCATATTCAGGAGAGAGATGTTAGAATATTGCGGCAGATGGTGCAAACCAAATTGATTCTTGAGATGGCATCAACGCCAGAGATGATAGGAATAGCACTTGATATTAAGCCAAATATAGTAACGTTAGTGCCTGAAAAGCGTTCGGAATTAACTACTGAAGGCGGGCTTGATATTATTACTCACTTTAATAACATCAAGGAGAGCGTAAAGCATCTTCAGAACGGCGGTATAAAGGTGAGTATTTTTATTGATCCAGACCTTGATCAGATTAAACATGCCCATAAAATGAATGCTGATATGATAGAGATTCATACTGGTGCGTTTTGTGATGCAGTAACAGAATCGAGGCAGGAAAAAGAGTTTGCAAGAGTTGTTGATGCAGCAAAAATAGCATCAAAACTTAAACTTGGTGTCAATGCTGGTCATGGACTTAGTTATCATTCAATTAAAAGATTTAAAGGGTTAAATGAGATTGATGAGTTCAGCATTGGTCACAGCATTGTTGCAAGAGCTACCATTTTAGGTATGGAGAAGGCTGTAAGAGATATGGTAGAGCTTGTTAAAGCCCTTTAGAATTTCCTTTGCTGTATTTTTTAGGAATATTTCTCTTGAGAATAAAGCATACGATGTAGTATATTTAGAATATGTCATTTTACAGATGGAACACAGATAAAAATCTATGGTTGAAAAAGGAAAGGGGTATTTCATTTGAAGAGATAGTATGGCATATTGAACATGGGTATTTGTTAGATGATTTAGCTCACCCTAATCAAGAAAAATACCCAGAACAGAGGATAATGATAATAAAAGTAAAAGAGTATGCTTTTATAGTCCCTTATGTTGAGAATGAAGATGGAGTATTTCTCAAAACGGTAATTCCAAACAGAAAAGCAACAAGAGATTATATTACTGAAAGGATAAAAAATGGTACCTAATGAGAATGCAATACCGTATCGTAATCCAACAGTTTTGACAGATGATATTGATGAGCAAGAGATAATATCATCATTTGAAAATGGAGAGTGGTTTTCTGTTCTTACAGATGAGAGACTAAATCAACTTGAGCAATACGCCAAAAATACTTTTAACAAAAATAAACGAATTGTTGTAGAAATTTCGTCAAAAGATTTATACGATATTGAAATCAAAGCTATTAGAGAGGGGCTTTCATACCAGACACTAATAACAAGCATTTTGCATAAATATATATCTGGTCAATTGATAGAAAAGTAATAGTATAGTAGAAAGAGAAGCGATTGGAATTTCGCTTCTGTATTGGTAATATAACATAACGAAAATAATTATTCAGGAGGTTTTATGTCAATTTTAGTATTTGGTCACAAAAATCCGGATACAGACTCTGTCTGTGCTGCAATTGCTCTTGCAGACCTTAAGAAAAAACTTGGTGAAGATATTGCAGCAGCAGCTCAAGGTGAAGTAACTCCGGAGACAAAATTTGTGCTTGGAAAATTTGGTGTTGCAGCTCCTCAGGTTGTAACCTCTTATGCTGGCAAAGATGTTTATCTTGTTGATCATTCAGACCTTGCCCAGAGTCCTGATGACCTTGGTAAAGCCAATATTCTTGGTATTGTTGATCATCACAAACTTGGTGATGTAACAACATCACAGCCATTAGAGTGCTGGATTTGGCCAGTAGGCTGCACATGCACAGTGATCAAATCAATGTATAACTTTTTTAATGTAGAGATTCCAAAAGATATTGCTGGAATTATGCTCTGTGCAATTTTGAGCGATACTGTAATTTTTAAGTCAGCAACATGCACCTCAAAAGATAGAGCAGCATGTGAAGACCTTGCAAAAATTGCTGGTATTTCTGATATGCAGGCACTTGGTATGGATATGTTTAAGGTAAAATCAGCGGTTGAAGGCACTCCAATCAGAGAGCTTGTATATCGTGATTACAAAGATTTTAACATGAGCGGTAAAAAAGTTGGAATTGGACAGCTTGAAGTTGTTGATCTCTCAATTCTTGATGGCGTAAAAGCAGAACTTGCGGCTGATATTGCTGCACTCAAAAAAGAGGGCGGACACCACAGTATTTTCCTTCTTTTGACAGACATTATCAAAGAAGGTTCTGAAGTTCTTATCGTTTCTGACGATGATTCTGTTATTAAAAAGGCTTTTGGTGCAACTCCTGAAAATGGAAAAGCATGGTTACCCGGAGTTATGAGCCGTAAAAAACAGGTTGTTCCAAACCTTGAAAAAGCATTTGCATAATTATAGCGTAAAAGCATAATAATTAAATCTGTTATTTGAATAGAAAAAAAGGGTAATAAAAATTTAATTTTTTATTACCCTTTTTAAATTTTTGCGAAGCTCAGGTTTCATACTTGGCAAAATATCGTTCTAATTTAAAAGGTTCTATCCGCATTTAAAGAACTCCAAGACTAATTGCCATACATTCTTATTATTTCTCCATTAATTCTGCCTTCAACACTCTTTACGTAACCATTAATCACTTTTTTCATGGGTATTGGATTGTGTCCTGGAAAATAGCTTTCATATTTCTCTGCTGCATCTTCAACAACTCCTGATGATACAACATTAATCCTGATACCATTTTGCAACTCTAAGGCAACAGCCTTCACAAAGCTATGAATACCACCATTGACCATAGCAGCACTTGTGGTTAAAACCACAGGGTCATCAGCCAATATTCCAGTTGTAAGTGTAAAAGAGCCTCCCGCATTTATATAATCCTTACCGATTCTAACGAGATTCACCTGTCCCATGAGCTTGCTTTTTATGCCAACGTAAAAATCTTGTTCAGCCATCTCATCAAATTTTGCCCATTTTGCCTCCCCAGCAATAGAGACAACAGCGTCAACATTGCCAACAGCTTCAAACATTGATTTAATAGAGTTGCTATCAGTAATATCTACATTTACATCTCCAGAGTTTCTTCCAGCAATGACGACCTGATGTTTTTTTGAAAAATGGCTGCTAACTTTTTTCCCTATAGTTCCATTTCCACCAATTATTAAAATTTTCATAACTCTCCTTTTTTATTGCTAAATGTTTAATGTTCAATAGACTGTTAATATCCTTGTAATGATAACTTATACCTATTTAAAATGTTTGTCCAATGACTTGATTTGGTAACTATTCAATCATTCAAAGAAAACATACAAATTCTGATAAAACCAACTCTCCAAGTCATGTAAAAAATGACATTATTACCTGATCCGAAGTGTGTTTCCAATAGCTTATGTTGTAATCAGAATTTTATTGACAAGTCAGCCTTTTAAAGGCTAAGTTTGTTTTCCATTTTATGTCAAATTGCGTTATGAGCTATATCTCTAATATGATAAATTAAGGATTTAAAATTTATGCTGGTAGCTCTTCACAAGAATAGTTCTATTTCTGATTATGAACAAAATTGTTCATTAGAACAAAGAACTCTATATAGAGAAGATTTCTATGCTTGGACAAAGCAGCAGGTAGATATTTTAAAATCTGAAACTTTTATTGATTTAGATATTGCTAATTTAATTGAGGAATTAGAGAGCATGGGGGTTAGCGAAAAGCGTGAGCTACTTCATAGATTGACTCTTCTGTTAGGGCATCTTTTAAAATGGGTCTATCAACCAGAAAGGCGTGGTAACAGTTGGCTTGCAACCATTGAAGAACAGAGATTAGATATAATTGATTTATTAAACGATAGCCACAGCTTAAAATATCAATTAGAGGAGCAGTTTGAGAAGGCATATACCAAAGCAGTGCTTTTTGCTGTAAAAGAGACTGATCTACCAAAATCTACATTTCCTAATCAACCACCTTTTTCTTTAGAGCAAACCTTGAATAAAGCATATCTCCCTGAATAGACAAGTTTATATTTATTATATTAGAGAATATAAAGTGTTAGGAACAATATAAAGTCTTAGTAACAATAAGGTATAACTGAATAAAAACCAACAAAGCAATAAAAACTTTAGGAGTCTAAAATGACAAGTAACGTAAACGGTTCAGTAGTGGTGGTGGGAGGGGGCATATCAGGAATGCTGTCTGCTCTTGATCTCGCCAACTCAGGCTATTATGTTTACCTTGTGGAAAAGGGAGCGTCTGTTGGCGGAGCAATGTCCCAGCTTGACAAGACCTTTCCCACAAATGACTGTGCAATGTGAATTATCTCACCAACACTGGTCGAGGTCGGCCGGCATTTAAACATTGAACTTTTAACATTATCAAATATTGTTGACATCAAAGGTGAGGCAGGCAATTTTCAGATTGATGTCATTAAAAAACCAAGATACGTAAATACTGATCTATGCGTTGGGTGCGGTGCTTGTGCGGAAAAGTGTCCAAGCAAAGATACAGATACTTACAACATGGGACTTATAACCCGTAAAGCAATATATGTTGAGTATCCTCAAGCTGTTCCATTAAAATATGCGATTAATCCTGAAAAGTGTCTTAAACTTACTAAGGATAAGTGCGGAAACTGCGAAGAGGTCTGCCCTGCAAAGGCAATTGACTATAAGCAGAAAGAGGAGCGACTAACACTCAATGCAGGGGCTGTTATCTTCTCCCCGGGTTTTAAACCTTATGATCCAAAGATTTTTGATAACTACCAAAATTCACATCTGCCAAATGTTGTAACATCAATGGAGTTTGAGAGGATTCTTTCAGCTTCAGGTCCCTCACAAGGTCATATAATGACTCTTCCAAAAGTTCCAGCACACCCAACAACAAAGAAGGACAAACTTCTTGCTGAACGCAAAAAAGACCCAAAAAAGATTGCGTGGTTTCAGTGTGTTGGTTCAAGAGATATGAACAAGTGCGACAACAAATATTGTTCTTCTGTATGCTGCATGTATGCAATCAAAGAGGCAGTAATTGCCAAAGAACATGCAGGAGATGATCTTGATTGTGCCATATTCTATATGGATATGAGAACACACGGAAAAGAGTTTGAAAGATATTACAACCGTGCCAAGGAAGCTGGTGTCAGATTTGTAAGAACAAAGGTTCATACAATTAATCCTTTGCATGACTCTGATGATTTAAGCCTTCGTTATGTCTCTGACACAGGTGAAATTGTTGAAGAAATTTTTGACATGGTTGTCCTATCTGTTGGTTTACAGATTGCCCCAGAGACAATAGAACTTGCCAAAAAACTTGGAATTGAGTTGACCTCTGGCAATTTTGCCAGTACCTCAAGTTTTTCACCAGTTGAGACAAGCCGTAAAGGTATTTTTGTATCTGGTGCTTTCCAAGGACCAAAAGATATTCCACAGGCAGTTGTTGATTCAAGTGCTGCTGCTGCTGGAGCTGGTGCTATGCTAAGTTCTGTCAGAGACACAATGACCAAAAAGGCAGAAAGCACTGTTGAGACAAATATTATTGGAGAGCGTCCCAGAATTGGTGTGTTTGTATGCAGATGCGGAACCAACATTGCAGGAGTTGTTGATGTTCCAGCAGTAAGAGATTATGCTGCAAACCTTCCTTTTGTAGAGTATTATACAGACAACCTCTACTCTTGTGCCCAAGATTCACAAGACACCATAGCAAAGCTGATTAAAGAGCATAACTTAAACAGAATTGTTGTTGCAGCATGTACACCAAAAACACATGAGCCGCTTTTTCAGGAAACTCTTCCCCATTATCAACAAGAAGAAGATCAAGCCCATCTTCACCAAACGGTGAAGAACCCATTGATGTGCTAAAATCAACACCAGATGGCTTAGTTACGGCAAGACCAACAAATGTGGTTGCTTTATAAGCATCGCACCAATAAGGGTCTTGGTAATCTTTTGTGTCAAAGTTGAGATTAACAAGAGTCAACGCTTTAGCATCAAATGGGCGTATGCCAATTACTGCTCTTGAAGAGTAATCGTTTTCAACACGTTTCATTATGTGATGGTCAGCAGCAGATGGATCAAGTGAGCCTTTAAGCATCTTTTCACTCTGCGGAAATATTACAGATTTTGGAGAGAGAACTGTATCAACACTCTCCATAACTGGAAATTCACCAGCAGCGAGTTTCTTAAAAATATAATGCTCTTTATTATTTACATCTTTATCTTTTACAGGACCGAACAGAATATATTTTTCCCTTGATTTATCAATTCCGCCAGTCCACTCTTTTTTATCAATTTTTATGATTTTCATAATCTAATGCCTTTATTAATAGAGGTGGATAGTTGATCTTATTTGATAAAATCATTGGGATCATCAGGGTTAAATGTGTCTAATGGTGGACGCTTTGTTATATCAAGCCCTGCTTCCCACCCGAAAAGTTCCAAAGAATCTTTATTTAGCTTTCTTGTAAATGCCCTGACATGAATATCCATTGGGCAAGCTGCTTCACATGCACCACAATCTGTGCAGCGTCCAGCACAATGAAATGCTCTAAGGAAATGAAATGTCTGTATATCTGTTTTGTTCTGACCTTTGCCTACCCATTGAGGACCTGATTCATCAACAAAGCAGGTTGGGCAGTAACATAGAGGACAGGCATTTCTGCAAGCATAGCAGCGGATACAGTTTTGCAGCAATCCTTCAAAATAGCTCCACTTTGCATCTTTATCCATTGCCTCAATTGCCTTTACATCAGCAAAAGGATCATCAAGTTTTTGCTCTTCAACAGGTTCAGCTACCATTACATCAAATATCACAGGATTTTTGTGTGTGCATGTTGCACAGTTGTCCCTAAGCTCATCAGGATTGTTTTTATCAGCCATTCCAGAGCATGGAACTCCAATGATGTAGAGCTGGTCTCTTGAAATCTTGTTTTCAACAATATGGTTGACAATATTTCTTGAATCACACCCTTTAGCAATAATGCCAATTTTCTCTTTTCTGCCAGTTATATAGTTGGCAAGATTGAGGGTGCAGTTTTTATCCCATATAAAATTTTCAGTCTGTTCAGGAGTTCTCGCCATATAGGGTTTGGTGGTCATGGGAATGGTTCCTTTTGCAAAACCAATCACCATCTCAACCTTACCCTCTTTGAGTATATTTGAGGCAGTCTCCCTAATTTTTTGTGTTAAACTATCCATGTAAACCCCTTAATCTGTTTTTTTTACAAATTTATCAATGGGACCAAGAGCCTCAATAGTGTTTGCAACTTCTGTGGCAACATTAGTAAACTTTCCTGCTTCAGCAGATGAAATCCATGAAAACTGAAGCCGCTCTTTCTCCACGCCTATGTGTTCAAAAAGATTAGCCATGAGTGCAAATTTTCTGCGTGCATAGTAATTACCTTCCAGGTAATGGCATTCGCCGGGATGTCAGCCGGAAACCCAAACACCGTCAGCACCTTCTCTAAATGCTGAGAGTATAAATTTTGGTGTAACTCTGCCTGTGCATGGTATTCTTATAACACGGATATTTTCAGGATACTGCATTCTGCTTACACCAGCGAGATCTGCTGCCCCGTAACTGCACCAGTTGCACAAAAAACTCACAACTTTTGTTTTTTTATCTTCAGCCATAATTTAAAATTCTCCTTAAAAGCAGGGCAAAAATCAAATTGCTATCACCCTGCAAATAATAATCCCGATTAGATGCAGCAGGCAAAATCAAGCTGCATCAACAAGAGCAGTTATTTGGGCAAATATCTGATTTGTGTCAAACCCTTTAAGATGCAAGGCACCTGATCTACAAGATGCAACGCACAGACCACAGCCTTTACAAAGCACAGGATTGATTTCAGCCTTTCCTGCAAAACGACCATCTTTAACAAACGATGGTGCTGAATAGGGGCATACAGATACGCATACACCGCATGAACTGCAAGCATTGGGGTTCGCCATTGCAACATTTCCACTTGTCTTAACAGTCTCTCTTGCAAGTAAGGTTACTGCGCGGGAAGAAGCTGCCATTCCATGAGCAATTGACTCATCAATTGGTTTTGGATAGTGGGCAAGTCCACAGAGGAAT
>JADGBE010000044.1 GCA_015231615.1 Desulfamplus sp. | reverse complement strand
CAATATCGATGTTGTGGGGGAACCACACTTGGGGCATTTAATCTCTGATATTTTTTCCATAATTACAAATTAAAACACAAAATTTTTATTATTAAAAGAGATAATCTATGGTGTGAGCCCAGTGCCAAATAAATCATACTTCTATCATCAACCCCTTGAAACCAATAGCTGACAATTGATTACGCATTTCAAATATATAGTTTGATTTTGGTAGCAAGAATATATATTCATCACTCAATGAATCTAAATTATTTGAATGTTCAACTATAATTCCTTTTATCTTACGCCCAATTTTAGCTGGAGAAGAATCAAAGAGACGGATAACACGCCACAACAAATCCTTGCGGAACCCAAATAACAGCATTGAATACTGTGAAACACCCCATAAAGCCAAAGGGCGATCATCTTTGGGAATATTATCAAAAGATATATCAGGATGCAGTAAAATATTTTCGTATTTATACCCAAAAAAGAGTGGCTGCCGTTCTTTTTTTGATTTCTCGGCAAATCGTCCAATAATATATATACAATGATTATCTTTTTGTAATTCTGAAAAATTGGTTAAACCTTCTTGTATAATTTCAATTCCTACATACTTTAAAAGTTCTGCAATATTATTTTTCTTGAAATGTGAAAGATGCTCAAAATACATTTTTTGCCAATGAATGATTTTAGGTAATATGTATGATTCTGCATCAGGAACTTCAATATAAATTAAAGTATCTCTATTGCTATATTGAAGAATAGTGTTAAGCAAATCTACTGGATAGATAACATGTTCTAATATATGTGAAAATACTACTGCCTTTAGGTTAGGGATATGATTTTCAGCGATGAATGTATTGATAGAGTCATAAACTTGAAGTCCTTGTTTTTGAGCAACATCACGACTTTTTACCGATGATTCTATACCAACAGCTTTTAATCCATGTTCTATACACCTTGATACAAAACCACCTTGTCCGCAACCAAAATCAATTACCACTCCATCAGACCCCGATTCAATCAAAGATATAATTCTATCGTAGCGTCCTCTATTATCTTCTGAAGCACTTCCTGAACCACCTGATGCTGATGCTGCATAATGTTCATTAATACGGTAATACTCATTTAGCTGTTTTTCAGAAAAATTTATATCATCATATAACATACCGCATCTACAACACTGTACAAGAGTTTTATCTCCAGATATCTCAAGATCATCAAATAGAGCATAGCATAATTGAGCAACTACAGTTGCTTCTTTACATACACAGACAGGGCAGGGTCGTTTGGAGATATACTTTTCAATCACGATTTTGTTCCTGTTAGTCTATTATACTTTTTACATATAAGTTCAAGATTTGGATCATACCCAAGTAAATCCAGATAGTGTTGAGGAGTTCCACGGGTTATTGATTGAAATTCTGGATATTGTAAAAAAATATTGTCATATATATCTATATTCTTAAAAATATCACGTATTTTATCACTTCCACAAGACACCAGAAAAAGGTGGAAGGGACTTCCATAGGAAATACCTTCGTAGATTGGAAGGCTAAGTTTATGGGGAGATTTTGGTAATGACATCATCTCTTCATAAAGAGCATTAAAGGCATTAACACTTATTTTTATATCACACTCATCAAATACAAATTGTCTTCCAGCTTCGGCAATTTTTATTCTTTCACCAGGATTATCATAAAGAAAACGAAGTGAGTTGGTAAACTCCTCTTCTGTGTGGGCAATTATTCCTGTTTCTCTATGTCTAATAATGGCTTTTTCAGGAGGGTTATCAAAAACTACTGGAGTTACACCGTAAGCCATTGCTTCGATTAAAACCTGTTCTCCTGAGCCATAATGTTTAGGATTTAAGGGGTAAGCTAAAGCGTTTAAACGTCTGAAAATAGTGTTTGGTTCATCTACATGTCCAAGTATGTCGAATTGGTTGGCAATCCCCATCTTTTCAGCTTGAGAACTAAGTTCATTGTGGGCTGGACCGCCTGCCACAATACATTTAGATGAAATATTTGCTTCTGCACATATTTTAAGAAAGTTTGGATGCATTTTGGCAGGTTCTACAGTACCTACATAACCAAACTGAAATGGTTCATCTTTAATAAAAGGTGTTACCGCATCTGCTGGAATACCCGCACAGCTTTGAATAACTCTCAATTTATTATTAAGCTCATACGATAAATTTTGTACAACAGGGCTATTATAAGAGGATTTTGTAGCAAAAACAAATCGATCAGGAAGAGAAAACAGCTCAGAAAAAAAAGACTGTGGAGCTGAAAAACCATTGACATGAGACCACAATGCTAATCTACATGGAGGCAAGCCACGAAATAGCAGATTCATAAGAAAAGGATGATTCCACCAATGAACCAATACAATATCTGCCTTTGGAATTAAATCTATAAGTTTATCATAATTACCTTGTGCGGCAACACGATCAATCCATGAAATATTCAACCTATTCAAGTTGCGTTTAGTAATATCATTAATATGTTCTAAAGAAGCTACAGTATTAACAATATGCTTCTGATTTATAAGTTCTGCTTCAAACAATGCACGGAGAACACTACCTACTCCTCCTCCGAAGTGAGGAAGTATATTTAATACGACAATATTACTTCTCATCAGAATAACGTTCTTTCTCGCTTATCTTTGCATAAACGCCGCAATATCTATGTATTCCATATTTTTTGCATCTGGAGCAAAGAGTATTCCTGCTTCTTATATTAATAATCTCTTCTAAAGGTGTCTCAAGAAAATTATCTGTAACAGTGTTTCCTTCAGGATAATAGAACATCATACAGGTAGAGACTGAAAGGTCAGCATTTATCATTAAGACTCTCAATGCTTCACATTCAAGCGATGCCTCTCTTTTTGCATACTCAAGCCCTTTATCAAGGTCAATGAGCAACATCTCTCTTGCACGTTGTGCAGCAGCGGGAAGATTAGAACCCTCACAATAAGCTAAAACATCGTCAAGTGAAATAAGATATGCGGGAACGGGATGGAACTCAAATCCAAGCTGGTTGCACAATTCCGCCATAAATTTCTGTGATTGCCCAATGCTGTGTTTATAAAGATGATAATACAACTCAACTTTCATTTCAGGATAAATTTCGTTACGTAACTTTGAAATTGTATTAATATTATCTATAAAAGTTTTCCAATGTCCACCAGTATGTGTCAATCCATACGAGTCATCAACTCCAGAAGCCGAAATACGAATACATTCTGGGCGAGCTTCAACTAATGCTTTAAAATCAGCCTGATAATTAAGGTTGCTGGATATTCCGCATAGAAAACCATTTTGTTTTGCATAATATATCATTTGAGGAAGTTCTTTATTAAGAGTAGGTTCTCCCCATTGGTAAAGCTGGAGATTTCTAACAAAAGGGTCTTCAAAACGAATTTTAGCAAGAACTTGCTTGAAATTATTAAGATTCATCATTAAAGAAGGTTTTTTAATTAAGCGAGAATCTGCTCTGGGACAAGATAGACAACGAAGATTACATGTTCCTGAAACTTCAACAACATAGTCATGGGGTTTCAATTTACTGTAAGATATGTAGTCTTTAACTTTGATAAATCCCAATGATTCAAGCTCTTCGGCAATCTCTTGTTCAAAAAAGAAAGATGCAATAATAATGAAAAAATGATCACGAGCATTTTTTCTCATTATATATTTGGGATTGTACACTGGTAAACCTGACACAACCATGTTTTGGAGATCAGGGTTGTTGTCAATAAATCCTGAAGGTTTAAAGCTCTGATCTCTAAGAGCCTTGACTATTCCTCTTCCTTGATTACCTGCACCGTAGATAAGAATATCTTTATTAGCAATAATCGTTCGTAAGTGTTCAATTTTGATGCTCATACAATACACAGTATTTTTTCATTAACATTTGGCATAATACCCACCGTCTAATAAGAATATAGTATATAAAATTTCATTTATAAGATAATTTGAGTTTTGTGCTAATTCTTGACGAGTTGTATCAAATTCATATTTGTCATATATTATAAAATCATATTTCACATCAGCATTACATATTTGATTAATATTGCTATAATTATCAATAACAATATTAAGATGTGCTGAAATAAAAGATTCTCTAACTTTTACAACAGAATCACTTCCGCCTGCAATGGCAACAGTCTTTCTCTCCATTACCTTGCAAATGTCTATATTTAATATATCAGGAGCTATGTTAATAATTTTACAGTGAGGATTCAAACCGTGTTCCTCAATTATCCGAGGAGTTGTTAGTGAACGTGGTTTTAAGCTTATAATCATATCATAACCCTGTATTTTAATCTCTTCCAATGAGAGTTGAGGCATGTGATAAAAGTAATCGTAGCTTGAAACATCAGGATTTTCAGGATCCACCCAAGCTATAATTTTTTCGTAAGGGATTGAAAGTGCACCACAAAAAATAAGCTCCATTATCCAGCTACCATATACAACAATTTTCTTACTATCATTTATACTAAACTTTAAATATTCCAAATACTTCTCTGTTTCAGTAAATTTGTATATATCAAGAGTTGTTATATAGTAACAGCAATGGCAAAGAGTTGTTATATTAAGAGGGTTGTGATACGATGCTAAATCAAAATCAACAAGACTGCCGCAAGTAGGGCATTTACCTTTAAATAAAAAATTAGACTCTTTATTAAATATAAATCTCCTTTCAACATCAACTGCCGAATGTCGTTTTGAATATAATCTACGGTGTTTGATATTTTCAGTACAGACTACCTCATAAAACTCGTCGTCAGAGAGTGCCGAGATATTAAGTCTGTTGGCATCATTTTTACGTATATCCCAATCTGATATGCCAGCTTTCATAGAGTAAGATAGTAAGAATTTAAAAGGGTCATCAATTAACCCTTTTTTTTCAGCATTTCTATAGTAACCTGTACCTGGATATACAATAATTTTTGCAAGACCATTTGATGGTCCATTAATTAAATCGTAATTATTAAGATAATCAAAGGTCTCTCTGATCTCTTCCGCCGTCTCTGTTTCATGTCCAAACATAAAGTTGCCAAAAACATTGATTCCAGCTTCCTTGGAGTGTTTCAGATTACGCATATGATCGTTAAAAGTAGTCTTTTTTTTCATTATTTTTAAGATTCGATCATTAGAACTCTCAAATCCCATATTAATAAACATACACCCAGACTCTTTTATGAGCCTATATGTTTCTACAGAAAACTGTACATCAGTACGAATTTGCCCAGCCCATGGTTTACCTACTTCTTTTATATATCTACGGCAAAAATTCTGTGTGTATATTTCATCATCAAAAGCAACTTCAGAGTAAATAAAAAAGAAATCAAATTTGTATTTCTTAACCCAATACTTTATTTCAGAAATAACACTATCAATTGAACAAGGTGTGAAACGGCCTATAGATGGTGAACAGAATTGGCAAACATTTGGGCATCCTCGACCAGCAAGTATTGGAAAAAAAGTTTTGTTAAAACGAAAAAGCGTATCTGAGAGAGATATGTATTCATTAATATGAAATGAATCCCATGCTGGTCGAATTATATTTTTTTCTAAATCGAAACGAATTGTTGTATTTTTCCTAATTGCGGAAGCACTATCTTTCCAACATAATCCGGGTATTCTGGATAAATCGTTTAACTTAGTCTTTTCCTTTGAAAGTAGTGTCAATAATTCAATTAAGTTGGTTTCAGCCTCACCTTTTAATATATAGTCTACAGCTAACTTTTCAAAAATAATGTTTTCAGCTAAGTCTTTTGTAATCCCTCCGCCCATAATAATTTTGCATTTTGGATTGTAGCCTTTAATTGGGGGGAGCATTTGATAGAACCATCTAAAAAAACCTACCAACCCGCCGACAAGAATATAGTCATACTTCTCCCTATCAATTGTTTCAAACAGGTATTCTTGCGACATGTTAGCAGAAATATTTTGTATAGTAGTCCTTTCACTGCTATCTTTATTAGTGCTAATACGGTTTTTTTTAAACCATGATCTATTGTCATAAAAGAAACCGTATATATCATAATCATATCCTGCATTTTCAATAGTAGCAGCAACATAGGCTGCCCCCATTGGATATAAAAATGAAGGGGGCAATAAAAGAAGTATTTTTTTTGTATTATGCATTAATCCTCATGTTAGTTATAAATGTGATTTAATAAATATGTTTTTCAGCAAGATAGACACCTGTAAATTGGTGAAGACCATGTTTTTTGCACAGGACGCAAAGTTTGCATTTTTTCTTTTGTTCAAGAATTTCTGAAAGAGGAGTATTCAGATAGTTATTTGCAATAAATGGACGAAAAAAAACACCGCATGTACGAACACTGCAATCCCAGTTTATCGGAAAACATCTCTCTTCAGGACAAGGTAATTGTGTAAGTCTGCTTGCTTTGCTAATTCCCTCTTCTAAGCTCATCAGAAGCATAGGAATAGTTTTTTTAGCTTCTGGTGAAATCTCTTTACCTTCAATAAAATCAAGCACCGCATCAACAGGATAAAGATATGCAGGACTTGGACGAAATATGATGGATAACTCATTACAGAGCCTCTCCATTTTTCGATAATCGTTTCCTATATTATGTTTGTATAGGTGATAGTTTAATGTTATTTGCATTTCAGGGTGAATTTTATCGCGAAGCTGAACCAATTGCTGAAGATTTTTTAGGAAAACATTCCATCTTCCGCCTGTATGGGTTATTTCATAGGTTGTCTCCCATCCAGAGCAAGATACTTTAAACCAGTCAGGTTTAGCATCAATAATCTGCTCCATATTTTTCGAGTAGTTCAGATTTGAAGAAATCGCAGTTAGAACCTTAGCTTCTATTGTCATAGAGATAATTTTAGGCAATTCAGGATTAAGTAGTGGCTCTCCCCAAGTATAAAGTTGAATACTTCCTATCAAAGGAATTTCTTTTAAAAGTTTTTCAAGAACTTTCTGGTATGTTTCAGCACTCATAAAACCTTTAGTTGGTTGTTTTAGTTCATTGCCTCGAGGACACGAGATACATTTTAAATTACACATACCAGATATGTCAACGCTTGGATCAATATCGTTTAAATCCCTGCAAAAAATATAATCACTACCTTTTAACAATCCTGCATCTTCACAACTATCAGCAATTTCTAAATCGTAATGTCCAGATGATATAATTATAATTGCCTCACCCGCACGAACATATTTAAAAACATCTTGAGGTTTTCCAATTGAATAACCTAACGCACTCTTTCCTTGAAGATAAGTAGAACTGTCAATAAATGCTGCAATCGAAATACCAATCCGTTCAAGCGATCGACATACTCCTTGTCCTACAATCATAGCTCCCCAAATAAAAACCTTTTTATTTAAGCATAGCAGTTGTAATTCTTCAGATGTAACCATGGCTAATCTTCCTTCTGTATTGGAATACTTGATTTAGCTGCTATAAGTTTTTCATCACCATAAACACAATAAGCACGATGTATTCCTTTTTCCATGCACTTTCGGCAGTGTTCGCTTCCTATTCGGGCAGACTCAATTTCATCAAGAGTTACTGACATGAATTTTTTTTGCAGGAGTATTAGGGATGGATCATACCATTCCATACAATGTGCCACAGATAAATTCCAATCAATCCATAAATGGTTCATATAAAAACATGGGCGGTTTCGTTCTGATAGTGCAATATCCATAACTTCTTCTACATGTAAAAATTGAAGTGTTTTGGTCTGAGATGCAGCATCTGAGATTTGCTTACCATCAACTACTAAAGCGATATTATCAAGCGGTGCAAGTGCTGCATGGCGATAACGAAGCGTAAACTCTAACTCATTACAAAGATTTTGTATTTTAGGAAAATCTTTTCGATTGTGTGAGTATATATGAAAAAAAAACTCGATTATCATTTTAGGACTATAAATTTTTTTATAGTCTGTAAGTTTTTTGCAGTTAGAGATAAATCGATCCCATTTAGCTCCAGTGTGAGTAATTTCATAATTTTTACCCCAGCCTGAATTTGAGATTCTGAACCAATCAGGGCAGGATTCAACTACTGATTTGAAATCCTTATCCATTGCCAGATTACTCGATATGGCAGATAAAAGCCCTTTTTCTCTTGTAATGTCTATAATTTCAGGTAATGCTGGATTCAAAAGAGGTTCGCCCCAGTTGTAGAGTGTTATTATTCCAGTCCAAGGATCATCTAAAAGTATTTTTTCTATAAGTTTCTCATAAGTTTGAACAGACATAAACCCTGGTTTGCGATGTCGAGGCCAGTTTCCACGAGGGCATGAGATACATCTTAAATTACACATTCCAGAGATATCCACCTGATAATTGAAGCGTCTTAACTCTCCATAAATAAGAAAGTCTTTTCCTTTGTGCCACCCTTCTTCTTCGCATTTTAAAGCAATTTCATCAGCGAAAAAACCAGATGCCACAATAATAAAAGTATTTTTTGAAGATTGCTGTGCAAAAAAACTATTAGGATCTGTTATCGGCAATCCAAAAACTTCAGTATCCGCAAGAGAAGGTGAGCTGTCAATATAACCAACTGGCATAACCATGTGCCTTTTAAAAGCAATATAGGCTGCGTAACCATCGTGACGTGCTCCCCATATATAAACCCTGCGATTTTCAATTATTTCTACTATTTTTTCAGGAGATTGAAACTCAGTTATTTTAAGCATTGAAACACCAAATTTTAAAGTATTAGAAAAAGTTGCTACAAAAGCTTTAGGTATTTCTCTATGGTATCCAGCAATATAAAACAGACTCTGCAAATATGGGAGAATGATGTCGAATAGCCATCTGATATTCAGGATTCAAGCTATGAACATATTCTGCAATTTCAATAAGATGCAATGGGTTATGATATATACTTAATGCCATCTTGGGTTTATAATGTTGTATAGTCTTTTTTGCTCCATACAACATTGCTAACTCCATTCCTTCAATATCAGCTTTTATGAATGTAGCAGGGCGATCTGCAAGATAATTATCAAGTGAATAGCACGGAATCTTTTGAAATTGTGCTTCGTCTATTAGTATATTATTTGTATTGCTAAGAGAAATATTGGCAAGAACAGATGATGTATTCATATAGAATATATCATTCTTATCTGATAATCCTGCATTCTCACATATAATAGTTCTTTTTGAAATAGACCATTCTTTGCATAATCTATCAACTCTATATCTCATTGCATTAAACTGATTATTTCCAGGCTCAAATGCATATATTGTTTTAAAAATACCGCTGTTATTCCAAATAAAACGTTCTAATGTATCTCCAACGTATGCTCCAGCATCTACAAAGTGATCATTTCCTATATGTATAAATTCAGGTATAGCAAAATATTGGTTGTTTTCCATAACCAATGAACAATAGTAATTATCACCGGTAAGCATTGTTTTAAGAATAGCGTCATAAATAATACGAGAACGATCGTCTTTTAATAAATTATTCCTAACATAAGAAATACGTAACAGATTATTCGTTATAAAAAAAGTATCAAATGTTAGACTATGAATCTTAGACTTTTTCAATTGCTTTTGAATTTGCAATGAACCATTGCGAGCCGCAATGAGAATAATTGATTCTGATAATACTGAAGTAGCATTTGGAGAAAGAATGGGTAATCCTTCAAAAAATGTTCCATGTTTATCTGGATTATTATCAGTAAAACAATAAATATTTATTCCGCATTGTTTCAAATAGGTAAATGCCATTCTACCTTGAGTTCCTGCACCAAAAATAACTATCTTTGATTCAGAATCATCTTTTATTTTGGCAATGTTTTTCTCTTGTGCCATACAAAGCTGAATAATATCTTCCCAGCTTTCAGCAACTTTATCAATAATCATTTTATTACTTCCGTAGTGCTTTGAAAACATTCATTACAAACTCCCCAAAACGCCATAGGCTCATAGTCTGGATAAGGGTAGTATCCCAAATCTAATTTTATATCAGAATTTTTCTCTTTAATACTTTTTTCGACAAGAGAACGCACGGAAATTGGTTTGCCGCTGCAACAATTTATAACCCCTTTTATAGAAGAATTCTCAATAAGAAAATATATACGTCTTGCTATCTCTTCTATTGGCATATAGTCTCGCAATTGTTCGCCTCCAGACATTTTAAATAGCTCATCCTTGTTATCAATAGCCCTGTCTAATTGTGCCATAAGACTATTTGGATTTTGACCAGATCCATACATATAAAAGAGTCTAACCCATTGAAAAAGAAAATCGTATTGTTTTTGCAAGGAGTCTAAAAATTTTCGCAATGTATCTTTAGCCAATCCATAAGGAGTAACTGGAAATGTCGGCATATCTTCTGAAAGCGGACCATTTTGAATACCATACTCAAAACATGTACCAGCAACCAGTATATGCTTTGTTCCTGCTGTAATCATGTTTTTTATGAATGTGTAAGAAGTAGGCAGATTAATTTCAAAATGGGATAAGTCTTTATAATTTGGCAATCCTGACCACGCTAAATGAACGAGCACGTCTGGAATACCTAATATTTCAGAGATATTTAAGTCAGGTTCATTCAAATCGCAATTAACAAACTTAACATTATTAAACCAATTAATTGAACGTGCCTTATCAATATCTCTGGCAACTGCTATAACTTCATGCTGATGCTTGAGCAATAATTCAACAACATGACGACCTATAAAACCTGTGGCACCAGTAACTAAAACTTTCATTGGAGAAACCCTTTCCAATTAACCTGTGAGATGACTCATTTTATCAGCCTGTTTTGCAAAATGAAGCGAGCCGAATTAATTAATTTATTTCCAGCCAGTTTTCACATTTTAACCCCTTGATACGCTCGAAATGTTTAGTGTTGTCAGTTACTACAACCATTTCATTTATCATAGCTGTAGCCGCAATAAGTATATCAGCATCTTCTACCAACTTTCCTGCTATTCTTAACTCATCATAAATATCCGCAGCCTTTTCAGCTATCAAAGAATCAATCTCTTCAATATTGCAATCGGACATAAATTCGTTAAATGCTTTAATCTTTTTAAAGTTGGAAAGAGCTTTTATCCCTCGCATTATCTCGTAATATGTAATAACGCTGATTGTTAATGTATCATGGATATTTAAATACGCCTTAACTTTTTCAACAACCGATTCCTCTCCACGCATAAAAGCAGAAATGATATTAGTATCAATAAGGGCTTTTCTCATAATTTAACTTTTCGTCCGCCAAATATATTTTGTCTCTGGATTGCATTTGTAAAAATTTCACTCTCTTCATCTGTCAAATCTTTAAGCATACCAGCGTATTTTATAATATTGGGATTGTTTCTGTTTTTTTCTGTAGTCAGAAATTCTCTTTTCATAAAGTGGATCATTCTGAGAATTTTCACCATATCATGGTGATCAAGCCCTCTAACCTCATCAAGTATTTTCTGTTCATTTGTATTATTTTTATTTGACAACATTATAACCTCCGCAATTAAAAAAACTTTCACAATTAGCCTTATTGAGAAAATGAATCAAAAGGTTTTTGGTTTTCTCAGAACCAAGCAGAGCCTTGAACACGCAGTCAACTATTGGGTTTATTTTATGTTTCATAGATTTTTTGTCTTTAGATCATTAATTTCACTATCGCTCAAACCTGTATATTTTTTGATTTTATCGTTTGATTCACCATCTTTTAACATCTCAAGTGCTACTGAAGTTTTTCCTTTGATTTCGCCTTCAATCCTGCCTTTCATTTCGCCCTTAAACCATGCTGTTTTTATAGAACTCTCACCAACACGCCAATCTTCTATATAACGCTCATAAGCTGACCGTTCTTCTTTCGAAAGCTTTAAAATATCAAGCTCTTGGGCTGCTTTTTTTAATCCTTTGGCACTAAATTCTGTTTTTATCTCTGAATTTTTAAGAAAATATATCCACTCATCAAGGGTATTTTCTGCAAGATTGTTAAACTCATTTACCTTAAGAATATAGTATTCAGGAAATATATCTGATACTTTTTCGGCATTATTAAATTTATTTTTTTGGGTCTCAGAGAGTTGCAGCAGATCGTTTTTATGGATACCTCTAAAGTCAGTAGTTCCTTTATAAACATAATCTTGACCATGACCAAGATCAAAATAGACAATATTTATAGATATTGCTTTTTTAACCATATCATAACTAAAACCAGAACTCATATTGTCAGTTACAAGTTTTGATGTTCCATAAACCATTCTGTGAAAATAGTCATATTGCGACTCTACCTGTAATTCAATAAGCACAAGTTCTCCATTATCTGTTTCAGCTAAAAGATCAACTCTATTTTGTTTGTCATCATAAGTTGATTTGTTGCTCTCGCTCTCAAGAAGTCTTTCTATTGTTATATCCTGCTTTATAAGCTCGGATAAAAAGCCCTCTAATATCTCAAAGTTGGCTTTGTTTCTCAAAAGTTTTTTCATTGCCCAGTCAAATCTTACAAGACGCTCTTTCATATAAATATTCCTTTAAAGTCATCATTTATAATTAAGTGTCTTTTGTCTTTAGTGGATATGCAGCTTAATGTCAAAGGCCACTTAATCATTAACGCAGGGTCATCAAATTTCAATCCTCTCTCGCATTCAGGAGTGTAAAATTCAGAAGTATAATAAATAAGTTCCACATTATCAGTAAGCGATTGGAAACCATGTGCAAAACCTTCGGGTATGTAAACCATTTTCATATTATCAGAAGATAACTCTACGCTGTGCCATTTTAGAAATGTTGGTGAATCGGCTCTCAGATCAACCATAACATCAAAAACCTGCCCCTGAGTACATCTGATTATTTTGGCTTCACAGGCTGGAGGTACCTGGTAATGCAATCCTCTAATTGTTCCTTTATTTTTAGTCAAAGAGTGGTTAATCTGGACTATCTCTTTATTAAAACCTATTTGGGTAAACTCTTTTTTGCAAAATGTGCGTGCAAATAACCCTCTGTCGTCAATAAAAGGAGAAAGTTCAACTTCATAAGCACCAGATAATGGAGTTTCAATAAATTGCATTATTTCACCCATTCCATATTTTTGTTTTCTGCATCTGAAATATAACTGCTTATATTTTCAAGGCTCTTAATCTCATTAAACTCATAAAAAGCTCTGTACCATTCTGATGTCTTTTCAATAGTTTTTTTTATATCCCATACAGGCAGCCATTTTAATTTTGCACGTGATTTTGAGCAATCAAGCTTCAGGATACCTGCTTCATGCGGTTGATTTTGGCATAACAATTTGGAACTATTTTCTGCATCAAAGCGTATCTTAGACCAAGATTTTTTTACCATATTTGCAATATCAACCACAGTTGCATTATCTTCATCTGATGGTCCGAAGTTCCATGCTTCAGCAAAATCATAATAACCGTCCAACAGTTTTTGACCAAGAAGCAGATATCCGCTTAAAGGTTCAAGAACATGCTGCCATGGTCTTACTGCACTTGGATTTCTGATTTTTACACTTTCATTTTTAGAGGCAGAGCGAACTAAATCAGGAACAAGCCTATCAACAGCCCAATCACCTCCACCAATAACATTGCCCGCTCTACAGCTTGCAATAAGAGTTTGATGAGTTGTATTATAGTCTTTTAAATTAAAAAATGAATTTCTCCAGCAATTTGTTATCAGCTCTGCACACCCTTTTGAAGCACTGTAAGGGTCAAACCCGCCAACAGGATCAACTTCTCTGTAACCCCATAGCCACTCTTTATTTTCATTTTCATAGCATTTATCACTTGTAATATTGACGATTGCTTTAACCGTGAAAACAGCTCTTGATGCCTCAAAAATATTGACTGTTCCCATTACATTACTGGAAAAAGTTTCAATCGGGTTGATATAAGAGATTCTTACAATCGGCTGGGCAGCAAGATGGAATACTATTTCAGGCTTATGTTCTTTAAAAACCTGCTTAAGTTTTTCTAAATTACGAATATCACCGATAATAGAATTTATTTTCATACCAAGTAGGTCAAAATGGTTTGGGTTTGTAGGCGGCTGCAGTGAATACCCGATAATATCTGCTCCCATTTGAGACAGCCATAAAGCTAACCAAGAGCCTTTAAAACCAGTATGCCCGGTTATTAAAACTTTTTTCCCAAAATAGACTCCTCCGAACAGTTTTTTCATTTTTCTATTTTCTACTATTATTCCCATATTTTCCATTTTGCCTGATTACTATTCCACATCTCATTCAGCTGATTCTTATCACGCATTGTATCCATACATTTCCAGAAACCATTATGTTTATAAGCAAAAAGTTCTCCATCAAGAGTAAGCTGCTCAATAGGATTACCCTCAAAAACTGTCTGGTCTCCCTCTTTTATATAGTCAAAAACTTTTGGTTGGCATACAAAAAAACCAGCATTAATCCAGCCTGAATCTCCTTTAGGTTTTTCCATAAAATGAGAAACTCTGCTGTCATTTTGAATATCCATGGCTCCAAATCGTCCTTCTGGCTGAACTGATGTCATGGTAAGAGCTTTTCCATGAGATTTGTGAAATAGAACTAATTTTGAAATATCAATATCCCCGACTCCGTCTCCATATGTAAGCATAAAAGGCTCATTGCCGATAAACCATTGTGCACGTTTAATTCTTCCGCCTGTCATGCTCTCAATTCCAGTGTCAAGCAGGGTTACTTTCCATGGTTCAGCACTATTATTGAGAATAGACATGGTATTGTTTGATAAATCGAATGTTACATCACTTTGATATAGATAATAATGGGCAAAATACTCTTTAATTAAGTGTCCTTTATAGCCAAGAAGTATGCCGAATTCATTAAAACCATAATGAGAGTATATCTTCATTATATGCCATAGAATGGGTTTCCCACCAATTTCTACCATAGGTTTAGGGCGGATTTCACTCTCTTCATATATCCTTGTACCAAGACCGCCTGCAAGAATTAATACTTTCATAGATAATCCTCAATAAAATGGGATGCATTTGATTTAATACTGATAATAAATATTTAAAATACAACTAATTATAACGTTTCTGCTGATTATAAATTTCAGTAAGAGATTCAATATATTTATCATCTTCGGTCAATCCCCACGAAATATTAAGGCATAATGAAGAAAGTAAAAATCCTTTTATGTTTTTGGGCTGTTTTTTTGCAATTACATCATAGCCATTGGCGATTATCTTGACATTATCAATAACTTTTATAGAAGTAGTAATAGTTTGTTCAAAAAGCTCAACCGTTATATCAAGGAAAAAGTTACTTAATCCCTTTTTCAGCAAAAACTCTGCTATTATAATGATTGTATCCTCTGGGATATCTCTATAATTTTGAATTAAATCAAGATATTTTGAGATAGCTGTTTCAAGATTTTCATAATCTTCATCTCTTCTCAGACAAAAAATAAGGTATTGAAGGATATTTTTTTGGCTGTTTGTCTCTAATTTATCTATATTTTCAAATAGATAGAAAACCGCTTTTTTAATAAAATCCCATGCCTCTTTCCTCTCAAGATTTACAAGAAGCTCTTTTAGAAAAGATGGTTTATTAAGCATAAGTTTTCTATTTCTTTCCCATACCTTTAATGCGTCATTGAATCTCTCTTTTGATATATAGCCGTTCATAAGCCAGTATTCTACAGTAAGCTGGATAGCTTCTGATGTTGAAAAAACAAATCGGGTCCCGGCACGCAGATATTTATTCCTAAACTCATCAAGAACTCTTAAATAGTTCTCTGCACCTTCAACAACCAAATCAAAATTATTGCTGAAAACCCCAATACAAGCAAGATCGTAATAGAGATCAATCTCGTCAGGCAGCAACTTCAGCCCTTTTCTGATAGTATCAATGGCAATATCATATTTAGATAGGGCGATATATGACATAGCAATACTATGGTAAAGAGAGTAGTAAAATGAGATATCAATACCGCTTTTCTTCTCTGACGGCAGAATATCAAGGCAGTGCTGGGCATATTTAATCGCCTGTTGAGGCTCCTCCATCTGCATATAGACCTGACACAGATAAAAGTATGCTGCATAATCATTTGGATCAATGTCAATTCTTTTTAGCAGTAAAGATGATGTCCGCTTATATTTAGCCTGCATCTGTGGTGCGGGAAGAGCATAACCATAGTGGAACATATTCAAATCCATCTCTGTTACTTTGCCAGAATAATATGCTGTGTTGTGGACAATTCCTCTATATTCAACTCCGACCTTGTTTCTAAAAATTCTCGCACTTTTGGCAACCGTTGATACATTGCCTTTAGCATCTTTATCTAAAAGGTTTATAAGAAAACAGTGTAGCTCTTTTGGAGCTTTTAGGATTTTATTCTTCAAATCCTCTTTTTTCAGATGGTAGGAATCTAACTCTTCATCTGCATCAATAATTAAAAACCAGTCGCCAGTTGCATAACTGATGGACTGGTTGCGATGTTTGCTGAAATTCTGTTCCCAAGGATGGTGATATATCTTAGCTCCAAATGATTGGGCAATTGCAATAGTAGCGTCTGTGGAGCCTGTATCAACAACAATGATCTCATCAACAAGATGCTTGATGCTGTTTAAACATCTTGGTAGCATCTCCTCTTCATTTTTGACCATCATACAGGCAGATAGTTTTATATTTGTTGTATTCTTCTTTTTCATAAGTATATTTTTTCCGATAATTTTAGTTAGTCATAACTTTTTTGGATGTCAACTTATAGGAAACATGAACGCACGCCTCTGCAACAGGCTAACCCTAACCACAAAAAACCTTAGAACCAGAAATTTTTTTCAATCAAAGAGTGCATTAACAAACATTTCAGGATCAAAATCTTGAAGATCGTCAATCCCCTCTCCAACTCCAATATATTTAAGAGGGACATTCATGCTATTTGCCACTGCAACCACAATACCGCCCTTGGCTGTGCCATCAAGTTTGGTCAGGGCAAGAGAAGTAATCTCCACAGCTTCGCTAAACAACTTTGCTTGAGAGAGTGCATTTTGACCAGTTGTAGCATCTAAAACCATAAGAACTTCGTGCGGGGCGCCGGGTAATCTTTTTGAGATTGACCGCTTGATCTTTTTTAGCTCTTCCATCAAATTTTTTTGAGTGTGAAGTCTTCCAGCAGTATCAATAAGCAAAATATCAATCCCTCTTGCAATAGAAGCCTCAACGCCATCATAAGCAACTGCCGCAGGATCAGCACCAGATTTATGCTTCACAATGCCGACACCCGCACGATCTGCCCAAATCTCAAGTTGCTCAATTGCCGCTGCTCTAAAGGTATCTGCCGCGGCAATAAGAACTTTTTTCCCTTCTGATGAATATTTAAGTGCTAATTTACCAAGAGTTGTTGTCTTGCCCGTTCCATTTACTCCAACAACCATGATAACAAGAGGTTTGATAAATGGTGTTGATGATGTTGATTTTGAATCATTATCTAAAGATGAATTGGGAAACATTGATTTAAGCTCTTCTTTGAACACTGATTTTAACTCATCTGCAGAAGAGAGATTACCTGATTTTTTTTTCACCTTATCCATAACTTCCATAGTAATATCAATGCCAATGTCTGACATTACAAGAATCTCCTCAAGCTCATCAAGTAAGGCGGCATCTATTTTTCGCCCCTTTGAAAAAAGCTCATCAACATCAGTTAAGAGAATATCTTTTGTTTTGCTAAGACCTTTTTTCAGTTTACCCAGTATATCCATTTTAGACGATGGTCTCCTTTTTTGAATGTTTTTAGCAAAGATCAAAGATTTGACAACTTTCTAAAAGTTGTCAAATCTTTATGATTTAATAGCCCGTACCTAACTGTAAAAGCCAAGAAAGAGGGTTAAAAAAAACAAGACTAAAGCGTCTCTGGTCTAACAACAGGATGCTCCTTTAGATACTCTAACCTGTTGAGTCCATTGATATAAGCCAATGCACTTGCAGTAAGAATATCAGGGTCAGCACCTTTTCCAAGGGCAACAATTCCATCTTCACTTAGGCGTACTGTAACCTCACCTTGGGCGTCAGTTCCTTCTGTCAACGCACTAATAGAAAAACGAAGTAATTGAGATTTTGTATCTGTCAACTCTGAAATCACTTTATAGACAGCATCAATTGGACCGTTGCCTTCAACAGACCCTTTTACCAATCTGTTATTGATTTTAAGATGGACACTTGCACTGGGAAAGACTGAAGTCCCGCTGGTTACATGGAGATATTCTAAACGGAACACATCAGCACTTCTTAAAACACCTTCATTGATTAATGCCTCAACGTCTTCATCTAATATGCTTTTTTTGCGATCCGCCAAATGTTTGAACTTTTCAAACACAAGGTTTAGCTCTTCGTCAGAAAGGTTATATCCCATAGCAGCGATATGAGTATAAAGTGCGTGTCTGCCTGAATGTTTACCAAGAACCATATTATTTTTGCTCAAACCAATTGTTTCTGGTTTCATAATTTCATAGGTCATGGGGTTTTTTAGAACACCGTCCTGATGAATACCAGCCTCATGTGCAAAGGCATTAGCCCCAACAATTGCACGGTTTGGCTGAACCAAAATACCTGTGATCATGCTTACAAGGCGACTTGTTGGATAGATTCTTGTAGTGTCAATTGATGTTGTGTGTGAAAAAAAATTGGGTCTTGTGTTAAGAGACATCACAACCTCTTCAAGTGATGTGTTGCCAGCTCTTTCACCAATACCATTGATTGTAACCTCTGCCTGTCTTGCCCCTGCCTTGATTGCTGCAAGTGTATTTGCAGTTGCAAGACCTAAATCGTTGTGGCAGTGGACGCTCAATATTGCTTTGTCAATATTTGGAGTGTTTTTCATAACATAACTTACAAGTTCAGAAAACTCTTCTGGAACGGCATAGCCAACAGTATCAGGCAGGTTGACCGTCTTTGCACCAGCTTCAATTGCTGCACCAAACACCTTGCAAAGAAAATCTCTATCACTTCTTGAACCATCTTCTGCGGAAAATTCCACATCATCACAAAGAGAAGCAGCGTATTTTACAGCTTTTATAGCATTTTCAAGCACCTCTTCATGGGACATTTTAAGTTTATATTTTAAGTGAATATCAGATGTTGCTATAAATGTATGGATTCGAGGGTGGGCCGCATTTTTAACAGCTTCCCAAGCTCTTGTTATGTCAGCTTGAGATGCCCTTGCAAGTGCTGCAACTTTTGCAGTTTTAAGGTGTTTTGCAACCAACTGAACAGCTTTGAAATCTCCTTCTGATGCTGCTGGAAATCCTGCCTCAATTACATTTACCCCAAGTTTTTCAAGCTGTGTTGCTATTCTCAACTTTTCAGCTTCATTCATACTTGCCCCGGGAGATTGCTCTCCATCTCTCAATGTTGTATCAAAAATTATGATTTTATCTTTTTCTGAATTCATTTTTTCCTCAATTAATTTATTATTTGAAAATTTTATTTACGTTGCTTCCTGCTCTTTTTGCATAGAGAGCTTATACTGGAAGCTGTCAGAAAGTGCCTGCCAGCTTGCTTCAATAATATCTTCTGAAACGCCGATTGTGCTAAAGATATTATTTTCATCTCTTGAAGAGATAATAACACGGACCTTAGCATCTGTTCCGTCACTTCCTTCAATAACACGAACCTTAAAGTCAACAAGGTGCATCTCATCAAGGTCTGGAAAGATATTTGTAAGAGCCTTTCTTAACGCATTATCCAAAGCACTTACAGGACCATCACCTTCTGCTGCTGTAATCTCAACAGTATCACCAACTTTAATCTTAATCATGGCATAAGCTGAACAAGGTCTCTCTTTATCTTTTTCCACAGTAACCCTGAATGACTGAAGATCAAAATGTGGCTGATACTGCCCAGTGAGTTTCTCCATTATTATCTTAAGAGAACCCTCTGCAACATCAAACTGATAACCGTCATCTTCAAGCTCTTTGATTGAAGTTACAATACTTTTAGTATGTTTACCATCTTCTCCAAGATCAATGCCCATCTCTTTTGCTTTATACTCAATATTGCTGCCTCCAGACTGTTCAGATACCAAGACCCTTCTTTTGCTTCCAACAAGTTCAGGGTTCATGTGTTCATAGGCTTCTGCTGCCTTCATTACGGCACTAACGTGGATTCCACCTTTATGGGCAAAAGCACTATGTCCAACAAAAGGTCGGTTATTCAGAGGTGTCATATTCGCGGTTTCACTTACAAAACGGGAGAGTTTCTTAAGTTTCTTGAGATTGTCCAAAGAGATACAGTCATTATTCAGCTTCAGCTTCAAAACAGGAATAATAGAGGTTAGATCAGCATTTCCGCATCTCTCTCCATAACCGTTTACAGTTCCTTGAACCATTGCAGCACCGCAGCGAATTGCAGAAATAGAGTTTGCAACTGCCATTCCGCAATCATTGTGGGCGTGTATGCCAAAGGTTATATTTTCATCATCTGAATTTGACTCATACCCATCTTGATTTGGCTCACACATATCTAAATTTGACTTAACACCCTTTTGGTTTAAATTAAATTCCTTAGAATAGAACTGGGTAATTTTATTAATGGTATCTGTGGTAATACGTTCAATATCATGTGGAAGTGTTCCGCCGTTAGTATCACAAAGCACAAGCGTTCTGCATCCGCCATTAATAGCAGCTTTTAAACTTTGAATAGCATAATCACTATTATTAATATATCCATCATAGTAGTGTTCAGCATCATAAAACACGGTAAGCCCTTGTGAGATAAGCCATGAGACACTATCTTTTATCATGGCAAGATTTTCTTCTAAGGAGTTTTCCATTATTTTAACATGCAGATCCCAAGATTTTCCAAATATTGCTGCAACAGTTGCCCCTGATTCAACAAGAGCATTTAAGTTTTTATCATCAGATGCACAAATATTGGGGCGTCTTGTTGAGCCGAAAGCAGTAATTACGCTGTTTTTAAATTTAGTCTCTCTTGCTAATTCAAAAAAACGCATTGCATTGGGGTTAGAGTTAGGCCAGCCCCCTTCTATATAATGGATTCCCATATCATCAAGACGTTTTGCCACCTTTATCTTATCTTCAGGTGAAAAACAGATATTTTCACCCTGCATACCATCTCTTAGAGTTGTGTCGTATAAAATTGCTTTTTTCATGTTCTCATAGCTTCTTATTAAGATTACATATTTATATTTTGTTAGACTTTTAACAAATCAGAACAAGCAACAGGATTATTTACTCTTCTTCTTATCTCTTGGAAGGGCTATCAATCCTGTTCTTGCGGTTTCAATAATTCCCATTGGACGCAATAAGTCTATAAAAGCCTCAATTTTTCCATCATCACCTGACATCTCAATTGTGTAATGTTCAGGTCCAACATCAACAACTTTGCATCTAAAAATATCTACAATTCTAAGAATTTCTGCCCGTTGTTCAGGTTTTGCGTTTACTTTGATAAGCATAAGCTCACGCTGGACATATTTTTTATCAGTAAGGTCATTTACCGTGATGACATTGATGAGTTTATGAAGCTGTTTTGTAATCTGCTCAACAATATGGTCATCTCCAACAGTTACCATAGTAATTCTTGATAAAGCACTGTTTTCAGCAGTTTGGGCTACGCTTAAACTTTCAATGTTGTATCCTCTACCACTAAAAAGCCCTGCAATTCTTGATAGAACTCCCGGCTCATTATCAACTAAAATAGAGAGTATATGTTTTTGATTACTCATTTTTTTTGATTCCTTATTTTATAGCCTAATTTTCTGAATCACGGATTGCCATGATTAAATTAGATTTACACCAGCAACATCTCTGTAATTGCAACGCCAGCAGGCACCATTGGATAGACACACTCTTCACGTTCAACAATAAACTCCATGATTACAGTCCCTTCATAGGCAAGACCTTTTTTAAGAACCTCCTCAACTTCATTAACTTTATCTGTTCTCATACCAATAGCACCATAAGCCTCAGCTAATTTAACAAAATCAGGTGCTTTTTCCATATTGGTGCAAGAGTAGCGTTTATCATAGAAAAGCTCTTGCCACTGTCTAACCATTCCAAGATAACGGTTGTTTAAAATCACAATTTTAACTGGAAGGTTTGATTCAATAGCAGTCATAAGCTCTTGGCTGTTCATCTGAATGCTTCCGTCTCCAGCAACACAGACAACTAATTTATCAGGGCAAGCAGCTTTAGCTCCAATTGCTGCTGGCAGACCAAATCCCATAACCCCAAGTCCACCTGATGTAATAAAATGGTTTGGTTGATCAAAGTGGTAATATTGGGCTGTCCACATCTGATTTTGTCCAACTTCTGTGGTGATAATTGTATTTTTGTCTGTAAGTTTATGAAGTCTATCAATTACAAATTGCGGTTTTATAACGTCATCTTTTTGCTCATAACGTTGCGGAGATGCGGCTCTCCATTGGGCAATTTGGTCTAACCACGCTTGACGCTCTTCTGGATTTCCACTTATATCAGCAAGATTTTCACCTTCAAGCATTGAGTTTAAAAGCTCTAAGGTGTTTTTGCAATCACCTACAATTGGGCAATTAGCTTCAACGTTTTTGTGAATAGATGTTGGGTCAATGTCAATCTGAACAATTTTTGCCTCAGATGCAAATTTATCTTTTCTACCTGTAACTCTGTCATCAAACCGAACCCCTACAGCAATCAAAAGATCACAGTGTCCAATTGACATATTTGCCCGATATGTTCCGTGCATACCAAGCATTCCAAGCCATAAAGGGTCTGAACCCGGAAAAGTTCCAAGCCCCATAAGCGATGCTGTAACTGGGCAATTCATCATCTTTGCAAGTTTGGTAAGCTCGCAAGATGCCTTTGAAAGCACGACCCCCCCACCAGAAAAAATAACAGGACGCTTTGCCTCTTTTATCAGCTCAACAACTTTTGAAAGCTGTTTCATATTTGGATTGTAGGTTGGTTTGTAGGATTTAAGATCAATCTCTCCCGGCTCTTCAAATTCTGTCATTGCAGCCATAACATCTTTTGGCAGATCAACAAGAACTGGTCCCGGTCTTCCGCTTTTGGCTATGTGAAAAGCCTCTTTGATTGTTTTAGCAAGTTTAGTTATATCTTTTACAAGATAGTTATGTTTTGTGCATGGTCTTGTAATTCCAACAATATCAACCTCTTGGAATGCGTCATTGCCAATTAGGGCGGTTGGGACTTGACCTGTAAACACCACAATTGGAATTGAGTCCATATAAGCAGAAGCTATCCCTGTTACAGTGTTTGTAGCCCCGGGACCTGAAGTAACCAACGCTACACCAACCGTTCCTTTTGCCCGTGCATAAGCATCAGCAGCATGAACTGCCGCCTGTTCATGCCGCACAAGGATATGCCGAAGGTCTGTCGTATTATCAAGGGCATCATAAATGTCAATTACTGCCCCACCCGGATAACCAAATATTGTATCAACACCTTCCTCTTTTATCATCTTTATAAGGATTTGTGCCCCTTTGAGTTTCATCTTTATTTTATCCTCCTTATCTTACTTATCTTAAATCAGGCAAACACTGCCCCATTGCCTGCTGATGTAACCTGTTTTGCGTATCTTGCCATATATCCAGTTTTAATTTTAGGTTCTGGGCGTATCCATTTTGATAAACGCCTTTTTATCTCTTCATCTGATACCAAAAGCTCAATTGATTTTGTTGGAATATCAATTTTTATCTGATCTCCCTCTTCCACTGCTGAAAGAACGCTTCCTTGCATTGCTTCTGGTGAAATATGACCAATTGACGCACCTTTAGTTCCACCTGAGAATCTGCCGTCAGTAATTAAGGCAACATCTCCATCAAGCCCCATTCCAGCAATTGCTGAAGTTGGTGTAAGCATCTCTCTCATTCCCGGACCTCCTGCTGGTCCTTCGTATCTAATTACAATAACATCGCCTTTTTTAATGGTGTTTGACATTATTGCTTCAGTTGCTGCCTCTTCTGAATCAAAAACTCTTGCGGGTCCCTGATGTTTTAGCATCTCCGCCTTAACAGCAGACTGCTTTACAACACACCCCTCTTTTGCAATATTGCCAAAAAGAACTGCAAGCCCGCCCTCTTTATGGTATGGATCGCTTATTGGTCTGATAACATTTGAATTTTTAACCCTCGCATTTTTTATATTCTCTGCAACGGTTTTGCCTGTAACAGTGATACACGAGCCATCAATCATATATCCGATATTTTTATTATTTACACATTCACCATTTTGATTTTGCTCATCGTTCTCGTTATTATTTTGCTCAAAGAGGACTTTTAAAACTGCCTGTATTCCGCCCGCATAATAGAGATCAACAAGATGATCTTTACCACCCGGACTTAAAGAGCAGATATGGGGAATCTTGCTGCTTATCTCGTTTATGAGTGTAAGCGGAACATCAAGACCAGCTTCGTGGGCAATAGCTTTAAGATGGAGAACAGTGTTTGTAGAGCAGCCAAGTGCCATATCAACTGCAAGAGCATTTCTAAACGCCTGTTCACTCATTATTTGACGGGGAGTTATGTTATTTTTAAGAAGCTCCATAATTGCCATTCCAGCCTCTTTTGCCAAACGGATTCGTTCAGAAAATGGTGCTGGTATTGTGCCGTTTCCGGGCAAACCCATTCCAATTGCTTCTGTAAGGCAGTTCATTGAATTTGCTGTAAACATTCCAGCACATGAGCCGCAAGTTGGGCAGGCTGCATTTTCAATCAACTCCATCTCTTCTTCGCTCATTTTGCCACTTTTGACAGCACCTACAGCTTCAAACACAGATATAAGATCAATCTTGCTTAGCTGAACCGCATTGCTTGGTTGCCCCTCATCGGAAGAGCAGTTCTCTTTTGGAGTAATCATAAAATTAGGATTAACGCCCGGAAGCATTGGACCGCCGCTTATGCAAATTGCTGGAATATTTAAGCGTGCTGCTGCCATAAGCATTCCCGGAACAATCTTGTCGCAATTTGGAACTAATACTATTGCATCAAACGGGTGGGCCATAGCAGAAACTTCAATTGAATCTGCAATAAGCTCTCTGCTTGCAAGTGAGTAGTGCATACCAGCGTGATTCATTGCAATTCCATCACACACGCCAATTGTTGAAAACTCCATTGGAGTTCCACCAGCTATTCTAATTCCAGCTTTAACTGCCTGAACAATTTGGTTTAAGTGGATATGTCCCGGAATTAACTCATTAGCTGAATTTGCAATCCCTATTAGTGGGCGTCTAATCTCTTCGTCAGTAAAACCAACTGCCTTCATAAGGCTTCTGTGCGGTGCCCTTGCAATCCCTTTTTTTGCAATGTCGCTTCTCATCTTTCCTCTCTTTTAGTAATTTATGTGATTAAATATCATCTATCTCTAAATTTATATTATCTAACTCTCAATCCTATAAAATTGTAGCTAAACGCGTTTATATTTTCAAATTTAAAACAAAAAAGCCGTTATCAGCTTTTGATGGCTGATAACGGCTTTTTAAGAATCCTATTCTAATTATGCCAATGTCAGCCCTTTCTTCTGAGGGCGATAATAATCACCTCCACAAGGAGAAGAGATAGAATGACATTGATTATAATTATATTTTGCATTTAATTTACTATTTATCTCTATTAATTATAAATATTTATACGTTAAATTTTTAAAAAATATGTAGCTAAACTAAAGAATAATGGCAAATTAACTATATGAACAACAATGGTCTGTCAAGATAAAAGTTCTTTAGAATGGGTATTGCCCTTAAAGTAAAAAGTTCTAAATATTGGTCTCAGAAGATTTGTTGTTATACCTCTGGTTATAAAAGATTATGAATTCGTTTACGTTTTTATCATTATCTTCGTTATAAGGTATCTCTTGATTCTGAATAAACTCAAGAATAGAACTCATCACCATTATTGGCAGGAGAAAAGATTTAATCTGCCTATTTGTGTAGTAATCTGTCCACCAAGTTAAGCCAACTCCTATTGTAGCCATTGCAATTGGGCTAAAAATGAAAAGCACAAATGGAATTAATGCCCTAACGTAAGATTTGGCAAGATATAAAGTTACAGCACCAGATAGCACAACAGCAATTTTTGCAACCTCATAATAAACAGTATATTTGACCATCATCATAAAAGAGTTTAATGCAGTGGCTAATGAATGGTCAAAAATTGCGTTACGAATAACATCAGGTGAAAACTCCTCGATTGATAGAAGCCCCTTTAAAACCTCTTGCTGGTCTATTGGCATAGATTGCAAAATCTCAAGAACCTTCTGAATTATCTCTTCTTGTGAGTTACTGTTTTTCTTTTTTAACTCTTTAGAAAAATTGTCTATTATTTTTATTAAGAGGTGTCTGACCATATCATCATGAGAACTACCACTAAACTCCTTATCTATCTTTCTAAGTAGAGCTGTTGACTGAACTTCAATCTCTATACCAATTGTATTTAATGAAGATAGATCAAGCTCTTCTGGAATAGGAATCTTGAAAAACTGCATAATCTCATTTAACTTCCATGTTCTAAGAGTTATGGTATCAAGTTTTCCTGCTACCTGTGATTGCTTTTGGAGAAAATCCTCAAGATGATCGCTCTTAGTTATCCAACCTGTAAATTTTCTCTGTAAAATATTTCTAAGCGTTAAATGATGCCACAAACTAAGCTGAGTTGTTAGTGAATCGTTCTTTTCATTAATTAAGCCTTTAATAAATGAACTTCCCATAAAATTAGTCCCACCTTAAATAGCAGCAAGCTGCGTATATTCTTGTTCAGTAATTTTAATGAAACTCTCCACGCGGGGAGGGCTATGAACACTAACTTTGCAATTAATAGCTTTAAGGTCAACCAATTGGCTGCCTTTAATTATATGCTTAGTTATATTGATGTTCTTGTGCTATATTGAAAGCAAAACAAAGATATGATAAAGGCACTTAAAATACAAGAAACAAAGTTTTTAAGCCTTTATTAAAGTGTCTTTCCTATCAAGTTTGATTGCCTCCTTGAGCTTAATAGATAGAAAATAGGTTTTGCAAAAAGGTCAATTGGTATCAAAAGCTATCCCATTAATTGGAGAAAAATATATGAATGAGAGATTAGAGCAGTCAAGAAAAATTGTGAAAGATTATATGTGGTGGTCTATGGGGGCAGGGTTAATACCTCTTTTTGTTGTTGATATTGCAGCAGTTACAGGAGTTCAGTTGAAAATGCTTTCAAAGCTATCTAAACACTACAACATCCCATTTTCAAATGATAGAGCTAAGGCAATTATTCTCTCTCTTTTAAGCACCTTATCTGCATCTACCCTTGCAAAAGGGCTATTAGTAAGCAGCATAAAAACCATTCCAATATTGGGTTCACTAACCACTCCTTTTATTATGCCTACTGTCTCTGCTGCTGTAACATACTCTATTGGGGCTGTTTTTATTCAACACTTTGAGTCAGGAGGAACTCTTCTTGATTTTGACCCTGAAAAGACAAAAGAGTTCTTTAAATTGAATTTTGAGGAGAGCAAATTATAGTTCCTGATTTTTTATTCAAATTTATCTAAAATTATCTATTATAAATAAATTTTAAGCACATAGGATTTAAGCAATGAATATTAATTTATCACATAAAATAGAGCTGAATCCGAATAATAAACAATCAAACTTTTTAGCAAGAGCCTGCGGAGTAAGCAGATTTACTTATAATTGGGGACTTGCAGAATGGAAGAAACAATATGAATCTGGATTAAAACCAACAGGTTTTGGACTTAAAAAAGAATTTA
>JADGBE010000043.1 GCA_015231615.1 Desulfamplus sp. | reverse complement strand
TATCCTGATTTTAAAGAGGTTTATGAGATTGCACGTATTTTATATGAACAAGATGGAAAAAAAGATGACAGCCTTATTGAGGCATTAAGCGATCTATCTGGATTTAACATCTTCTGGGAACACGGCTCTGAAGTTCCTCCAATAGAAAAGCTCTCTGACAGAACACTTCTGATTGATCTTCATGTAATGCCTGTTTTAAAAGAGTTGGCTGCATATCTTGTTATTGAGAGGCTTTATAAAGAGATGTCTGTAATGCCAGACAGCCCTGTAAGTGATAACAAACGGACAATAAGAACAATACTTGTTATTGATGAGGCTCATAATTATTTGGGTCAGAAAAATATCTTTTTGCAAAGAATCATAAGAGAGGGGCGATCTAAAGGAATTGTAGTTTTCTTTGCCAGCCAGTCTCCAAATGATTACCAGCAGAAATTTTTCAACTTTAACGAACTTTTGGAATTTGCCTATATTTTTCAGTGTGATGGAGTTTCTGCCTCTTCAATTCAAGATATTCTTGGCTGCAACCCTAAAACAGCCAAAGAGCTTCAAACAGAGATCGCAAGGCTTGAGCCGTGGCAGGTTATAAGTAGAGGAGTTGATAAAAAAGATGAGTTTGCAAAATTTACAGCAGAGGCGTTTTATAAAAATTATTGATAGGCTCACAAACTACAACTCTTTAAATTAACTTACATGAAATATCAAAAAAGGAGTTTTTCATGTTTCCAGCAGTTCTAATAGTTGATGATAACGAATCTATCATAGAATCTCTTGAGGGTATTCTATCTGATGATGGTTTTGAGGTGTTACACGCCTTTAATGGATATGATGCGTTAAAAAAAATTGAGACCTTATCTCCAGATATTGTGCTTCTTGACATCTGGATGCCGGGTATGGATGGGATTGAAACCTTAAAAGAGATCAAAAAAGAGTATCCTAATCTACCTGTTGTAATGATAACTGGACACGGCACAATTGAAGCCGCAGTAGATGCCACAAAATCTGGTGCATTTGATTTTCTCGAAAAGCCACTCTCAATTGACAGGGTTATTGTTACTATCAACAATGCCCTTAACTTCAGAAAGCTTGAAGAAGAGAATCGTTATCTTAGGAAAAAGACGATTGAAAAGCACTCCATCAATGGCAATAGTAAGGCTGTTCAAGAGTTGAATCTAAAAGTCCTAAGTTCTGCCCCATCAGATGCACCTATCTTAATAACAGGAGAGCATGGAACTGGAAAAGAGCTTGTAGCAAAAAGCATTCATCAATTAAGCAAAAGACCAGAAGAGCCATTTATAATTGTCAACTGTGCATCAATCCCCGAAGATCATATTGATAATGAGCTTTTTGGATATGAAAAAGGGGCGTTTCCAGAAGCCAATGCAAAAAATAGGGGAAAATTTGAGTTAGCTTCTGGCGGAACACTATTTTTAGATGAAATTGGAGATATGAATCTAAAAACACAGGCAAAAATATTAAGGGTAATAGAGTCAAAAACTTTTCAGCGTATTGGGGGGGGGCGAACTATTCATGTTGATGTTAGGATAATTGCAGCCACAAACAAAGACCTTGCACATGAGATAACTTTGGGAAAATTTAGAGAAGAGCTATTTTACAGGCTTAACGTTATTCCTATTACTGTGCCAGCTTTAAGAGAGAGAAAAGAGGATATTCCAAAGCTTGTTAATATATTTCTTGCTTCATCTGCTTCAAGTGGTGGCATCAGAACTCCTAAGCAAATTGAACCTGACGCACTAAAAATGTTAATGGAACATGATTGGCCAGGTAATGTGAGAGAGCTTAAAAATTTAGTTGAACGTCTATCAATCATGGTGCAAGGAGATACTATTACAGTTCAAGATATTCCTATTCCCTATAATAAGTATATTAATATTGTTAATAATCAAGATGATGCTCTATGCCCCTACAGAGGAATTATCTGTCCTTTATATAGCTCTCCTAAATGATTTGTGGCAAATAAAACAATCAATATTTATGAGTAGAGACGCACGGCCGTGGGTCTCTACAGTTTAGGGGAACTAAATTTATGACCTTGAATAGTATAGTAAAAATTAAAGATAATTTAAGATGAGAATAATTAGCGGAACATGCAAAGGCAGAAGACTTATACCACTCAAAGGAATGAGTATCAGACCCACATCAGACAAAGTAAGAGAGTCAATTTTTAATATTATTGGTCAACAAGTTAATGGGGCAGATGTTCTTGATCTTTTTGCTGGAACTGGTGCTTTTGGAATTGAGTGCCTAAGCAGAGGGGCAAACAAGGCTCTTTTTGTCGATATTGCAAAAAGCTCGTGCGATGTTATTAAGCAAAATATTGAGCTTTGCAAATTTACGAGTAAGTCCGTAGTATTCCAATATGACTTATTAAAAATTTTATCCTCTATCTCTACTATTTTCGCCAAATATTCATTTGATCTTATCTTCATGGATCCACCTTATGAAATGGGGTTTATCGAAAAAATATTGAAAAATAGAGAGTTCTTGCAATTTTTTGGTAAAGATACAATAAGTAAACAAGATATACGTGAAGAAGAGCTTTGTGAAGATTCTATTATTATTTTGGAACACTCAATAAAAGAAAAAATCCCAGATAACCTTGAAATGCTTGACATTTACGATCAAAGACAATACGGAAAAACCCTTATTTCATTTTTAAGAAGCTCTTAAACGCTATTCTGATTGGTGAAGATTTGATAGTTTTTAAAAAATTGTCAAATCCATGCAAATAATATTAAAGCCTTATGGTTTGCTAATTAATGGAGAATAAAAACGTGATCAACCAAGAACAACGTATTGCTATTTATCCTGGCTCTTTTGATCCTCTGACCAATGGTCATGTTGATATAATTGAAAGAGGACTTAAGATTTTTGATAAAATTATTGTAGCTGTTCTCTATAATCCCTCAAAAAATGCTCTCTTTTCAGTGGAAGAGAGAATGGAGATGATACGAAAAAGTTTTATCAACCACAGCAATAAAGAGAATATCATTGTAGATTCTTTTGGAGGGTTGCTTGTTGATTATGCCAAACAAAAAGATGCTGTTGCCATAATACGTGGGATGAGGGCAATATCTGATTTTGAAAGCGAGTTTCAGATGGCACTTATGAATCGTAAATTGAGCCGTGATGTCCAAACTATATTTCTTATGACAGGGTTACGGTGGATATTTATAAGTTCTTCTATCCTAAAGGAAGTTGCACGATTTGGTGGTGATATTTCAGGTATGGCACCACACCCTGTTAAGTGTAAAATGAAAGAAAAATTTCCTCTTCTCAAAGATAAATAATTTAAGGTTGAAATTGTAGGAAATATCTAAAGGAGCTAAATCTAAGTTGGATTTATGGCAACTAAAAGTTTTTGTAAATGTAATTGATCAAAAGAGCTTTTCTAAGGCGGGAGAGGCAATTTTTTTATCTCAACCAACGGTTAGCAGCCACATAAAAGAGCTTGAAGAGCATTTTAAATGCAAACTTATTGATAGACTTGGCAGAGAAGCTCTTCCTACAAAAGCAGGGGTTGTTCTTTACGATTATGCAAAGCAACTGCTATCCCTTAAAGATAAGACAGAGGCTGGTATCGCATCTTTTTTAGGAAATGCACGAGGCACTCTTATAATTGGTGGTAGCTCAATTCCATCAACATATATAATTCCAAAAATAATTGGTAAATTCACAAAAAAACATCCTCACATCTCTCTATCTGTAACCACTGGAGATACATCAGAGATAACAGAATCTATTGTCCAAGGCGAGGTAGAGGCTGGAATTGTTGGTGCAGAAGTTAATAGAGGTGAGTATAACACTCTTCTTAAACAAGAGAAGCTAACTGAAGATGAGATGAAGCTCATAGTTCCAGCATCTCACCCTTTTGCAAATAAAACCAGCGTAGATATTGAAACTCTATTAAAAGAGCCTTTTATTGGAAGAGAGAAGGGGTCTGGAACTTGGGAATCAGTTTCAAAAGCAATCGCTAATTATTCAAAAGAGAGTATCGATAGCTCAAAATTAAATGTTGAAGCTGGTAATTATACATGCGACAAGCTCAATATATCAGTAAGATTTGGTAGCAACGCATCAGTTATTCAAGGGATTTTAAATGGGGCGGGTATCTCAATAATATCAACAATTGCTGTGCAAGATTACATTGATTCTGGTAGGCTCAAAGCTCTATCGGTAAACGGAGTTAACCTAAAGAGGTATTTCTTTTTGACCACACATAAAAAACGGACTCTTTCACCATTAGCAATGTTGTTTATTGATTTTATAAAAAACGAGTTACAAGAAAACATTGCAATCTAAAATTATGGAGAGTTTTTAGAATGGCAGAGACCAAAACCGATAGCATTAGTTATAGAGGAATAATTTTTATTATATTCTCAGCAACTCTTTTTGGAACAACAGGTACTTCACAGGCATTAGCTCCAGAGGGGATTTCTTCTTCTGCTATTGGCTGCTTAAGACTTATTATTGGTGGTCCTACTTTGCTTATTCTGACATCGTTTTTTTATAGAACGAATCCTTTAAAATTTAATCCTCCACTAATACCAACCTTAATTGCAGCATCTGGTGTTGTTATGTTTCAGTTATGCTTTTTTGATGCTGTAGCAAGAACTGGAGTTGCTCTCGGAACTATAGTTGCAATATGTATTGCCCCTGTATTTGCAGGAATCTTGAGTGCTATTTTTAACAAAGAGCGTCTTACTTTGAGTTGGGCAATTGCCTCTGCACTTGCAATTTCAGGTTGTATAATCTTAGGTAGTGTCAGTAACAGCGATATTAAAAGCAATATCACAGTTGATGTTGTGGGTATTTTTTTAGCAGCAGGAGCAGGGTTTGGTTATGCAGTCTCTCTTGTTGGCAGCAAAAAGGTAATTGCTGACCGCCAACCCGCAGTTGGTATAGCAATAATTTTGTGTGTTGGAGCAGTTCTTGTGATTCCCAAACTTTTGACCGAAGATTTAAGTCAAGTTATGACCCTTAAAGGAGCTACGGTTGTATTATATTTAGGAGTTATAGCGACAGCAGCACCATACTTGCTTCTTGCCAAAGGACTCTCTACAGTTCCAGTATCTCATACCTCAATAATTATGTTGGTAGAGCCTCTTACAGGTTGCCTTCTTGGTGTTCTTCTGCTTGGAGAGACGTTTACCTTAACCTCTGCTGCTGGTTCACTGCTTATTTTCTGCGGTCTTGTAATTATATCAATTGGGAGTAAACCCTCCCAGCACAAAAGTTGACTCTTAAAAACTAAGAGACAAATATAATAATGGAGGCAAATTGCTATGAACATATTGGTAACTGGTGCGTCTGGTTTTGTTGGAACTTATCTTTGTCAAACTCTTCTGGGCAATGGTCATAGTGTTATTGGTATTGGGAGATCAGCAAAACATGAACTTCATTACTCAAAAAAATTGAGACACTCTAAAGAATCTAAAGCCTCTGATGGTTTTGAAGATTTTGAATCAACTGAAGATAGATTTGAGTGGGTAAGTGCTGATACAACTTTAGAAGGAAGCTGGCAAGATAAAATCAAAACTTCTGATGTTATAATAAACCTAACTGGAAAAAATATATTGGGATATTGGACAAAAGAATATAAAAATCAAATATACAGCAGCAGAATATTAACTACTAAAAACATTGTTTCAGCACTTTCTGATTTACCTGTTGGCAAAAAAATAGTTTTGTTAAGCACATCTGCACTTGGCTATTATGGAGATAGAGGCGAAGAGTCTCTTACTGAAGAAGATAGTGCTGGTAATGATTTTCTTGCAAAAGTTTGTGTTGATTGGGAAAAAGAGGCTCTTAAAGCTAAAGAAAAAGGTGCAAGGGTTGTTTTAATGAGGTTTGGAGTGGTGCTTGGTAAAGATGGTGGTGCTTTGAGTAAGATGTTGCCAGCATTTAGGTTATGTGTTGGTGGTCCACTTGGAAAAGGAACTCATTGGTTTCCTTGGATTCATATTGATGATCTTGTTAATGCCATATTATTCTTGGTTCACAATCAAGATATAATAGGACCCGTTAATTTTGTTGCCCCAGAATCACTAAGGCAAAAAGAGTTTGCATCTTCATTGGGACACACTCTTAATAGACCAGCTTTTATGCCTGCCCCTGCTTTTATGATTAAAGCCATTATGGGAGAGATGGGTCAGGCTTTTTTAAGTAGTCAAAAAGCTAAACCTTATATTTTAAATAAAAGTGGCTTTAAGTTTAAATATGGAGATATTGAGAGTGCTTTAAAAGATATTGTGTTAAGTGAATAATAGAAAATCTAAAAAATAGAATGACCCATGATAACAGGAACTTAAAAAAAGTTTATGGATATATTTTTAACAGAAAAACATAAAATTGTAAGACATTCAGTTCAAGATTTTGCACAAAAACAGATTGTTCCTATTGCAAAAGAGATTGACGAGGAGCAGCGATTTCCTTGGGAAGTTGTGGATAAAATGGCAACTCTTGGCTATTTAGGTATTCAAGCACCAAAAGAGCTTGGAGGTGCTGGCATGGATACAGTCAGCTATACCATTATTATTGAAGAGATTTCAAAGGCATCTGCATCATTAGGATTGTGTGCATCTGTTCACAACAGCGTTGCCCTTTATCCTATTCTTGCCTTTGGCAATAAATCACAAAAAGAGAAATTTGTTCCAGACCTTGCTACAGGTAAAAAAATCGGGGCTTTTTGCCTAACAGAACCAAATGCTGGTTCTGATGCCTCTGCTATTGAAGCAACTGCAATAAAAGATGAAAATAGAGATTCTGATCACTATATTGTAAATGCAAACAAAGTTTTTGTAACCAATGGTGGGGTGGCTGAGACTTTTTTAATATTTGTTAGAACCAACCCTTCAGCAGGACCAAAAGGAATCAGCGTTATTATTGCAGAAAAAGGAAGTGCTGGATTTATAGTTGGAGAGCGTGAAAATCTATCTGGTATGAGGGCAAATCCTGTCTCTTCAATAAGGTTAAGTGATTGTAAAATCCACGCAAGCAATCTTCTTGCAAAAGAGGGGCAAGGTCTCAAAATAGGGCTTGCGGCTTTAGACACTGGACGCATTGGAATTGCAGCTCAAGCTGTAGGTATTTGCCAAGGTTCTCTTGAAGAGGGTATAAAGTATGCAAAGGAGCGGATTCAGTTCAATGTCCCAATTGCAAAACACCAATCAATACAGAATATGATTGCAGATATGGGAACACAAGTAGAGTCAGCAAGGCTTATGGTCTATCGGGCAGCACTCTTAAAAGATATGGGAAAACCATTTTCAAAAGAGGCGGCAATGGCAAAACTTATGGCAAGTGAGACTGCAAGCCGTGTTGCAGATATGGCTGTTCAAATTCATGGCGGATATGGCTACTCAAAATCATATCCAGTTGAGAGATACTACCGTGATGCCCGTATCACAAGGATTTATGAGGGAACAAGCGAGGTGCATCGCATGGTAATTGCAAGGAGTTTGCTATCTTAAATGCTTCATTAAATATTTTGATTCAGAATATTTAACCTGAGAGGTTGATTATGGATAGAAATGAAATTATCCGTATTTTATGTCAGTATAAAAAAGAGTTCAAAAAACAGTATGGTATCAACAAGATGGGTTTTTTTGGCTCTTTTGCAAAAAACAATATTAATAAACATAGTGATATAGATATTTTTGTAGATGTGGAAAAACCAGACATATTTCTTATTGCTGGCATCAAAAACGATCTGGAAGAGCGATTGAATATTTCAGTTGATGTTGTTGCATATAATAATTACATGAACTCTTTTTTAAAAAAAAGCATTGATAGTGATGGATTATATGTTTGATAAAGCACTTGTGCTGGAAATACTACGGCAAATTGAAGATGCTTCTCAGAAAATACTATAATACAAAAAAATATTCACGATTTAATGGATAAAATAGAATAACCCGTAAATATAGGAAAAGCTAAATGAAACTCAACATCATCGCCTGCGTCAAATCGGTGATAAACAATATGCTGCCCGGCAGCAATAGAAACACTTTAGAAAATATGGAGTTAAATCCTTTTGATAAACCAGCCATTGAGATGGCTCTATCTTTAATAAAAGAGCATAAAGGCACTTTAACTGTATTAAGCATGGGACCCAAAAGTGCAACATTTGGGATTCATCAAACTATTGCAATGGGTGCAGATAGAGCAGTTCTCATCTGTGATCCAGCTTTAAAAGAGTCAGATACTTACATAACAGCAAAGGTTTTAGGAAAAGCCTTAAAAAAACTTGAACCATTTGACATTGTTCTGTTTGGCACACGCTCGTCAGATAGCGATACAGGTCATGTTGGACCTCAAACAGCCCAGATGCTTGATATTCCTTTTATTGGAAATATCCACTCATTAACAGCAGATCAGATGAAAAATAGATGGATTGTAGAGCGAAAAGCAGATGGATATTTAGAGGCATTTGAAGTTGATGCTAAAAATAGTAAGGAACAAAAAAATTCCAGCGTAGCTTTTAGTGTAAGTTCATCTTTTGGTGATTCTAATACCTTTGGCAGACCAAGTTTTATATCTCTTTATGGGGTTGAGAGAGCATTTGCAGACAAAAATATTGAATTTTGGGACAACCAAACATTAGGATTAAAGCCAGAGGAGACTGGGCTTATTGCATCTCCAACAAAGATTGTGGCATGGAATAAGGAGAAGAGATCAAAGGCGTGTCAGTTTATTGATGGCACTTATGATCAAAAGGCGGAACAGTTGGCTCAAAAATTATCAGAAGCTGGTTTTGTGGGGTAGAAATGGGCGATATATGGATATACGGAGATTTAAGAAATCAATCTCTTTTTGATACAAGTCTTAATGTGCTTTTCGGTGCTGGTAAACTTGCCGAAAGTATGAACTCAGAGAAAATATTTGTCATTGTTGTTTCTGAAAATAGTTCAAAAGATTATCAAGCATCAATCCAATCAGTAATTGGGCAATCATTAAGTTATGGTGCAGATAAAGTAATGATTGTCAGTGTCATTAACAATAATGATGACTCTGTAAATGAAATATATAAATCTTATTTTCTGCCAGAGACAACTGCAAAAATCCTTGCCCAACTTGTTAAAGATAGAAATCCAGAGGTTTTTCTCTTCCCGCTCAATAACATAATGCGTGAAATTTCAGCAAGATGTGCCTTTATTTGTGAGGCAGGCATGATTGCAGATTGCAAATATCTAAAATATGAGAAAAACGAAATAATTGCAGTATGCCCCTCTCATGGTGGGGAGATCATGGCTGAACTTGGATTTTCTGACCAATCTAAAACTGGTTTTATTACTGTGCAGCCAAATGCGTTTAAAAAGGAGTTGGTAAGCTCTCAGTATAGTGCTTCTCAGTGCAATACCCAAAGCAGAGTAGAAACAATTTCTATTAATTTTTTTGATAATGTGGAAACGTCGCGAATAAAAAGAATCTCTGTAAAAAAAGATAGATTACAAGAACAGAGCCTTGAGATAGCAGATAAAGTTGTTGTGGGGGGGGCGGGAGTTGGAAATATTGAAGGTTTTAGAAATTTAAGAAAACTTGCTTATGCACTTGGTGGTCAGATTGGGGCAACACGTCCCCCAGTTCTCTGGCACTGGACTGATGATGATCGCCTAATTGGTCAGACAGGCAAGACAATAAAACCAGAACTTCTGATTACAGTAGGAACATCTGGGGCTGTCCAATATACTGCTGGAATTACAGAATCAAAGACAATTGTGGCTATCAACAAAGACGCGAATGCACAAATATTTAGATTTGCTGATATTGGAATCATTGAAGATTCCGCACTTTTTATTCCAGCATTGACTGAGAAGATTCAAAAAATTGCTATGCGTTCACTTGCAAATACCCTTTGTGATTCCAAAATGGGTAATATAGATGATGGTAGTGAAATGGAGAGAGTCAGAGTAGATGATACTTTGAGTAATGGTTATAGCAATTCCAAAAGTTCTGATTTTGGCTCAAAGCTGATGTCTATGAGAAAATCACATCAATTGAGCCATGAAGAGCTTGCAAAGAGAACAGGCAGAAACCCTGAATTTATTGAAGAGCTTGAAAATAACCGAACAACTCCATCTGTTGGATTTATGATTAAACTTTCAGAAGTTTTTGGGATTGATCCAGAAACTTTCCTCAATGAAGGAGAGCGGGCAGAACTTTCAGGTAACAGGGCAAAAGAATATACAAGAAGAACAGGAAATTACTATTACCAGAATCTTACGCCCGGGGCAGAAAATGAACATCTTAGAGTCTTTATGGTAACTATAGAGTCAAACAAAAAACATAAGCCAGTTGCATACAAGCATGAAGGCGAGGAGTTCATATATGTTATGGATGGTAACCTTGAGCTAACCCTTGACGAAAAGGTGCATGAATTAGTTGCTGGAGAATCTATGAAGTTTAACTCTGAAACACCGCATCAGCTAAAAAGTCTTGGCGATCAAGATACAAGATGTTTAGTAACTCTCTATACACCATAACTTCTTATACTTTGCACTGTTATAATTGAGTTTTTATTCAACCTTTAGCCGATGGTTAAAACCATCGGCTAAGTTTAAAAAAGTCCTCTTAAGAGGACTTGGACAATTCAGCCCTGAGCTTTAAGCTCTGGCGACAAAACAAACCCTACTTTAAGTGGGGAGAATTTTTATCCCGTCAAAATTCATACACCTTCCGTTAGATTTTCACCACCTAAACTAAAATTATCCAATAATAATAAGCATCTACATTTTATTGTAAGATTATGGCATTTATATTGCATAATTCATAATTAAAAAGATTAAATTTTTATTAACACTCTTTAATGTTTCAAAATTTAATCATTTAAAAATATAAAAAAGAGAAGGTGGAATAATTATGATTCTTCAGATGACACGACCAGTTCAGGGTGGATTGAGGCAAGAAAGAATACTTGAAGCCACCTCCAACCACCTTGCCAATGCAGATACAGTAGGATTTAAAAAAGATGTTGTTAGCTTTGACAAGATATTTAAGGCACAGTTAAATACTGATTTCAGTCAAGGACATCTTAAAACAACAGACAACAAATTGGACGTAGCTCTTGGAGATGAAGGTTTTTTCAAAATAGCTACTGATGATGGAGTTGAATATACAAGAGACGGAAATTTTAGCCTTAATACACAAGGTGTTTTGGTAAATCAACATGGCTTGCCAGTTCAAGGGCAAAATGGCGATATTACAATAAATGGTCAACAAGTTGGGATCAACGAGGCAGGAGAGATTAGAGTAGATGGTGTTTTAGTAGATACTCTTGATGTGGTAACTTTTGACGATCTTGATAAATTAGATAAAAAAGGCGGTGATCTCTTTATTTATAATGGAGATGCTGCTGCAGATGAAAAGCAACCAGAGAGACTATTAGTAAAACAGGGGGCACTTGAGGGTTCCAATATCTCGGTTGTAGATGAGATGGTTGGTATGATTGATCACCACAGAATGTATGAGACATACCAAAAGATGATGCAGACCTTTGATGAGATTGATGGCAAAGCAGTTAATGAAGTTGGTAAACTGCAATAGATAATTTAAGGAGTTATGTTATTACTTAGTTCGTTTTTATTTTAGAGATAGGCAATGTTGAGGATTAAAAAAAGGAGATAAAATTATGATACGAGCATTATGGACAGCAGCAACAGGTATGAATTCTCAGCAGATGCAGACAGATGTTGTGGCAAATAACCTTGCCAACTCAAGTACTGCTGGATTTAAAAAATCACGGGCAAACTTTGAAGACCTCATGTATCAAACCATGCTTGTAGCTGGGGCAACAACCCCGGGAGGTGGGCAAGTTCCTACTGGAATTCAGGTTGGTATGGGGGCAAAACCTGCTGGAATACAAAAAATATTTACACAAGGTGATTATGTTCAAACTGGTAATCATCTTGATATGGTAATTCAAGGAGACGGCTTTTTTAGAGTTCTGCATGGAGATCAAGAGCTTTACACAAGAGCTGGCAATTTTACCCTTGACAGTGAAGGGTTCATAACCACACCGGGCGGAGATAGACTTCAACCAGAAATTGCAATACCCGCTGAAGCAACACTTATAACTCTTCAGGATAACGGCACACTTACCGTTCATGGTGCAAACGAAGAGATTCTCGCCACAGAGCAGATTAACATTACAACATTCATAAATCCTGCTGGACTCTTTGCAGTAGGCGGAAATCTCTTCAGAGCAACTGAAGGCTCTGGGGCAGCAATAGAACAGGTGCCGGGAGAAAACGGCTCAGGCACAGTTGCCAACAACTCACTTGAGATGTCAAATGTCAGCGTAGTTGAGGAGATGGTAGGAATGATTACGGGGCAAAGAGCTTATGAGGCAAACTCAAAATCTGTTCAAACTGCTGATGCAATGCTTGGTATTGCAAATGGAGTAAAGCGTTAGTCAATAAATAGAGTCAATTAGTTAGAAATTCCTATTGCCCCACCCCCTCCCCAATGGAGATGGGGATAATAATTACTCCCTCCCCTTGGGGAGGGTCCGGGAGGGGCAAAATAATTATCTGGAAAGCTATAGACAGGGCATCTCCTGCATAAATTATGAATAAAGGTGAAGTATGAAATATAAATTGCTTGTGCTTATTGTTGCGTTGTTACATCTTTTTCCTTTATCAGCAATCGCTGACTCAGACGATATTGTGATTGAAGTTCGGGAGTCTGTTCATGTGAATAGCAGAAAAGTTACTCTTGGGGAGATTGCCGATATTGAAGCACCAGCAATTATTAAACGTCAACTTTCAGCAATTGATATGGGATTTGCCCCAGCCCCCGGAAAAACTAAAATAATCAATGGCAGACAGCTTGAATCAAAAATAAAATCAAACAGGCTTTTGTTGGAAAATAGACTCCCAAACAAAAATTCTTCAAATAAAAGAAGTTCTGACAACAACTCTTCTGAAAATATAACCATTATTGTTCCTGATAAAATTTATATTGAACGGTCAAGTCAAGAGGTTTCTGAAGATGACCTCAAAGCACTTTATGAAGATTATGTCAGCGAAAAATTAGATGGACAAGATTTTGAGATAAACGATTTTTCAGTAAGAGGGCTTGAAGTCTATCCAGAAGGTGAGGTCTCTATTTCAACACCTACAACTAACGATAAAGAGTTTAAAGGAAGGATAACTCTCTATGTTAGAGTTAAGGTTGGTGGAAAAGATTATGGACGGCTCTCTCTTTCAGGCTGGATTGATATTTTTGATAATGTTCTTTGTGCAGCTCGCCTCCTTACAAGGGGAAAAGTTCTTGAATTAGGCGATGTTCATGTTCAAAGGTTCAATATTGCCAATCTTCATGGTGATTATTTTAACGATCCTAATGATGTTATAGGAAGAGTTCTTACTAAAAACGCACCTAATAATAAGGCAATAACGCCTAATATGATAGAAGATGCGGCACTTGTTCGCAAAGGTGATAGAGTAAAAATTATCGCTGCCCGCGGCAACCTTAAAATAATTACTATCGGAACTGTAAAGAGTGATGGAAAGATGAATGACACAGTTCAGGTTCAGAACATGACATCAGGCAAAGTTATAAATGCGATTGTTACGGGTAAAGAGAGTGTTAAGGTGTTTTATTAAATTTTCTGCAAAATTATTAGATTCTTTACAAAACTTGGATTTATCTCTTAATTTTCTTGGATAAAAAATGAGTTTTGCATGGTTCAATTTAAAATTGTCAAATCTATGACGCAACATTCAAAATATCGCCACTGTTCACAAATTGGTTAAATTAAGGAGGGGTTATGAAAATTTATTCAAAAATTCAAATATGGCTTTTAAACACAATGGGTTTAATAATGTTTAATTTTATGATTCTGATAATGTTGTCAGGCTGCTCTTATCTTGATAAGGATAAAGAGTCTGCCTTATTGCCACCCGGAATATCAGACCAACCAGCACTTCAGACCAAATACGAGCCGCTACCACCATCAGAAGGATCTCTTTGGACAGAGACGAGCGATCCATTTTTTGAAGATACAAAGGCAAGGCAACCAGGGGATACTTTGATTGTTGATATTGTTGAGAATGCAAAATCAAGCATGGACGCTGCAACAGAGGCTGGCAGAACAAGCAAGATGGATATTGGTGTTCCAAATTTATTTGGTTACACAGAGCCTTTTGTGGCTCTCCCAAATCCTATCACAAGAGGTATGGTTGCTGATAAGATGGTTGGCACAAAATTTGATAACTCATTTAAAGGTGAGGCAAAGAGCAATAGAAACGGACAAATTACAGCATCAATTGCAGCAAGAATTGTAGATGTGCTTCCAAATGGCAACTACACAATTTATGGAAAACGTGCAATGAAGCTAAATCAAGAGGTTCAATATATTGTTGTATCTGGTGTTGTTAGACCCGAAGATATTGGAGATAATAACAGGGTGCAATCAACTTATCTTGCTGATTCAAGAATTGAATATTTTGGTCAAGGTGTAATTGCTGATAAGCAAAAACAAGGTTGGGGAACGCGTCTGTTTGATAATTTATGGCCATTTTAAGTTATAAATTCGAGGTGAATATCATGTTTAATATTTCTAATTTTTCCAAGTTGAATTTTTCTAAGTTTAATATTTTAAAGTTTAAATGTGATAAATATATTTTAACTGCCGTTACTCTATGCTTCATTTGTGTCAACGCAAATAATGTAGATGCTGCACGCATTAAAGATATTGCAGCAATAAAAGGGATAAGAACTAACCAGTTAATTGGATATGGACTTGTTATTGGTCTTGATGGAACAGGCGATAAATCAGGCACAGATTTTACTACCCAAGGACTTGCAAACATGATGGAGAGAATGGGGATAAGCGTTGATAAAAATTCGCTAAAAGTTAAGAATATTGCAGCAGTTATGGTAACGGCAAATATTCCGCCATTTGCAAGAATCGGGAATAAACTTGATGTTGTTGCATCTTCTGTAGGTGATGCAAAGAGTCTTTCAGGTGGAACACTTCTTTTAACACCACTCAAAGGCGTTGATGGCAAAGTTTATGCTTTAGCACAAGGTCCAGTTGCAATTGGTGGAGCTTCTGCAGGAGATGCGGGTGGAAGCAAGCAAAAGAACCATCTTCAGGTGGCAAGAATAGCAAATGGTGCAACTGTAGAGCGTGAGATTCCTATGAAGTTGGACGGCAAAAAGGCTTTAACTCTATCTTTACTCAATCCCGATTTCACAACTGCCTCAAGAGTTGCTGAAACTATCAACGCTTCAATTGGAAAAGGAGTTGCTGAAACTATTGATTCAAGTGCTTTGCAGCTTAATATTCCAGAAAAGATGCAGGCAAATCAAGTTGCTGAATTTATAGCAGATATTGAATCTCTTGAGGTAATACCAGATACAAAGGCAAAAGTGGTTGTGAATGAAAAGACAGGCACAGTTATTATTGGGGATAACGTAACCATATCAACAGTTGCAGTTGCCCATGGAAGTTTGACTGTTAGCATAAAGAAAGAGATGGATGTATCTCAACCAGAGCCATTTTCAGAAGGCGAAACTGTAGCAAATGAACAAACAGATGTTAAGATGGAAGAGGAAGAGGTCTCTTTGATGACTTTAGAAGGTGGCACAACAATCGGAGAATTAGTAAGAGGTCTTAACTCAATTGGAGCAACTCCAAGAGATATGATTACGATTCTTCAGGGCATCAAAGCGGCTGGAGCATTACAGGCTGATCTTGAGATTCTATAAAAAGAAATTAAGAAAAAAGGAGTTTTGATATGGATATCTCTTTAGATAATAAAGACTACCTCAATAATATTAGTAAAGTAAACAATAGTGATAAAGCTAATACTTTTAAGGCAAAGAAAGATGAAAAAGCCTTAAAAGAGGCTTGTCAAGGATTTGAGGAGGTATTTCTCAACACAATGATGAAATCAATGCGGGCAACCCTTCCAGAGGATCCTGTTTTGGGCAAGTCGCAAGGTATGGATATTTTTACCTCAATGCATGACCAATATCTTGTTCAAAAAATTTCTAAAAGTGAAAACGCTACAGGTATCGGAGAGTATCTCTACAGACAACTTCAAGATTCTCTTTAGGAATTGCATATTGATAAATTTTTCAGCAATTAGCTTTTGCTTTTATCATGGCGTAAAGATCATTTTCTTTTAACGTAAGCTGTTTAGTACTCCCATCTTCATATTTTAATGCCTCACCACGCCATGTCATCTTTAACTCAGGCAAAGGTTTTGTCATTTCAATAAAAGTGGCGTCGATCTTAATTTTATTCCCATTATTATCAATAATAGTAAATTGCTGAAGACGACCTAATGTTATTTTGCTGATTTTTTTTATTTGAGACCAAAAAATCCGTATTTCTTTATCAGGAAAACGCTGAATAATTTCGCTAACAGTGCAGATGATCTCCATCTTGTATATATGGCGTACCATAGTTCTATGAGCAACAAGCATTGTAATACTTGTAAGAATGCCCAAAAAAGCCATTGCTGAGGTAACAAGCCTAAATCTTTCGATCACTTCTTCTGGAATGCCATTCTGGACAGCACTTTTAATCATTATAAAATACAACGTTAAAGATAAAAGTGGAAAAAGAATAGCCATAATAACTGAAACAATAGGTATCATCTTTATTACTAATCTCTTGGATTTGTTCAAGCGATAACAACTAAAAAAATAACGATCTTTCTCTGTAGAAATTTTTGGAAAAGAGTCTGGAATACTTAAGCTATTTATAAAATTTAAAAATTGCCGCATCTTTTAAAAATTCTCCCCAATCAAAGATTGAACCTCAATAGCTATTACATTCTCAAGATAATATAGCTGCAAGAGATTAAATCTTGCTTCAGCATAGAGAAGGTTGAAATCTCCAACTCGTGTTAGAGTTATTGTTCCATTAAGGTAAAGACCCCGTGCATCTTCATAGTTGCCATTTGATAAAACAACTGTCTCTTCTTGCAGTTTAATTCTTTTATTTAAACTATCAACTTCAGTTCTAAGTTTGTTTAATGTGCCTGAGATAGATTTTTCAGCTTGACGCAGTGTTGCTTCACGGCTCTTTTTATCTGCCCTTGCAGATGCAATGTTTGCATCAATAGTTCCGCCATCATAGAAATTCCAACTCATTTGTGCCCCTACATTCCATGATGCCTCCATATCTTCGGCTTTTTCTCCGATATACTCTGTTCCCGCAATTAGAGATAATGCTGGCTTTGATTCATCTTTTGCAATATTTAAGCTCTTTTCTGAAACATTGACAGCTTGTTCAGCTTTTTTTATGTCAATTTGTTGCTTCTCTTTATAAAGAGTCTCAAGTTTTGTGAGTTTTTGATTAAGAGTTTGAGGACGGATAAGCCCTCCTTCTGGAACCAAAAGTGTTTGAGTCTCTTCGCCTGTTTCGCCAATAGCCAAGTTAAAGTCAACAAGTGCTGTGTGAAATTCACTCTGACCAGAACTTAAGGCATCTTTTGCAACATGAAGCTGAAGTTTTGCCTCTCTTACATCTAAGTTGGTAACCATTCCAGCTTCAAAAAGGTCTGTTGCATCGTTTAGCTCATCAGTTCTCTGATTTACCCTATCCTTTAGGACAGTTATTCTTGCCTGTTGATAAAGAACAGCAAGAAAACCATTAGCTACCTGTTTTGAGAGATCGCGTTTCATTGAGCTTTCTTGAATTTGTGCAAGTTTTATTAGATTCTCTTTTAACGCACGGCTTTCACTTATCCTACCTCCTGCCCACAAAAGTTTACTTGCAGTTAATCCGGTTGACATCTGACGATCTGGTGTTGACATAAATGGATTATCTTCAGCAGTAGTTCCAAGTTCATAATACTTAACTGAGGTATCTATCCTTGGCTTTGTAAAGGCATCAACTTTTTTAGCTTCAGCATCTGAGTATTTCCGACTCTCTTCAATTACTCTTGCCTGATCAGAAGATGACAGAGCCTTTTTAATAGCATCTTCAAGCGTTATTGCATTAGCGTAGCTGCTGCAAAATAGAGTAAATATTAATATTGTGATTTTAATATGGTTTATCATAAATATTTTTTCTCCTAAAAAAAATTATTAACTATATATCTAAACAAAACGAGCTTTTACCCACCCTTTAATCTTCTCAATCATCTCATACTCAACTGGAATAAAAAGAAGTATTAAAGTTGTGGCACTTGTTAGTCCTGTTACAAATGCAGTTGCCATTGGTGCCCATGTTATTGATTTATTTGGGATTCCAATAACCATTGGCAGCATTCCCAATATGGTAGTAAACGTTGTTATTAAAACTGGTCTCATACGTGCCTTAGATGCACTAATGACAGCTTCACGCAATGATAACCCTCTTTTTCTCTCTTGATTCATAAAGTCAATCAACACAATCGAATCATTTACAGCAACTCCAGCCAACCCTACAACTGCAAGAAAACTGCCTATTGTAAATACAGATTGGGTAAAAAACATTCCAAACACAACACCAATAAATGCAAATGGAATGGCTGAAAGAATAATAAGAGGCTGTAGATAATCGTTAAATTGGGAGGAAAGCACAAGGTAAATTGCCATAACAGCAATCAAGAATGCAAACATTAAAGATTTATAAGCTCTTGATGTGCTTTCAAACTCTCCGCCAAAATTTAAAGTAACCCCGGGATACATTGGAGCAATTTTTTCAAAGTAATCTGATGCAAGAACAGTAACTCTGCCTGCTGATAACTTTGAACCCTCTTTAATATCTGCGGTAATTGTAAGAGTTGGTTTGCCGTTGTAACGGTTGCGTATGTCTGGTTCTTGAATATAATTTGCTGCGGCAATATCGCCAATATAAATTGGGGTTGAGCTATGTTCAATTATCGGAACTTCAAGAATATCAGTAGGGTTTACAATACCATTGTTTGAATTGTCCTCAGCTCTTGCAAGGCGAACTAAAATCGGAATCTCTTCGCCATCAACTCTAAAATTGCCACCGCTCATGCCATTTAAAGTGCCAGCAATCAAGCCTGTTACCATTCTTGTGTCTAATCCATAAACAAGAGCTTTTTTCTGATCAACTGTGTGGCGGACAACTGTCTGGTTATCTGCACGGTTATCATCAAGGTTTACGAGGTCTTTAAAAGCAGGGTCATTTTTTAGATATTCAAGCATCTTGTCAGATAGAAGTTGAGCCTCCTCAATTGTTCCAGCAGATATTCTAATATTTACGGCTTTTCCAACAGGCGGTCCTGTATTTTCCCCAAACACATCCATTACAGGACGACCTCCCCACTCTTTATGGTGAGTGTCTGCAAACTTTGCAAGTCTATCTCTTACAATATCAAGATAGGCATTTACATCATTATCTTTTACATTAGGCAGATTCATATCTTCTTGCGATGGCATTTCAACAACAATATTGCCGTAATGTTGAGATCGATGTTGTTCATAATCTTTAGTCTCCATCATACCAGCAACACCGTTGACACTTCCAACTTCATCTTTTCCAAAAGAGAGAAGATAGTTAGACATATCACGAATAACCTTGTCTGTCCCTTCAACAGAGATTCCGGGGGGCATTTTAAATGCAATGTGATAACGCAGATAGCTGTCTTCAAAAAATTTAACTTTAATTAATGGGACAAGTCCAGTTACAGATAAAAGCATCATTGCTAACGAAACCAAAAACAGAGCTGTAACTAAAAATATGCCAGTGATTTTATGGTTAAGAAGAAATGTTAGAATTGAATTGTAGATTTTCCACATCACATTAAAAAGATTGGCTCTGATACTATTATTTTTTAAATTTTCTATATTGTTTTCTGATAAATCCTTTTCTATCAATTTTTTTTCTAAGATATGCGTTTTTATAGTAACAGCCTTATCCCTTTTTGGTCCCCAGTCAATAATGTGAACGGGCAGACAGAAAACCGCTTCTGTTAATGAAGCACACAAAGCAAAGGTTACAGCTTTTGGGATAACACTGAAAAAATCTCCTGTTGTTCCTGTCATAATAAGCATTGGTAAAAATGCGAGAATTGTTGTTAATGCTGCACTTGCTATTGGAAGAAGAACTTCTGATACGCCATCAACTACAGAGTCATGCAGCGTTTTGCCCATCTCAAAATGGCGATAGACATTCTCCACAATGATAATTGCATCATCAACAATAATTCCAGAGACAAGCACAAATGAGAAAAGGCTGATTGTGTTGATAGATTGACCTGAATATTTGACAATAATCAATGTTACAAGAAATGAAAACGGAATCCCAATAGCTGTGAGCATGGCATTTCTAAATCCAAGAGTTATCCATAGTATTAATGTAACCATAGTCATTCCAAGAATTAGGTTACCGCCAAGTGTGTTCACAGATTCGTTTATCTCAACTGTTGAGTCATAGGTTGTGATAATTGAAAGTCCGTCTGCTTTATGGTTCTCTTCATAAGATTTGACCATCTCTTTAACTCTCTCTGCAATGGTTACAGAGTTTCCACTATCCTCTTTTTGCACCAAGAGTTTTATAGTGCTGATACCATTCACAGAAGGTATGGTGTCAGGGTCTCTGTGTTTTACTCCTGATGAAACAGTTAAATCTCGAACATGGATAAAGTTGCCATCGCCATCTTTTCTTACCACAACGTCAAGAACCTCCTCTTGAGAGTCAAGAGTGTTACCAGTATCGAGCATCATATTTTGATTGCCCTTCTTAAAGCGACCAGTAGAAATGCGTGTGTTGTATGATCGGATTGCGTTGGCAACTTCACTAAAAGAGACTCCAATATCACGTAACTTTACAGGGTCAATATTTACATGAAACTCTTTGTCATACTCTCCTGAAATATCGACAGATTGAACCCCGTCAACTTTAATAAGATTGCTTTTAAGCTCATCTGCCAAAAGTTTCAGAGTTCTATTCTCAAGCTCACCAATAAGGTTGACCACAATTACAGGTATCCACATCTTTGTATCAACGTAAAAAAAAAGCGGATCGTCTGCTCCTTCTGGCAGTTGATTCTTGATATTCAATACGCGAAATCTAAGTTCATCGTAGAGTGTTTCGTAGTCTGTATCATCTAAAAATTTCACCTCAACTGTTGATGCATTACGCCGAGAACGAGACTGTATATATTCAACGTTTTCAAGACCATCTAAGGCATCTTCAATCTCATTGGTTACTAAGTTTTCTACATCATCAGCAGAAGCACCATAATAGATGGTTGTAATAAAAACCTTTCCCATATCAACAGGCGGCATATTTTCAACTGGTGTTGTAAAAAGGCTGAAAAAACCCGCAACGGTTAAGATGATAAAAATGACGTTTATAAATACAGTCTGTTTAAGTGTAAAACGGACAAAGGATTTCATGGGGTTATTAATTCCTTTTCAGTTATAATTTCTAATCCGCTTATTCCGATAAAATCTTTTGGATTATGAGTTAGCAAAGGGACACAATGACGGACAGTGCAGGCAGCGATCCACGCATCATTAGGAGCAATTGGCTTGCCAGAACGCTGACGTTCATTGACAAGTTTTCCATAACAACGAGCAATTTCATGATCATAAGGAATTACAACAAAGTTTTTAAATGTTTTTTCAAGGACACGGAGTTTTGTTTGTCCCCAATTGCATTTTTCAGCACCAAAGTACATCTCTCCAACAGTGATAAATGAGATCGCAGCTATTCTGCCTTGAATATGAGGTGCGTATATTTCTGCCAACAATCCACCTCTCATAAGATAAGAGACAATGTTTGTATCAAGAATAATCATATTTTTCTTAAACCTTAGATTAGATTGCAATATTTGTTATAAAATATGTCTTAATTTATCTATCAAATCCTCAAATCCATCATCAGGTTCGCCGGGCCACGTGCCAAAAAGAGTATTTACATCAACAATTGCTTTAACATTTTGTGCTTTTGCAAGAGCCTCCAATGATTGTGATTTCCAGAAATCACTACCAATATATATGTGTTCATTTTTGTTAATAAAATTATCATCAATTCTATCAGTACGGTCATCATCAAGAGATGTTTTTAATTTAGCTTTCATATCGTATATTTTACTCCTTTTTATTTGAGAACCATTTAGCATTTATTTGGGCATTATTTAACAGGCGGTTCAATCAATATCGTATTTGGCAAAAGTTCGGGCTGCTGTGCAATTATTAGATATTCGCCAGCTTTATCAAGAATATTTATACTCAATGGCTCTGCCTTCCCCTTTACATAGACTTTTGGATTTTCATACCGATTTTGAACAGCTTGGGCAGGAATCTTTAACCCTTCTGTTTTAACAGAGAGTGGCAAAATAAAGCTCAAACCTCCACGATGTTCAAAATTTGAACCACTGCCATTGTTGTCAATCAAGAGTTTTATCTCTGTTTTGCGACTCTGTTCGTTAAAGTCCGGGTTAATATAATAGATTGAAGCTGTTACTGTTTGATTAGCAAGTGTTGCCTTAAAATTTTTACCTAAATCCTTTATAGCTTCAAGTTCTTCATTAGATAAAGAAAGTGGCACAACAAGCTGCCTGAAATCGTGAATCACACCAAGAGGAATACCAGCCTGAATCATCTCTCCAGCTTCAACTTTTTTAGCTGTAACTATCCAGCCAGCATTACCCCAAATAGTGTGTCGCTTTTTTTTCTCAATTAATTGATCTAAGCTCACATCAAGAGACTCTTCTGCCTGTTTAACCGTTTCGCGTTCTAAAATTGCCTGTTCTAACTCTTGAGAAGCAGCATCACGGATAACTTCAGTTGCTCTTCCTTTTGTAAAAAGCTCCTCTTTGCGTCTAAACTCTTTTCGTAAGTATGCAATTCGAGAATTTATCTGTTTTAATTGGGTTTTTATCTTTAAAATGGCAATTTTAGTGCTTTGAATCTCAAAATCTACAAATGTGGTGTCAATCTCAGCAAATGGGGCAAAGTTATTGTTAGATTCTAATTTTTGGGCAGCTTTTATAGTATCTCCAATCTCATAGTTGATTTTAACAACTCTGCCACCCACTTCAGATGAAATAGTAGCTGACTTTATACTTCTTGTATAACCTCTGATTTCAACCTCTTTGGTTGCATTCTCAACTTGCCACTCTTGTTCACCTGCAACTACTTCTGATGTAACTGTACAAGGTGAAAGAACTATTGATAGTAAAAATACTATTGTAAGGTATGATTTTATAGCGTTGATAATAGATATGATGCTTTTCATATAGAATGTTTTACCCTCCATTTAATCTGTTTAAGGGTTTTGCATAACACATCTATTTTTGATTGACAAACAAGAATTTCTTGTTAATGCTCATAAACACAATTCCGCCTTCATAGGTTTGCCTTAAAGGTGGGTAAGTTAGAATTATTAACAATTAATCAAAAGGAGAAGTGTTATGAAAAAAGTGGGTTTAATTAGTATTCTTATTGCCATTGTTTTGCAGTTTACAACAATTTGTATGGCAGGAGAAAAAGTTGTTCTTGTATCTGGTGAGTGGGCACCTTACACATCTGAAAAGATTGAAGGTCAGGGGTTTGTTACTGAAATCGTATCTGCTGTCTTTAAAGAGGCTGGAATTGAAGTTGAGTATAAATTTCATCCTTGGTTGAGATGTGAGGATATGGTTCAAAAAGGTAAAGCTTTTGCTGCATTTCCTTATATGATTAATGATGAGAGAAAAAAGATATACGATTTCAGTGATCCTTTAGCTAAATCAACAGGCAGATTATTCTATCTAAAAAGCAACTTAAAATCAGATGTTGTTTGGGAAAACTATGAAGACCTCAAAAAATACAAGGTAGGCGGAACTGCTGGTTATTGGTATGAAAAAGCATTTGCTGATGCTGGAGTTAAACTTGATTTGGCTGTCAGTGATGAACTTGGTATGAAAAAACTTCAAGGAAAGAGGTTTGATCTTTTAGCAACTGATGAGTTGGTCGGCTGGACTTTAATTAAAACATTGTTTCCAGCAGAGATAGATAACTTTGCTGTTGTAAAAAAAGCTCTTAACAATGATGAGCTTCGCCTCATGGTCTCAAAAACATATCCAGATTCCCAAGCTATTACAAAAAAAGTGAATGAAGCATTGCAAAGGATAAAAGCTAACGGCGTTTATTCAGCAATTCTTAAAAAGTATAATATCAGCGAATAAATCTAATTAGCCCCTCCCGCCTCCCCAAAAGGGAGGGGTTATATTCTTCCCATCTCCCAAGGAGATGGGGTAGGGGTGGGCAAGTAATTTTATTTTATGACCATTGGGAGTATATGTTGTGAAAAAAATAATCCTTCTTGTCGCTCTTGTGTTTCTGTCTGCAAATATTTGTTCAGCAGCCAAAGTTATTCTTGTAACAGGTGAGTGGCCGCCTTACACATCTGAAAAAATGGAAGGATACGGTTTTCTCTCTGAAATTGTATCCGCTGTTTTCAAAGAGGCAGGAGTTGAAATAGAATATCAATTTTATCCATGGCTGAGATGTGAGCGTAATATAAAGGACGGTAAAGTATATGCAGCATTTCCTTACATAATAACTGATGAGAGGAAAGCAATATATGATTTCAGTGATCCTTTAGCCAAATCAACAGGCAGGTTTTTCTATTTGAAAAGCAACATTAAATCAGATGTTGTCTGGGAAAAATATGAAGACCTCAAGAGATACAAGATAGGCGGAACTGCTGGTTACTGGTGTGTTAAAGCCTTTGAAGATGTAGGTATTAAACTTGATTTAGCTGCCAGTGATGAACTTAGTATGAAAAAACTTAAAGGAGGCAGGTTTGATCTTCTGCCTGCTGATGAATTAGTCGGCTGGAGTATTATCAAAACATTGTTTCCAGCAGATATAAATAACTTTGCTGTTGTAGAAAAACCTCTTAACAATGATGAGCTTCGCCTCATGGTCTCAAAAACATATCCCGATGCCGCTGTTATTACAAAAAAAGTGAATGAAGCACTCCAAAGGATAAAAGCTAACGGCGTTTATTCAGCAATTCTTAAAAAGTATAATATCAGCGAATAGATTTAATAAGATAGTAGAGACGCTGGCCGGCGTATCTACTCAATTTTGAGATATTAAATTATGAGTCCTTATCAGTGGAAAGCATCAAATTAAAGGGAGTTATGCTATGAAAAAAATAATCCTTCTTGTCGTTCTTGTGTTTCTGTCTGCAACTATTTGTTCAGCAGCCAAAGTTATTCTTGTAACAGGTGAGTGGCCACCTTACACATCTGAAAAAATGGAAGGATATGGCTTTCTCTCTGAAATTGTATCCGCTGTTTTCAAAGAGGCAGGAGTTGAAATTGAATATCAATTTTATCCATGGCTAAGATGCGAAAAGAATATAAAGGAGGGTAAAGCATACGCAGCATTTCCTTACATAATAACTGATGAGAGGAAAGCAATATATGATTTCAGCGATCCTTTAGGCAAATCATCATTTTGCTTGTTCTATCTGAAAAGCAACATAAAAACAGATGTTGTCTGGGAAAAATATGAAGACCTTAAGAAATACAATGTAGGCGGAACTGCTGGTTATTGGTATGAAAAAGCATTTGCAGATGCTGGAATTAAACTTGATTTAGCTTCAAGTGATGAACTTGGTGTAAAAAAACTTCATGGAGGCAGGTTTGATCTTCTGGCTACTGATGAATTAGTCGGCTGGAGTTTGATTAAAACATTATTTCCAGCAGATATTAAGAAATTTGCTGTTGTAGAAAAACATCTTAACAATGATGAACTTCGCCTCATGGTCTCAAAAACATATCCCGATTCCCAAGCTATTACAAAAAAAGTGAATGAAGCACTGCAAAGGATAAAAGATAAAGGGATTTATTCAGAGATTCTTAAAAAATATAATATTAGCGAGTAAAGCTATTGTAGAGACGCACGGCCGGCGGCTCTACCTTTATAAAAACCCAAAAAGAATAGGAGAATTATTATGAAAAAAGCGATTATGTTTGTTCTTTGTATGATTATGCTCTCTGCAACTTTATCTGCAACAATATTTAAAGCCCATTGTTTAGCAGAGGATAAAGTCATTCAAGCAGCAGCAGACCCATATCCACCCTTTGTTGATCCAGAAGACCCAAAAGAGGGACTTTCCCTTGTAATTATTCGGGCTGCATATAAAACTCAAGGATATACCGTTAAAATGGAGTATGTACCTTGGGCAAGGGCAGAAGCTCTTACAATTAAGGGACAATATGACATTCTTCCAGATGTATGGATGAATGATGAGAATAAAAAATCTATGTTATTTAGCGAACCTTATGCAGTTAATACGGTAAAATTCATAAAAAGAGTTGATGATCCGTTTGAATATAATGGACTTGAAAGCCTTAAAGGAAAAAAGATTGGAACTGTAAGAGGTTATGGTTATAGCGATGAATTTCAGGCATCAAAAGATTTCATACGCGAAGATGTTGCTGATGTTATGACAAATATCAAAAAACTTGTTGCCAAACGAGTCGATCTTACATTGGAAGATGATATTGTAGCCAGAGTAATTATTGCAAAAGCTGACCTATCTATGCTTCAAAAAATCAAATTTACAGAAAATTCTATTACAAGTAATAATCTATATGTTTCATCTGGCATTGCAAATCCTCGACATAAAGAGATTATTGAAGCCTTTAATAAAGGACTTGCAGAGATTAAGGCAAACGGAGAGTTTAATAAGATTTTTGAAAGTTATGGGATAAAAACCAACTAATTTATTGCCCCACCCCAAACCTCCACAAGGGAGGGAGTAAATATTGCCCTCTCCTTGGGAGGGTTGGGGTGGGCGAGGGCAATCTACAAACCCAAACAAAAAAGGAGAACGGTATGAAAAAAGTAATTATGTTTCTCGTTATTGCGTTGATGTCTGTAACTTTGTCTGCAACACTATTTAAAAATACTTCCTTCGCAGAAGAAAAGATTATTGTAGCAGCAGCAGAGGACAAAATTGTTATCGCAGTTGATGCCGCCAATCCCCCATTTATGTATGGAGATGCTGATGTCGCTAAAGGGGTTTATCCGGGTCTCCTTCAAAAGATTTTTGAAAAGATGGGGAAAACTGTTGAAGTTAAGGGCTATCCTTGGAAACGTGCCCTTGTTATGGGAGAAAAGGGAACAGCCGCCGTTGGTGGAATTTATAAGAATGAAGCCCGTTTAAAGATTTTTGATTACTCTGATCCCATTTTTGACGAAAAACTGAATCTTTATGTGAGAAAGGGAGAGATTTTTGTTTTTAAAAATATCTCTGATCTTAGCAATAACAATATCGGTGTAATTCGCGGGTGGAGTTATGGAGATGATTTTGATAAAGGAATAAAGGATCAGATTTTCAAGGTGGAAGAGAATGTTTCTGACGAGTTGAATTTTAAAAAATTGATTGCCAAACGACTTAGCTGCGTTATTGCCATTGAACAATCTGCTGATATGGCAATTGCAAAATTAGGCTATCAGGAGAAGGCTCAATCATTGGCTGAATCCTTTGCAGTTAATCCTACTTATTTGGTTTTTGCCAAATCACAGAATAAACAGGCATTACTTGAGCAATTCAACAATACTCTTAAGACCATGAAAGCAGATGGCTCTTATGAGGCGTTGATTAAAGAATTATTTCAGCAGGAAGCACCAAAATAGTTTTAGGTAGAGGTAGTATTATAAAGATTCACTGAAATCATAGAATAATATAGTTGATTATAGCCAGATATTGTATTATATTAAGGTTATGAAACTTTCAGATTGGGCAAGACAAAATAATATAACTTATCGGACAGCATG
>JADGBE010000042.1 GCA_015231615.1 Desulfamplus sp. | reverse complement strand
GAAACTGGGTCAGAGGTTTTAGAGATCTGGTTATGGAGATTGCTTGTGGGCTTCACAACTTGAGATTAAAATTCCGCCCTTGGAAGGAAGTCACAATTCAAGATTTTTAAAATCGGTATAATGTCTATTCACTATTTTATTGATTATTTTGTGGGATTTCTTACAGGATATTTTGAGTCTGTAAAAAATCGGCATGATGAATTTTTCAAAATTGTCAGGTCAAATCTTATTATTTTTGGATACAAAGATGGTGTCTATTTTGACAATCAATATGAGAATGAAGATGAATTTAATGAAGCGATGCAAACATTATCCTTAGAATAGAAGGAGATCACCAGAAGAAGAACTAATTTCTGACAACCATATCAATTTTATTTTTATTCATGAGGTGTATCAATGATTGACTCAAAAGAAGAAGAACTTAAAGGACTAACTCTTGACCAGAAAACCATTGAGATTTTGGTAGCAAATATTATTCCCACATCCAAGTATTTTGAAAGCCGTTTTGATAATCTTCAATATCAGGTTAATGAAATCAAAGATGATATCAAGAATCTTGAATCAAGGATGGAGAAAAGATTTGAGCAGGTTGACCAACGGTTTGCCGATATGAAAACAGAAATGGATAAAAGTTTTGGGCAGGTTGACCAACGGTTTGCCGATATGAAAACAGAAATGGATAAAAGTTTTGGGCAGGTTGACCAACGGTTTGCCGATATGAAAACAGAAATGGATAAACGTTTTGGGCAGGTTGACCAGCGGTTTGAAAAAATGGACAGACGTTTTCAGCAGGTGGAAGATAAATTAGACAAAATAATTGAGCGGATTGACCGCCGTATTGATGACGGACTCCGTGAAAATCGTGCACAGAGTATGCGGATGTTCACATTTGCCATGACTTTTTCTGCTATCTCCATGCTCGGGCTTATCGGCAAGATGCTCAAGTTATTCTGAGAATTAATAAACAACATAACTCAGACTAATCACTAACAAAAACAAGGAGAAAACCAACTTTATGCTTGTATCAAAAAACTACTAACAATAACTTTATGCAACCTTAATCTCCTTATATTATTAATGAGCTAAGAAGAGTCAAATGACACCAAAACAAGAAAACCAAGAGAAAAAAGATAACAACCAGCACGACACAGGCTACAAACTCCTCTTTTCCCACCCAGAGTTAGTTAAAGACCTGCTCACAGGCTTTGTAAAAGAAGATTGGGTTTATGAGATTGACCTTAACACCCTTGAATCGGTCAACACATCTTTTGTTACTGATGATTTACGAGAACGCCATGACGATAAAATCTGGCGTGTCAGATTTAGAGGTCAATGGCTCTATCTCTATCTTCTGCTTGAGTTTCAATCGTCAGATGACTATTTTATGGCAGTTCGGATAATGACATACATCGGGCTTTTGTATCAGGATATTATCCGCAGTCATGGACTTAAAAAGGGCGATATTCTTCCGCCTGTTGTTCCGATAGTTATTTACAACGGCAAATCAGAATGGAAAAGCCCGTGTGAAATCAGGGAATTAATTAATCCTGTGCATAAGAGTTTAGAGAAGTTTACGCCTCATATCTCATATTGGCTGCTCGATGAGGGCAGGGTTGGTGCTGTGGATTTAGAAGAGTTTAAAGATAACAAGTTTAATCTTACAGCAGAGTTAATTGCTTTTGAGCTGTGCAAAAGCGTAGAAGAGATAAGAAAACATATAGCAAGGCTGCATCAATATCTTAAAGAACCAGAAAACCAGCAGTTAAGGCGGACATTTGCAATGTGGCTGAGTCGTCTTTTACGGTCTCGGTTGAAAAACGATAACATTCCAGAATTTCAAGAACTAAAGGAGGTAGATTCTATGTTGGCTGAAACTATTACTGAATGGACAGAACAATGGAAAGCTGAAGGATGGCAAGAAGGACACCAAGAAGGACATCAAGAAGGACACCAAGAAGGACGCCAAAAGGGACGCCAAGAGGGCAAAATGATTGAAAGAATCTGCCTACTCCAGCAAATCCTCAAAAAGCCTGTTTCACCAGAAGAAGAACTAATCGCCATGGAAATGAGTGAACTTAAAACCCTTTGCGACTCTATTGAAAAAGAGTGGCAGGCTGTTCAAAACTAAATCAACAAAAATAACTCACTAAAAACAAGGAGAAAACCAACTTTATGCTTGTATCAAAAAAACTACTAACAATAACTTTATGCAACCTTAATCTCCTTATCTTAAAGAACCAGAAAACCAGCAGTTAAGGCGGACATTTGCAATGTGGCTGAGCCGTCTTTTACGGTCTCAGTTAAAAAACGATAACATTCCAGAATTTGAAGAACTAAAGGAGGTAGATTCTATGTTGGCTGAAACTATTACTGAATGGACAGAACAATGGATGGCACAAGGCGAAGCTAAAGGAAAAGCTGAAGGTCGTATAGAAGAGAAATTTAATATGATTAAAAGATTATGCAACTTTAATATGCCCTTAGAGCAGATTGCTGTTGTTGTAAATCTTTCCATAGACAAAATAAAAAAAATCCTTGAAGCTGGCGAAAAGGGAATTGAGCTTATTCAAGAACAGGATTTGATGTAAACTCATCAATTTTGAATCAGGATACCCAAGATAAAAGGATAAGGCAGGATAAATATCCTTAAAAATCCTTACCATCCTGATTCTGACCAACCAACAACCTAAAAAGGAGTTCTTATGAAAACCAGCCGTATTAACTTAATTATATCAGTTATTTTACTTATTATTGGAACTTTATCTCTAAGTTACGCATCAGATGGAGTTTTGCTAACAGCAACAATAAACAATAAATCACTGATATTTGACACAAATTCTTTACCAGCCAATGCAACCATCACCTCGGCAACCCTGAATATCACAGGCAGCCAGACAGACAACGCTGTTGAACCCTTTCAAATCATGCTTCTTGCCAATGGTCTGGTTGCTGGCTCGTTGAGTTCAGATGATTGGGAGAACAACATTGACAATACCATTGAGCTTGATGCCTCAAAACTCAATATCATCAACAACCAGATTCAGTTACAGATTTCAAGCAGTTTGGAAGGCAGTGAATATTTAGCTGAAATTTTGCCAGCAACAGCAACTCTTTTACTAAACTATGCTGGAAATCACGGCGTTAAACGCAGCAGCAACAGAAGCAGCAACCCGATTCTTAAAATGACAGCAGGAGCAGCCTACTCAGTTGTACTAAAAAAAGACGGAACTGTTGTTTCATGGGGACTAAACGATTATGGACAACTTGGAGATGGAACTACAACAAACAGCAGTAAGCCTGTAAAGGTCAAAGGACTGACTAATGTTATAGATGTTGATGCAAGCTATCGTCATACACTTGCTTTGAAAAATGATGGGACTGTTTGGGCATGGGGAAACAATGTTGCTGGAAAACTTGGAAATGGAAGCACAACAGACAGCAGTACACCCGTGAAGGTTGTTGGGCTTGCGAATGTTGTAGCTATTGCTGCCGGGTATGAACACTCTGTTGTTCTGAAAGGGGACGGAACTCTCTGGGCGTGGGGACTAAATAATTACGGTTAACTTGGAGATGGAACAAAAATAAGTACTATTACTCCCGTTAAGATTAATGGCATTACTGGTGTTTCCAAGATTGATGCTCATAGTATCACAGTTGCTGTTAAAAATGATGGCACAGTCTGGAGGTGGGGTTCCCCCAATATCGGCATAATACCAGTGCAATTTAACGATATTAGTGGAGTTTCTTCGATTAGCACATCTTATTCACACACAATTGTTTTAAAAAATGATGGTACTGTTTGGGGATGGGGAGATAATGGTTCTGGACAGCTTGGAAATGGTACTGACAAAGATAGTATTACTCCTGTGCAGGCAAAAGGTCTTTCTGGAATTTCTGCCATAGCAACAAACCATAAAGATACAATTGCTTTAAAAAGTGATGGTACAATTTGGATTTGGGGTGATGCCGGAGGTAGCGGAACGAGTTCTAATATAACTACTCCTGTTTCTCACACTAATCTTACTGGCGTTGTTCAGATTGCCTCTGGTGGACCACATGTTATTTCTATATATTACATAGGGCATAAGCTGGCTTTAAAGAGCGATGGAACTGTGTGGGCTTGGGGTAATAATAGTGTTGGACAGCTTGGTTATCAACCATTATATCCAGATAACTATCGAGACAATTATGGACCAGTTCAGGTTGATATTCCAACAGGCATGACTCCTACAGTAGCAACAGGCAGTGCAAGTTTAATAGCAACAGACTCCGCAACTCTTGACGGCACGGTCAACCCCAATGGTTCGGCAACTACATGGTATTTTCAGTATGGAACAACCACAAATTATGGTTCTTTAACTTCTATAGCTACGCTTGGTTCTTCAGGCAGCACAAGCGAAACAGTATCTTCAAGAATCATGGTTCTTGAAGAAAATACCACTTATCATTTCAGATTGGTCGCAGCTAACAGCACAGGAACAACTTACGGGAATGACAAAACTTTCACCACAACAGGAGAAAATACCACCGAAGACAGATATGATGAGGGTTATGAAGCAGGAAAAAAATATTGTGAGGATAATCCAGCAGCCTGCGGAATTTCTACTGGTGGAGGATATACACAGGCTGATTTAGATGCAAAATATAAAGAAGGCTATAACGCAGGCTCAGGTTCCTGTTCAAATGGTTCTTCTTCTCCAGCAACAATTTCTGCTGCTTTGGATTTGCATATACCACAGCTTAATTACAGCACTGCTTTTGGCGTTATGGCTTTATGGGCTGATTTTAAATATGTGGGAGAAAGCAACGGTGAATTGCTTTGGAAGTTGTCAGATTTTGGACAAAAATCAGGCAAAACTGCCTATAAAAAGAGCTATGAATCAAACACAACCAGATTAGGTAATTCTGGAGATAGATATGATGAAGGCTATGAAGCTGGTAAACAATACTGCAAGAACAATCCTGCTGGCTGCGGAATTTCTACCAGTGGAGGATATACACAGGCTGATTTAGATGCAAAATATAAAGAAGGTTATAACGCAGGATCAGGTTCCTGTTCAAATGGTTCTTCTTCTCCAGCAACAATTTCTGCTGCACTGGATTTGCATATACCCCAGCTTAATTACAGCACTGCTTTTGGTGTTATGGCTTTATGGGCAGATTTTAAATATGTGGGAGAGAGTAATGGCGAATTGATTTGGAAACTGTCAGATTTTGGGCAAAAGTAGTAAAAACAAATTGATATATCAAGATATTTTAATAACTTAGAAAAAATATAGGGAGAAAATATACAATGGTAGAATCCATAGAGAGAGAAAAAGCAGTTAAGTCAGCCATGAGCCAGATTGAGAGACAATTTGGTAAAGGTGCAATTATGAAACTTGGAGAGAGAGCTGTTCAAGCTGTGCCTGTTATACACTCTGGTTCATTAGCACTTGATAAGGCTTTAGGAATAGGGGGATATCCACGCGGTAGAGTAATTGAAATTTATGGACCTGAATCGTCAGGTAAAACAACACTTGCCTTACACGCAGTTGCGGAATCTCAAAAAAAAGGGGGAATTGCCGCTTTCATTGATGCAGAACACGCCTTGGATACAGCTTACGCAAGAAAACTTGGGGTTGACTGTGATGAGCTTCTTGTATCCCAGCCTGATACTGGAGAACAGGCTCTTGAGATTGCAGATATGCTGGTCAGAAGCGGAGCAATTGATATTATAGTTATTGACTCTGTTGCCGCCCTTGTGCCTCGTGCTGAAATTGAAGGTGAGATGGGAGATTCCCACATGGGGCTCCAGGCACGTCTTATGTCTCAAGCTCTAAGAAAACTTACTGCCACAATGTCTCGAACCAACACAACTGTTATTTTTATCAACCAGATAAGAATGAAAATAGGTATGGTTTATGGTAATCCTGAAACAACTACTGGTGGTAATGCCTTAAAATTCTATGCTTCTATTCGCCTTGAAATTAGAAGAGCTGCTGCAATAAAAGAGGGGCAAGATACAGTTGGAAATAGAACAAAGGTGAGTGTTGTTAAAAATAAACTTGCCCCACCATTTAAGTCTGTAGAATTTGACATCATGTATGGAGAAGGAATTTCACGAACAGGAGACCTTCTTGATATGGCTGTTGATCTCAATATCGTTGAAAAGAGTGGTTCATGGTATTCTTATCAAGGAGAGAGAATGGGGCAGGGCAGACAGAACGTAAAGGTATTTTTTGACGAAAATCCAGAAGTATTTGACAGAATCGAACTAAACGTAAGGGAGAATCTTGGAATAGGCAGCAAAGCATCATCAACAGCCTCACCCAATGTATCTTCTAACGCAGAAGCAGGAGTGGTTGAAAATGACAGGTAGAGAGGCTCGCAAAATATTTATTGAATACTTTAAAAAACATAACCATCAAGTAGTGAGAAGTTCCTCTCTTGTGCCGCAAGATGATCCAACACTTTTGTTTACAAATGCTGGTATGGTTCAATTTAAGCGGGTATTTACAGGAGATGAGAAGCGAGAGTATTCAACAGCAGTAACTTCCCAAAAATGTGTTCGTGCTGGTGGAAAGCACAATGACCTTGAGAATGTTGGATATACAGCAAGACACCACACATTTTTTGAGATGCTTGGCAATTTTTCTTTTGGAGATTACTTTAAAGAAAAGGCAATTGAATATGGTTGGGAACTTTTAACAGATAAAGATAGTGGATATGGATTGCCACCAGAAAAACTTTGGGTATCTGTTTTTAAAGATGACGATGAGGCGTACAACTTATGGCGTGATAAGATAGGTGTGCCTGAAGAGAGAATTGTTCGTCTTGGTGAAAAAGATAATTTTTGGGCAATGGGTGATACTGGTCCTTGTGGTCCTTGCAGTGAAATTCATATTGATAGGGGACAGGAGTTTGGCTGCGATGATCTAAATTGTGCTGTAGGGTGTGATTGCGACCGCTATCTTGAGCTTTGGAATCTTGTATTTATGCAGTTTGAAAGAGATTCGTCTGGTAATATGAAACCTCTTCCAAAACCAAGTATTGATACAGGTATGGGGCTTGAGCGTATTGTGTCCGTGCTTCAAAATGTTCCAACCAATTACGACACTGATCTATTTGTCCCAATTATGGATAAAGTTTCTGAACTTATGGATAGAGTTGCAAAACGCTCAGGAAATAGGCAGGAAGATTCAAAAGATGGTCAAATTACCCAAAAAGAGAGTTGCAAAGGGATTCAAGTTTCCAACAAAGAGAGCTACAGAGGGAGTGGCGTTTCCGACAAAGAAGGCGAAGTTGCCAAAAAGGTAATTGCCGATCACAGCAGAGCAGCGGCATTTCTTATCTGTGATGGTATCTTGCCATCTAACGAGGGAAGGGGTTATGTTTTACGGCGTATTATGAGGCGAGCCATCAGATATGGTCGTTATATTGGACTTACTGAGCCGTTCTTGCATGAAACCGTTGCAACGGTATTTGAGATGATGGACGAAGCTTATCCAGAACTTAAAGATTCTGCTGAATTTATCCTAAATGTTGTTAAAAATGAAGAGATAAAGTTCTCTGAAACTCTTGATGTAGGGCTTAGACTCTTAAAAGAGACCATTGATGAGATTGAGAAAAAAGCTAAAGCTGAACAACAAAATAACTCTAATAATTATGCAAGTTATAAAAAAGAGATTTCAGGCGATGTGATATTTAAACTTTACGACACATTCGGTTTTCCAGTTGATATTATAACTGATGTTCTCAAAGGAACTGACATCTCGCTTGATATGGCTGGTTACCATAAGGCAATGGACAGGCAAAAAGCACGCTCAAAAAGCTCTAAAACCTTTGCTGGCGTTGGAGAAGCCTTTAAAACTCTCACATCTCAAGGAGTCAAGACGATATTTACAGGATATGATGAGCTTGAGACAAAATCAAGGATTCTGCTGATTGTTAAAGATGGGAAGGCCGTTGATCTGGCATCTGAAGGCAGTGAAATTGAGATTGTAACAGAAAAAACACCGTTTTACGCAGAATCTGGCGGACAGGCTGGAGATTGTGGATTTTTAGAAGGAGTTGGCTGTTCTGCAGATATAACATGCCCAAAAGATGGCAAGTTCAGAGTCAAAGTTAGAATTAACAACACAATTTCTGATCCATCTGGCATTAGGATTCACAGAGGGGTTATGGAAAGCGGTATATTAAAAAAAGATAAAGATGTTTTGCTTAAAGTTGATGCTGATAACCGTGCCGCTACTGCTCAAAATCACTCTGCAACTCACATTTTACATTCAGCTTTACGCAAAGTTCTTGGAAATCATGTTAAACAGGCAGGCTCTCTTGTTACAAACGAACGGTTAAGATTTGACTTTACACATTTTTCAGCCATCACACGAGAGGACATTCTTGCAATTGAGAAAGATGTTAATGACCACATAAGGCAAAACGTCCCATTAGAGACCATAGAGATGGGAATGGAAGATGCTGTAAAATCAGGGGCAACAGCACTTTTTGAAGAAAAATATGGAGATAAAGTTCGTGTTGTCTCAATGGGTGATTTTAGCCGTGAACTTTGTGGCGGAACTCATACAAGCAGAACTGGAAATATTGGATTTTTCCAAATTATTTCAGAGTCTGGAATTGCGTCAGGTGTGAGACGTATTGAGGCTTTAACAGGTGCTAAGGCTTTGGAATATGTTCAAGAAAATATAACAATGCTCCAAAAAAGTGCATCTCTTGTCAAAGCTCAGGCACATGGCGATCTATCTTTGAGTTCTGCTCTTTATGCAAAAATAGAGACTCTTATAAATGAACACAAATCTGCGGAAAAAGAGATTGTAAGCCTAAAAGCTCAGATAGCATCAAAATCAGTTGATAATATTGACAATGATATGAAGCTCATAAACGGAGTAAAGGTTCTTGCAAAAAAGGTTGATATTGATAACCCGTCCCAGATGCGTGATTTGGCAGACAAATTTAAGGCAAAAATTGGCTCAGGAGTTGTTCTTCTTGGGGCTGAATCTGCTGGCAAAGCACTTTTGACCTGTGTGGTTACTCAAGATATGACAAGCAGATTTCATGCTGGAAATATTGTGAAAAAAGCCGCTGCAATAGTTGGTGGCGGCGGCGGCGGCAGACCTGACATGGCTCAAGCTGGCGGCACAAAGCCAGAACATCTGCTTGATGCTCTTAACTCAGTTTATGATATATAATATCTCCCAATTCGCTTATTTTTTAGCTTCAGCCCGAAAAAAATGAGATACGGATACTATTATTATGTTTTATATGTAGTACAAGCTACTTATTGGTGCTAATAATATTTTTGAAGCATTGACCTGATAAGTTGGGATTTAGGGTGTTATCAGGTCAAATCGCTTTGATAATAGTGAATTTAAGGTGTTATCAGGTAAAAAGACCTGATAATTAATGGTTGGATTTGAAGTCTCAAGGCACGATGATTAAAAACAATCTGGATACCCATACAGAAAGGTGCCATATTTGGAAATTTATTGTATAGCTCAGAATAGATAGGCGAGGAGGAGTTGGTTCGACTCCGCAGTTGTAATTGTTATCAAACGTATAGGAAAATGAATAATGAAAATTACTCGGTTGGATGTAGAGGGTTTCCGCTCTCTCAGAAATGTAAGCTGGTATCCTGGGGATCTCAATGTGATTATCGGTCCTAACGGAACTGGCAAATCAAATTTATTGCGATTAATGGAATTAATTTCCGTATCCGCACAGGGCAAACTCGGTAAGTATATTCAATCGTTGGGCGGAATGGATCCTGTTGTTTGGGATGGTACTGCTACTTCTATAAAGTTTGTCCTTGAATCAACCCCTGAGGGCGGAGAGATAGGGCCTGAACATTACGAACTCGAACTAGCGAGGCTCGGGGTAGGAAGCTCGTATAAAGTTGAAAAGGAACTTTTGATCAACTTTCATAAATTAAGGAGAAATATTGAAAAAAAACCTTTTAAATTTTTAGAAAGATTCTCAAAGACAGCTGTTATTTTTGATGAGACTGAGCACACATTTACTACTCCTGAAGAGTTTATCTCAGAGGAAGAAAGTCTTCTTTCAATAGCATCAGGACCATTTATCAACAACCACTACATCCCGCCTTTTCAAAGGGAATTGGCATCTATCGCTGTTTATCATGATTTGCATACCAACAAAGACGCCTCTGTTCGTCAACCTGCCATCTCTCGAATGGAAAAACGAGTTGATCCTGACGGACAAAATCTCATATCTGTTATGCATACGCTTTACACGGGTGACCGTGATTTTAAAAAAGATATAAATTCGGCCATGCGGGCAGCATTTGGTAATGATTTTGAAGAGTTGGTTTTTCCTCCTGCGTCTGACCAGAGAATTCAAATGAGGGTTCGGTGGAAATCACTAAGGCGTGAACAATCAGCTGCTGAACTTTCGGACGGGACTCTACGCTTTTTGTTTTTGTTAACGGTGCTGGCAAGCCCATCACCGGCTCCAATTATTGCAATAGATGAACCAGAAACAGGGCTACATCCATCAATGTTACCATTGATTGCCGAGTATGCAGTTGACGCAGCAACCAGATCTCAAGTTATTCTGACGACGCATTCCCCACAATTTCTGGATGCTTTCGCGGGAACTAAGCCTACAACTACTGTGGCAACGTGGGAGAATGGTGAAACCCTATTAAAAACGCTAAAAGGCGAAATCCTCGACTATTGGCTTAAAGAATACTCTCTGGGGGCTCTTTTTAAATCAGGAGAATTGGAGCAGATGATATGAGATTTATTCTTTTTGTCGAAGGCTATACCGAAAACAAATCGCTGCCACAATTTTTGAAAAAATGGCTTGATCCAAGAATAAAAAAAACAGTCGGAATTCGAACTATCCGTTTTGAAGGATGGCCTGAACTATTAAAGGATGCGCCCCTGAAAGCAAAAATGCATTTAGATGGGCCAAGTAAAGATGATATTATTGCCATTATTTCCCTGTTGGATCTATACGGCCCGACCTTTTACCCGAACCATATAGAAAAGTACAATGAACGTTATGAATGGGGTAAAAAACATATTGAGGACAAGGTGGCTCACCCTCGTTTTTTTCAATTTTTTGCAGTGCATGAAGTCGAAGCATGGCTTTTAAGTCAACCAGATATTTTTCCTGTGAAAGTCCAAAATGCATTCCTTCCCAAGATTCAAACTCCGGAATTGATAAATTTTAATGAGCCACCCGCAAAATTATTGGGACGTCTTTATCCTTTGCATGTAAAAAGATCCTACAAAAAGGTTGTAAACGGAAAAGAGCTTTTCGATAAACTCGATCCGAATATCGCATATGATAAATGCCCCAGACTCAAAGAGCTTTTGGATAAAATGTTAGAACTGGCCCAACAAAACGCTTAACCAGACCGCCAGAAATACTTTTAGGAACAAAATCTATGAACTCTCATCAGGCTCTACAAAAAGAAAACTTTTCATTGATTGATTACGAAACAGACATTGTTGTATGGGCAAATGAGCAGGCGTGGTTAGTTCGTAATAAAAAATTTGACCTTTTAGATATTGAACATATTGCAGAGGAGATAGAGGATGTGGGTAAAAGTGAACAACGTGAGCTTGCCAATCGTATGGTCGTTTTGATAGCAGATCTTCTTAAATGGCAATTTCAGCCTGAACGTCAAAGGAGAAGCTGGCAACTAACAATCCGTAATCAACGAAAAGCAATCTCTATTTATCTAAAAGAGGTGCCAAGTCTGAAAGTAAAATTAGATGATGTTCAATGGCTTGAGATTATATGGGGAGATGCTGTTTATCAAGCATCAAAAGAGACTGGATTAGATAGCTTTCCTGAAATATGCCCTTGGTCTGTAAGTGATATTCTTTCAGATGAGTGGCTGCCATCTTGAGAAATTTAAATTTAGGGTTTGAGACATCAACGGTGTATCTTAAAAAATGACTGCTTATTTCATAAGAAGATTTCTGCTTATAATTCCAACATTTATCGGCATTACCATCATGGTGTTTGCGATTACTCGCTTTGTGCCGGGTGGTCCTGTTGAGAGGATGATCTCTCAAGCACGACAGATGCAGACAGAAGGTAGCAGCGGACTATCAAGCGGGGCAGGCAGAGAAAATTCTGGACAGCCCCTTTCAGATGAGCAGATTCAGCAGCTTAAGGAATATTACGGTTTTGATAAACCCATACTTGAAAGTTATTGGTTATGGCTTTCAAAAGTTCTAAAAGGCGATCTTGGAAGCTCAACAAGATACTATGATCCTGTTTGGGATATGATAAAAGAGCGTATTCCAATTTCACTCTATTTCGGACTTTTGACAATGCTGATTGTTTACGGTGTCTGTATCCCTCTTGGAATTGCAAAGGCAGTAAGACACCGCACAGGTTTTGACAACATCACCTCAATTGTGATTTTTGTGGGATATGCTGTTCCCGGCTGGGTGGCAGGAGTGATGCTTCTTGTGCTTTTTGCTTCCCGAATGGACATTTTTCCATTAGGCGGTTTTACCTCTGATATTTTTAACGATCTTTCGCTTATAGAAAAAATAAGTGATATTGCATGGCATACTGTTTTACCATTGTCTGCATATATAATCGGCTCTTTTTCTGTGATGACTCTTCTTATGAAAAATACCCTTATGGATCAGTTATCTGCTGATTACGTAAGAACCGCAGTTGCTAAAGGTCTATCTTTTAAACAGGCTGTATTCCGCCACGCTTTAAGAAACAGTCTGATCCCTATTGCTACCAATTTTGGAAATAATATCTCTGTTGTTTTGACAGGCTCTTTTCTTATTGAAAAGGTATTTAATATCAACGGTATGGGGCTTCTTGGTTATGAATCTGTTGTTGATCGCGATTATCCAGTAGTTATGGGAATTCTTGTTATCTCATCTCTGCTTTTTATGATTGGCAATATTCTTTCTGACATTTGCGTTGCCATTGTTGATCCAAGGGTGAGGTTTAAATAAATTTTATGGTTAAAAAAAACATTAAAGCAGAGATTTTATCAACAGGCGATGAAGTTTTATGGGGCGATATTGACGACACCAATTCAAGCTGGCTCTCTCTTAAGTTGAGAGAATCTGACATTGAGGTGCTGCGTATCAGCTGTGTAGGAGATCGCATTGAAGATATTGCAGGAATAATAAAGGAGATAGCAGCAAGAGCTGATTTAAGGCAGAAACAAGCAGATATTGTATTAGTTACCGGAGGTCTTGGTCCAACTTCTGATGACTTAAGTGCTGAAGCAGCAGCTCTTGCATCTGGCGATATTCTTTCTCTTAATAATACTGCACTGGATTTTATGAAAGCATATTTCAGCAAAAGAAACTGGATTTTATCAGATGATAATATAAAACAGGCAATGCTTCCTTCTCGTGCCGATGTGATGGAAAACCTTCATGGAACAGCTCCGGGATTTTATATAGAGCTTGGCAAAACCATATTCTTTTTTATGCCGGGCGTGCCGGCAGAGATGAAACCAATGTATGAACAAAGTGTTTTGCCCATTATCAACAAACGTTTTTTTCAAAATATTAATATAGATAGCTCAAGAAATTTTATTACACGATTTAAACTATTTGGACTGCCAGAATCAAAAGTCAGTAGTAAACTTAAAGGATTTAATGAACAATTTCCGAATCTTAAACTTGGGTTTAGGGCATCTATACCGTTGATTGAGGTAAAGTTTAGCGGAATAGGTTTGGATTCGTCTATAGAAAAGGTTATGGCTGATGCTGAAAATTGGATATCATCAAGGCTTGGTGATTATATCTTTTCATACACAGGACTTAACATGGAGCAAGAACTTGGCAGGCTTCTTACTTTAAAGAAAAAAACGGTTGCTGTTGCTGAAAGCTGCACTGGCGGGCTTATAGGTAGTATGCTCACTGATGTTGCTGGAAGTTCAAGCTATTTTCTTATGTCAGCAGTTACATACTCAAATGAAGCAAAGATAAATATTCTTGGAGTAAATTCTGATACCCTTATCAAATACGGTGCTGTGCATGAAGAGACCGCAAAAGAGATGGCACAAGGAGTTATGAATATTGCAGGGGCAGATTATGGAGTTGCAACATCAGGAATTGCTGGCCCTGGTGGTGGAAGTGAAGATAAGCCTGTTGGAACAATCTGTATAGGAGTTGCTGGTAAAGATATTAATGGAAAAATATTTACAAAAGGATACCGTTACCAATTCACTTTTGGGGATAGAGCTATGAATAAAAAGATGTTTGCAGTGAAAGCAATGGATATTTTGCGGCGAGAGATTATATAAAATCCTTTTTTAACCATGCCAAAGATTCAACCTCAAATACCTTCTGGTCATCTATATTTGACATTTGGTGATCCCCACCTTTTAGAATAATTAATTTTTTAGGCTCTTTTGCGTTATCATATAAGTTATAACCATTTTCAACTGGCACTGTTTTATCATTATCACCATGAAATATAAGTATATTACTCAAATCCTTTACTTTATCTGTAAGGTCAAATAGAAGATTTTTCTCAAAAAAACTCATTGGAAGGGTAGGGCGATGCTCATTCCCATTTAATGGAATTTTCTGGATTGTTAGGCTATTAACAGGGGCAGCACATAAAATTGCTCCTAATGGAATTAATCCTTTATCCACAAGTTTTGACCATGTGGCAATACAGGTTGAGCCTCCAAGACTACTTCCAAAGAGAAAAATCTGCCAACTTGTAAGTTTAAGGCTAAGAACATAGTCAACTGCACAAAGCATATCTTCAACCCTTTTGAAAAGTGAAGTCTCTTCAACAAAATTTCCTTCACTCTTTCCACAACCTCTGTGGTCAAATCTTAAAAATGCAAAACCATTTTCTGGCAAAATCTGTGCAAATAGCTGCTGTTTTGCTGACTCCATTGACCCTTCAAGACCATGAGAGCCAACCACAAGTGGCGTTTTTGCATTGCATGGATATATCTCTCTATCAGGAAGATGGAGCATTCCATTAACCATTTTATTATCAGATACAAATTTTATTGATATATTGTCTCTTTTCATTATGACTTTTATCACTAAATGTAAATTTTATTAATATATTGTCTCTTTTCTCATGCTTGTTTTTATGGCACAAATAATATAAGAGTTCAAGCCAATAATGTTTTCACCACTTTTTGATTACGAAGCACTTGCTCATACTCTGTTCTTTTTTTTGCGGCAGGAACCTTCATTTACTCTTTTTAACATCTTTCTCCATTATAGAGAGAAAGATCAAGATAAAGATTTAATAATTTTATAAGAATAAGTTTTATAGGAATAATATATGGCATTTCAAAAAGGAAAAACCACAGAACTTGAAATAATTGACCTTGCATTTGGCGGTATGGGAATCGCAAAACCTGACGGCTTTCCAATCTTTGTTGATAGAACACTTCCCGGGGACAAAGTAAGAGTTAGAATAACCAGAAAAAAGAAAAACTATGCAGAAGGAGTGCTTGTAGAGATTATTGAGCCATCATCTCTGCGTCAGAAAGCTCCATGCTCTTATGCTGATCACTGTGGCGGATGCCGTTGGCAGTCGTTGCCATATAGTGAGCAGCTTAAATATAAAAAGCAGCATGTTATCGACTCTCTTGAACATATTGGGCTATTAAAAGGCATTTTAGTTAAAGATGTTATTCCATCTCAAAACATCTTTGGATTTAGAAACAAAATGGAATTTTCGTGTAGTGATCGCAGATGGTTATCGCCTGAAGAGCTTGCGAATATTGAAATTAAAAAAGATTTTGGTTTGGGGCTTCATGTTCCGGGAACGTTTGATAAAATTATAGATATTGAAAAGTGCCTAATTCAACCTGATATTGGTAATCAGATTTTAAATGATATTAGGAAATATATTAAAGAGTCAGGCTTGCCCGCATACAACTTTAAAAGCCACGAAGGTTTTTGGCGTTTTGTTATGCTTAGAAACTCTGTTGCCTTTGGAAGTTGGATGGTGAATATCGTTACAAAGCAGGAAAATGATAATATCTTAACTCCATTAGCTCACAAATTGATGGAAAAGTACCCTGAAATTACATCTGTTATCAATAACATCACATCTAAAAAGGCTTCAATTTCAGTTGGTGAGTATGAAAAAGTTATTGCAGGTGAAAACTCTATTAAGGAAAAACTTGGTGATTTCACCTTTGAAATTTCAGCAAACTCATTTTTTCAAACCAACACAAAAGGTGCTGAAACTTTATACTCATTGGTCTCTAAATATGCAAATTTATCAGGTATAGAGCATGTTGTTGATCTCTATTCAGGGACTGGGACAATTCCTATTTGGCTCTCAAAAGATGCTAAACAGGTAACAGGCATTGAAATTGTTGAAAGTGCGGTTCAAGATGCAAATAAAAATGCTGCATTAAATAGTATTCAAAATTGTTCATTTCATGTTGGAGATATAAAGGATGTGCTTCCAGCTATATACAAACAATGCGATGTTATGATTATTGATCCGCCAAGAGTAGGTATGCACAAAGATGTTGTGGAGCAGGTTATTGCACTTGCACCTAAAAAAATTGTCTATGTCTCATGCAATCCAGCTACTTTAGCCCGTGATATTTCTATGCTTCAGTCAAAATATAGAGTTGTTGAGGTTCAACCTATTGATATGTTTCCCCACACTTTCCATATTGAATCTGTAGCGTTACTTGAGTTGATGTAAGTATTACATGGCTTCTAAATAAATATTTCTTGACATAATTAATTTCATTGAGTATCTGATTTTCACTATTGATATTAAATCCATATTAAATAAGTAAACCTTTATTGGGAATTTTGCATACAAAAATTTCTATACAATCACCATTTTAAATAACCTTACATTAAATTTTAAGAGAAGGCTTATGTTTGGTAAATACAAACCATTATTGGGAGAAAAAACCCAGCTAAAATCAAGTTATGATGTTGTAATCATAGGAGGCGGACTACATAGCCTTGCAACTGCCTATTTTCTTGCAAAAGAACATGGCATTACCGATGTAGCGATTATAGAGAAAAACTACATTGGTTTTGGTGGTGCTGGCAGAAACACAGCAATTGTCCGTGCCAATCAGAGAACACAGTATAATGTTCCTTTATATAAGGAGGCATTAGACCTGTGGCCAGTTTTGACAAAGGATTTAGATTATAACCTTATGTTCAACAACTGCGGAAACCTTAACCTCATGCACAGTGAAGCTGCAATGAAAGCTGCCCGCATGACCATTGCAACTGCACAGTTTCACGGTGTTGAGAGCCATTTGCTTGATGCAAAAGAGGCAAAAGAGCTTGTTCCAGCACTAAATATCTCAGAAGATATAACCTTTCCTATTCATGGAGCAATGTTTCACCCACCCGGCGGTATTGTTCGGCATGATGCTGTGGTGTGGGGGCTTGCAAAAGGTGCGTCAAAATATGGTGTTGAAATCCATCAGCAGACCGAAGCTACTGCTGTCAACACTAAAAATGGGAAAATCGTCTCTGTTGAGACAAGTCGTGGCACAATCAACACAAGCAAGGTTCTTATCTCTGCTGGTGGATATTCTGCCTCACTTATTTATGGAATGTTAGGAATAAAGCTGCCGATAAGTGTTTTAACCATTCAGGCAATGGTAACTCAGCCGCTCAAACCACTTTTAAATCATGTTGTATCATCTGGAGCTTATCACTGCTATGCAAACCAGACCTTGAAAGGCGAAATTGCAACTGGTGCCCACATGGATCAGTGGCCCAACTACACAACCCAAACAACTGCACATTATATTAAACATCAAGCAGAGGCTTTGTCAGAATTTTTGCCATGTTTAAGAGGTCTAAGATTTATGAGGATTTGGTCAGGTCTTGCAGATATGACACCTGATATGGCACCAATTTTAGATGGAAATGATCAGATTGAAGGCTTTTTTATGAACTGCGGCTGGGGTTATTTTGGTTTTAAATCATGCACAGTTGCTGGTAAATATATGGCAGAATTTATGGCAAAAGGCGAAGCCCCAGATATGATTAAACCTTTTAATTTAAGACGTTATGAACAACACAAGCTCATGGGCGAAACTGCAGAACTTGTAACCTACACCCCAAATAATTAAAAATTTGCCCAAACCATTAAACTTAGCTGATGTTTTATTTTAAGAAAAGTTGGTGTTGGGCTATGATTTAAGGAGAGATAGAAGATGTCTTTAACAATAACATGTCCGATTTGCGGAAAAAGAGACGGATATGAGTTTAGATTTGGCGGGGAAGATAAAGGACCAAGACCTGACGAAGATGGTTTAACCCCCCAAAGCTGGTGTGAATATGTCCATTTGAATGAATGTGTTGCAGGGAGGCAGAAAGAGTGGTGGGTTCACAAAGATGGCTGCGGCTCATGGTTTACCATTCATAGAGATAGTGTGATGAATGTTGAGGTTGCGACACCGGAGGCACACAAATGATAAAGAGAAACCAAACAATAAGCAAAACATTGCAGTTGCAAAATCGGAGGTTGAAAGATGATAAACAGAATTAATCAACTTCCAACCTTAAGAGTTGATCCAGCCAATAAAGTTATCTTTGATTATAAAGGTAAAGATTATGTGGGCGTAGAAGGTGATACTGTAGCAACTGCTCTTTACCATAATGGTGTGCGAATTTTTGGACGCAGTTTAAAATATCACCGTCCAAGAGGACTTTACAGTCTTGATGGTGAATGTAGCAATACTTGCATGGAAATAGATGGCATTCCTAATGTCAGAACTGAAAATACCCTTGTAAAACAAGGAATGCGGGTGAAAGAGCAGAATGTCAAAGGCTCTGCTGAAAATGACATGATGGGTTTCATTGACAAATTAGATTGGATGATGCCAGCCGGTTTCTATTACAAAACCATGCACAAACCAGCATCTATCTGGCCTATTGCTATGAAACAGATAAGAAAAGCTGCTGGTCTTGGCGTTCTTTCACCTGATTTTGAGATGCCAGGAAAATTTGACCAGATTTTTCCAAGTGCTGATGTTGTTGTAATTGGCGGTGGTCCTGCTGGTATGAATGCTGCGCTTGCTGCGGCAGATAAAGGGTTGCGTGTAATTATTATGGAGTCTCGCCCTTGGCTTGGAGGTTTTTTTGACTACAGAACATTTGACTACAAAGATGCACAATATAAAAATAGCAAACCGCTTTACAGCCGTGCAAGAGAGCTTGCCTCAAAGGTTGAATCTCACGCTAATATAAGAGTCTTTAAACACACTTCAGTAGTTGGCACATACACGAACAATTTGGTTACTGGTTTTCAGATTGGCACAGAAAACGATAAATTTAATGAGCGTTATATTGAAATTCGTGCAAAATCAGTTGTTGTTGCTGCTGGCTGTATTGAAAGACCTCTTCTTTTTGAAAATAATGAGCGTCCGGGTGTTATGCAAGTTGCTTGTGTTCACCGTCTTGCAAGAACTTATGGACTACTTGCTGGCGAAAAGGCAATTTTTAGCGTTGGGCATGATTTAGGGCTTGAGGCTGCTGTTGATCTATTTGACCTTGGCATGAAAATTCTTTGCGTTGCTGATGTTCGTGAAGATGGGCAAAATCCATATCTTATGATTGAGCTTGCAAAGAGAAATATTCCATACCTTAAAGGTTGGGTTGCTTCTAAAGCACATGGTAGCAAACGTGTAAATAAAGTTACAATGACCACTCTTGATGGAACAATAAGCCGTGATTTTGAGTGTGATCTTGTTATTGCATCTGCTGGACTAACCCCTATTAATGGTCATCTAACACTTGCACACGCAAAACTTCGCTATGACAGCCACACAAACTTCTTTGTAGCTGACACAATGCCAGAAAAGACTCATGCTGCTGGAAGAATGTTGGGACTTGAAGATTCATTGTCAATTGAGGTTTCAGGCAAACTTGCTGGTTTGAACGCTGCTTTAGATTGTAAACTTATGCCACAATCTTACGGAAACACAGAAATTGATGCTCTTAAATCTGAGATAGACTCTTTTACAGCCCAATCCAAAGAACTTCCAGGACCAGCTCGCGGAAGCAAGTTTGTTACAGCACCAGTAAAAGGTCGCAAGAGCTTTATCTGCTTTGATGAGGATACCACAATCAAAAACATCAAACAGGCAATTGACATGGGGTTTGATGTTCCAGAGCTTATCAAACGCTTTACATCTGCTGGAACAGGTCCTGGGCAAGGTGGTATTCCGGGACATAATCTGCCGTTGTATGTCGCAAAATATACGGCAGCATCTTCAAAATGTTTTTCGTCATCAGGTTCATCGTCAATCCAGTCGTTAGGGGCAACTCCAAAACCCACAAATGTTCGTCCTCCTCTTGTCCCAACATTAATTGCAACCTATGCGGGCAGCAAACACATAATGATGAAACGCACACCAATGGACGAAATGCAAAGAGCTGACGGTGGCGTTTTCCGTAAAATTGGAGTTTGGGAGCGGGCAAGATATTTTTCTGATGATTTTTCGTGCAGAAAAGAGATTGAAAATGTCCGCAACAATGTTGGTATGCTTGACGGCTCAACACTTGGAAAGTTTCGCATTCATGGACCAGATGCCTTAAAAGTTCTTCAAAGAGTCTATGTAAGCGATATGTCAAAAGTGAAAACTGGCAGAGTCAAATATTCAGCAATGTGCAATGATGACGGCTGTGTAATTGATGATGGTGTTGTGGTTAAACTTGCTGAAAATGACTACTATTTCACAACGTCAACCGCCCGTGCAGGAGCAACTATTGAGTGGCTAAGATACCATACTCGTTTTGATGGTTGGGATTTTTATGTTGTAAATTTAACTGACTCAATGGGTGTTATAAATCTCTCTGGTCCAAATGCCCGTAAAGTTCTGCAAAAAGTTGTCAGTCAAGACAATGGAGCTTCTGGCGAAGATGCAAGCAATAAGGCTTCTATCCAAGATGTAAGCAATGAGGCTTTTCCATTTTCTGGTTATAAAGAGTTTATGATTAAAAATACAATTCCAGTAAAAGCTATGCGTCTCGGCTTTGTTGGTGAGCTATCTTATGAGTTGCACGTTCCATCATCTTATATGGTTAGTCTCTGGAATATCGTTAAAGAGGCTGGAAAAGAGTTCAATATTCAAAACTTTGGAGTTGAAGCTCAAAACGTGCTTCGTATGGAAAAATGCCATATCATTTTGGGTCAAGAGTCTGAGCAGAGAACGAACCTTCTTGATTTGGGTCTTGGATTTTTGTGGGATAGAAGCAAAAAAGATGCAAAAACTATCGGTGCTGTTGCCTTGCGTCAAGCTGAAAATGATCCAACACGTTTTAGATTGGTTGGTTTTGAGATGGAGAATAACGGGCGTGCTGCAAGAGATGGTGCTTTGATTGTTGATGATAAGGTTCGTGGCTATGTCTGCACAGCAAGAGATAGTTTCTCGTTAAATAAAGCGGTTGGTATGGCTTTGGTTGAATCGCATCTTGCAAAGGTTGGAACACGCATTCAGATTTTTGAAGATGAGTGCGGCGGCGAGCGGATTTATGGCACAGTAGTTCCAATGCCATTTTATGACCCTGACGGAAAAAGAATGAAAAGTTGAGGTAAAAAACAATGGTAGAGATTAAAAGATATTCGCCAGTTGCTTTTAAAGCATCTCCAAAGAGAACAGAAGTAAGAGATAACTGGACAGTAGTTTTAGAATATGATGGAGAGGGTCAAGCTGCTTTTGGTCAATCAAATGTTAATGAGAATTATCTTGTTGATTTAAGCCATATCACAAGATTAGATGTTCAAAGCTCTAATTTGGATGCTATCACACCTTTTGGCATTACAATTCCGCAAGGGTTGTGCGAATCATATCTTCAAGATGGCGTGTTAATTAACCGAATGAACAGAATTCAGGCTTCTGTGTTCTGTCTATCTGGCAAAAGACCAGAAATGCCTACTGAATCTTCATACACAGAGACCACAGAGGTTGGAATGTGCATGGCTATAATTGGAAAAGATGTTTTTTCAATCACAGAAAAATTGACATCTCTTGATTTTATGGATTATGCAAAAACAACTCCATTTTTATATCAAGCTCCAATGTCTCATATTCCATGTCAGATTATAACTTTAAGCCGTGATGGTGCAAAATCAGGCATTATCTTTACAGCTTCAAGAGGTTATGGCAAAGATATGGTTCACGCTATAATGGACGCTGGAGCTGAGTTTGGTTTAAAACCAGCGGGTGAAGATAAAGTTAAATCGTGGTTAAATACTTTATAAAAATTCAATTTATACTCTGAACTGTTAGAAATTTAGTTTTTATTCAATATTTCAGCCGTTGGGCTAAAGCCCTCGGCTAAGTTATAAAAAAAAGTCCTCTTAAGAGGACTTAAATAAAGTTAGCCCAGAGCTTTAGCCAGGGCGATAAACATTAAAAGCTCAAATTAAGACCGTGTAAAATATAAAATACAATGGCAATCAAAAAATCGGAATTATACAGCTCACTATGGGCAAGCTGCGATGAGTTAAGAGGTGGCATGGATGCCAGCCAATACAAGGATTATGTATTGGTTTTGCTGTTCATCAAATATGTTTCTGACAAATACGCTGGAGACCCTGATGCAATGTTTGAAATCCCAGAAGGCGGCGGTTTCAAAGATATGCAGGCATTAAAAGGCAGCAAAGATATTGGCAATCAAATCAACATGATTATTGGTGAACTGGCTAAGGCAAACAGCCTTGTTGGAATTATTGATGTTGCTGATTTTGCTGATAATGACAAGCTCGGCAATGGAAAAGAGATGGTTGACAGGCTCACAAATCTTATCTCTATATTTGAAAATCCAGCACTTGATTTCAGCAAAAACAGGGTTGGAAATGATGATATTTTAGGTGATGCTTACGAATACTTAATACGGCATTTTGCGGTTCAAAGTGGACAAAGCAAAGGGCAGTTCTATACTCCAAGCGAAGTGAGCCGTGTTATTGCAAAAGTGCTTGGTATCCAAAAAGTTATTAGTGCTAAAGAAGATGTTGGTTCAACTTCTTTTTATGACCCTACTTGTGGTTCTGGCTCTTTGCTCTTAAAAGCATTTGATGAAACTGAAGGAAGAGGCACTATTTATGCACAAGAAAAAGATATAACCACTGCTGCTTTAGCTCGTATGAATATGATTCTGCACGGTCAGGAGCTTGCAGAAATCCACAGGGGGCAAAGCACTCTGTCAGACCCATATTTCAAAGATGAGCATGGTTATCTCAAAACCTTTGACTTTATTGTAGCCAATCCGCCTTTTTCCCTTAAAAACTGGACAAACGGCTTTAATCCGAGTCAGGATATATTCAAACGCTTTGATGGAATCGGTATCCCGCCTGATAAAAATGGCGATTATGCTTTTTTGCTGCACATCATTAAATCACTGAAAAGCACAGGCAAAGGGGGCTGTATTCTGCCTCATGGTGTTTTGTTCAGAGGAAATGCTGAGGCTGAAATCCGCAAGAATCTTATTGAGCGTGGTTACATCAAGGGAATTATCGGGCTTCCTGCCAACCTCTTTTACGGCACAGGTATTCCAGCCTGTATAATTGTTGTTGATAAGGAAAACGCCTCTGACCGCAAACATATTTTTATGGTTGATTCCAGCAAAGGATTTATAAAAGACGGCAACAAAAACCGATTACGTGAGCAGGACATTCACAAGATAGTTGATGTTTTCAACAAACAGACAGAAATCCCAAAATACAGCCGTTTGGTAAGTGTTGAGGAAATCAGGGACCCGAAAAATGACTATAATCTGAACATTCCCCGATACATTGACAGCCAAGAGATTGAGGATATTCAAGATATTGAGGCTCATCTGCTTGGTGGTATTCCAAATGCTGATATTGAAGCACTGAGCGAATATTGGCAGGTCTATCCAACTCTTAAAAATGAGCTGTTCAAACCAAGTGAAAGGCAGAACTACAGCAACCTTAAAATTTCAAAAGATGCCATTAAACAAGCCATTTTCAGCCACCCTGAATTTGTGAAGTTCAGCCAAGAGATGGACGACCTGTTTACTGACTGGAAATCAAGAACAACCAGCACATTAAAATCTTTGACCATCGGCATAAAACCCAAGCAGACAATTTTCAACATCTCAGAAGATGTGTTGACCACATACACAGACAAGCCCTTGATGGACAAGTATGACGTTTATCAGCATCTGATGAACTACTGGAATGAAGTAATGCAAGATGATTGCTATTTGATAGCCGTTGACGGCTGGAAAGCTGAACCATATCGAATATTGGTAAAAAACAAAACCACAGGCAAAGAGACTGACAAAGGCTGGAGTTGCGACCTTGTGCCAAAAACATTGGTGGTTGACCGCTATTTTGCAAAAGAGAAACAGGCAATTGAAGAGTTGGAAGCTGACAAAGAAGCTGTTGCAACCCAGATTACAGAGATTGAAGAGGAGCAAAGCACAGAAGATGGCTGTTTTGCTGATTTTGATAAAGTGAACAAAGCCAACGCACAAAAGCGGTTAAAATCCATTGATACAGCAAAGTTAAAAGCTGACAATGCCGAAGAAATCAAGGTTTTGAAATCCTATCTCAAATTGATTGACCGTCAGGCTGAACTCAACAAGCAAATCAAGGATTCTGCTGCTGACCTTGATAAAAAGCTCTTTGAGCGATACAAAATACTCACAGAAGATGCAATCAAGCAATTAGTAGTTGATGATAAATGGATGGCAGCCATTGAGAAAGGCGTAAAAAGCGAAATGGAGAGGATAAGCCAGCGATTGACCCAACGTATCAAGGAACTTGCTGAACGCTACGAAACCACACTTGAGCAGCATAACCAAGAGGTTGAAGAGTTAGAGAACAGAGTAAACACTCATCTTGAAAAAATGGGGTTTGTATGGAAATAATTATATCACAACAAGAAATCGAAAAAAGAATACTTACGGTTAGAGGTATGCAAGTAGTTTTAGATAAAGATTTGGCTGAATTTTATGAGGTTAAACCTATTCGTTTACGTGAACAGGTAAAAAGAAACTCCAATCGTTTTCCCGAAGATTTTATGTTTAGACTCACTGAAAATGAGGTTCAGGCGTTGGTATCGCAAAATGCGATACCTTCAAAACAGCATCTTGGAGGCTCTCTGCCTTATGTTTTTACCGAACAAGGTGTTGCGGCTGTTTCGGCAGTAATAAAAAGCGATAAAGCTGCTGAGGTAAGCATTAATATAATGAGGGCATTTGTAAATATGAGGAAATTTATTCTTCAAAATGCCGTGTTATTTGAACGACTCAATAGAATTGAATTAAAACAAATAGAGGCAGACCAAAAATTTGAACATATTTTTAAAGCATTAGAAAGCAAATACCAAGAACCCGAAAAAGGTATTTTTTTTGATGGTCAAGTTTTTGATGGCTATGTTTTTGTTGCAAATCTTATTAAAAAAGCAAAAACATCAATTATCATTATAGACAATTACATAGATGAAAGTGTTTTAATCCAATTGAGTAAAAGACAAAGCCGTGTAATTGTCACCATTTATACTAAACAAATAAATAAACAATTAGAACTTGACCTTGTTAAATACAACGCACAATACCCTCCAATTCAAATAAGACAATTTACAGGTAGTCATGACCGTTTTTTAATTATTGATGAAAAAGAATTATACCACATTGGAGCATCTCTCAAAGATTTAGGCAAAAAATGGTTTGCCTTTTCTAAAATGGATTCTTTAACTCACGAGGTGCTCAATAAATTAAAATGAATAAAATAGAACTAAAAGAAGGATATAAAAAAACAGAGGTGGGTGTTATTCCTGAAGATTGGGAAATATTTATATTTGGCGATATAATTGATTATACAAAAGGATTTCCTTTTAGGTCAAAAGATTATCAAGAAGATGGAATAAGAATAATTCGTGTTAGCGATACTACGTTTGATGGAATTAAAAAGGAAAATGGAATTTACATCAGTGAGAAAAATGCCAATGATTATAAAAAATGGAGGCTTGACGAAAGTGATTTAATTTTTACAACAGTCGGCTCTAAACCTCCTTTGTATGATTCTATGGTTGGCAAAGTTATAATTGTATCTAAAGAATTTGAAGGTAGTTTTTTAAATCAAAATGCTGTTTTTATAAGAGCAAAAAAACGAACAAAAGAAAAGCAGGCTCTATTGTTAAATCATTTCAGGACAAAGAGATATTTGCAATACATAGAGCTAATTTATCGTGGTAATGCAAATCAAGCGAGTATAAACTTGAAAGAGCTTTTTGCTTTTAAAATTCCTTTACCCTCCACCCTCACCGAACAAACCGCCATAGCCAACGCCTTATCCGATGCTGATGCCCTGATAACCAGCTTGGAAAAGCTCATTGCCAAGAAACGCAACATCAAACAAGGGGCAATGCAAAAACTTCTGCAACCTAAAGAGGGTTGGGAGGTTAAGAGGTTGGGGGAGGTTGGTGAATGTATTATTGGTTTAACCTATACTCCTGAAAATGTAAAAGAAAGCGGGACTTTAGTTTTACGTTCTTCAAATATACGGGGTAGCACGTTAAAATATGATGATAATGTTTATGTAAATAGCCATATTTCAGAAAAATTAATCAATCAAGAAAATGACATTCTTATTTGCGTTAGAAATGGAAGTAGAAATTTAATTGGTAAATGTGCTTTAATTGGAGGGGTAGCAATAGGTCAAACGTTTGGTGCATTTATGGCAATGTATAGGTCGCATTATAATCAATTTGTTATCCATTTGTTTCAATCGGATATTATCAAAAAACAAATTGATGAACATTTAGGGGCGACGATTAATCAAATTACGAATAAAAGCTTAAACTCTTTTGCAATTCCATTCCCATCACTTGAAGAACAAAAACGCATCGCCACCATTCTTTCAGACATGGACAACGAAATAACCGCATTGGAAAACAAGTTAGAAAAATACAAAAATATAAAATTGGGCATGATGCAGAATCTTTTGACAGGGAAGATAAGGTTGGTAGATTAACGAATAAGCTAAACTGTGCAGACAGTGTATGCACAGTTTATAAAAATCTTTCCCAATTATAAAGATTGTCGCTACACTGTGGCGACAATTTGGATAGACTGTTCCAGATAAAAAGATTGTCGTTTCAATGATACGACAATTTAAGAAAAGGAGTAAAATAATTATGAATATTGAGACTGTAAAACAACAGATTGTTGAACGCCTGACTCCTCTTGAACCTGAAATCATTATTCTCTTTGGAAGTTACGCATGGGGAACACCTAATGATGACAGTGATTTGGATATTTATGTTGTAACAAAAGATAATTTTATTCCTAAGAATTATAATGAAAAAAAATCAATTATATTAAAAGTATCCAAAGCAATAAGGGACTTACAAAAACATATTCCAATAGATATAATAACACATACAAAAAAGATGCATGAACAATTTGTTGAGATGAACAGCCTTTTTAGTCAAACAATTATGCAAAAGGGAATCAGACTCAAAGGAAACCATAACCATGAGTAAAATCGGACAGATAGAGCGGGCAACCCAAAACAGAGTTATAAAACTGTTTCAAAATGAGCTGGGTTACCGCTATCTTGGCAATTTGGAAAAAGAGGATAACAACAGCAATCTTGATGATGCTTTGCTTACAGCCTATCTTGCTAAAAAAGGTTATACTCCCCAGATTATCAATAAAGCCCTGTTTGAATTTAAAAAAGCTGTAACCATCAACCTTAATGATGACCTTTATCAAGCAAATAAAAATGTCTATTCAATGCTTCGTTATGGCATTCCAGTAAGAGAGCAATGTCCAATTTTTACAGGAATAACCAAGCGTCTTAATTGGAGTTTTTACGATCCATCTTCATTAACTGGAAGTTACGAGGAAAAAT
>JADGBE010000041.1 GCA_015231615.1 Desulfamplus sp. | reverse complement strand
TTCTGACAAACAAATAAAGTTGTGTGAAGGGGGATTCAAAGTTGACGGCAACTCATACATTCTTTTCAAATTCAGACAAACATGATAGTGATATTTTGTCAGTCAAGGATGTTGCCAAGTATCTTAAAAGATCACCCTCATGGGTTTATAAAAACTTCAAGAAACTTGGTGGAGTGAAAATTAGCGGCTCTGTAATCTTCCCCTCAAGGAGGGATATTTATGACCGCATATTTCAACAAAAAAAGGAATTGGTGGCAGTACCAATTTCGACAAAACAAAAAATCGTACACCAAAGCAGGGTTCAAAACCAAGAAAGAAGCACTTGCTGCGGAAGCAGAAAAAAAGAAGGAGGTAAAAAAGAAAAAAATAGAGACGGCAATAGCGATAGAGCCAGTAGAAACAGACATGGACTTCTTGACGTTATTGAATCGGCGTCTTGACTACATTCAAGCGTATAGATCGGTAAAATATTACTCGGATCTAAAATATATGGCAAAAAGGTGGGCAAAAGAATGGAATGGGAAAAATGTCAATGAGATTACATCAGAAATGATAATCAAATATCTCATCCATCTAAAAAAAAATGTTTCCGCCTTTTCTGCCAACAAAGAGTTGAGAGCGTTAAAAGCACTATGGAATTTTGGCATAAAACCACCCAACAAATGGTTCAAAGAAAACCCTAATGATGGGATTGGATTTTTTCCAGTTGAGAAGGAATCTAAGTACGTCCCACCCATTAAAGATGTGATAAAAGTCATTTCAACAGCTGAAGGTGAAGTAAAAGATTATCTTTGGGTAATTGCATTAACTATGGGAAGGATGAGTGAAATTAACCAGTTGGAATGGAAAGATGTCGATTTTGAAAACGGTGTTGTCACTTTATATACTCGGAAATCAAGGGGTGGCAACCTTGTACCCAGGAAAATTCCAATGTGTCCAACACTAAATTTTATATTAGAAAAAAGGTTCAATGAAAGCAATAAAAGTATAAAATGGGTATTTTATCACATATATTGTTCATCAAAAACACATGAGTGGATTACCGGACCATATATAGATAGGAAGCGGATAATGACAACACTGTGTAAGAAAGCAGGGGTGAAATATTTTCGGTTTCATCCATTACGTCATTTTGGAGCTTCGATTTTGGAAAAAGAAGGATTACCCATTAAAACTATCCAAGAACTACTTGGCCATGCAAATAGGGCAACAACTGAAATCTATTTACATTCGTTTGAGGGAGTAAATCTGGAAGCTATGAATCTATTGGGTTCTGCACTTAGCGGAGTTGGTAATGCTGAAAATTTAGAAAATGCAAGACTATAGTGCAAGACTAATAAAAAAGGGTTACAGCCAGATTACTGTAACCCATTGTTTTTATTGGTACGCCTGGGGCGATTCGAACGCACGACCTACGGATTAGAAGTCCAAATAATTTTAGTTCGGATTTTTCAATAATTTCAAACCCTTGATTGGCGAGCATCTTCAGTCTCTACTTTTGGTTTTGTTTGGAAATGGTTTTAAATATTTGACCTTGACGGGCACAATTTGGGCACAGTTAGGCACAATCAGACCATCAATTTACCTATTGTAAATGTATAAAAATAATCAAAATAAGCTTTCAACTAATATTACATTTATAATGTATAGAAGCTTGTAATAAGAACTCTATTAGCGACTGATTCCCTTTGATTGAAAGATGAAAATCTATTATTAAATTTTGGTGTCAGTCAAAAACACCGCCTGATTAAAGACTCTCTCCCCTCACAGCTTTTTCCATCAAATTCAGCTCCCGCTCTGTCAAAAAATCAAAATGGGCAGCTCTTTTTTTCCCTGAAAGAGTGCCGTTATTTTGCAGACAGAGACGAATGAAGAGGTCAATAAGCCTGTCCGGCATATCAATAATCTCCTGAACCGTTTTTTTTATTTTGTCGTAACTTGCGAGAAACTCAAGTTCATGAACCAATTCGGTTTCAATGGTCAGTTTTATGAAATTGTAAAGAGATTCTGCCTGAAAGGTCATATCAATATAACGATACCAGCAACTGACATCGTTATGAACAGTAATCTGCCCCATATCATCTAAACTGTAATCGACCAACTTCATAAGATTGCGGGAGTATGCCTCTAATGAGCTGTCATACAGAGATGGATTTTTCAACATTACTGCTGATACAGGAAACATAAGCCCCTTTGGGACAAATCCCTGAACAGCAAGTATATTGTGAATCAAAAAACGGTGAATACGACCATTCCCGTCATCAAACGGATGGAAAAATACAAATCCATAGGCAATTGCTGCTGCATGAACAATAGCCGGGACATTTCCGTTTTTCATCGTCTGATGTGAATGTAAAAGCCCCTCCATCAGGTCAGGCAGATGTTCAGGGGCTGGACAGATATAATGAACAATCTGCTCCTGATATGAGACTGTCTGCCCCACATAGTTCAGGTCTGTTCTGTAGTCCTTGTTTGCAAAACGGGTGTCAACAGTGCGATTCTGCAAATCAACAAGCAGATTTTTCTCACAAAAATCCTGATGTTCAGCCAGTGCAAGCAGCCCCATAAATCGTTCTGCTCTTGAGGTGTCAGGACTTATATTCTCTATTTTAAAAGAGGATTTTGTCTCTTTATTATAGAGATAGCTTAACGCACGTCTGAGAAGTTCCGAAGGGTAGGACGTGATAATATTCTGACATTGCATCTGAAAATCCTCTGACTCCATCTGTTTCATTTTTTCAGAACGTCTGATAATAGGGCAGAATTTATGATTGCCAGCAAGGTTATTTATTATTCTGCAGCGTTGAATCCGCTCTCCGGGTGTAACGGCATAATATTGGTCAGGTTCAAGCAGGTGAATATAATTGCCCTGTGTAATGTCAGAAATTGGCAGCTTTATTTTTGTCAGAAATTCAAAAAGAAACCAGATGCGACGGGTATATTTCCCTGTTGGTTTTTGTTGAATATAGCCTAAAATATCGTCCTGTTCTTCAAGGTTAAAAATTAATGAAAGATAGCCCAGGTTTACTCCATCATATTTCAGGGCAAACTCTAAATGTCCGCCTGCTGTCTCTTCCGGCAGGTAGGATTTCGGATAAATATCTGTGATAATACCATTGCTGCCCGTTGATTTATGGATGGTTGATGTTGATATTGCTGATATGTGCCAGTTCGGCATGACATTCAGCTTGAATTTTTCCACAAACCATGCGTAACCCGCTGGTCTCACATCAGATAGAGTGTTGCTTGTAAAAAGTTTGTCAGGTTTGTTCTCTGAGGTTCTGTTTTTCATTATATTTTCCTGTTTCATCAAAAAATTATTATTTGTATAGAAAAATAATTATAAAAAGCATGATAATCAAAAAAAATATTATTAACATATTATTTACAGATAAACTATTACAAACTGACAAAATTATCAAAATATTATTTTGTTATTTGTGAGTATTATCAGGGCTGTTCAATTCTAATAATCTGCGGTTAACTCCACTTTTTTTAGATATTACGGTTCCCGCTTTATTCGATAACAGAGGGTGGCAATTCATAACACAAAACGGGGAGTTTTAAATGATATTTGGCAGCTACAAATTTGTTATACGATTAGAAGATGATGCCGTTCTTCCATATTACAAAGGGTCAACCTTTCGTGGAGTGTTGGGACATGCACTAAAGAGAGTGGTTTGTGCCCTTAAAAGACAGGAGTGTCCAACCTGTTTGCTTAGAGAGAACTGCACTTACGCAATGATATTTGAAACTGCTGATGCTATCGCACTCCCTGATGGTTCAAGAGTTTCATCAGCACCATCGCCATTAGTCCTTGAACCGCCTGTCTCAACCCGCCATGAGTTTAAAAAAGGGGAGACTTTAGATTGCACCCTTTTGTTATTTGGAGAGATCAACCGCAATCTTCCATATTTTATTTATGCTTTTGAGCAGATGGGGCAGATAGGCATTGGGAGAAATATCAAAGGGAGAAGAAGCCGGTTTGTTCTTGAGTCAGTTACATCAGGAGACCTCTCCTCCACTTTTTACAGCAGAAACAGTCAGACAATCAGTATGCCAGAACAGGTTGATCGTCTGACACTCATTTCAGATAGAGCATCAGATCAAAGTCCAATATATATTGGAAAGATTGCTATGCAAATCCATACTCCACTGAGAATCATATCCCGACAGGTTCCGATAGCAAACCTGCCGTTCCCTCTCCTGCTCAGAAACATAATACGCAGGACAACCTCTCTTCTCAATGTGTATGGTGAAGGGGAGCCAGATATAGACTATTCAGGATTGGTGGCCAGGTCTGAACAGATTTCCATTTCAAACAATTCTCTTCAGTGGTTTGATTGGAAACGCTACTCATCAACTCAAGATAAAAAGATGTTCATGGGTGGACTTGTAGGCAAAGTTGAGTATCAGGGAGATTTTACCCCGTTTCTGCCTTTTATGAAGATGGCGGAAAAGGTGCATATAGGAAAAAATACTGCTTTCGGGCTGGGGAAGGTATCGTTTTCGCAGGTGCAGGAGCCGTAACTCCGTCTGAATCAATATGCCAGGATAAAAGATTTTTATGATGGATTAATATGATTATTGCAGCATTATCAAAACAAGGAGAATACTGATTTATGGATAAAAATTTAAAAATATTGCTAACTGGGGCATTGCTGCACGATGTGGGAAAATTTGCACAGCGTGCAAAACGTCCATATTCAAAGAATCTTATTGAAACATATCTGCCGTCTTATAAAAGCACATATTCACATTGGCATTCGGTTTATACTGACCATTTCATTGAAAATGATCTCCCATTGCCTGATGAGCTTGAAGATTCACGCTCTGTCATTGCACGTATTGCCTCAGCACATCACAGACCTGACAGCAACAATCTTTTTGAGATGTCTATTCATGTGGCTGATTGTTTAAGTGCTGGAACAGACCGCTTTAAAAAAGAGGGGGTGTCAGACGAAGACAAGGAACATGACAAGGGAAGTGCAGATTTCAGAAAGGCAAGGCTGGTTTCTGTGTTTGATGAAATTGAACTTAAAAACCACACTTTTAAAAGCCCCGGTAACTATTTTTATGAGCTGAAAGCGTTGAACACAAATGATGAGAGTATGTTTCCTCAAAAAGGCAGCCCTTCAGGGGATGCAAAGGAATATGATACTTTGTTTAACCAGTTTCTTGAAGCATTAACACAGATAGATACAAGCCTTGATTTTAGATTTTACTTTGAATCTTTAATATCAGTATTAGAGAAATTTACATGGGCTGTGCCATCATCAAGCTATAAAACCCTTTCTGATGTTTCGTTGTTTGACCATAGTTTCAGCACAGCAGCTCTTGCTCAGGCACTCTATATTTACCATGCCAAAAATGGAGGTGTCCCTGCTCTGAAAGACAAGGAAGAGAAATTTATACTTGCAGGAGGGGATATTTCAGGCATTCAGAAATATATATTCGGTATCAGCAAAAACAGCGGCAGAGGTGTATCTAAAATATTAAGAGCAAGGTCATTTTTTCTTCAGGCGATCAATCGTTCTTTTATTTTAAATATTCAGGAGATGGGCGATTTAGGTGAAAATCTTTCTCTCTCTTCTGTGTGTCGTTTAGTTGATTCAGGCGGGAAATTCATTCTTGTTCTGCCTAACTGCACAGAGGTTGGCGACCATCTTGATGCAATGGACAAGCAGATGCAAATTTGGTTCAGAAAGCGATTTAAAGGGCAGCTTTCAGCAGTTCTCTCATCAAAAATAAAGGCATGTCAGCAAGATTTTGATATGGCTCTTTTTAGAGAAAAGTTAGATGAGGTGAATGAAGCAATTGACGCTGCCAAACTAAATAAACTTGGCAGAACCTTTGAAACAATGGGTTGTGTGATTCAGGGTGATTATAACGATTTTGAGAATGGCAACTGCTCAATTTGCCAAATAAATGCAGCAGATGAAAAAGCATCTTTGGATTATAAGAGATATGAGCAGTTTGACAGTGATGAACAGGTGAGAATATGCAGGGATTGTTGCGATCAGATCATCTATATAGGTGCAAAACTGCCGGGGACATCTTATCTGTTTTATTGCAAAGATAGAGATAATCCACAGATTAAAGGGGGCAACTTGCTTAAAGGAGAAATTCCGCTTATGGGTAATTTATCCCTTAAACTTATGAGTAAGCTTCCTGACTCACTTGATGGGCTTGACGGAGTTTTGCATATTGAAAGGCTTGATGATGGTTATGAGTTTGCCAGGGCAAGAATTGCGAGACATCTTCCTATTCTATCTGATGCCGAACTTGCGGATAGATCGATTTTCTCAATGTTTGAAGATGAGGAGGGTTTCCATGAACTTTGCCAAAGACCTCAGAATGAACGGATAAAAACATTTTCCATGATTGCCAGCAAATCAAAGCAAACAGTTAATTCTTCATCTGAAATAAAGATGAAAGGGCGTTCTTTGCTATCCTTTTTCAAGGCAGATGTAGATAATCTTGGCATGATATTCAGCACTGGACTTAGCAGCACAAAGGGAGAAGAGAAATTTTCAGTAGCACGATTTTCATCACTGTCTCGTATGCTCAATATCTTCTTTTCAGAGTATATAGTCCATCTGATTAAAGAGAAATATCCTGATATTTATGTTGTCTATTCAGGTGGTGATGATCTTTTTCTGATTGGTCCATGGTGGCAGACAGCAAGATTTGCAATACTTTTGAAAGAAAAGCTCACTCAATTCTGTGCTAACAATCCTGACATTACAATATCAGGCGGTCTTTTTGTAGCAAAACCAAGAATGCCAATGAGAAAGGCGGCAGAAAGTGCAGAAGAGGCTCTTGAAAATGCAAAACAGTTCAAAGACTCACAGCGTTCCAAAGATTCTGTCTCATTTTTGGATGAGGAGGTCTCATGGCAGCAATTGAAAGAACTTCTGGATAAAGGTGAAATATTTGACAAGGCATTGAAGGATAAAGATAGAACAGGTTTCTCAATGGCATTCTTGTATCGTCTTCTTATTTATCATCGTATGTATAGAAGTTTTATCAGCGGTAAAAATATCAGGGATGGGATATATCTTTCACATGCCCATTACGATATTGGCAGAAATATACAGAATGAAAAACGGAATAATCTGGAGGAACTTATTATGCTTCAAAGGATTTTTGCAGTTGGATCAAAAGAGCGTGATGAACTTGCTCTGTTAAATATTCCTCTGTTTTATGCAATGAATCTTAACAGGGAAGATTAAACTAATGCAGCCATAGGCTAAAATCCATCGGCGAAATAGAAAAAGCCACTTTAAAGGGGTCTTACATAAACTTAGCCCTGAGCTTTAGCTCTGGGCATCAAATATAGAAAAATATTAAGAGGAGAACAATTATGAGTTATTTTGATCAGAACAACATAATAAAAGCAGAATTGCTTGATACAGAAGCTAAAAAGACTGCCGAAAGTTTTGTCACTTATAAATTCGACAACTGGACAAAAGCTCAAACAGTGGATGATAGAAAGTCCCTCTCATCTGCCCAGCTCAGAAGATTCTTTAATGAGTTCAGGCAATTGGAGAAACGGGTTCATGTAGATGGTTTTCAGAGGGTAAAGCCTCTGATTAAAATGGTAAAATCAAAAGCCTCCTATGCTGCAAATCCAAAAAATCAGAAGATAGTTCCAGATTTTAAGGATTTTCTCATTAAAAATGTGGATAAAGTAGAAACAGAAAGAGATTTTGAAGCATTTATGCTCCATTTTGAGGCGGTAGTCGGCTTCTATTATGGTATTGGTGTATCCAATAGTTAAAGATGATTCACATTTAATGCACAAATATATTAAAACATTCAAACCACTTGCATATAAAATCAGGAGAAGCAGACTATGAAACTTTCCGTAATCAAAAATATACATGGCACAATTGAGGTAATGACGGGGCTTCACATTGGGGCATCCAAAGAGACTATAGAAATTGGCGGACTTGATAATCCAATTATAAAAGACCCACTTCCCGGAAGTAATGCACCATATATTCCGGGTTCATCTTTAAAGGGAAAGCTTCGTTCTCTTTATGAAATGAAAGAGGGACGATACACATCAAAAGGAAATCCTTGCGATTGTGCAAAATGTGAAGTGTGTGCAGTATTTGGCACATCTTCTTCCAAGAGACCACCAGAGCTTGGTCCTACACGCATTGTTGTAAGAGATGCACATTTGTCTGAAAAGTGGAAAGAGCGATTTCAAAAAGGTGAACTACCCTTAGAGATAAAATATGAGAACAGTATTAACAGAATAACGGGTATTGCAAACCCTCGACCGCTTGAGCGTGTCCCTGCTGGTGTTGAGTTTGATTTTTTTATCTCATTTAGAGTATTTGACACTGACCCCAAAGATGCCGAAAACGATTATATGAATGTTCTGTTTAAATCCATGCGTCTTTTGCAGCTTGATGCTCTTGGAGGCGGAGGCTCAAGAGGTTGCGGGCAGATACGCTTTACCAATATCCAGATTGATGGTGAGCAAAAAGGTGCAGATTTTCTTGAGTCAATTAAACTCAACTGAAAAGCAGGAGTTATTTCATGAATGTTTTTTACTCAATGTTGTCTGCAATGATAGTTGCTAATAAATCAACATTGCCACAACTATAATATGGAGGCGTTTGTATGTTGCTGAAATATAAGATAAAACCAATTTCTCCTGTGATTACCCCCTTTATGTCAGATACTTTTTTCGGACATTTTTGCTGGGCATTGGCATTTCATAAAGGCGAGTCGTTTCTTACTGACTTTCTTGATCTGTACGAAGATGAGAAGATAGCTCCAGTTCTGTTTTCCTCTGCCTTTCCTGCTGGATTTCTGCCAAGACCTGTGCTGCCACCTTTGAGCAGAAAAAAGGCTCAGGAGTTTATTGATAAAGAGATGATCAAAGATTTAGATAAAAAAGCAGAAACAAACCTTAAAGGCAGTGGTCAGATTAAAGGCGGTAGTCAGAAAAAAGATAAAAAGGAGCTGCTATTTGACGCACGGAGTCTAATGAAAAAATGGAATAAGGTTAAATTCATATCTTTAGCTCATTGGAATGAAATTAAAGATAACTATTCTGAATCTGCCCTTATATCTATTTTTAACAGAGAGAACTCAAAAAATAGCGATTTTCTAAATGATAAAAATGCACCTGTAAGCGAAGTCTCAGCTTCCAATGTTATCAACCGATTGACTGGAGCAGTTGACGCTTCAGGAGGTTTATTTGTCCGTGAAAAGCAATGGTATCCAGAAAATGCAGCTCTTGATATTTATGTTGAGGTAAATTTGCCTCAATTTGAATCTGATGTTGAGTGGTTTATGACTAAATTTCTTCCAGATAACGGCTTTGGTGCTGATAAAAATATCGGCATGGGTGTGCTTGAAATTTTACGGGATTCTGAGTTTGACGAATCTTCAATCACGGCAAATGCTCCGAATGCCAAAGTCGCTCTATCTTTGACAGCGTTTGAAGGCATGGAGAAATACAGTGCTTTTTACAGGCTTAAAACCAAATTTGGCAGACTTGGCGGAACTTATGCTGTCTCAAGCCCGACTGGCGGAAATCCAAGACCTTTTAAAAAACCGATTCTCATGTATGAACCCGGAGCTTTGTTTTTTACACAAGAGTCATTAAATAGGACAATGCTTTTAAAAGGCGTTCACACAGACGAAAGGATAAGGCATTGCGGAGTTCCTGTAACTGTTGGTATTAATTTGTCCGTTTAGAGTGAATTAATAAAGGTTCAGTAATGTTATCTGAATCACTGATTAATGGATTACACTGATTTCACGGAGTTTAATCTGTGTAAATTCGTTATTCAGAAAGGAGAAATTTATATATGAATCCCAAAAGCAACCCCCAGCAATATGATGTCAGTTTTCATATCCTGACCCCCGTGCATATAGGTTCTGGAACTGAAATTGACCCCTTCTCATATATTATAAGAGATGGACAGCTCCATATTATAAACTTGATTGACTGGATTGCTGACTATCCTGAAAAGGATGAACTTCTATCCATTATGGAGAAGGACAGTTTCAGTGCAATCAGAACTTTTATTGCCAACCATTACCAGACAGGCAGCCATGACAGAATCTCCATACCTGTAGATACTCCACAACTGCTTGCAGATTACGATAAAGCAATCAGATTGCAAAATGCAGCCAATCAAGTTCTTGTAAACTCAATGACACGTAATGAGATTGATGGTTTTGCTTACATTCCGGGAAGTTCCATAAAAGGAGCAATAAGAACTGCCATTGCAAACAGGTTTGTAGAACAGGCAGGAATAAAAAAAGATGACGGAAAAAAAAGAAACTGGGAAACCAGCATTTTTGGTCAAATCAGGGAAGACCCTTTAAGGTATCTTAAACTTTCTGACATATCGCTAAAAGAGCATGGAACTTGTATTGTTGAGGCAAAAGAATACACTAAAGATAAAAACAAAAGCCTTACTCCAAAAGGTTCTAAAGAGTGTGCAGTGAATCTTTGCCGTAATTTAGAGCCAATCAAATACAGTAGTCGTATGATTTTAGAGCCTGATAAATTTGTAGTTAAAATTAAACAGTTTACCACAAAAATGGATATAAATTTCCTTATTGAATCACTTAATCTGTTTTATGTTCAAAAATATATCGACGAATATAACAAATTCTACAAAGATGTTTCAGAAGAGGTTGAAGATTCTATCTCTCCAGCTTCTCTTGCGATTGCATCACTTAAATCAAACGAAGCCTTGATCCGTGTTGGTCAGCATTCGCACGTTGAGTGCATGACATTGGATAAAGTAAGAAATCCAAGAACACCAAAAGGTAAATATGGAGAAACAAGAACCCTTGCAAATGGGATTTATCCATTTGGCTGGTGCAAACTTGAATTTCATGGAATCGAGTCAAAACCGATAGGAAACAAAGCCTTATCACTTAAAGCATTACCCTTTACTGTAGAAGAACTTGAATCACGAGTTCAGAAGTTAAAAGATGCCAAACTCAAGGATATAAAACAAAAGCAGGAACAAGAACTTGCCCTACAGCAAAAAGAGAAACAACGAGAGATTGAAGAGGAGAATAGACGCACTTTTGAATCCATGACGCCTGAAGAGCAGTTGCTGGCAAAATTCAGTAATAATAATCTGTCAGAAAATGAAATGAATGATATTTTTAATAACATTCAAAATTATGCGGCTGATTATCGCAAAAAAATCGCCGAGCAACTAAAAAGCTACTGGCAGGAAAAAAAGCAGTGGTCTAAAAACGATGTCAGTAAAAAGAAGTGGAAAACAGTAAGAGAGCGTAATGATGCGATTGAAGCTATTATTTTAGGTTAAATGAATAAAATGCCTAAAACACTTTTCCTAATATTCAACCACGAAATTACTCAAGAGCAGAGGCTTGATGCTGAAAATAGCCTTGGGGTTTCAAATTTTGTCGATTTGCCAACTCAATTAAAAGAGCTTTGGAAGCAGATTCCAGCAGAGCTTGAAAGTGTGAAAGAGTATCTTTTACCCATCTGTGATTGGCTTTCACAAAACGGCAAAAGTGGTGATTATGTTCTGATTCAAGGCGATTTTGGAGGGGTCTATTATCTTGTTAATTGGGCGTTTGAACTTGAGATTGTGCCTTTATATTCCACAACAGAGCGAAATGCTGTTGAAATTAAGGGCAGAAATGGAGAGATTCGCCTAAGCCATATTTTTAGGCATGTTAGGTTTAGAAAATATATAGATAATAATAGCAGATAAAAAACTACTTTTGTATTAGCAACTAATACATCCCAAATAAGCTATTGATTTTATTGTTCTTTGACAATTTGTGCATTGCGAAAAATGGGGAACATCTGCTAAAACGGCTTGACAGACCCGCACCAGTCCTATAATAAAAAGACCAAGAGTCAGAAACACCACCCCGATTAGAGGGGATTGAGACTTTTCTACTATCCCTTCAATTATAGTTCCTGATTTTAATGTCAGAAATACTGCCCCGATTAGAGGGGATTGAGACTAATCACGCTTTTTATTTTGTCAATTATCTAAATTGATTTATGTCAGAAACACTGCCCCGATTAGAGGGGATTGAGACCCATTACATGATACTATTGCGTCAACTTCAACTGTTTGAGTCAGAAACACTGCCCCGATTAGAGGGGATTGAGACTCGAGTTTGATAAACAGACGTTTTTCGTCTTGTTCAAGCGTCAGAAACACCGCCCCGATTAGAGGGGATTGAGACTAATAATTTCGTTATTAAGCTCTTGAATTTCTGCTAAAGTCAGAAACACTGCCCCGATTAGAGGGGATTGAGACTCAGGTAATGCAAAATCAAAATTAGATTCGTTTTTAAATAGTCAGAAACACCGCCCCGATTAGAGGGGATTGAGACATGGCAAATGAATTGCCGTCCTGTCCGTAGAAATCTTCACCTATCAGAAACACTGCCCCGATTAGAGGGGATTGAGACTGAAATCTGGTTCGCGTCATGTATGAATTTCATTTATCGTCAGAAACACCGCCCCGATTAGAGGGGATTGAGAAACACGCCTCACCCCCTTACAAGAAAAAATCAAACAGGGAATTGCATGAATTTTTCTTGAATAGTGCTTATTGTTTGTAGTAGATGAAAAGCTATTAGTTTAAATTTAAGAAAAATATGGAGGTAATTATGACCGAAGTAGAAGCTATTCAAACACGCATCCAAGAACTGCCACCTGAGGATTTTAGCTCTTTACGAGAGTGGTTTCACAACTTTGAAAATGAGTGCTGGGACAAACAAATAGCCTCTGATTTTAAAGCAGGTAAGTTCAAACAACTTATTAATAAGGCACGTAGTGAATTTGCTCAGGGAAAGGCTATTGAAATTTGAAACATTACACTTCATCTGATTTTTGGGAAGCATATTATGAATTGCCATCAGAGCTTCGTGAGTTGGCTGATAAAAATTATGAACTCTTAAAAACAAATCCTCGTCACCCCTCATTACAACTCAAGCGGATTGAAGAACTCTGGTCAGTGCGTGTAGGTCTTAACTGCCGGGCGGTTGGTATTGATGCACCTGAAGGAATCCAATGGATTTGGATTGGTAGTCATGCTGATTATGATAGGTTTATAAATTATTAAGAGTGGGAAAAGGAGAGAAAATGGGAGAGAGAATTACGTTGGTAGATGGAACAGAAGTAGAATTAGCGGCTGGAATTGGAAATGATTTTGTAAGATTAACTTATTGGATGGGAGAAATTAAGAGGAAGATGGAGGAGGGAAGGAGGAAAATTAGGGAGAGAGAAGAAGAGAATTGGTATTATATTGATGAGATAGATAGAATGGAAAGAGAGACGATAGACAATATAACAACATTGCCTGCTCCAATGATTGATATGATGCTGAGTATTATGGAAATGGAGGTTGAGGCGTTGACAGGGGGAGAAAAAGGAATAGAAATTGACGGAAAAAAATTCTATCTTAATGATAGAAAAGGTATAGATAAAGTTATAAGTAAGATTAATGGAAAATTGGCAGAAAAAGTTTATTAAGTCAGAAACCTTGCCCCGATTAGAGGGGATTGAGACTTGTCAGACTATTTGAATCAGGATTTTCAGAATAAACAGATAAGGAAAGATTGTTTTTAGCCCGACTATCCTGAAATACTGTCATCTTGATTCAAACAACCACAAAAACATCAGTTAAATCCATGCAATCAGCTTACTCCATGATTCAGAAGAATAGACTTTGGCTCTTGACAGCTAAAAGTTAGTCCTATAGTTAAACTAACTAAACTCTATTAAATTTGATTAGGAGATTGAGATGCTGATAATAAATATTAATGAAGCAAAGACACATTTATCCCGTTTGGTTGAAGATGCTGCTCATGGAAAATCGTTTGTAATTGCTAAGGCTGGAAAACCAATGGTAAAGGTTATTGGCTTGAATGAAGAAGATATTCCTACAGTTAAAAAACTTGGCTTTATGGCTGGAGAAATATCAGTGCCAGATGATTTTGACACTATGGAGTCTGAAAAACTTATATCGTTGTTTAATGGGGAAAAATCATGAAATTGCTGCTTGACACACATATTATCCTTTGGGCAGCAGGACAACCAGACAAACTATCTGATAAAGCTCGTGAATTGTTAATGGGTGATAGCAGTTTAAAAGTATCTTAACAAACACCGCCCCGATTAGAGGGGATTGAAACTCATTATCAATATATAAAGTGTTTTCGTGATAATATCTTGAAGTCAGAAACACCGCCCCGATTAGAGGGGATTGCTAACCTCAAGTGTCTTGATACAGGCACTTGGGGATTTTTTTTGTCAGAAAAGATTGATCTGATTAAAAGGGGATTTTTATGACTGATATTCTTGTAACAACACTTGGCGGAACATGGCAGATTCTGCCTGAACTCATGGGACTGACCAATCCAGATTTGGTTGATCTCTTTAAATACCATCCGCGAATAGAAAATATTGAGCAAGGGCGTAAAAAATATGGAATAAGCCCAGTAAAAGAGTTTTGGGTTGTAACAACTTATGGAAAGAAAGCTGAAGAAGGGCTTGAAGAAATAGCAAAGTGGTATGACAGGCTTGATAAAAATAGTCGTCCTCTGCTCAAAATATGGCAGGTTAGTGATACAAATAACCTTTCAACTGAAGATGAGTGCAAAAAGATGTGTGAGGCTATTCACACAATTGTTTTTAATGCAAGGCACCATTCTAAAAATGGGAAGCTGTTTTTATCCTTAACAGGCGGACGCAAAACAATGAGCACAGATTTACAGAACGCTGCTGCTTGGTTTGGCTGCGATGCAATCATTCACATTATTGATAATCCTAACCCTCTTGAATTATTAGGAATAAAACCATACCAACTTACAGTTCAAGATTTGCTCGAACCTGCCAAACCAGAATATAAGGATTTTGTTACCCCATTCATAATTGGAAAATACGAGGCAAATCCAATACTATCAGTTGCAAAATCAGGCAGCAGCAGATTATCAATTGATATAGATAAGTATTCTATCTTCCCGACACTGCCTGTTACATACAGTCTATTGCACGAATTGCCAAGCAAGCCAATTAGATTAGATATTGATCCATCTTTTCCTTTAACAAGCACACTTGACAGGCTGAAAGCTGATGCTGGTTATCTTATGTGCAACTACGCAAACACTATGCTTAAAGGCAATGAATCACAGACAAATTTTCTTGCACTATACAGCCTTCCAGAAGAGAAGATAGTACGGTTAAAGAGCTGGAAAATGGGAGTTGATCCTGCAAAAGAAGATGAAGAGCTGTCTTTTTTAAAAAAACTTCCTAAAGCAGAGCTTCATTGTCATTTAGGCGGTGTTGCAAACGCTGATGAGCTTATAAAAATTGCCTCTGCTGCAACCGATGATATAAATAAATATGCTGACCCGCCCGAATCTGCCGATTTACTAAGAACATGGCTTTCTCCAATTAAAGAATGGATAAAAGAGAGAAATGCAAAGTCGATTAAAGAGTATATCGGCTCTTTAAAAGGCGTGAGGGAGATAAAAGATAATTGGAACGTAAAAGAGCTATCCGCAAAAGTGCCATCTTTTATATCTACAGCATCTTTTATTATGCTCTTTTGTGATGCTCCAGAGCTTTTAGATGAGGTGATATATGGCGAATATGTTGATGAATCTAAGTTTTGCAATATTGGCTTTACACATTATGAAGAGTTAGGAGACCTTCAAGGTTCAGGGCTTTTGCAAAATCAGGCATGTTTAAAAGAGGCGTGCAGGGTTATTGCAGAGAAGGCGATTGCCCAAAATGTTAGTTATCTTGAGGTTAGATGTTCGCCTGTCAACTATTCCTTGGACGGAAACCTTTCATCAAAACAGGTCTATAAAATAATACAGGAAACTCTGGCTGAATATCAAGACAGGCTCTACTGCTCCATTATCTTTATTGCAAGCCGTCATGGTGATTTTAAAAAGGTTCGGGATCATGTTGAGCTTGCAAAAGAGATACTTAAAGAGGAGCAAAACAGTAAAAAGAGAGTGGCTTTAAGAGGCTTTGATCTTGCAGGCGATGAAGGTGCTTGCAAAGCATCAGAAATGCGTGAGCCTTTAATGCCTGTTATGGAGCAGTGCCTTCACTTTACAATACATGCTGGCGAAAATCAGCAGGTGCAAAGTATATGGGAAGCTGTGTATCATCTAAATGCCGAAAGAATAGGACACTCTTTGACTTTAAATGAAAATCGTGAACTTATGGAGCGTTTTTTAGATCGCAATATTGTTTTAGAGATGTGTCCCTCAAGCAATTTTCAGATTATTGGTTATTGCGATAACTACTATCAAACCACTAATCATCTAAAGATATATCCTTTAAAAGAGTATCTTGAAAAAGGGTTAAGGGTAACTGTCAATACAGATAACACAGGAATATCAAGAACTGATTTTTCCAAAGAGCTGCACAGAGCCTGCCGTCTTACCCCTCAAGGTTTAAGTGTTTGGGAGATACTCTGTATTATCCGCAACAGCTTTAAGGCTGCATTTGCCCCGCGAGATATAAGACATAGAATGTTGCGAGAGGCAGAAGAGAGTGTTGTTAAGCTGCTGCGTGAAAACAACGATATTTTATAATTTTCAGGTAAGATATAGCATTCATAAATAATTTATTAATTTTCACGTAAAGGAACTTAACCATGCGGGATATTCTTATCAGCACTGCTGGAACAAGCCTACTTTTTAATATTAAAAACAATATTTTAAACAGCTCTAATGATAAATACAGCAATATTAAGAAATATTTTGTATCTAATGAAAGTAAAAATATGGCTGAAGGACTATGCCAAATTGCTGACACAGATAGAGTTTGCGGGGCAGAGATTAACTCTGTTGAGGCTATCCTTTCTCAAGGTTTGTTAAATGAGCGGTTTTATCATTTTATTCTTGTATCTGATACTCAAGAAGGTCAAATTGTTGGCAATACGCTCTTAAACTACTACAGCGAACCTTTTAACAAAAAGAACAGATTTCAAAATGTAAAAATTCATAAAGTTGATGGGCTTAATTCTGATAATGCAAAACGTTTTAAAAATGAGGGGTTAAAAAATCTTGTTCGTCTTATTGTTTCAGTTGTCAGAAATTATGGGTCAGAGAGAATTTTAATAAACGCAACAGGCGGATATAAAGCTCAAATCTCATTTGCTGGCATGATTGGTCAAGCACTTTGCATTCCAGTTTGTTATATGTTTGAAGGTTTTAATGAGGTTATAACCCTGCCTCCTCAGCCTCTTTCATTTGATTTTGAGTTCTGGCTTCAATATTATGAAATTTTTTCTCAAATTGACAATAATCCTAATAATATGATTGAGTTTGATAAGAAGTGGGAGCTGCCAGATGACCGATTTGATGCTCTTGTTGACTATATTCAAGGTGATGGAAAATATATTTACGAACTTACTCCAACAGGCTTATTATTCCATGAGACATTTAGAAGCAGATTTAAGAGTAAAAAAGAGCTTCTGCCTGCTGATTCGCAAATTCCAATTCAAGAGCGGAAAATAGTATATGAGGATAAAAATGCCAATAAACACAAAGGACTCCCAAAATATCTTGAAAAAATTTTAAAGGCATCTTTTGTGAACAGGATTTATATTTACTACTATAACCGCGATCTTGAAAAACAAAATATTTTTCGCAGAACTGAAGACGACAAAATAAGCGAAATAGATGGCTGGTATTCTAATGATGGAGCAATCACAAAATTTACAGTAAGAACAACCGCAGAAACTTTGCAACAGCGAAATGCTGCTATTGCATGGTTAAATGAAAGTTTTGCCAGTTAATCAGAGAGAGTGAAATTTTAGGTTCTGATTTAAAACCGTAACCTTAATATATAATTTATGGAGAATAAATAGTTATGGCAAAAGCATTTATATCTTTTCTTGGCACAGGTAATTATACAAAGTGCAGATACTCTTTCAAAAATGAATCTGGAAATGTTGTCAAGTATGTTCAAGAAGATGTTATTAACCGTTTCTGCAGAGATTGGAATAGAGAAGATGAGATAAGAATTTTTACAACTGATGAGGCTAAAAAATTAAACTGGGACGATAATGGTCATAAAGATTACAAAACAAAAGAGATAATTGTTAATACAGGGCTTGGAAAATCTCTTGAGAATATGAAACTTAACGCATCTGTAAAACGGTATGATATTCCAGTTGGAAACAGTGAAGATGAGATTTGGCAGATATTTCAGACTGTTTATGACTCTCTTAAAGAAAATGAAGAAATAATATTTGATATAACGCACAGTTTCCGCTCTATTCCCATGCTTTTTATGGTTCTTGTGGGATATGCAAGGCTTATCAAAAATATTTCTGTTAAAGCTATTTATTACGGTGCGTTTGAGGTTCTTGGACATCCTTCTGAAGTTGAAAAAAAGATACCAGAAGATGAAAGAGTTGCCCCTATATTTGATCTTACAAGTTTTGAAAAATTAATTGAATGGACAGAGGCAACGCAAAGTTTTGTTAAAAATGGCAGTGCAGCAGAACTTGCATCTCTTGCGAACAAAGATATTGGATTGGTTATGAGAGGCAACTCATATAAAGAAGAGAAAGCTGTGGCTGAAGAGATACGCTATATTGTAAATGGAATAAATAAAATAAGCCAAAATATCATGGTCAACAGAGGGGCTGAAATTATAAAATACGATTACGGCTGGCTTAAAGATAAACTTGAGACAGTGCAAAGAAGCGATATTTTTATAAAACCTCTTGCCCCTCTTATGAAAGTTATTGAGAAGAAAATTGATGGTTTTGTAAAAGATGATGTAAATAATGGTTTTAAAGCAGTTCAATGGGCTTTAGAACATGGGCTTTACCAGCAGGGAATTACAATGCTTCAAGAAAATATTATAACTCTTATTCTTGCCAAAGAGAATTTAGATTGGGGTTTAAAAGAGAATAGAAGTGCTGCGTCTGCTGCCTTTAACAGAACCGCAGACAAAAAGAAAACAGAAGACAATGCGGGGCAGGAAAACGATGAAAAAGATAAAGAAGCATTTGAAAATATGGTAAAACAACTTCAACAAAACCAGCTTGTTATTGATTTTGCTGGAGTGTTTGAATCTTTAAGAAACATTAGCAATGATGTAAATCATGGCGGATTTTTAACAGAGATAGATAAAAAGTCTAACAATGCTCAATCTATCAAAGATAGATTTAAAAAAGCATATAGTGAGATTTTTAGTAAATTTGGAAACTTGTAAGGTCGAAGAATTTAAGTCAGAAAAACTGCCACACTTAGAGGGGATTGTGACGTTATTCTTTTAGTTGATTTTATACTAAAAGATAGTATATTTAATCAATGAACTGGACGCTAAACATAAGCAAAAAAGCGTCAAAGATGATTCTCGAACTTCCCAAGAATGTTCAAAAATCATTAATTGCCCTTCTTGCTGATATTGAAAATAATGGTCCCGTACGTGGAAACTGGGCAAACTACAGTAAACTTGCTCCCACTCGACACCATTGCCACATAAAAAAGGGAAGTCCTACCTATGTGGCTGTATGGGAAGAAACAGATAAAGAAATTAAACTTATTGAGGTAACCTATGCTGGAACACACGAAAAAGCCCCATATTGAGCTAAAGTTTCTTGGTCCTGCGGAAAATAAAGAAAAAGCCATTTGTGCATTACAATCTCTTGGATTCCATGACACATCCGATTCAATCCCTTGGAGAGAAGCCTTTCCAAAAGAATTAATAGAAAATGAATCAGGTAATTGTCTGGCTGGTGCCCGACATAAAGAAGGTTTGACACAGGTAAAACTCTCTGAACTAACAGGGATTCCCCAGAGGCACATTTCCGAAATGGAACGGGGAAAGCGTCCCATTGGAAAGAAAAATGCCTTGTTGCTTGCAAGTGTTTTAAAGATAAATCACAGAATTTTCCTTTGAAAACATGACGCAAAATTTTTGCCCCCTGTATTATTTCTGAAAAAAATCCCATCAATTCCGTTATCTCCGTTATAGGCGTAATAAGTTCAAGATAAAAATAACGGAGATAATCCATGCAGCCAAACCTTTCTATTAAAAATAGCCATGAGGCTGACGAGGCTATTCAGCCTTTAAAGACTGATTACTCTCTTCTTTTGAAAAGGGTAAAGGATAGCCTTCTTAATTCTGAATCTATTGAAAAAGCTACAGATGCAAGAGCGATTCTTAAAAACAGTAATGTTTGGGAGAAACTTGACCCTGAACAGATGGCAGAGTGGGCAGCTTTTTCTCAAATGGTAGGAGAGATTGAGCTTGCACTTGAAATCTATAGCTATCTGAACAAAAATTTTCCTGAGTTTGAAAAGGGACGGATTGAGTATCTTGAGCTGCTCTCTCTTCTTAACAGAAAGGAAGAGTTAGGTGCAGAACACGGTTTTTGCCCATCAAACTATTCAAAATCTCCTGATGCTGCTGCATCATTGCCATTTGAAGGCATGATACGAAAAAGAGAGCTTATGGAACATTTTCTAAATCTCTTTTCAGGAAGAGAGAATGTATTTGCAAGACAATGGGCAGACAAAAATGAGAACAAGGCGGGTTATGTTCCTGTAAAATATGCTATGACCCTTGCCCATGTTGAGGAACATCTAAATGGATTAAAAACTTATGGAATATATCTTTTAAAATCTGATTCTAAAGTAAAATGTGGGGTTATTGATGCCGACATAAACCCTGAATATAGAACAGGCAAAGTAACGGCTGAACATAAAAACACCCTTTATCGTGAAAAGTCATGGATGATTTCAAGAATTTTTGAGAACTCTAAACAACTTGGTATCACGCCTCTTTTAGAGTACAGCGGTCATAAGGGATACCACTTCTGGTATTTTTTAAGCCAGCCTGTTGATGCTTTTAAGGTTAAAGCTCTTCTTACAAGAATTGCAGAGCCTGTAAATAATGACATTTCAAGTTTTAATCTTGAGGTCTTTCCAAAGCAGGAAAAGCTGACTGGAAAGGGTTTTGGTAATCTTGTGAAACTTCCACTTGGTATTCATCGGAAAAATGGTAAGCCATCTTTTTTTAGAGAAAATTATTTTTCAAACAATAGGTTTTCTGCCTCGTGCTAAACATCTTATTCACTATTTAATGGCTCCATGTTCAGAATACAATCCACATTTAGTTGATTTCAAACTGAGCAGAATTGCAGGCACTCCGCTTGGGTGTAAGAAAATCCACTCACTCTTAGGATTTCAAGGCGATTTTTGCCCTTTAAAACCAGACAGCACAGGATATATACACCCTTTGATTCACCTTAAATCTTGGCAGGAGATAGCAGAAAAAAAAAGCCCTAAAGCTATGAGAGTTGAGAACCTACAAGATGCTTTAGAAAATATGAAGGCTGCTATTGTTCAGTTGCAAAGATTTTTGGTTTAAACATACAAATATTTATATTTTCATAAATCATTTAGGAGGCGATATAATGTTTGTGCTTGTATGTTTTGATATTGTTGATAACAGGGTAAGATACCGTGTGGCAAAGACCCTTAAAGGATATGGTGTAAGAGTTCAAAAGTCAGTTTTTGAATGTTCAAATATGACAGAGCATAAATTTCTTAAAATGATTTCAAAACTTGAGGATTTTAACCTGCTTTTATCGTGAGGGAATGCTTTTTACCCAGATTGAGAACAAGCCAGAGCCTGCAATTCCGCTTTTTAGCAAAGCGTGTCTTAACTGGGAAAAACTTAATGAGAAAGAGCAATTAGAGCATCATCAGGAGAAGAAAAATTATATCAAATCTCTATATCGTCTTGCAAATGTGATTTTAGAAAAAGGCGATGTAAAAGGGGCATTGGCAAGAATAACCAGCTGTATTGCAAAAGATGAAAAGAGAAATTACATCTCTGTTCCGTTTAAATATTTTGCATTGGGGAAAGGTCTATTTTAAACTTGAAGATTATCCAAAAGCTAAAGATGCTCTTATTTTTTCCATGAATAGTGGTAATCCCAAAAAGCCTGACCATTTTGTTGTTGAGCTTCTTGCAAGGGTTCTGCTTGCACTTGGCGAATCTCAAAAAGCATTGGATACATTAAGGGTGATTCCTGAGAATATTAGATTTCCATATTTTCGTTGGACAGAATCAGATGTCTTATGTTCTCTTAACCGCTTTAAAGAGGCAGCCCAGACACTTGAAGCAGCTTTAGAAAGAGATAATCTATCAAAACATAAAACCTTTATTCGTCTTGCAAAGCTATACTACCTTCAAAGAAATTTTGAGCAGGCAGAGAGAGCAGCGGCTGGGTCAGTTCAATTTTTTCGTAAGCAGTGGTGTAAATCCTACAATGAGGGGCTTTTTTGGCAGGCACTTTCAGCTTTTAGAATGGGAAATGTTAAAAAGGCTGAGGGAATAGCTGCGGAACTTAAAAGATATTATCCACACTATCCTAAATTGGGAACTTTGCTGGCAACAATCAGAATGGAATAAATAAATCGATTATTTAGAAGAATTGACAACTTTTTAAAAGTTGTCAATTCTGGCTAACAATTTTGAATATCATGATTGCTGAAGGATAGGAGTTAGATGGAAACTCTTTATGTTGTAGAACCCGGGGCTTATCTTAAAAAAGATGGAGAATCTTTAAAAATTGTAAAAGATAAAACCATAATAGGCACAATTCCAGCTCAAGGGCTTCAGAAAATTCTTCTTTCAGGATATGTCTCTTTAACAGGTTCGGTTATAGATTTTTGCATAAAAAACAGAATTGAGACCGTCTTTATAACGCCAACAGGAAAATTCAGAGGGCGGTTGATGGTTGATGAACACCGCCATGTTGAACTGCGAGAGGCTCAATATATTAATCTAAAAGATGAATCATTTTGCAAACAGACAATGAAGATTTTGGTTAAAGGCAAAATTGAAAATATGGTTTCATATCTGCTTGAAAGAGGCACATATAATAAAGATGAATCTTTGAAAAATATGGCTATCAGAATGAAAGCTCTTACAAATCTTTTATCTCAAGAGGTCTCAAAAGAGGCTATAAGAGGGATTGAAGGAGCTGGGACAAGATTCTATTTTTCAGTGTTTAACCAATTAATAAAAAATCCAGATTTTATATTCAAAAATAGAAGCAAAAGACCACCGCTTGATCCTATAAATGCTCTGTTATCTTTTGTTTATACTTTGTTGACAAATGAAGTTCTCTCTGCCATAAAAATATGCGGACTTGATCCTTATCGCGGCTCACTCCATGAAGTCAGCTATGGCAGACCATCTTTAGCGTGCGATCTTGTGGAAGAATACAGGTGCGTTATTGGCGATAGGCTTGTTTTAAATCTGATTAACAGAAAAATGGTCAAACCAGATGATTTTATAATTAGAAACAATGCACCACAAAATTATATAGATGAAAAAGAGATGAAAGAAAAAAGACCAGTAGAGATGAAACCATATTTATGCAGAACATTGCTTGCCTCTTATGAGTCAATGATGAATCATGGAACAACATCATACAGAAACATGATAAGAGAGCAGGTTAGAAAGTTTGCAGATTATCTGATTAAACCAGAGAAAAGTTATACAACTGTCAGTATATAAAACAGTAACACGGATAACGACTTGATTTTATTGCTCTTTGACAACTTGTGAACCTTGAAAAAATCGGATGTTTACTTCCCTATAACGCTATGTGTCAAAAAAATGTGTTTTATTAAGTATTTTAATGGGTTATTTATCTAAGTTACCGTTTTAAATGCGGTACTTTTTGATTTTTAATTATTTCAATATATTACAGAAAAATAATACCAAAAATACAGTTTCTTTTTTTACTGCACATCGGAAAAGGGGGACATGCGATAAAATGGCTTGACAGACCCGCACCAGTTCTATAAAAAAAAGACCAAGAGTCAGAAACACTGCCCCGATTAGAGGGGATTGAGACAAAGCACCAATGTTATTAAAGTTTTCAGGTGTTACGGGTCAGAAACACTGCCCCGATTAGAGGGGATTGAGACAGACCAGGTAGCTTTTTTAGCTTACGCAAAAGTATCACCGTCAGAAACACTGCCCCGATTAGAGGGGATTGAGACTTATTATGAAAAATCTCATTTTTTCTTATTCTAAATTTAGTCAGAAACACTGCCCCGATTAGAGGGGATTGAGACAATAGCTTTTAAACGCTGATTCACATAACTGTTATAATCTGTCAGAAACACTGCCCCGATTAGAGGGGATTGAGACTTGTTTCCGGGACGTATTGTTTTATAGATTGATAGTGCGTCAGAAACACTGCCCCGATTAGAGGGGATTGAGACACACTTTGGGGTTTCCACCCAAAAATTCTTTTTTTTGTGTCAGAAACACTGCCCCGATTAGAGGGGATTGAGACATACCCTCTTTGTAACTACTTAAGTAATCATCATTTATAGTCAGAAACACTGCCCCGATTAGAGGGGATTGAGACTTATCAGTTATACAGAATAATGAATCTGTTAGATCATCAAAGCAAGTCAGAAACACTGCCCCGATTAGAGGGGATTGAGACATGCTAAAGCGGCAATGTTAATTTTTGTGTTTGTGTTTTCTGTCAGAAACACTGCCCCGATTAGAGGGGATTGAGACAGATATGGATTTGGCTTGAAAGATGATTATGGTTTGTAGTAGAAAAAGTCATGACAACTCTTGTGGACAATATTTTTAAAAAGAAATTTGGGCTTACAGGATTGTAAAGATTGAATGGATTGGATTACTAAATAGATTCACTGTCGAAAGTATATAAGTTTTATGATTTATGCTAAGTATTACTTTTAAGTCTGTTTGTAAGAGATTCACTTAGAAACATTATAGATTCAATGTCAAGATGATAGATAATCATCTCATCAAAAAGCAACTTTACATCTGCATCAAAATCATCACCTTCCTCCCAAAAAAGCAAGGCAGCTAAGAAAACCACACTCTTTGCAGTTGGTCTTGGGCAATACTTTTTTATAGAGTTCTACAATGGATAAAGCCATAATTCTCCTTCTTGAAACATAGCCATTATTACATCTTCGTTCGTCAATCTTCTTTGGAGTTACGCAATAAATATGTATTCATGGTGAAATTAGTAGTTACTATTCATTATTACAATCCTATCAAATTCCTTTGATTTTCATTACTGCATAAGGAATGATTACCAATACAATCAACCCAAACAGCAAAAAATTTCCTTCTGCAGGATTAAAATCACTCATAACTGTCCGCCATTTCTGCTTTACCACAAATTTAGCCAATATTATGTCAAACATCGCCATGATAGAGCCTTTAATTTCACAGGCTCTAATGATATTGAGCTTATTCTTACAAATCACTATTTTTCAGTTGCATAGATTAGCTTAGGGTCAAAATCGTATGTCCAAGGTGCAACAGAATTTTTCCAGCCATTCTTATTTCTTTTACCATCAACCTTATCACCCTCAAACCCATCAACTATGTTGTAAACATTAGTGAAACCAGCTTTTGTCAAACGATTCACTGATGCAGCAACATTCATATAAACTTAATCTCATAAAAAATATATTTAGTATATATAGTTGCTTATATAAACATATAAAATATGACCATATATCCATTCACAACCATCAAGTTTGTTTAAAAATGTTCTCCTTTATAATCTCCCAATTTTCCACATTTCCACTGATTTTTTCAAACTTGGGATGAACTTCGATTTCCATGATTTTACTCAGCCGTATATATAAATCAGGAGAACGTTGTTTCAATTTGCCCAGCAGATGTGCAAATTCATATTCAACCTGTCCGAGTGTTACAGGAATCTTCCCTTTACAGATTGACTTTACAATCTTGCTTTTATCAAAGTTATATCCTCTGTTATCAGCTTCGTCAGCTACATATCCCAGATAATCAGCTACAGCCCCGACAGGATTTTCTGTTTCCTTGAACCTCGTTAATTGAGGATGATTAGTATAGCCAACCGTATCTCCCTGCAAAACTTTTTGAGCTAAAAGTCCTTCTCTCCAAAGTGCAACCAATCCCTTTGTATCTAAATAACACGGATGTATTGACCAGATTCGCATTTTCCCCTTATGGTCATCGTTTTTTTACAGCTTTAATCAATATCATTTACTACTGGTCTTTAACGAATTAATATATTCTATAATGGTATTCGTTCCACTTATGTTTCCCATAGCCATGATATGAATACCATCGTAATATGGATATACCTGTTTTATAATTTCACAACAGATTCCAATGCCATCAATACCCTCTCTCATTTTGTCTATGATATGGTCTGGTATGTCAATTCCGTCAACATTATCTTTCATATAGCTTGCCATTTTAAGACTTTTCAAAGGCATAATACCCATAATTACAGGTTTCTTTAGTGATTTAGCCTTTTCAGCAAACTTTACAGCCTTTTCAGCATCATAGACCACTTGTGTCTGAAAAAAGTCCGCACCTGCATCAATTTTTCTTTCCATTCGAGATATTTCCCTGTCAATATCTTTTGTGGTGGGTATGGCAGTGCAGGCAATATTAAAAGCAGTTTGTCCCCCATATTCCTTATCATTATAATCAAGTCCCGCATTCATCTTCTTGATTAGCCTGACTAATTCAAGGGTATTGTAATTATATACTGCTTTGGATGATTCACTAAAAGCACCGTGTTTTGGCGGGTCTCCAGTTGTAACAAGCACATTACGGATTCCCATAGCATAAGCACCCAATAAGTCTGCCTGAGTCCCAAGGAGGCTTCTGTCCCTGCATGTAAAATGAGGAATGGATTCAATACTCAATTTATTCTGAATAACTGAACCCATCATTGTGGCATTAATTCTTAAGTTTCCCATAGGACAATCATGGATATTTATAGCGTCAAGTGGCAGATAGCCTGATGCTTTTTCAATTGCTTCATCTGTCTGCACCCCTTTCACTGGACCAAGTTCAGTTGTAATAACAAATTCCCTGCCAAGTTTCTCAATCAATGTCATATTTTAGCCTTCAATGTATAAAAGTTTTATATTAATATCAAACATCATGGAATCAAATGCTTATTCAACCATTATTCACCCTATCCCTTAGTTGCCTGAACATTTGAAAGTAACCACTATTTTTGCAAGTGCCATTTGTAATTAATCTCCTGTTTAAAGAAAAGCTGCTGTGTGGAGATTAATCTTTTATGTCAAGATTCTGCTTTGATTTCAATGTATTTGCGTGAAGATTTACGGTCAGGTCTGGTTTTTTGATGAATACGTTTATTAAAGCTCTTCTCAGCTTTCTCAAATGATTCATAACTCCATACTCTACGGTCAAGAACCTTACAACCGATACCACTCTCTTTGCGGATGACATAATTGTTAAACTCAAATTCAAGATAAAGTTTGTAAAATGTTTTTCGGGGACTATCTGGCACATATAAACTGACCTGTTCAACCAAATATTTAAACAGGTCTTTTTGGGCATATTTTAGATTGTCGTGAGTGGTATTAGGTGATTTCATTGTTCACCATGAAAATTATGAATTTTTCTTCTCAAATTTGGAACATACTCATTATTTTTCTATACCAGTTCTGGCTTCAACGCCTTTTGTGTAGTAATGTTTGATTTCTTTCATCTCAGTAACCAGATCAGCCATATCAATCAATTCCTGTGGAGCATAACGACCTGTTATAATTATCATGAGTAAACCTCCGGCTCTGCCGGAGGACTCCTAAAGTTTGACATATACGGGAATATAAAAGAGAACTCCTTAGATGAACCGCCAAAGTTCAATAAAAAAGGAGTTCTCATGGAACATATAGTTACTTTAAACCATACTAAATGGGATTGCAAATATCATGTTGTATTTATCCCAAAATATCGAAGAAAAGCTCTTTACGCTGAATTGAGAAAAGAGCTGGGTTCTGTATTTAGGTCATTAGCAGAGCAGAAAGAATGTATAATAGAAGAAGGTCATCTACTTCCGGATCACGTTCATATGATGATATCAATACCGCCGAAGTATGCAGTATCTCAAATTGTAGGTTTCATAAAGGGTAAGAGTGCTATCCATATAGCCCGGACTTTTTTTGGAAGAAGGCAAAATTTTACAGGTCAGCATTTTTGGGCGAGAGGCTATTACGTCAACACAGTTGGAAGAGACGAGAATGTGATAAGAGAATATATTCGGCATCAGGAAGAGGAAGACAAACGTCTTGGCAACTAAAATTATGGGAATAAACATGCCTCTTAGGCATTCACAAAGCCGCTCGTGAGCGGCTAACATAATAACCGCTTTGGCGGTTCCATCTTTCAAGCCTCCAGCTTTGCTGGAGGTATTGACTACATTGCAGGTGATTATTTTGATAAAACTCTTTTAAATGATCAATTTCAATTTATTTTCTGTCGCAATACTCTTAGAGCAGCAAAAAAGGATTATTGGTATAATTCAATACGGCGGTTTTATGAGCTATTGTTGCCTGAAGGAGTATTGTTTCTTGAGAACTCAGTTTCTATTGGAACAATGGAATATACGGAACCAATTATACTTGAGTCAGGATTTTTGCCTTTTATACAGGGAGAACGAAAATCTCCTTTAAAAAAGTATTTTCTAAAAAGATAAACTATTACTTCCTCTGCCATTACATAATAACAAGAACAAGATACTTGTTGCTATATAAGACATAACAATATTACATAAGTTAACCACCAATTACGGATACACTCACACACAAACTCGGAAGTGTCGCTGCCGTAGATTATCTGTAGAAAAACTATTCTCAACGCTTCCCAATTCACCCAAAACAATACTTTTATTTACCATAGTTATTGTATTAAATCTCACAACAGAAGGAACTTGTTAACCCTGTAATAGGAGTATTATTATTTTATGTTTGTTTGTGCTAATTGACATATTTATAACATATATGATAGGTAAAAATTACTTATCAATTCGGTTTAACTTTTTTATAAGTTTGACCTGATAAGTGATGATTTAGGGTGTTATCAATGCAATAGTGCTTTGATAACATTGCAAAAATACCTGATAATCAATGGTTAGTGTTAGCTTTTTACACAACAACTTTGCTGAAGGATTATGTATGAAAACTCCGTATATATTTTTTATAGCTCTTTGGCAGTGGGCTTAAACTGTTCTACAATTTTTTCCAAATAGATTCTTTGTGTTCCATTTATTAATTCTTAAATCCTTAAGCAGCTTTTTGCATAGTTAGGATAGTTTCAAGAGTAAGTGGTTTTGAAATAATACCAATTGCGACAGCTGGAACTTTTCCAGTCGTCCAATGAGGTCTAACAAAATTGTGT
>JADGBE010000040.1 GCA_015231615.1 Desulfamplus sp. | reverse complement strand
TCAGGAGCAGAAAGACGAGAACCGTCGTATTTCAAAAATAAGAGTGAGAATAGAGCATGTTGTTAGTGGAGTCAAAAGATACAGAATGGTTAAAGATAGATTCCGAAACTGGGTCAGAGGTTTTAGATATCTGGTTATGGAGATTGCTTGTGGGCTTCACAACTTGAGATTAAAATTCCGCCCTTGGAAGGAAGTCACAATTCAAGATTTTTAAAATCGGTATAATGTCTAATAACCATATTTTTGTAATCATTTTTTCTAGTTCCATAAGACAACAAAATATTCATCTCACTTTCTGGATGCAATGCCTTATATGCAATTAAAGCTTTATCTGTAAAAGATGATAAATATATATTAATACCACTCATTAAAACCTCCTTGTTATATCTGATAAGTCCAATGTTAGTTAAATCATACTTAGTAATGAGTATAAAATTAATAATTGGGGGTTGAATAATATTCTGGTGTTCGTTATTAAATTTTAATTCCTTACTTGTACAAAACACTTTAATCTCCTACGGCAGCAGGGGCGAAGCAGTATTATTATTGGTTGTTCCATACATTGTATGAAAAAAATTTATCTGCTTGTTTATCATATAACCGAAATAGTCTGCTGGAACAGTTTGGGGATAAAGACCTGTTCTTTCACAATGCTCTATCAATTCACCCATTTTAGCCAATAAATGCTGTAAACTCTCCATTGATTTTGACCGTTTAGAATTCTTGTTTGATGAATTTCCAGTTAGAATTATATCCCTAAAATATTCCTCCACTTTATCTGATGGCACTAATGAATGGTTCAAATAAGAATAATCTGCATCTTTAAATCGATATCCTGTTCTCAATACCGCCAACACAGAATCGCGATTAAAATCACTTATTTTAATTGCAGTTTTGAATTTGAAATAAGCCTGTATTATATCAATACATATTTTATAATGTTGCTTATCTTCATCAGTTTGCATCACATCTGTAAAAATATTACCATATTTCTCTTTAACAACGTATTGAAAATCAGGGTCTTTAATATAATCTTTAAGTGTGCCAAATAGATCATATAATCTATCGAACCCCATATAATAAAACTGCTCTGCTTTTTTGCCTGCTTCAGCAATAAACATACATTGCTGCCGTCTTGTTTTGTTTAGTTTAGGAAAGTTCTTTCTTGCCCATTGAACCCATCCGAGATCAGCTGCTTCAACATGCTTTTTATGCTCTATTAATAGTATACCCAATTCAACCCACGCTGCTGTTCTCATTGCCATCAGTTCTTGCTCCTCTCCTTCGGTTTTTAACAAAACCCTATTTATTATCTCGACCTCCTGTTCAAGAGATAATGTATTTTTTTGAAATTCATCGAAAGAATCTGTATTTATTATCAAAAGTTCGTGTGATTCAGTAGAAATTATATTATTTTCCATAAAAACTCCTTTTTGTTGTATGAGTTGTATGAGCTAAAGTATATAGGTCAGACTTCTGACCTATATATATTTTCCTTAACACTTCCATTATACACCTTGTATTCTATGTGTTTTCCTATAACACTTATCCTAAATCAAAAAAACAGCCGTAGCTTTACTGAATTTTTTATTGAGACATGGTGCATATTTTGGAAATTAGCTGGCTCCATAGCTTTTAATATATTAATTCAATAGGTTAAGGTGTAACAAGTATAAAACAATATATGTTCCATATTGTTCTACCTTTCTACCATTGCAGACCAGAGTGAAAGTGAAAACCTTATTTTATAAACCAACATTACTTAAATATGTAAAGGTAATATCTTTAACTTTATTAACGTCAAATGTATAACTTTTAAGTTTTGAACGCCCTGTTTTTCTCTTATTTTCTGCAAGATCAAACAAAGAGATCCTTATTCCGAGCCATTGAGGAGTTACAGCCTTTATATCACTATCATAATTTTTCATTAATGTTGTAATATCAGATGTTTTCAAAATAAATATGCTTTTCAATTCATTGTTTGCTTTTTCATAAAGAACTCTAAGTAGAATTTCCTCCTCAAATGTTATAGATTGTCCTGATTGTGATAAGCATTCATCGAATATAAGTTTTAGTTTATCTATTTTTTGTTTTGGTAAACCTAACACCTGTGCAATAGCATGAAGTGGTTTCCAAAGCTCCCCCTTTCTTGAGCTGTCAGATTCTAAAGACTCATAGACATCTTTTACTTCATCCGATTTCATCATTAAAAAAGAATAAATTTGATGACGATGTTCTCGCAGACTATCATTTATTCCCATAAAAGCATTAAGTTGCTTTCTGGATTTTAACATGTTAAATCTGATACATCTGTCTGCTAAATCATAAGGAAGCTCTTTAAAACCACCAAACACTTTAGGGCAAAAAGTATCAAATTCTTGTGTAGAGTTACCTTGACTAACCATACGTTTTCCACCTGTTTTTTTATAACTATCAGCTAAAATTGCAATCAACTTAAGGTCAATTCTTTCTGTCTGGTCAAGAAATAAAGTGCATCTTTGCGTGCTTATATTCTTGCCCATTGCAGCCTGTGTTATGGTAGTGACTTTCTGACCATTTAGGGCTAAACTCTCGCCAAATTCCATTACTGTAGATTTTCCAGAGTCTTTTGTACCTGATATAAAAAGGTAGGGATACGCCTGAAAAATAGGATAAAAATATGTCCCTATTATCCATATAATATACAAATTATAATGTTCTTCTTTTTGAAAATAGATATATCTTTTGGCCGTATCTTTGATGGATTCAAAAAAATCATTTGGAGGCTCTTTTGGATCATTGATAAACTTTTCCATCAAAGGAATATGCCATCGAGGTTCATTACTGGAAGGTAATTCAAATAATTTATTTATTATGTATGGAATGTTATTTAGTGTTATTTGTTCTACATTTTCTTCGCAACTGCACTTATTTCCATCTCTTACAATATAAAAAGTACTATCAACTATCCCTTCTTTAGTATAAATTGGTATTTTAAAGCCTAAAATCATACCTTTAAACTTAAAATCTATAGATGGGTGAATCAATTTCACCGGCATAGGTATTTTGATAGGTGCATTTGTCATCATGGCACTGCTGCTATCCTCTTTCATAAATATCTCCTCATTATTTGCTGATTATGTTACATAAAATACTATTAACACTTATGGATAGATTATTCGCTTGTAGCTGGGGTGTCCAAATCGCCAACTAACAATTTTCTGACACACTGGGCTTATACTCTTGCCAACATAAAGAAAGCAAACGCTGTAAATTCGGATAGTTATCGATTACTCAATGATACTTATAACTATTTAATACTATATAAATTACAAAAAAAATGTATGAGGGGTGTATGAGGCAAGTATCAGAAAAAGAATGAGTCGCGGAAGACATTAAAAAATCGTTTATTTTTTAATTAAATTTCAGGAAATGCTTAGATTTCCTTACAAAATCTCGTATTTTTAATTTTTTATAGAATACAGTATCCAAAAATGAAAAATGGAGAGGCGGGAGAACCCCATTTTTTTATTTTTGGAGATTTTAATTTAGGTTGGAACTTTAGGGGGGGGCTGGAGTGTTGGCAATCACAGCAGGAGAACCTATCTTATGCTTTTAGTTTTTCTGTGATTTTGCCCAATGCCCAAGAATGAGTGTCTGAAGCTGCTCCAGAAGCATCTGGTTATGGGTTAAGAGTTAAAATTGAAACCGTAATTTCCTATGGGGTTGTTCCCGCTGCATTGTTTATAAACTATGACAAATAAGGACTTTTCTCACCACTACTTGTAACCATAACAGATTTTTTTGCTCTGGTTGCTGCTACAAAAAGAAGTGCACGTTCCTGTACATCTGCATTTTTGCTTATAGTAATATCATCAGAGGTTAATTTGTTGGTTTCAAGAGGAACGATACCTTTATTAATACCACAAAGAACAATCCGATCAAATTCCAGCCCCTTAACTCTATGCATAGTGGCTATACGCACTCCATTGTGGCTTAAATTTTCAGGAACAGACCTTTGAATACGATAAACTTCAATGCCACGAGATTTTAATTTTACCTCATATTGCTCCATAAGTTTATTGGTTCTCGTAACAACACATGTAGCATTATAGAACCCATCTGTTATTTTTATATCATTAAGATGTGCAGCAATAGCATCTACTTCGGCATCAATATTGTTAAAATTTTGAACAACAGGCTTTACTCCATGCATAAGAGAGATATAGCCTTCTGAAGAATCTTCTCCACCGTCAAGATCATCAATTTTAACACCATTCAAAAGTGCAATTGCCCAAAGTCTGGTCTCTTCTGTAGTCCTGTAGTTTATCCTAAGCTTCGTACTTCTTCCCACAACTTTAATTCGACACTGACCAAGTACAACTTTGTTATTGTAAATTCTCTGATGAGCATCCCCTACTATGAAAAGATCGTTCGAGCATTCAGCAACCATTGTCCGCAAAAGGCGGAATGCCTGCATACCCATATCCTGGGCTTCATCCACAATAATATGTCTGTAAGGTAACTGGTGCTTACCTGATTCAAGAAGATGTCTTGCGTCTCGCATGGCATCAGAAGGTTCTCTGAGACTGTTCTCGGTTAAAAGGAGCTGATACTCTTCAAATACAGGCCATATATCCTTGCGTTCTTTTCTGCTTAACCTGACTCCCCGCCCAGTTCTTGGAGCTGCAATATATTGAGCAAGGCTTGTAACTTCTTGAGGCTGAATAATATGTAGCCATTCTTCCCTGTAAAAAGAAGATGGGAGATGCAACTCGGAAGGGGTAAGTGTCAATGCTTGTGACCAATAATTCTGCGTTCTTGATCCATAATCAATGGCAAGTTCATAATCACACTGGCGAAGAAAATTAATCACCCACTTGTCAAGGTTGATAATTTCAATCCGTTTTAATAGCTCTCTTGACACTATTTTTTCTAAATTTGACTGTATATCAGCAGCTAAATTACGCGTAAAAGTAGTAAACAGTATTTTATCATCGCTTCCTTTAGGAAGCCTTTCAGCAAGCCATTTTGCCCTGTGCATGGCAACAACCGTTTTACCTGTTCCTGCACCTCCAAGTACCCTGAAAGAGCCATTCCAGTCACGTTCAACGAGTTTACGTTGAAGCGGATGAAGAAATACACGCCATTTTTCAAGTGGTGCATTCAGCATTTTGATAAGTTCTTCTTCAGAAGGGTCAATCTGGAACTGCTGACGAGAAACAGGGTGACGCAATGCTTTTGAAAAGTCTTCTGTATCTACTTTACCATTTTCTTCTGCACCATACTCAGTAAGAATGGCTAAAACATCTTCATATTTTTCGCCATGAGCAAGCCAATTCAATGCTGCGTAAACATCATCAGGTAAAATATCCGTGAGTTTTGCTAGATCCTCTTTTAATCTAATAGAACGGATCATCAAAAGAAGTTTATCCGGAACACCAACTCCTAAAAGTTCACGATCCCGCAATGCATCAAATAAAAAAGAATCCTTTACATCTACACTTCCAGAATTTGATACTTCTACTTCAGACACCTGATAAATCTGAATTGTGCCAAGTTTGGGATTAATTTCACAGACCCTATTTTTTGCCCACTCATAAGCCTTGTCATGGTGATCAACCCAAAGCAGAAGATAAAGATTTCCTTTTTCTGGCTTAAGGACAATACCACGGTAAGTATCATCTATACGGACTGACTTCAGATTCTTGTCTTTAATACCATTGAGTTTTTCATAGTTAATTCCGTTTCCAGTAGGATTAATCCTAAATTTATTAACAAACTGCATCACTTTTGTCTGCTGTCTCTGTGGAATACGGGAAAAAGCTGTAAAAAATTCCTGAGATACTGCAATCTGGATATTATTAAGACCCATTGTATAATCTCCGTTTCAATTTTATAATACTACCTCAATGCAGAGAGAAGAGTCTCCAGACTGCTGCTTATCTCTTCAATCTCAAAACATCTCCAGCCATCTGATTCAAGAGAAATTTTCAGATATGCATAATCTGACTTGAGAACTGCAACACGTTTCCCAATCCATGCAAGTTCAATTTCGCCTGTAACTTCCCCGTTTTTTTCAACTTCAATACCTGCCTCAGGAGCAGTAATTCCAGATTTCTGCATCTGCTCAACCAATGGCATAAATTCGGGTAACACAAGAGATTTAAGCTCTTCCCATGCTTTTATGAAATCTGCTGAATCTTCAAAAGAGGTGTGGCTGGACTCTTTTGGAATCTCCTTTGAAAGATTTTCTGTCGAACATTGATTATTATTACTGTCAATCGAAGGGATATTTTCATAAAAATGTGCTGCAATCCCTGTAGTGGTTAGAAAACCTGCACGAGGTAAAAACTGAAAAAGGTTATAACCTCGTAAAAAACCATTCCATGCAGCTTCAAAACCATCGCTGACTAAAGAGCTGGAATCTTCTCCATCTTCTATAATTGCTAAAAGACCCGCACCTGAAAAATCATTTTTACCCTGAAAGCATTTCTGTTCTATACGTGCATAAATATTTATAAAAGGCAGGTTTCTTAAATCAGGACCACCGCATAAACAAGGTTTTACTCTACCAAGAAGATCATCCTCAAATGGCTGAGGCAGCTTTTCAAAAAATTCCCTCCATGACTGAGGAATATCTGACTGGGGAGCTTTCAGAAAACCCATGCTGTAGATCAAAGCCATTTTCTGCCATATAAACGGCAAAGGATTTGATAAATATCTGAACAGCATAGTAAAACTTGACTGATTTTCCAACTTCTGCTCACCTTGAAGAAGAAAACCTTCCCACATCTTATTTAACATTATTTCATTGCTGGGCATAGTTTTGAGAAGCATTCCTCCATGAATAAACCAGTCATCGAAATATAAGGATTTATCTTCAAATTGCGGTTGCTTCAAAACATTGTGAACATCTTTGAAGGTTAAAGACCAGATATGAAAATTTGAACTTCTAACAATAGACATTCTTTGTGCCATATCTTTTCCGATACGATTCCTGTGGAAGGAATAACCGTCTGTAAACACTACTACAGGTTTTACTCCCTGTTCTTTACGGACAGGGTAAAACACAAAATCAGCCTTTGAATATTCTGATATTCCAGATTTATGATCCATAACAACCTGTTGGGCAATACGCCATCTTCTACCATTTATAGATAAAAGAAAGCCCGGAGCAGCATTCACTATATCTTTCGACAATGTTACAGGACAATCGAAAGAATTCTGCCTTCTGAGAGCCTCAATAAAACGTGATTCAAGTTCAGAATCAAAAAGAGGTCCTATAGAAATATTAGAAAGATTGACCGTCTTTTGAAGTGTTTCCCTATCTTTGAGAATTTCTAACAACATATCAATTGCTGCTCGTCTTGATATTGCTGACATTGAATTGCTGTTTCGATATCCATAAAGACAGGCGTAACATCCGTCCTTGTCTGGATTTAAGCCGCATGAACAGCTTTGAATTGTCTTTAAAGCAATATCCAAAATATCCATAAGCATCTGAGACCCTGCAAGCTGTTTCAGGTATCCTGTCCCTCCTGGGACTGTATCGTAAAGTACAAGAAATTGTTTGCGTATATTGCTGTCAGGAACAGGTTCTGTGTGAAGTGTGCTTCTAAGATGGTCTATAGAGCCTCCAAATTGCTTTTTAAGACCAAGCTGAAGAGATGCTATAAATGAGTGTAATCTTACATCGCTTCCCTCAATGCCTGTAATGGGAATAAGTATTTTGACGGCTTCGGAAGAAAATTCCCTATAAAGATAAGCACATTCAATCTGGGTATCCTCAGAATCAGAATTTTTGCTTTTGCATGTCCATGTGTGCTGGAGCTTACCTTTTCTGTCAGGCACCTTTCCACAGTTTGCACATATATGAAAACCAGCTCTTCTGTTTTCTTCCCCGGCAACTTTAAAACTTGTCCCTTCAGCACCTGAATCACCAAAATTAATCTCTCTAAAAACAGCACGGGACAGATATTCATATCCAAATACTGAATCCTCTGCTGTCAGCATATAGGCTTCTGCAATATCCCCAGGATCATAGTCCATAAGAAGCTGTTTTACATAAAACTGAGGCTCTCTTTCATCCTTATCATCTGTTATTCTGCTTCGAGAATCAGGGGTAGTTGCAAAGACCTGACGTAACCGTATCATCTGGAGTAGCCGCTCTGTATCTGACCACATGCTGTTACCGCATCTCGGACATGCAGATGCAACATCATGTTTTCCTGCAATTTCAGCATAAGAACAGTCTGCACAGAATCTCCATTTTTCAAGCTGGGACAACTGGAGATCAATCTGATCTACAGTAACTTTTCTGCCTCCAGCATAGAATGTGTTACTTGGAGCAAGCTCACCTAATGCACTGCTTGCTGCTCTTTCGTATTCATATATTATTGAATTATATCTCTTCTCTCCATCAGCAGCCTCTTTTTTATAACGATAAATTATTGAGTTAAGAGTAACGCCCTGTTCAGGAAAAGCATAATTAGGAAGCAATCCCTCATCAGTAAAAAAATTAAATACATTTCTTGTATTCATATTTTTTACAAGAGCCTGAAGACCATTTTTCTCCTGTTTCATTTCACGGATCATATCTTCATGATCTTTTGATTTGGCGGGATTTGCCTCTTTATCAGTTATATCTTTTCTGATTTTTCTGATTCGTGCTGTAAGGGACTTGCGTTCCTCTGAAAGCCTTGTCAAACCTTCAATAATTTTATAACCAAGACTGCCTTGATCCTTATCAGAATCACCTTTGATAAACCCAATAAGATGCTTTACTGCAAGAGGAGATAATGAAGGCTTTTTAAAAAGAGTCTGAAAATCATCAGACAAGAGTGTCTGATTTATCTCCACAAAATTGAGCAGAGTCCATGGAAAATAACGTTCTTTTTCTTTGCCGTTAAGAGAATCAAGAATAGTTCCAAGACGTTGTGGAAGCTCTTCTTTTTTTACTCCTGATTTCACCCACCTGTCAAAACAGAAAGCTGTAAACTGTCTTTCTAAAACAGCAGCAGCATCAAGAAAAACTCCAGGAGATTCCACTCTGCCTGCAATCATCTGAAGTGGATCAAAAAAGAAATAGAGATCATGAGGTTTCAGGCTGGACAGGGTAATATTAAGTGCATTGCCATTTTTTCTTCCTGCCCTTCCTATTCTCTGAAGATAATTTGACTGTCCAGGTGGAACAGAACATTGAATTGTTGCGGAAAGATTACCTATATCAATACCCATCTCAAGTGTCGGGGTGCATGAAAGCAGATTTGGATACCACGGCTTTCTCTCTTCGCTTTTTGACTTGAATTCTCTTTCAACCTGCTCTCTGGTGTCTCTGTCAAGAAGTCCTGTATGTTCTTTGGCAAAGAGCCTTTCAACATCTCCATGTATATAAAGTTTGCCATAATAATCAGGGTTATCAGAGACTTTATTGTAAAATCCAATACAGCTTGTCCTCATACATGGGGCACCTATCCACTCATTTACTTCATAACCCGCAGCCGACACCTTATGTCCGCATTCCTGACACTGCATCTGTATTACATGCTTGGTAACACAGAGGGCTTCGGGTTTTATTCCCCATATACGGCTGCCTTTGATTTCTCTTTCATTCAGGATACCGCATTGAGCTAATGTGGTTACTGCAATCTCAAGAGATTCTCTTAGTTCCCCTGTTTCAAAAACAGTTTGAGGAAATAGATTCTTTTCTCCCCAGATATGTGTAAAGGTGCGTCTTGAAGGGTGATAAAGCCCGTCAAACCTAACAATTTTATTACTGTTCCTAAGATTTACATTGTCTGTCAGAAATTTGGGTGTTCTTGTTGCGGGTCCAAAATTTTGCATCCATCGGATATGACTTTGAGAGATCAGATATTCGTTTCCAGCATTTTCAAGATACCCCTTTAAATAGTCTGCCTCTATTGCTCCATTTGAACGCATATTTGTTATGATGCCAGTTACTAAACGCTTTACATTAAGTTTATCCACGTTTCGTAAAGACTCGATCTCGTTTGAGAGTTTAGTAAATAAAATTTCACAAGCACTGTCAAAGAGTTCAGGGATAACATGGGCAACTGAACAGCCCGATTTTTCAAGCGTTCTGCCTATTCTTGAATCAAATCCATATTCTGAGAGTATTTCCCAATGAAGACGGTTATCAATCTGTTTTACAAGATCGCTTCGTTCAGGAAGAGTGCCTTTTGCAATAAGGTGATCATAGTCATAGAACCACTCCATATTGGGTGGAATAAAAGTTGTTATGTATTCTGTTTCAGAAAGTCTGTTTTTCCAGAATTCTGTGAAAAAAGAGTGGAGATCAGCAAGTGTGATTGTAGAATCTTTTGAGTCTATCACTTTCTGTATTGCAGTCCTAAGATTAAAGCTCCATGTTCTGGCTCCAAAGAAACCAGCCCTGTGTGCTGCATCCTGAACATTATCAGAAAAGGTGATGAGTTTTTTATCATCATTGAAAGGAGAGGCATAAAGCTGGGAGATCATCACGCTTGTAAGACTTGCGGCACGAGAACCAAGAAGAGTAAGGCTTTTATGTGCATCGCAGTAAGGACAGCTATTGCTGCTATCAACCAAAGGAATAAAAACCTTTATACGTTCATCACTACCACAATGAATACAGGTATCTCCTGCTTTAACAGAAAGATGATGACAGCTTCCGCAGAAAAATACTAAATCCCCTGCAATACCTCTTTTCTGCAAATCGGCCTGTTCAGGAAAAAGGAAAATACGATTTCCAGCTTCTCTTGCAAAAAAGCTCTGATAGATTGCCCTTAAATCATGCCCAACAACATCTTCATGTTTTTTCTTTATACCAAGCCAACCCATAGCACCGCATTCACGACAGTGGACAACAGGAAGATAACGATTCCTGTCATTATCTTTAAGATCATCTGAAAAATTCAGCTTTGGTTTTATGCCTGTCAGGACAACCATTCTGCCAAGCTCTCTTATCCAGTGCTGGATTCTTACATGAACAAACGGTATATTCTTCTGCTTTCTTGCAAAGCTGATAAGTGAGATTAGACTCACTAAAACAAGTTCAGAATAACGTGAATATGCCCCCCTCTCTTTTATGATTACAGAAATCTCCTGCCATGCGTCATTAAAAGAGAGTATTCCACCTTTTAATGCCTTGACAAGATTCTGGAACAGGAGATGCTCTTTAAGTTTTATTCCAAGTTTTTTTCTCCAATCAGGATTTTCCAGTTCATCCTCTTTTACCTCTTCATCAAACCACAGCCTGTATTGGGCTGTAATATAGCTCTTTTCAAAATCAAAGGATTCAGGATCAAGAATATTCTCAAACTCTTTTGAAGGAGTCTGAATATATGAGATCATTGATTCTCCAAGAAATTCGCCAGCACTCTGTCTTGATTCTGTAATAAGAGAATTGTCTGAAAAAGATTCACCGAAGATTTTCTCAGCATACTCAAGAAGGCTCTTTGCTTCTGACTCACTGCCAAGGGTTGCGGAAGTCCCGACACAGCATAAATTTCCTTCAGGCGTTCCAAGTCTGTTTTTAAGCCTTCGTATAAGACAGGCAAGGTCAGTTCCCTGGGCACCATCAAATGTATGAAGCTCATCTACAACAAGAAACCTGAGTGTTTCAGGGTCGTTATTTGACCAAAGAGCTGCATCCTGAGGACGTAAAAGCAGATAATCAAGCATCTTGTAGTTTGTCAGCAGAATATCAGGCGGATATTGTCTTATAATCTCTTTATCTGTAATGATGAAATCAGCACCCATTTTTGTTTTAGGTTCTGACTCCTGCTGACCAACATAAAGCCCTGCTGTAATCTCTCCGTTAAGCTCTGGAGATCCTGATATAAGTTTTGCAATTCTCTCTGCCTGATCAGTTGCAAGTGCGTTCATTGGATAAATAAGAACCGCCTTTACACCCGACTCATGCCTGTGCTGCCAGCAGTGATGAAGAACAGGATATAAAAAACACTCTGTCTTTCCTGATCCTGTTCCTGTTGCAACTATAGTGGAAATTTTTTTTGTTCCTGAAAGATTTACAAATGCCTTTTCCTGATGAAGATATGGAGCGTGTTCAATCCTGATTTCAGGAAAAACCTCTTTACCCATGTTTCCTGTATGAAACGGAAGTGCAATTGATAGATAAGGACCTTTAAAAATAGGTTGTTCTGAAAAAAAAGTTTCCATCATCTGATTGAAATGGGGTGTTGAAACAGCAAATGTGGTTCTTAAAAAATCCTTTACTCCCTGTTCAATCTGATGCACAAGAACTGATGGTAGCATTATTAAATCCTTGCAAAATGGCTTTTTTATTGTTTCAGATATTTATTGAGTTCCATAACTAAAAGATCAACTGTAGTTGATGGATTATGATTGTGCTTTAGTTCATCTTTTATTGTTTTTCTTAGTTTTCCAGCATTCTGAATTGCAAACATCTGACCCTGACAGTTATTTGTCTCTTGTGCCAATCTCTCCAAAAAAGAGTACATTCCAGAGTCATTTTTTTTGTATTCTCTACCCATTCTCTGAGTTAGCATTTTCCTGTAATCTGAGCGATCCAAAGCTGTAGCAATATAGTCAAAATGGAGCAGATACCACAGCTCAAACGCCTCATTTGAATAGGCAATATCAATCTTAACCTCCCGTTCGACTCTTTTTCTGTATTTTTTATTAAGCTTATTCTGCTCAATTAATACCTTTTCAAAAGCCTGATTGTAATTCTTCAGGGGAAAATCATCTCTGTCAAAAACACACCACACTCTTTCATAATACTCGTCTTTATCTGCATATTCTTTCCATATCCTGATGGCATCCTCAACAAGTGCAATATTACTTTTGGCTACACCTGTTGTTGTAACTTTAATATTTGCTATTGGAAACCCCTGAAAATATCTGACTTCTGTTTCAGTGCCTTCGCATATTATGAGTATGCTGTCTTTATATTCTCTTGTTTTTCTGCCTGTTCTCTCAAGCCTCTTTTTTCTCTTGAAGTGGTGTAGATCATCGCTGCCCATTACACTTCTCCTGCAATAAAAGCCTCAAAATCTCCTACGCAAGGGACAGCACCATATTTACCCATTAAATAGTCTTTATCGTATGAAGCATCACTGCGAACTTTTTTATAATCTGCAAGAGAGTAAAGTTCCGACTCTCCATATTTATCTTTTTCGATAAAATAAATCTGATCACGCCTGAGCATTTTTCTATTCATAATCAGAGTATTATGGGTTGCAAAAATTAGTTGTGCATTTTTATGATTCGACTCTTTGGAATTAAACAGTGAAATCAATACTTCACATAATTTAGGATGGAGACGGGCATCAATTTCATCTATAACAAGAACAAGCCCGTTTTTCAGTGCCTCTAAAACAGGACCTATAAGTGCAAAAAATTTCTTTGAACCATCTGATTCCTCCCTATCAAAATCAAACTCTTCAAGTCCAATCAACTCTTTATTTTTATTATATTTTTTATGATATGATTTGAGCAGAAAAGGAGGAATATCCTTTACATCTTTTTTTTCAGTGTCTGCTCCAGCAAGTCGGGACAGTTCACTGATATTTGAAGGCTTCTGCTCTACCACAATATCTTCAATACAAATATCAGCCAAATAAAGAGCTTTGATAATCTGCTCTTTCAAGCTGTTTTTTGACATCAGATTTGCAGTTATTGCATAAATCCGTTCATCTCCTATTCCTGAAATATCCTGAAGCCTTTTAAACCAGCTTACAATATGATTTGTAATAAGAGCATTTTCGCCTTTTAGAGAGGCAATAAGAGATAAAAAAAGGGTTGTTTCCCTGATTTTCCCAATTGCTTTATATACTTTTTTTCCTTCAGCAAACTTTTCGCCAATACTTATCTCATCTTCAACTCTTGTGAACAGCTTTGATTCTTGGGCTGTAAAACTGCCAAAAAGCCATTCTGCGTGGATTTTATCTCTATCCACCTTGAATCCGTATCGAAAAATGATGTCTGTTTTCTCGTTTTTATACTCAGCTTCTGAAACCAGAAAAGTTACTTCAAATGTTGATGGCTCTTCATCACAATCAGAATTTAGTCTGAAACTTTTTACATCTATCTTTTCGCCAATCTGACTTTCTCTTGCAGAGTTGAATATCAATTTTTTCATAAATCTGATAGCTGCAAACAAGTTGCTTTTACCGCTTGCATTTGCACCATAAATTGCTGCACTTGAGAGAATGCGGGACTTTCCTTTCACGATAACAGCGTCTGACTGCTCTTTTGTTGAAGTAGAAGAAGGGGAGGCAATCATGCTCAAACAATTGCTATCTTTAAACGAAAGATAGTTGGCAACTTTAAATTCCAATAACATATTAATAATCTCCTAATTTATGATTATTATCCCTTGATATGAGAAAAAATCACAAATTACAAGAAAATAATTATTAAATTTAATATCCACCAGCAAACACCCGCCACGCTGTTTCGTAATCAGCTTCACGGTTGCAGCGGTCAAACGGTGCAAGATATGTTATTGTCCTTTCTACTGCACCAGTTGGGAGAGTATCATCAACAAAAGTTTTGGTTACTGTTCCTTCTTTCAACTCTTTTATATCTTCCCAGCCAAGAGCAATGCCTGTTTCATTGCGGTCTTTTGTGTAAATTCCATAACTGCTGTCTTTGCTGTTTGCTTTTCTGGGCAATCCAACACCTGTAAGCCCTTTGGAGTTGGTAAAAACAATCCTGCCGTTCTGGTCATACCAAGTATCTGCCTCATACTGACGCATGACAGGAAACTGAACCCTGTAGATGGTTTTCAGCTCTTCAAGTGTGAGTCCAAGAGCCATTGCAACAAGAACATCAATCTCAACAAGTGCCTGACGGCGGGCATAATCTGTCCTAATGGCACAATTGCGATTCCATTCAGGGGTGAGATTGGAAAAAAAGCTGTTTGAAAGGCGTGGGTCTGATTTTGTCCATTGCTCAGAATTGAATGAAAAATCAAATAGCAATTGCCATAATTCTTTGTAATGTGTCGTAATAACTATTAAACACAATGCTCTTATAATCAATTTATAGTCAGATATTATAAGGGGAAATTGTGAAAGTGTTGATTCATAAAGATCAGTTTTTCCAGTAGTTTTTAGAAAAAAATCAAAGACGATGGAGCATGCAGAAGCATAAAATCCGACCATACTATTGTAGTCTTTGAAAGTTGTTGAAATAACTGGATTTGGGTGAGCAACACCGATAGGCATAACTGTAGAAATAAATGACCGTTCTGCAGAGCTACCAAACATTCGTCTATGTGCAAATCTATAAAAATCAGTTACAGGCTTATTCTCTCCCCACGGCACTTTTGGAGTTCTACGAATATATTCATCAATTGAGCAGGCAGGCGTGTAGTTTGAGCGGGGCAAATAATCATCTGGAATCTGGGTCAGGTCAAGAACATCATAATCTGAATTTTTAGTCGAGTTTGCTCTTGCAGTTTTGTAGAAGGGATTACCAACGTAGAAATGAGGTCCTGACAGCACCCATTCTGAAGGTCGGTCAGGAAAACGGGTCTGACGGCGGATTGTCCCATCTTTCTGGGCATTAGTTTCGTGCCACATTTCAAGGGATAAATACTCATCTTTAATGTCTCCAAGCCGTTTAGGTTGGGCTGCAAACTTCTCAAGAACTGTGAGCAGCTCTTTTGAGTGGAGTGCGGGAAGACGGGCAGCTTTGGCAGATGTTCCGGGTGAATCATACAGTTTTGCAAAAAGGCTGAGTTCTGTTTCTGTAACCTGAATAATCCTGCTTTTATGACCTTCAATGTTCCATTTACCTTCATCGTTCTTGATTCCGGGAACTGAACCAGTGCCATCATGGCTAAAACATGCGTCAATGGTTTTAGGCTGGTAAAGGTTTGAAATATTTGAGAAACCAATACAAGGTAATCTCTGCCCATAAATATTAATGCTGAACTTGGCGTGATGATCTACCTCTGCAAACAAAACCAATTCATTCTGAAATTGAAAATGTCCCCTTAATCGTGGATAAATCTCCTTTCGTAAAGCTCCACCATTAGGATCATCGTAAACACCTTCAGGGTGAAGAAATGCAGAAACACCTTTTCCCCACATCCACGCCTGAGGAAGAAAACACTTGAAAAGATTGGTCTGAACACCTTGCAGCATCGGATAATTCTGGAGAGCATTCAAAAAATTCTGAGTCCCTTCAGCCTCTTCGTATTCTGTGAGATAGCCTGAAAGAAGTTTATATTTGTCAATTGTTTCGTTCCTACGTTTTGCAAGGTTGGAAGCTGACAGACCTTTAAGCACAAATTCAGGCTCAAAATCACCTAAAATCCCACCTTCATTCCATTCAACCTTGAGCCACGGAGGATTACCAAGAATCAGGTCAAAACCTCCTCTGTCCTCAAAAACATCAGCAAATTCAATCTCCCAGTGAAGAAATTTTAACCGTTTAGAGATGCTGTCAACAAGCCCAAGTCTTGGAAAATCTGCTATCAGTGCATCTACATCAACAAGCCCAAGCTCAATGTTAAAGGGAAGTTCCAAAACCTGTGCTGCTGGTTGTTTTTTTGGAGGCTCAAAACCCGGAAGCATGGGCTGAGATGGTAATGACTCAAAAACTCCGCCAAGCAAAATGTTGATAAGGTCATTGAAAAACTCTTCACGGGCAGGCAGAAGGTCAGCTTTTTCAATGGGCCAAAACCAAAAAGAACACCAGTAGTCCATTGCCATTTTAAGACGCCTGTATGGTGTTGACTTGCGAAGTCCCGCGGCAAGCTGAATCCGCTCAAATATTCTGTCTTTTTCCTGAACTGTGGTTTTTGTTCCAGTAACAGGAGGCTGCCCGAAAATATTAATCGGGTCATCTGTTTTGGCTCTGAGTTCACGAGAATTTTTAACATGCTCTGCAAAGAGATTATCAACAGCATCAGACAGGGCTTTAAGCTGGAAGATTTCATCAGATGAAAATGGTTTGATAAAGTTTCTTTTCCACTGCTTGATCTTCTCAATCTGTTCAGGAACAAGTGATTTTACCTGTTTGTCAGAATAATTGACCATTCCAGAATCAGGCACAAGAAAATGATAAACAGTATCATCTTCTCGTTTTGTTCTGGGCAGAACCCTTTTAGGTGTTTGAGTCTGCCAGCTTTCTTGTGTTTTGTCTCTTGCATCTCTTTTTTTCAGAAGCTCTGCACTAAAGACCTGTCTTCTTGCTCCAATCAGGGAGTTTCCGCACACAAGCTGATTTCCAAACCATGGTATATGGGCATCTTTTGCAATCACATTGAGCCAGAGACTTACTTCGGCAAGTTCAACAGCAACAGGGTTGAGGTCTATTCCAAAACAGTTGTTGTCTGCAATATAGAGTTTCACCTGCTGACGCTCTATGGTGTAATCAGAGGCTGAAAGGCGTTGTCCAAGCTCGTTTTGTTTCTTTTCCATGTATGCGTCAGCAATCTGGTTTACAGCCTCATTTAAAAACGCTGCTGACCCCATTGCTGGCTCACAGATTGTAAGGTTTAAAATTTCATCTGCTTTAAAGCCACTTAAAAGCTCTTTTAATGCGTATCGGACAAGAGTGAGGGTCAACACCTCAGGTGTGTAGTAAGAGGCTGTCTTAGCCCTGTCACGCCCTGCCATGCGATAGATAAATTTTCCTTTGGGATGACAGACTAAATGACCTGTATCATCAAACACCCTTTCAGATTCAGAATATTTCTCAAGATCATCTTTTTTTACAAAATATGCTGTGGCAAGAATATCAGACGGGTCTGTTTCTCTTTTTACCTCATAAAGGTCATGTTCAGCAAAAAAACCACGATAGCACAAAAGAGCTTCATAAACTGCACCAAGCTGGTTGATTCCAAGCTGTGCATAGCTTATCCGTCCTCTTCTTGAGCTTCTTCCACCTTCACGGGATAGAGACATATTTTTTATAATCTGCTGCAAAACATGATTTCTAAATTTTACCTTTGAGAGCATAGAAATGCGTTCAGGGTCAAACAGATGGGATTTAAGCGGTTTTATGTCAAATGTGTGGATGCGGGATATTGCTGAATCACTCTTCTGGTTTTGCTGATTTATAGGTGTTGGATTAAATCCATTCCAGATCATGGAAAAGAGAAGATCAAGAGACTCATGGAAAAAATAGCCGTTACGAGACTCTTCGGTTTTCAGATGAACCATTTCAAGAGAGCGTAAAGATTCAAGGCTGTATCCTGTTCTGTATGCTTCACTTTTAGCAGGAACAAATCCAAGCTCTGGACGAGCTTCAATATAAAAGAGAAACAACATTCTATACATATATCTGAGACACTCAAGAGAGAGCTGTTCAGCATCTATTCTGCCTTCAAACACACCATCTCTGCGAATCTCCTTGATATAGTGGATTGCCTCATTTCCAAGAAGCTCAATAGATTCTCTGAGAGCATATTTCAAATCTTCAGACACACCAAAAGCGTGCTTGTGGGCATTTTCATCAAGAGTATCAAGAAGTGTTATTCCATTTTCCGGTGCAAGGGAATCTTTATGAAGCAGTGCTGCTGCTGCCTTGAAGGTTGTTGTCTCCTTTCTTGAAAATATCTCGTCAAGGTCAAATCTTAAAAGCCGCTTGCTGTTCCATTTCATGCGGTCAACCAGAACAATCTGATAATCTGAAATTAGAATTATAAATCGAGGAGGTTCATCTCTTGAAAATATATCTTTGGTTATCAGGTTTTCCATTGTTGATGATTTATGGAGTTCAAAGCAGTCACTGCTTAACAAAGAATGGTCAGGAGGCAGAACAAGAGGGTCTGTCCCTTCATCACCGCTATCTGAAACAGCAAGAATCCATAACTCAGGGGCACCGCTTTTTCTGGTAATCTCTGCAATGACATTTATCTGTCCATCTCCAGCAAGGTTACGGATAACAGGTTTAAAAGAAAACCCAAGGGCAGGGAGCAGCAGGTTAAGAAGCTCTTTTTGTCTTTCTTCGGAAGTGGTCTCTTTTCTTTTACGAATGGCAAAATATTTACTTGCAGCCTCTTTAAGAAGATAAGGCGGGGATTTGCCTTCATTGTTATCTTCATTTTCAATCCATTTATGAAAAAGCTCTTTAAGATCACCTTCAAGAATGGCTGCCACATAATGGTGGCTGTAGTATTCATTCTCATTTATGATACCTGTCAAATCAAGTGCCATCTTAAACAATCCTTTTTGTGGTTTTTTATGTTTTTAGAACAAATATATCAAATCATCTTACTTTTGTAAAAACAGCAGCAACCTGAATATATGGGCTGTCTTCAGTCTTCATGGTATCTTCTATCCATGTTTCATATTCTTGAAATATCCTGTCCACCTCACGGGCTTTAGTATCTCTTTTTTCCTTACCTGCAAAACCCTCCAACTCCAATTGGATTCTTGCCTTGTGTTTTTCTTTCAGCCCTTGCAGACGATTGAGATGTTCCAACAATTTTGGTTCCATGCTCTTTACAAAGTCATCATGCTCTTTTTTCATTTTAAGTCTGACGCTGGCAACCACAGCCGAAAGATTGTTTTGAAGAGTCTCTGTATCTACAGCAGCACATGGATTTGCTATCTGTTTTTTGCCAAGACCTGTTATTAGAAGCACCTCTTCTAAACTCTTAAACCCGATAATCTCCATGGTTTCACCAAATTTTTTCTCTTTTTCTGCCTGTATGACATGAATTCCAAACCATCTGTGAATAAGTGGCTGTCCTTTGCGGTTTGGAATAACTCCTGAAAGCAGGTATATTGACTCTCTTTCTCCAATTCCAGTATCAAGAACAATTACAGGAGCTTCATGTCTGCCAAATCCAGAGACAACTTTGTCAGCCATCCACTCAACCACAGGATTCAGCTCCCAGAGGTAATGAAGAGAAGGCCATGTATTCTCTGACTTTCTTGCACTAACTATCTCTTTTTGCAAAAGTTTTTTATCGTTAGTAAGAGAGAATCTGCCGTCATCAGGAAAAAGCTCCTTTGGAAGAGTGCTGAAACGGTATTGAAGATCATCTGGAGCTTTGAAATTTATAATCCTGCTTTCATGGTCAACATCTACAGCAAGTGAATGATTTACAGAAAAGTCTTTATTGCCATATCTTGATGAAATCCATGAAAGGGCACTTTTGGCATATTCAAAATCATCTCTGAACAGAGATGGCATAACAGTTTTAACAACTTTACCTGTTTTATTATGTGCTATATGACAATTTTGCTTGTCGTTTTTATCAATCTGCTCTTCATAATCTCCAAGCATCAGTGCAAGCGGATCAAATCCTTCTGCCATAAAGGTATTTTCAGGATCATTTTTCAGCGTTGCATCCATTTCAGCTTCAAGAACTTCAACACTTTTCCCTTGTTCAATTGCTGATGCTGTTATTGCCTCTTCCAGCTTTTCATCATACACGCCGAAAAAAGCTGAAGGGTCTCCGATATTTTTTTGGGCTTCCTCGTCTTTTGTAATAAGAAGCTCAAGAATCCTCATATCACCACGAATTTTCTCTTGTTCACTTTCAGTAAGCAGATAAGTTATTTGAGGAGTGTATTCCTGACCATATCGGTCTATTCGTCCGTTTCTTTGTTGAAAGACCATAAGAGACCATGGAATATCAAAGTGAATCATCCTGTGTGAAAGGTAATGAAGGTTAATACCTTCTGCTGCAACATCAGTTGCTATAAGAAGACGGACTTTTGCCTCTTCCTTGCCAAAATCCTCAACAACTCTCTGCTGATCCTGATCTCCCATTGTACCTATAAGTGTTGCCACATGACTTTCTTCAAGACCAATTGCCTTTGGAAGATAAGTTTCAAGAAATTTGAGAGTTTCCACACGCTCTGTAAAAATAACAAGCCTGTCTGTTTTGTCCTTGCCGCTCCAGAAAACTGGATTTTTTTTGTCTGTAAGAATCTCTACAAGTTTCTGAAATTTTGAAAATGATTCTGGTGTTATTGCCTCCATTGCTTTAGCAAGTTCATAGAGCGGCTGAATGTCAGGATGTTCTTCGCTTGTATCTGTATCAAGACGTTTAATTCTGTTCCTGATAGTTTGAAGACAGGCAGCAGGAGAAGAAAAAAGGGATTTTTCAAGTGTAGTTCTGAAAAGCTGGCTGCCGCCTCTATGCTCATCAAGTTTCACAAAATTTACAGATGAAAGAAGATCAAAGGCAATCTCTTCTTCAGGCGATGCTGTTGCAGTCAATTTACGTATTTCTCTTTCTTTGAATGAATTTTTGACCTGATCAAGCACATCTTTTTTAAATCTTCGGATAAAAAGTCCTCGAATATCATCTGGTCCATAATTCTCAGGGTCTGCAATTGCAGTTGGGTCAAGCATGTTCATAAGAGATGCAAAACTTTTTGCCCTTCCGTCATGAGGTGTGGCTGAGAGCAGCACAAGTGTGTCTGAACGGGCTGAAAGAAGTTTTGCTAACTTTGCCCTTTGAGATGCATTATTACCCCGCTCTGCCACATTATGGGCTTCATCTATGACTATTATGTCCCAGTTGGCATTTTCAAGATGCACCCTGTATTCATTATCCTGCTTTAATGTATCAACCGAGATAATGGATTTGTCAAAATAGTGAAAAGGATTGTGATTTGATGGTATTTTGTTTCTTACTCTTTGGATGCCGACCGAATCAAGACGGGTAAGAGGAATTGAAAACCTTGTCCACATCTCTTTTTGAAATTGTGTCAGCAGGCTTTTAATGGCAACAACCAGAATACGCCTGCCTCGTCCTCGTCTGATAAGCTCTGAAAGTAATATTCCACAGGCAATTGTTTTACCAAGTCCAACAGCATCTGCTATCAGAATCCTTTGTCTTGGTTGTTCAAGTGCAAGAGCTGCTGGTTCGAGCTGGTAAGGCAGCACATCCATTGCAGCTTTATAACCTACATAAAGAGTATTGTCTGTCGGCGGGGTTTTTCGTAAAAGGCTCTCAAGATACAAGGTCGCAGCAGAAAAACCTGAAGAGGTATCAGAAACAAATTTTGTTTGTGCAGGATTAAGGATTTTTATATCCCGCTCCGCGTCTGTTAAAAAAACAGCTTCTCTGTCTCTGACAATTTCAGACAGTCCGACAACATTAAGAGAGAATCCACCAGTTTCTGTTTTGTCCACCCTGCGAACCAGCCATTCTGCGTCTCTGAGTTCAATTCTGGCTCCGGGAGCCAAAGGAGCTGTAGTTTTCATTTTATCACCTGCATCTGTTAACGGGAATTATTCTTAAAAATAAAAAGAAAAGTTGATTTTTACACTTAATAACATATTTGGCAAAACGTTTAGGAAAAATATTTGAAGAACAAAGAAACAACTAAAGCTACACCTTAAAAATAAAAAAAGAGAACTTGGATTTGGAATAAATAACCTTTTGGTTAACGTTAATGAAGAATATTCTAAGAGCAAAGAAACAACTAAAGCTACCCTTTAAAAATAAAAAGAAAACTTGGATTTACAATAAATAACCTTTTGGTTCAAAACGTTAAGGAAAAAAAATATTTGAAGAGCAAAGAAACAACTAAAACCACACATTATAAATTATTCTTAAATAGAAAGGTGAACAGATACAGGGTGAAAATAATTTTTTATCATATGGAGTAGATAAAAAATTGAAAAAAATGATAATTCTTGAGAAGCCATGTTAGATTTTAGTATTAATGTATTAAATTATTATTTATAAAGTCATCATCATTTAAGTTCGTATAGTAAATTTTTTTTTTAAGACTATGATGATGATTTTAAAAGTTTTACAACTTTTAAATGTTTTACAGAGCTGGAGAACATTGCTAATAGAGGCTATACAGGGTAAAAGGTAAACAGTTACAGGGTGAAAGGTAAACAGTTACAGGGTGAAAGGTAAACAGTTACAGGGTGAAAGGTAAACAGTTACAGGGTGCAGTGGAGTACATTGTTATTGACAATTTGTTTACCTATGAGTAATGAGATTGTCTGACCTTTAATTTCAGGAGGCTATGATTTTGCAAAAAAAAGATGTAATCAAACACAGTGCTGCTATTCAGATTTCAAATAAAATAAGTCTTTTAGAAAGACGCACTTGGAATGTCCTGCTTGCAAATGCCTTCGATGATATGGATAAGACAGACAGGTATAAGATTTCTGTCCGTGAATTAGCTCAAATATTAAAATACGACAGTAAAGACGTTCAATATTTGAAAAATATTTTATATAATCTTGTTGATACTACTGTTGAATGGAATATTTTAGAAAAAGACCATAAGGAATGGGGAGTTTTTACTTTATTGTCGGGCGTCAATATTGTCAATGGATATTGTTTGTATCGTTACGATCCTGTTTTAAGAGAATATTTACATAACCCCTCTATGTATGCCCGTATTAGTTTGAGTCTTCAGAATCAGTTTGGCAGTAAATATGCTCTTGTTTTATTTGAATTATTTGCAGATTATTTTCAAATAAAACGGGGATATGGAGAAACTCCTTGGATTTCATTAGAACATCTTAGAGAATTAATGGGGGTTAAAGAGGAGGAATATAAAGAATTCAAATCTTTTAAAAAAAGAGTTATTAAAGAGCCAATTGAAGAGATTAACGCCATAACCGATTTATCTATTAACCTGAAAGATGGTATTTTGACAAAAACAGAGGGTCGCAAAATAGTTGCTCTTAAATTTATCATTCATAAAAATAAAAATAATATCATTGATATTCAATCCATTGAAAAAAAACAATGTACCGAACAACTCTGTTTACCTTTGCCTGAATTTGATATTGACAATCAGGAACTCTTAAACATTCTTATAACGGAATTTAGTATTCCCTCTGCCCTTGCCACTCAAATTTTGAAAACGAAAGATGAGTATCAGATCAATGAGAAATTGAATGAAATAAGAAAACAGGTCGAATTATCAGGTTATATTTTGGATAAATCCGATCTGGCTTTAAAAGCATTTTTTCCAAAGACTGTTGGTGTCAGTTCCTCTTCTGCAGCATCATCCACACATCCTGAAATTGACGATATAGAAAAGAGACTGCGGTCAATCGGATTTCATACATTCAAGAAAGTTAGACGGCAACATTCGGATCAGGTTTTACTTGATGCTTTCAAGGAGTTGGATTTTGAAATTGAAAGAAGAAAAAAAATGGGTGAAAGTATTGATAACCTTGGAGGCTGGTTAAGGATTCGTCTGCCTGAATCAGGACAGTCGTATGTATTTTCAAATACTTATACTAAGCACCTTGAAAAAGAAGCTGCAAGAAAAAAGGCGAAGGAGAGACTTGAACAAGAGGATAGAGCAAGAGCAGAAGCACTAATAAAGCATGATGAACATCGTAAGGCTTTTCACGATAAAATAGACAAAAAAATTGCAGCGTTAAAAGAGCAACCTTCTGAATGGGAGGCTCTTGAAAAAGAGGCACTGGAAAAAGCTAGGTCAAAAATACCTGTGCCAAATCAGGTAAAATTAATGAATCAGCTTGTAGTAGATAAGTTTAAAAATTTGAATGCGATTGAATTACAGGGTGTAAGTGAAAAGGCTGTCTCTGCAACTAAGTCTTTTTTGAGCAACATGAATATTGACATCAATAGCCAGGCATTTCAAAAAGCAGTTGAAAATCAAAAATTGGAAATAGTTAAAACAGTATATGCTGAAGAACTGAATCAGCTATTGCATACAACCTCAGACTATATTACTTTTCAGAGAAAAATATCGGCACAGACAGAGATTGAAATAAGAAATCTTGTTGCCAAATTGATTGAAAAAACAGTTATTAACTCATAAAGCTAAAGCCATTCAAAATAAATCATTAACCGTTGTTAAAAAAATCTTCCAGTAATTTTATAAAAAAAGCTCTTTTTGTTTGTCTATGCTTGAATGTATATTCTCTTATTTTTTCAGATAGTTCAAATGGAAGTTGTAACTCATGGCGAACAATTTGCTCTTTATCCTGTTTTACGGTTTTACGAATTACTGTATTATCGTTAGTGTGTAATAACGTATTTACAGTGTCGAGTTGTTCTGTATTTACGTTCTTGCTATAATCTGTATTATCGTTAATAAGTAATTCTGTATCTACGTCTTTACGTAAAGAATCAACAGATTCAATATCTGTGTCTGATTCAAGAAAATCAGACATGCTGGTAGGTTTCAATATCTCTTTTGCTTTTTTTGTAAAGCTCCTTTTTTTTTCTGTCATAATGCTATCCTTACTAAAAATTCTCTGAGAAACTGATTAAACTGTTGGGTCTGTTTGCTCTGTGGGGCATATTTGAAGATAGATTCATTAAAAGCTGGAGATTCTTCAAATTTTACCCCTTTACTCAATGATATGTTGAAAATATAATCTCCATATTCTTCCTGTAAAACTTTTTGAATATCTCCATGCAGCACTGTTTTTTCTAAAAGATTAAGAACAATTCCTGCAATTTTAAGAGTAGGATTCAACCTTTTCTGGGTTTTTTTTATAGTGTCAAACAGGTCTTTTAAACCTCTCAAGGCAAATGGTGCAGGTTTGACAGGTATTACAACATAATCCGAAGCATTCAGGGCGGATAGATTGAGATAACCGAAAGAAGGCAGGCAATCTATGAGAATATAGTCATAATTTTGCTTTATCCCTTCCAAATATTCCTTGAGTTTGAATACCAGATCAAAATCACTTTCTGAAATTCTGGACAGGCTGATGGTTGCTCCGATAAAAAATAGGTTTTCTTGAATCTGTATTGGTATTACCGTCTCATCTGAATAAATGCTGAAAATATCAGCACTCAAATTCTCAGGTTGTTCCAGAAATGCTGATGTCAGGTTTCCTTGAGGATCGTTATCAATCGCCAATATTTTATAGCCCTGTTCAGCCAGTCCAATTGCTGTATTGAAAGTAATAGTTGTTTTGCCAACCCCACCCTTTTGATTTGTAATGCTTACTGTAACTCCCATAATGTACTCCTATTAATCCTTTAAAGAATAAAAGGCGGCCTGTCTTGTTGCTTTATATCAATGTAAATGATAAATATCAATTCGTATTTATGTATATACGTTAATATGTATTTTAGTAAATACGTATTAACGTATTCTTTTTTAGATTTTTATGATTTGAGAAAGGTCAAATGGACTTTTCTGTGTCGAGGTCCGTCAAATTCACACAAAAAAACTCCCTGCCATGTTCCCATGATTAATTTTCCATTGGCAATTGGAACAAGCTCAGATGTTCCTATTAGACTTGTTTTTAAATGGGCGGCAGAATTTCCTTCTGTATGGCGGTAGTTGTCTTCCCATGGAATCAACTTATCAAGGGTATTTGATATATCCGTTTTGACATCATGGTCTGCGTTTTCGTTGATGGTTATAGCAGCTGTGGTGTGCATGGAATAGACATGGACAATACCCGTTGTAATGCCGGTTTCCTTGACTGCACGCTCTATTTTGTCGGTTATATCTACCATATCTGTTCTGTGGCTGGTTTGGATATTTATAATCATGCTGGTCTCCTGATAGTTTTTTGGTTTCTGTTTTTATAGAATTAGTTTTTTCAAAGAGAGTTGGGAATTTCTCAACAATTAATAAAATTGTCTGATATTCCGATTTGAGTGGTATTACGTGGGGATATACCGCATTTAATGTTGTTATGATAGAATTTTATAACTCTAATTCTTTGGACTTATAAGTCTGAGATTGAACATAAGGATGTATCAAAATGAATAAAAATAAACAGGAACTCCACTGGCAGCCAATATCTTTTCTCCCACATATTAGAGAGATGATTGACGGTATGCTTGAGAGTGCAGAAGAGAATCTGCTCAATTTCACTGGTATAGAAGACAGATCGCCGGTTTTTGATGATTACACTGTTGGTAGGATGTTTGAGGTTTATGGCAACCAGAAGCGGGATTTCTGGTTGTATGATGATCAACTTCAAAGATGGCAATGCACCAGACTCAATGATCTTCAGGAGAAGGAAATCAAGCGATTGCAAGTTCAGATGGTGAAGCTCAAAAATGTGGTTGATAAACTTCTGAATATAGCTGAACAGTTAAAAGATAATACTATTGAAACAGTGCTGGGAAAAGATGATTTTGAACTTGCCATGGAGGTCTTGACAGGTAAGAGACAAATGCCTCTATAGTAGTATGAATAAGGACTTATCTGCTGTTTATGACAAACATACTTTTACTATCTCATCAGGAAAGAAATGCAATTAACACAAGAACAAATGGAAATAGTAAATTGTGAGCTTTATGCTTATGATGTATTGGAAGTAATCGCTTTTGCGGGTACTGGAAAAACTACTACTTTATATGAATACACCAAAGCTCGCCCGCATCTTCGCTTTCTTTATGTAGCTTTCAACAAGTCTGTTCAAATGGAAGCTGCCTCAAAGTTTCCTGATAATGTAACCTGTAAGACAGCCCATAGTTTAGCATGGCGACAATATGGACAAAATTATAAAAATAAGCTGATTCCTTCCTTAAAAGCCAATACAGTCATGGATGTCTTGAATCTTAACAGCTATGAAGATGCAAAATTCGTATTGGATACCTTGCTTAAATATTTAGTGTCAACTGATGATAGAATCTACAAAAAGCACATAATACCGTTAGCACGTCAGCATTACGAACATAAAAAAGAGCCAATGCCTGATTTTGCATATATGGCGGAACAGTTATGGATGATGATGGCGGACACCCAAAACAGTGATATAGGAATGCTGCATGACGGATATTTAAAACTTTATCAATTGTCAAACCCCATACTTGATTTTGACTGTGTGCTATTGGATGAGGCTCAAGATACAAATCCTGTAACTGCCCGGATTGTCTTGTCTCAACCTTGTCCCAAAATACTTGTTGGAGACCCTCATCAGCAGATTTACTCATTTCGGGGTGCCCGTGACGCAATGCAGGAAATTACAGCTACGAGTATCATGTATCTGAACCATAGTTTTAGATTTGGCAATAAAATAGCATCTCTTGCAAATCAGATATTACACTGTTTCAAAGGGGAGACACAGAACCTGACAGGAATGAATGGAGAGGGAGAGGTAGGAGAGGTTTCAGGGAATCATGCTTTTATTGCCCGCACCAATGCTGCTGTATTCAGTGAAGCTGTAAAACTCTATAAAAAATGTAAGATAGGGTTTGCAGGTGGAATACAAGGATACAGATTTGATGAGATTGTGGATACTTACTACCTTTACGATAAGCAGAAAGATAAAATTAGGAACAGCTATATCAGAAGTTTTCAAAGCTATGATGATTTAAAAGAGTTTGCAAGAACTGTTGAAGACTGGGAACTTAGGAGCCGTTGCACTATTGTTGAGGAGTATCGTCATAAAATACCTAAATTGGTGCAAGATATTCAAAAGGCAGCTGTAGAATCAGACAAGGCTCAAATAGTTTTAACAAATGCTCATAAATCCAAGGGACTTGAGTTCAGGGAAGTTCGTATTGCTGATGATTTTCCAAAACTTGTAAATAATGGCAAACTAATTACTGGAGAAGAGTTTGATATTGATGAATTTAATTTAATCTATGTTGCTATAACAAGGACGAAAGAAAGGATAATGCTGTCAGAGAGCTTGCAGGAATTTACAGAAAAATTCAGTTCATATCCAAATATAGCTGATGCTGACATTGCTGCGATTATACCCGATAAACCCTGACTTGTTTAAAACAGAAGTCGGATAACTTAGGAGACATTAAATGGGACTGCTTAGTCTGTTACTTAACAACCCGTTCGCATTTATTCTCATTGCCATACCGTTAATGTATGCCATAATTTTTCATGAGTTAGCACATGGTTGGGTTGCCTATCGCATGGGTGACTCGACAGCTAAAGAGATGGGGCGTCTTAGCCTTAATCCCCTCAAACATCTCGACCCTGTTGGGACTCTCATGCTGTTTATATTTGGATTTGGCTGGGCAAAACCAGTACCTGTTAATTTCAGTCAAATTCATGATTTTCGCAAGGGGATGATCTTGGTCTCTTCTGCAGGAATAATAGCGAACATGATATTGGCATTTATTGCTCTTTTTCTGTATAATTTCATGTCCCTTCAGGCGTCAAGCATAACTGGAACGTTACTGTTGACTTTTGCAAGGATTAACATCGTCCTGGCAGCTTTTAACCTGATACCGTTACCGCCTCTTGACGGATCGAAAATTCTTTTAGGATTTGCACCAAAAAGTGTTCAAACTTTTCTATTAAGTCTTGAACGGTTTGGCTTTTTCATTATTATCGGGCTGCTTTATTTGGGAGTTTTAGACCCTGTCATTGATTTTTTACAGGGAATAATCCTGTCAATAATTAGTTTGCTCCTGCCCTAACCTTAGGACTGAATATTTAAACAGGCTTTAAGCACCTGTAGAGCATACATAAAAACACTGCAATCTATATGTAGTATGTCAATAAAGTATATAATTGTATAAAATTTGGGGATAAAATCCAAAGGGATACAAAAGGAATGATATAATGTTGCCACCAGAAATAACATTTACAAAAGCCAGAATTCAGAATCAATGGGTTTACACGTTCCGACATAAGGATTTAGGGGATATAGGGCGTATTCGTT
>JADGBE010000003.1 GCA_015231615.1 Desulfamplus sp. | reverse complement strand
TTTTACCCTGCCTGAACAATTCCGTGACTGGTTTCTGCAAAACCGCAAAGCTTGCCTTGATGCTTTTTTCATTGCGGTCAAAGATACTCTTCTGGATTATGGTGAACAGAAGGGCTTTCGTCCCGGAATTATTTGTGTTCTGCATACCTTCGGGTCAGACCTGAAATGGAATGCCCATATTCATGTTATTGTTACTGCTGGGGGGCTTTCCCTCAACAATGATGCATGGATAAGACATTCATACTTTCCACAAGAAGTCATCAGACCCATGTACCGCTATAGTTTTCTCAAACAGTTCAAAAAACTTTTTAAAAAGGGACTCCTGAGTCCTCCTCCTGTTTACAAAAATATTAAATCTTATGAAACCTTCAACTCATGGTTGACACAGTTTTATAAAACAGGTGGTATGTCAATATCGGACAGACTCTTAAAGAAACTGGGCATACCGTCAGATATGTAGGGCGATACACCAAACGCCCTGTCATGGCTGAATCCAGAATAGAATCTTTTGATGGTAACCACGTTACATTCTCATATAACGACTATTCAGATAATCAGGTTGTCTCCACAACTGTGAGTATTGAAGAGTTTATCTCAAGACTTGTCCGGCATATCCCTGACCAGCACTTCAAAAATATCCGTCATTCAGGAATTTTTGCTAACTGTGTACGAACAAAACTTATAGCTACGGCCGTCTGTTGCCAATCAAACTCCAAAACAAAAACCTCTTCCTCTTTCCTTTCAAGAGCGATACAAAAAAACATTTAACATTGACCCTCTTGCTTGTAATAATTGCGGGACTCCGATGGTTCTGTCCGCTATTGTTATCGTTCACACAAAAACCGTTCGCGAACGTGTAGAGAACAAACATCAGGAGCTGACTGAAAATTATCATGCCCAAAAAGAAGCACGGGAAAAAAACAGAGCATGCAAACCACGCTCTCCATAAATTTCAATTAGTGACATTATCTGTTCCATCATGCAAACGGACTGACAAGATTCCGACAGGTGTCGTGTTGTCTTTTGACTTTATCAATGATGCTCATCTTGCTTTTTCACCACGTTTTTCATCTCAATTCTGCTCAAATACTCTTATGACTCCTTTTAAAGTTGTTGATCATAAGTGAGACTCCTACATTACCGACCTAAAAGAACTATATGTATCTCTTTAACACCATATTCACTGATGAATTGAAATTCCTGAGTAAAAACATAGCAATACTATTTATCTGGCTTGCAAAAATAGAGAGAGGATTATCAATCATAACTGGTCTCATTCTTGCTATAGCATTACCAACGCATGAGTCTTCATGAACATGAAGAATTTTGACAAATTCGATTCCAAGATACTCTCTTGTTAAATTTTGAATAGCAATACCCGCTTTTTCATCATTTACTGTTCTAATTCTGTTAAGAAGCATAGTAGGTTTTAGGTTTAAAAGTGTCTTTCTAATTAATTGAGATGCCTCAACTCCCCCTTCAATACTTTCGATAATAGTTATAAAGTCAGACATCTTTTTAAACTGTGGATTTTTGTCAACATCTTTAGCTTTCTCAAGCAGATCAATAGCTTTCTGATTATTCAACTCTTTGAAAGCAATATTGAGTTTTCTGAAAACCAAGGTTTTTAAAAAACTGTAAGTATTTAGAATTGAAGGGACTTCAGGCGTGGTTACAAGAAGATTTTTTTGGGATACAAGAACAAAGTCAACAACATTATGTGAAGCACCAGCACCAAGGTCTAAGAGGACAAAATCATACTCAAGCATTGAAAGATTACGCAAAAGTTTCATTTTTTTACTATAATGAAGATTTGCAATACCCGGAATATTTCCTCCGCAGATAAAACCGATATTATCAATACTTGTCTCATTATTAAATGTAGGACTACCACCTTTAACATTAATTTCAAGAACAATATCTTCTAATTTCCCTACTTTGTTCAACACAAAATCGTCAAGAGTATATTTAGGATTTCTGATTCCAAGAAATGTGTTTAAATTAGATGCCCCAAGGTCAAGATCAACTGCAACAACTCTTTTACCCTGTTTTGCAAGTGCTATAGCAAGATTAGCAGATATTGAAGTTTTACCAACCCCGCCTTTTGGCCCCACTACCGCAACAATCTCAACACGATTTTTATTAATCATTAATCTAAGTGGCCATTAGTCTAAGAGTTTTAAGTATTGTTTTAAATCATTTTCAAGAGATTGAATCTCGTCAATCTCAATATTGGGGCGATTATCTTCTACTCCAACTTGCAATGGTGTATCTGCCCCAGCTTGAAAGGGTGTATTTACCCCAGCTTGTAAGGGTGCATCTAACCCAGTTTGTAAGGGAACACTATATAAAATTTCGATTGATTTTGAGGCAATCTTATCTGGATCAAGAGGATCAGGCAGTTGTATCAGGTTTAATTGTTCAAAACCTTTTAGGGAGTTTGTTATTAGTGGATTGCCAAGAAGAATTAAAGAGCAGCTTTCAAGTGAAGATAAAAAAGTTCTTAGAAACTTGACCTCGTTTTTAAGAAAATTATTTGTGTCAAATATAATAATGGCTGGTAGATGTGAAGATATTTCACTCTTCACATCTATAATTTTTTCTAAAAGAACTGTTCCTATATTATTGCGTCTGAGAATTTCTTTTACAATACCTCCTCTTATCCTATCAGAAGAGTAAATAATTACCTGAACAGACATCTTTATTTGATGTTAAATAGTTGCTGAAAATTGGTTGTGTGAAGGATTTTTTTAACATTTGGGTTAGGATTGAGTATATCAATTACTCCGTCATCTCCTCCGCAACGCTCCCTCAGAACAAGAAGCATTCCAAGACCTGATGAGTCAATGTATTCAACATCACTAAAATCTATAATTACCTTTGAAACTGAATCAATTTTATCTTTATAAGAGTCACTAAACTTCTTATACAAAGTGATGTCAAGTTTTCCTCTCACCTCAATAGTTAGTGTTTTACCATCATCTGACACTATTGCTTCAACATTCATCTTATAAGCCCCCTCTAAAACAGATATTTTAAATTTTTTAACAGGCTATTGCTGGTTGCTGTTAATTTTATATCAAACATTATATCAACTATTGCTTACACAAACCAATCATACTCAGTATTATTGAGCAGCATATCTCGTTCACTCTTCTTTAAAGCCAAAAAGTTTTCTGTAAAATCAATGAAAACATCAAAAGCTATTGTCTTACCCGCCATATCATCAAACGAATCAGGTAAATCTGATTTTTCAGTAATTCCGTTATTTTTATACAGATACTGATATAAAATATCCTCTCTGTTGCTCACATTATAAAATGCAAACCTTATCTTTTCTGCGATATTATCAAGTAAAAGATATTTAATATCCTTTGCGAGCTTTAACTCATCTTTTGAGGACATTATTTCAAAAGTGCTGTTTATCAGATTTAGATCATGCTCCATAAATTGAAGCATCTCATCTAATTTTTCAGGAGAACATTTAGCCATTATATTCCCTCAGGCAGTGTTATCATATTCCTTTTTTCATAAGTGCAGAGACTTCCATTCTATCTTGTGTCTCTCTAAGAACGTTATAAACTTGTTTTAGAACAGAGTCGCACCCTTCTAAATTTGGCATTCTCTCTGTCTGCTCTCTTGATATAGCTTTTATTCCGCTTTTTACAATATCAAGACGCTTAACCACTCTTAACTTTTCGCTGTTAATATTGGTTAGCTCATTACGCAGATTTTTATTAAGGGTTGCACTTGATTTTTCTTCAGCTTTTAACTCCTTGACCTTTAAATGGAGTTGATCAATCTCCTTTATAAGCTCATCTTTTCTATTTTTTAGAAACTCAATATTTTTACCACACTCTTTTTTCCTCTTTTCATAGGATAGAATATGAGTATTTGCAGAAGCTATCGCAATCTCTATCCCTTCAAGCTCTCCTGAAAGAATATCAATCTCTCTTTTGAGTCTTATATCTTCTTCATCTAAAAAGAGTTTTATTTTCTTAAGCTCTTCAATCTCTTTAAGCAGGTCCCGTCTCTCTTTGTAATCCTCATAACCAGACCCTGACTCTCTGATTAACAGTTCCTCTTCCATAATTTTTTCCATCTTAAAGTTTATACTGCATCAGCTCTATTAAGGTCTGCTGACTGATAGAATGTCTTTTTTGCATGAAGTTTTGTAGCTGTCAAGGCAGAATGAAGCTCTCTGACCGCACTTCTTGATGCTTTAAGCTCATTAATCAACCTATATTTTTCATCAACAGCATCTTTGAGTTCGATTTGCAATGCCTTTATTTTCTCATCGCCTACCATAAGTTTGCCTTTTAATACACTTATATCCCTCTGGTGCTGTTTGCTGTTTTCACTGTCTGCATTTAATCTTGCTTCAAGAAAATTTATCTCATTTAAAAAGTCGCTTCTCTGTTCTTCTAAGTTGCTCGCCTTCTGATAATTGCGATCTATACTCTGTTTTAGCTTATCTATTTTTGATTTTAAATCACGAATTTCAAGTTCAGCTTTATTTCGTTCATCAACATGGTAATCGATCTCAATTTGAAGTTCTCGTTTTGAAGGAAGCTCATTTTTCATTTTAGCAAGCTCTTCTTCAAGCTCGCTGTTTTTTTTATTAAGGCTTGATACAATCTCTTTGGAGTCCTTGAGGTCTTTTTCAAGGGACGAATTTATGGAAAGAACACTCTTAAGCTGTGATTCCATATTTTTCATCACCCGAAACATATCGTTTATGGTCTTTTCAAGGTCAATGGAATACATACCCTTTTTAAGAAGCTCAAGCTCTTTTATTTTTGGAAATTCAAGAACAGACTGGGATTTGACAGCCCCTTTTTTCAATACATCTTTAACCTGCATATCAATTTTTGAAATACTGTCCATAACCCTGAACTGCTCTGCAAATTCAGTTTCTCTGTAATCTTCTCTGTTTTTCAAATCAACTGTTGCCATAGCGACCTCTTGATTCTCCCTTAATATTGTAATAGTGGGCTTTTGCAGATTTTTCCATGCTGTGCATTCTTGTGTAAAGCTCTTTAAGTGCTTTGATTGCCCCATAAATTGAATCATCAAGCCCTTCAATATTGGAGCTTTTTTCTGGAATATCACTTTCAAGCCTGCCAACTCTCTCTATCAAAGCACCAGTTTCACCTCTTATAAAACCGATGTCTTTAACAGATTTCTCCACAGCACGGATGCTCAACTCCATTTTTGCTGTAATGTTTTCCAAAAGCTCTGAAATCTCTTGTTTTTCAGAATTGTAGAATTCAATCTCATTTGTAAGGCTGCTCTCTTCTGTAAGCAGCCTCAAAAGAGTTCTATTCTCTCCTTCTGATGTCTGTTCAGCACGCTGTTTCTCTCTTTGCTTCTCTGTGATTCCGAAGTTAAGATCATTTAGCTTTCTTGATGAGAGGTGGTTCTTGTTTTCAAGAGTCTCAATTGCAGAGTGAAGTTTATCCCTTTCACGCAGCAACTCATCTTTGCTTAATTTCAGAAAATTTCTATTATCATCTGAAAGATTTGCAATCAAGGTTGTCTTTTTGCTCTCCAACTCATTTTCAAGCTCTTCAGACGGGTATCTCTTTTTTTCAAAATCGTCTCTCTTAAACATGGCTACACACCACGATGATCCGATTTTTCATCAGTTGTTTTTTTAGTATCTGAATCTATATCATTATCGTCTTTGAGAGTGTCTGTTTCATCATCATCAGCAGCAGCAGCAGAATCCACAAGATCAAATTGCTTAGAATCTTCAAGCGAATCTGCAATATCTTCGTTGTTATCTTCAATTAGCATATCTTCAGAAATTTCCTCAACGCTGTTTTCAACATCTTCTTGAGTCTCTTCTTCTTCAAGTGGATTCTCAATATCTGCAAGCTCAACGTTCTCTTCTGACTCTTGAATAGCTTTATCAAGGTCATCAAAAGCCTGTTCTACTGAATCTTCAAGAGTTTTTTGGTATGAATCTTCCCCAAACTCTTGATCAATCTTAGCCACTTCTTCTGTTGAATCTTCTAAAGTATCAGGGTCTGAAGCAACAACATCTTCTGCTGACGCTACCTCTTCTTCATCTTCATCATTACTTAGTGCTTCCTCAACTTGGGCGGCAAGTTCGTCTTTTTCGCTTATAACATCATCGCCGTCGTCTCCGTCAGGATCACCGCCTTCTCCGACAAGGTCTTCTGTATCAACATCAGCAATAGGAGATTCTATCTCTACTTCTCCTCTTATCTTGGTCATTCTTTCATCTTGCCACCACTGTTTAAGTTCCAACACTGCATTAGCCAACTCTTTTCCAGCAGCATTTACATTAAACTCAATATTGTCGCCAGTGATTGACCTGATTGCCTCCAAAGCCTTTTCTCTTATCTCAAGCTCTTTATCTCCAAGAACCTTAATCAAAGGCAGAACTGAAGATTCATCTTTAAGATTTGCAAGAGCTGATACCGCAGCTTTTCTAACTCTTGCCTCTTCATCAACAAGACACTGGGATACAGCAGGCACTGAATCCTCTGGGTCTTTCCAGCCGATAAATGTAAGGGCGGTTCTTCTAACTTCTGGGTGATCATCGCGAAGAGCCTCAATAAGGGCGGGCATTGCAACATCATCACCAGCAAGTTTAAAAAGACCACGCAGAGAGCCAATTCTTACCCTGTATTTTTGTGATTTCAACTCCTTGATAAAAAGAGGCACAGCCCTTGAATCGCCAATACTTATAAGTGAATTGACAATCTCGGCAGTAAGTTCAGGATCATCATATCTTACAGCATCCATAAGAACAGGAACAGCAGACTCATTTCCTATTTTTCCAAGTTCAGCAGCAGCAAGATATTTTATCTCCATCTCGCTATCGAGCAGATCATGGGCAACTTTATAGAAAATCTCCTCTTCAGAACGAGACTCAAAAACTCCTGTTTTGACTGCTGTATTAATGGCATTTTCTACAACCTTGTTTATCTGATCAACAGATGCTTTCTCTTTGTAAACCTTTTCTTTGAGTTTGGAAAAAGCCGCCTCTTTTTTAAGCTCTTTTTTTCTTATTTTTTCGGCAATCTTCTCTTCTTTTAGTTCAACAATACGATTTTTCAGCCTTGAAATCTCTTTTTCATGCTCTTTTACATCAGAAAGAAGTTTTTTTAATGTGTCTGACTCAAGGAGAGTCTCACCATCAGAACTTCTTGCCCCTTCTTTGCCTATTTCAAAGTAGAGCATCTTTATCTGCTTTTCATATTCAACAATTTTGTTTTCAAGAGAGCCTATCTCACCTGTTTTTATAAGACCAAGACCTTTTGTAAACATTCCTTTTGGAACAGGTTTGAATTCTGGCACCTTTTTAACTGCTGACCACACCTTTCCAAGACCGCTCGCAGTTGCATCATAAACCCACACTGTTGAGCTGCCTACTGCATTCAAAGCACTCGCAAAACGGCTTCTCGGCATTTTTTCGCTAATCTCTTCTTCCATATTAAACTTCTCCTCTTTATAATAATATATTTAGTAGCATAAGCGACTTTACTGCAATTATTGTTAATCAACTCACCCGTGTTTCCTTAGGAATGGGAATAAAATAACACCATAAATTTTTCCAAATTTAGTAGAGACGCACGGCCGTGCGTCTCTACTATCAGGAGATTTTTCCGATTAGAATTTTAAGGATTAATTAAATTTTCATTCCTTACCTATTTCCTTTATTGCTGCACAAAATTATTATTTCAACTCCTCAGCTCTTCTTAAAAAATTTTCGTACACATTTCTTGAATACCATCTGCCTTTTACGAGCATTTCATCAAGAAGAGGCTTTATTTCTGAAATAATACCATTTTGTTTTGCCTTGAGAAGTATTGAGAGTGTTCTTATAACGTCCAGATTTGAATTTTTTGCTATTTTATAAGCGGTATTTTCATCAATAATCACATAATCAGCATTTATTTCTTTTGCGAGGATTATTGTTTCTGCTTCTCCTAAATCAAGCTGATGTAACAGTAAATCCCTGTATATAATACCCTTGATTGGTTGCACCCTTATAAAATCGAAATCAACATCATCATAACCGTAGCTCTTTTTCGCTTTTATTTCATCATACACTGCCTGACTTATGAAGATTTCACCAAACAGCTCTTTTAATATGAAGAGTTTGTTTATTGAACTAAGTGAAATAATGGGAGTTGTGTTTGAAACAGTTATCATTTTATTTTCACAGCATCCTCAAATATTTCATCAATTTCTTCTTCACTATAATCGAAGATATATTCTTTTTCTTTTTGTAGTTTTTCTATAAAGTCGTTTTTTTTATATCCTGCAAGTTCCGCAGCTTTACCTAATGACAACCTTCTTTTCCGATAGAAATGCAGGGCTGACAGATACATAATCTCATTGATAAATTCATCTTTTGTCTCTTTTATTGATAACAAAATATTTTCTTTTATCGGAAAACAGATATTGATTGTTCTTTCCTGCATTATTATTCTCCGTTTAGGTAAAAAGGTATAGTAGTTTACCTAAAGTTGGTAACAGTTTAAACGTTTTTTAAATTGGAGTATAGATAATGGAACTATGATTTAAACTACACCCTTCCAACTGCCGCATCAAAAATCTCAAGTTGTTTATTGAAATCTACATAAACGGCTTTGAGTCTATCATTCATGGAGGTTAGGTCTGATTTTATGCTGTTAATGGTTGAAAGCATGGAGTTGCTGACATTGTATTCAGATTTAGCCTGCCAGCTCATAGTTTTGATGTGTCTTAGCTCTGCCTCAATATCGTCTATCTTGTCAACTTTACTTTTCAACTCCAAAAGTGCCTCATATCTGTTTTTCAACTCATGATGGATATTTTGTTTTGTTTTGATAGAACCTTCAATATCCTTAATCTGAAGAGAAGCTCCATCAATATCTTCGGTAAGATTACTATTTTGGCTGCTCAACGCCTGATGCTGACTTTGCATCTGTTCAAGCTCCACAGATAAGGTGGATTCATCAAGCATCGCATTATCTAAAACTCTTTGTGCCTCACGTTCAAGGGATACTTTTTCGGGTTTTATCTGTTTTAATAGATTTTCTTCAAATTCAATCTGACGTTCCATCTCCTCTGTTTTTTCTTTTACTTGAGCAATATTTGCTTCTAATTCATTGTAATAGCTTTGAATGCACGCCTCAAAGTTTATTGAAATATCATCAACTAAATTTGTATCATAACCTTGAGGTAATATTCCATACAGAAGCCCTTTTGTCTCTCGCATAACGGAGATTTCCCCTTCAAGGCTTGAAAGGGTTATATTGGCTTTGTTGAACGACTCATCTAATTCACCTTTCTCTTCGCTTATTTGTCTCCACTCATCTTCTAAAGGCGTTAGAGTCTGTGTAAATTCTTGAATATCTTTTTTCTTTTGACTAATCTGGCTTTTAAGCTGGGGCAAGGCAGAGAGCATATTTTGAATATCTTTTTGCATCTTTTGGAGTTCTGACCACCCATTTGCATTGCTGCCATTAATCTTTAGCGTATCTGATAATTGAGATTTGGAATTTTTTACAACTGAACCAAGCGAATCTATTGAAGAGTCAATCTGCTGAATCTCCTTTTGAATCATTGAAATCTTGCTTGTAAGAAAAGTTATCTCTTTTTCTCTGTTCTTAATCTCATAGGTAAGGAGAACTCTGGTCTTTTTGTCGCTCTGTTCAGCATTAATCTCCTCAACTGTTTTCTTTATCTTCTGTTTGTTAGAATCCAATGAGCTGCTATGGGACATGATTATTCTCTTATCTCCTGCCTGATTTAAACGTTGTCTCTGGCAAATTCTAAAATTCCTGCCTCTAAACTTTCAACTCTTTGCCAAACAATACCTTGATTCTCTTCAAGGCTGACCTTTTCAATCATAATATCTAAAATTTGGTCAAGAGCGTTGCTTCTCTCTTGTGAAAGTGTCTGAACAGCAATTTTATGCTCATTAAATGCAGACAAAGCACTATCAATTTTAATAAGGTTGTCATCTGATATTGATGAGAGCTGTTTTTGCTGGGTTTCAACCATTGAGTTGATAGAATCAAACTGCTCCTTTTTATTGAGAAGCTCAATCTGAAGTTCAGCATATTTTACACCAAGAGAGCGTTGTTCTTTTGCTATTTCTGGAATCTCTTGACGCAGTTTTTGAATCTCTTTGACATTCTCAATCTGATTTTTAAACATATCAATACTTTCAAGGGTCTGCTTTATCTCTTTTTCAATGGCAGATAGACGATTTTTAACACCAGAACGAAGGGTGAGGCTCATAACAAATGTGTTGTTAAGCTCTTGAGCTTTTCTTTCAAACTCATCTCTTTCAATATCTGTTTCTGACAAAAATTTAGAAATTTCTGCTGATAATGTTTTTTTCTCTTTTTGAAGCTCTACAATCTTTTTTTTATTTATATTGTTAATTTTGGCACTATCTGCAAGCTCTCTTGATGCCTCTAAAATTTTATGGTTTAGCTCGTTTATTCTTGATTCCAACTTATTTTTGCTGCTGCTTAATTCAGAGAGTATAGCCTCTTTTTTCTCAACCGCACCTTTGAGAAGAGTCAAGGCATCTCCCATTTCAGTGCGTTTTTTATTCAGAATAAAGTTGTTGTTTCTGTTATCTTTAAGCTGCCTATCAACCAAAGCGGCTTCGCTGTTAAGGTTAGATAGTTTCTCTCGTTTATCTTTCAAAAGAGAATCTAAACGAATGAATTTATTATACAATGTTCCATATTCGTAGGCGGTCTGTTTACGTCTCCTTTGAAGCTCGGAAACGCTCAATGACCATATATCTTCAAAGCTGTATGACATAATGAACTCCAATATCAGGCAATCAGTTTATCATATTCTGCATGTGTGCCAATCCAAACCCATAGAAAACACCTTCAATCTGTGTTGCAACTGCACGGTAATTTGAAGTGATGCTCGGCAAGGGCAGCATTTATAAGAAAATCAAGTTTCCCAGCGTTAGAATCAGATTCAAGTTTTTTATCCCAGCGAGCCCGATCAAATTCTATAAGCCAATCTCGCAGTTGTGAAAAAGAATTATCATCTAATTTCATTATATCTCTTTCTAATAGCTCAACTTGAGTCATAAAATTTTCCTCTAATGTAATTTTTAAACTTTCCATCAATGCTTCTTGAGTTGACTCTTGACAATTAACACCGGGAACTTCCTCGATCCAGCCAATCCACCATTTGCCAGTCTGCTTAATAATTGCGGTGTATTCGTGAGTCATATTTATTATCCCGTGTCTTTGCAATATTGTTGATACACAATAACTTAGTTGATATTTTTAAAGCGTATTCTGCCACTGTTCCAAAAGTTTTTCGTATTTCTGGTCAACTTTTGCTTTTTCTTTGGCAACTTTTTCCCCAACTTCCAATGACTCATTCAACTGGTTCTCTAAAGATTTTATCTGTTTTTTAAGACTTTCAAGCTGCTCTTTTGCGTTGTTTTCACTCTCTTGAACTTTGGCAAGAGCTTTTTTCTTCTCTGCCCCCTCTTTTTCAGCTACAGATAGAGCTTGATCCCGCTCTTTTTCTGCCTGTGCTAATGAAGAAAGAACCTCTTCTTTTTGTGATTCAGCTTTTTTCAAAGCACTTAATGCCTTGTCTCTCTCCATTTTAATCTGTTCGTTCAAGGTGAGAGCATCATCTTTTTCAGATTCTATTTTTTTGGCTGTTTTTAACGCCTTTTCCTTATCTTCTTCTGCTTTTTCGGCTTTTTTAAGAGCCTCTTCCTTGTCTGACATAGCTTTTTTGACAGCCTCTTCCTTTTCTGACATAGCTTTTCTGACAGCCTCGTCCCTGTCTGATTCAGCGTTTTTAGCTGCTTTAAAGGCTTTTTCTTTTTCCTCTTCAGCTTTGTCAGCTTTTCTTAGAGCCTCTTCCTTTTCAGATTGAGCTTTTTCTGCACTTCTTAAAGCCTCCTCTTTTTCAGCAAGAGCCTTTCTTGAAGATTCGATGGCAGTCTCTTTCTCATCTTTTGCTTTGTCAGCTTTTTTCAATGCATCTTCTTTTTCAGATTGAGCTTTTTCTGCACTTCTGAGAGCCTCCTCTTTTTCAGCAAGAGCCTTTATTGCAGATTCAATAGCTTTTTCCTTTTCTTCTTCTGCCTTTGCAGCTTTTTTCAGAGCATCTTCTTTTTCAGATTGAGCTTTTTCTGCACTTCTGAGAGCCTCCTCTTTTTCAGCAAGAGATTTGCGAGCAGCTTCCAGAGCCTTCTCTTTTTCTTCGTCAGCTTTTTGAGCTTTGTTTAGAGCCTCATCTTTTTGTGATTTTGCAATTTTGACAGCATCTTCCTTTTCTGTCATAGCTGTTCTGACAGCCACTTCTTTTTCTGACATAGCTTTTCTGATAGCCTCGTCCTTCTCAGACATAGCTGTTCTGACAGCCTCGTCCTTTTCTAACAAGGCATTTTTCACAGCTTTTTCTTTTTCTGATTCTGCTTCCTTTGCCCTTGAGATTGCCTTATTTTTTTCTGACTCTGCTTTTTCAGCGTGATTTAAAGCTGTCTCTGTATCTTTAAGAGATTTTTCAAGCTCTTTTCCAAGTCTTTCAATCTCTTGACTCTGCTCAACAGCTCTATTTTGTATCTCTGCCATCTGGTCATTTAAAATAGATATAATAGTCTCATGCTGCCTCTTTGACTCTTTTATCAGCTTTTCATTTATTGGCAGTTTAGCTGTTAAGTCAATTTTAAGAGATTTGACCATCTGATGGAGTTTTGCAACCATGTTTGCCTTTTCTTGGGCAACCATCTTTTCTGCTGAAATCATTATAGTTGTGTTATCTTCGGACATGTTCCATCACTCCTTTAAAGATTTAAGCACACTGCTCTTTCATTGATTTGTTGGGATAAAGTCTCTCTTCTCTTTCATAGATACTTGCATTGATATTATCCTCTATGATTCCAAGCTCTGTGAATAGTTTTGATAGCTTATCATCATCAAATATTTCAAGCTCAGGAGACTTTTCTTTAATTTCAGCAACCCTTTCGCCAATCTCTCTTTGAAGTTTGGTTTTTTTGTGCTTAAGCTCATGGATATTGTATGTAAGGGTGATGCCTTTGGTTGAAGTTAATGCAGCTTTCCAGAATTTATCCAAGGCATTAACCACAATATCTCCAAGATGGGTCATTGTGTATCTGACACCTTTTGAAGCACACTCTTTTTCATTTCTGGTTTGTTCTTCGCTATAACCTGTTTCAACATTATCGCCTTCTTCAAAGTTTTGCATTGTTCACCATCCTTATTGTTTTTTTAATTGATCCCAATATTCATCAGGCATATCTTTGCAAAGCATTAAAGCACCGCTTGCACCAGCATACAGTGGCTCTTCAACTTTATTTACCTTGCCATACCCTAAAGTCTTTTTCATATATTTTTCTATCTCTCTTTGAAGCCCTACAATCTGACTTCCTCCGCCTGCAAGGATAACATTTTGTTTAAGACCATCCTGAAATTCAGGGTCAAAAGTTGCCACAAGTTTTCTGATTCCCTCCACGATTTCAGGGACAATTGAACGACACGCTGCCTTTATTTCATCAGTAACATCACACTGGGTAGGTTTTCCATTGACAGGAAGTTCAATAAATACTGTTTCGCTTTGAGAAGAGAGTATTGCATTCTCTTCCTTAAACCTTTTAACCATGTTGAGTGTCAGATTTGCGTCAGCATATTTCTTCTTTATAAGCTCAAGAAATATCCTATCAATATGATCTCCTGCCTTAAATGTTGTTATCTGGTCATCTTGTGTTGGGATTGTGCCGTGCATTCTGCAAAGATCGGTTGTTCCAGCCCCTATATCAATTATTAGTGCGTTTGAAAAAAGATTGAGTCCATAAGCAACTGTAAAAGGCTCAGAAGCTATAAGAACATCATCAAGAATACCATCTGCAATATCAAGAAGGTCTTTTTTATTGTTCTGGGTTGCAAGAGATGGGGCACCAATAACGCCTCTGAGAAGCACTTTATCAGACTCTTCCTTTGTAACCTGAGATAGTAATTGCCGTAAAAGCTCTCTGGCAACGCTTTTTGCCTTATTATATTCCTCTATATTTTTTTCAGGAGAATCAGAGTGAAGAAGAACACCTCTGTCAAAAGGGCGGTATAAATTTAATGCAAGCCTGTTTTTTAAGGCATCATCGCCAAAGATAATCCCTTTTCCGAGCATCTTCTGTGAGACAGCATCTTTTGGATAACCCACATAGCTTGACATAAAGGTTCTTATTCCATTATCACAGGCAATAACGCTTCTTGATGTTCCAAGGTCAATGCCGATATTAAGTATTTTTTGCTCACTCATTTTTTATAAAATTTCCCCGTTGCTATGATCTGCATTTGTTGGTTAGGAATCTCTTAATGCCTTGTTTTCATTGACAAGAGCCTGCAAGAATGCACTTTTTTGTTCGGTCAGTCTTTTTTGCTGTTTTACGATATTTTGCTTCTCAACCGTATTACCTGCTGAGAAAACTCTCAAGCCATTTTTTTCAAGAGCTTCAAGTTGCTGTTCAATATGGGAAATTTTCTCTTCTAACGCCCTTATCTTTTCGTTATGAAGAGTTGTTTCGCTTACAATACTATCCTTAAAAGTCGTCTCTTGAACAAGTTTATCATGTTCCCAAGCATGTCTATCTATTGCTTTAAGCTCTTTTTCTTGAAAAGATTTTGCCCGTTTATCTTTAAAATATACAAATGGCTTTGCAACAGTGTTTATTACAGGTGTGGTTATCTTTTTAACGCCCGCAATAACTGCACACCCTCCACGTTTTGCTGCATAACCGCTTCGTTTTACATAGCTTAATGAAAGCCTTCCAGCATATTCAAATGTTGCTGCACTGTATTTTCCTGCTGTTGATATGCCTGTCATTTTATATTTACCTTTTTAAGCAAGACCAGACTCTATTCATAATTGATTTACAGAAAGTTGAGATAACACAAAAAGAACATTATATTTAAAATCTTTTTTTTTCAATAACAGAATATCAAATTAATAATATGAGTTATGGCTCAATTGACTTCACTATGCTCCATTTACAAAATTACCTTGACCATATAATGGCTCTGCTATAAAGTTTTCGTCTAAATTAATAGTTAAATATGTAGAATTTATGGTTGTATCGGTGAGTTCAGAGCTAATAACACAAGCAATGTTTTTTCAAATCAAGTCAGACAGGTAAAACGTCCATGGCTTATAAAATAAATGATAACTGTATTGGCTGTGGTAATTGTGCCAAAAAATGCCCTGAAAACGCTATTGAGGGTCAGGTTAGAGTTCGTTTTGAAATTGATGAATTTATCTGTTCAGAGTGCGGTAACTGCTTTAATACCTGCAAAATGGGGGCAGTTACCGATCCATTTGGTAATACATCACCCAAAAAGAGCAAAAAACAGAGTGAATCAAAATCAAGAATTGACCCTGAAACCTGTGCTGGCTGCAAAAATTGTTATCTAAATTGCCCTATGGATGCAATAACCATAGTAAAAAAGGGCTTTTTTGCAAGCACTTACTGCCGTATCAATTCTGAGTTATGTTCAGGATGCGGCAACTGTGCCAGAAATTGCATAACTGGTGCTGCGATTGTTGAATAGTTTATTGGTGAATCAAGCACAGATCAATTTGCCTTAAATTTTTCATTCCTGCCATTTATCACTCAAAAACACACTATAATGATACCCGCATGATGGACAGTAATTTATCATCTCTTTAGCAGTGTATTGATACACTCCAAGAAGAATAAAAGGCACGCCAAGTATAGGTCCGCCTATAAAAAGAGTGAATGTTGCTCCAAGAGCTATAAAAGTAGCAGGCCACTTACCTGTATGTTTTTTAACTGTTACTAAATCCATTTTATCACCGCATTGGCGGCACTCTATAAATTTGTTTGTTGTAACCGTCATTTATACAACCTCTTTGCTCTTCTTTTTCTTGATATTATTAAGTCCCCAGCTAAGTCCTAAAGCACCACCAACAACTCCTGCAATCTTGGTAATTACACCTGTAACAACTACTTCTGCTGCACTTGCAGCAACTGCTATTGCAGCAACACCACCAAGAAGCCCAATGCCGCCACCAATAAGAACTTTGCTGCCAACCTGCATAACATCTGTCAAGCCTACTCTATTACCATCTTCCCACATATTTTCGTCATACACGTAATCATCGTAGGAGTAACCTTTAGGACGCATCTTTTTCAAGTTCTCTTTTTTTGTGTATATATCTCTTTTTTTATCTTCGTAATTTCTGAAATGTTCAACCATTTAAGTCGCCTCCTGTTATAGGCAAAGGAAAGTAAAAGTGCTTTCTCCTTTTGCTGCTCTTTTTCTTGAGTTCCTTTTTTATTGAAATATCGTGTTCTGTTTTTGTCTTTCTAAAAATATTGATTCCAGCTCCAGCAACTCCTCCGCCTGCACAGCCGCTAACCTTAACTGCTGCCACATGTCCAAAAAGAGCTTTCAAAGCTACAGAAGGTATTACAGCCATACTACCACAAACAGCCACTAAACCAACACCTGCCCCCACTGCTGCTGTTTTTCCATATTTTAATATCGAAGATTCTCTGTAATGAGAGCAATCCATCTTATTTTGGCGATTATGGTCTAAAAGATTATCATGGTGTGATTTTGCCATATTCCTGATGTGAAATTTGCATAGCTCAGGGCTATACCCTTTTAACTCACATGCATCGCATTTTGATTTTACATTCATAAAAAAACCTCCTACCTCTTAATTCAACTGCTGTAATACAAAATAAAAATGAAGATATTTTATACGTTGAAATATCAACAGAACCTAAGGAATGGGAATTTAATAACACAAGTAGTAGGGAACAACGATCGTTGTTCCCTACTACTATGACATTGGGGTATAATTTTGACATTATTAAATTTTGATTCCTAAGGCATATTAAGCCAAAAAATATAAAAACTTGAAACTGTAAGAAAAATAATTGCCATAGGAATCCCTATTCCTGCAAACTGATGAAAAGTAAATCTTATCCTCTGGCCAATATCAACCCTATATTTTATATTAAAATTTTCAACAAGGGTTGTTGCAACAGGACCAGCAGTTGCCCCTGTCAAAGTTGCAGATGACCCTGCTAACACGCCAAGAGAGAGCGACCACCACATAATATGATCAGCAGGCATAATGCCAATTCCCGCAACAACAGGAAAAAATAGTGCTGTTGTTGGTCCCGCACTTAAAAACGCTGTGAAAAAAGCCGCTATCCACATGAGTATCAGGCAACATAGCCAAGGTTTTCCCATTGATATTTTTGTTATAAACTGTGTAACGTACTGAAGAAGACCAGATGTCTCAAGTCCTCCTACAATTATAAAAAGACCTGTGAAGAATAGAACATCATTAAAAGATATTTGATTTAGCAAAGCATTTTTATTCATGCCTGAAAATAGGAAAACTGAAAGCCCCCCAGCCAGTGCAATTGCAGAAGGATTTAGAGAAAGAATATCTGATAGACTAAAGAGTATCAGCATGTGGACAAGTATAAATAACGCTCTCTTGATTGTTCTCTTCTCTTTTAAAGTCAATTTTGGCATGGTCAACCTGTTAGTGTGAGAATGCAATCCATGTATTAAAATATTACGACTACTATTTTCATTTATATCATCTATATCTGCACATTCATCTGCAAACTCATCATCATAGCCATTATCTATATCTTTTTTTCTATCTTTTTCCTTTAGCTTCTTATCAATATTATTAAAATAATCTAACCTGTATCTTAAATAGAACAACATAATTCCAAAAAGTATCATACATATTGGCATCATAAATATAATAAATTGGTTGAAACCAACTCCAGCCTCTGAAGCTATCAGCATATTTGGAAAATCGCCAATCATGGTTGATGCCCCGCCAATATTTGAAGATATTATCTCTCCAATTACTATTGGTCTTGGATCAAAACCTGTTCTTGCTGCTAAATTGAGCGTCATTGGAATCATAACCATTATGGTTGTCAGGTTGTTTACAAGAAGAGAAAAAATATAGGTGATAATACAAAAAACAATCAAAATTTTTAATCTGTCATTGCCTGCAAAAAGATGGATACGATACGCAACATAATCAAAAAATCCAGCCTGATCTAATGTGGTTGAGATGATATACATTCCAAGCAAAAGGGCTATTGTATTAAACTTGATGGAAAAAAAAGCATCAACAGGATAATAGACTCCAAGAAATGAACCAGCAGCAACAACAAAACAAGCACAAACCAGAACAGCGTGCATTCTGATTTCAATATTTCTGTAGATAAAAATAAACAAGACAACAGTAAATTTAAGAAAAAGCAGCATGGCAAGAAAGTGGATACCACTTGATTTGGATTTACTCTTTAAAGCCTGGTCCCTTGGATTAACAGTGGTTAAATGAAGATGAATATCTTTTTTCTGGTTATTTCTTAGAACCGTTATAATTAAGGTATCTCCGATGTTTTTGCTACTTAAAATCTGTGCTGCCATATCAGGTGAGGATATTAGCTTTCCATCAAGCCCAACTATAATATCTCCAGTTTTAAGACCCGAACGCTCTGCTGGAGAGTTTTGCATCACCTGACCAATTACAAGATGAGATGAAACACCAGAGTTAGAAGTATTTACGCCCACATTAGAAGATGGTTGACTTGAGTTTGCAATAACTCCGTTTGAGTATGAGAAAATGATCTCAGCACCAATTTTTCCAATGTTTGGTTGTTCTCCGTAAATCTTTCTCTCAAGATTATCTCCCCAGAATGACCACCCAATCAGAAAAAGCAGGAACAAAATAAATAAAACAACTTTCCAAGAACTTCTTGTTAGGCTGTGTTTGCCCTTTGGTAATTCGTTCCGTTCAATTATAAAGTCCCTACTTATAGGCTTTACGCGACCGCTTTTTGCTCGACTGTTTATGGCAATCAAGGGCATTTATTTAATATTCTCCAATTGTGTATCTATATTTTTTTAACAATGCAATAAATCCTATGTTAAAGCAAAAAACAGTCTTACTTTTATATTTACTCTTCAAGTGGTTTAAAGTGAACCATTGCACGTTCAAGGTCTCTTACCTGCTGGAGAAGAATAACTCTCACTCTACCAGCAATATCTTCCCCCTGCTTCATTGTGCATTCAGAATCTACAAATATATCAACTTCAGCCCAAATCTTTTGTCCAATGTGTCTTGTCTTTAGCTCTGCTAACCCTTGAACACCCTCTATTTTTGAAACAATCTCAGTTATCTCATCACCATAAAGGTGGTTTACAGATGAATCCATAAGCGATTTTATAGATTCAATAAGAATGCTTACGCTAACTTTAATGATTATAGCCACAACAACAATTGCACAAATAGGATCAAGATGATGAAACCCAAGCCTTGATCCTATTACCCCAATTATAACTGCAAGAGAAGAAAAAGCATCAGCCCTGTTTGCCCAAGCATTTGCCATCATGGTCTGGCTTTTCAGGCGTGTCCCAACACATCTCATATAACGGAACAGCATTTCGTTTACTAAAATTGATATGACTGCAGCTAAAAATGCTGAAAGATGAGGAGGAGCAGCCGGCTCTTGCATAAGATGATCAATAGAGGTATAAATCAGCATAATTGCTGCTGCAATTATAAACAGAGATGTAAATCCAGCAGCAATAAACTCAATCTTTCCAAATCCAAATGGGAATCTTTCGTTTTTACTCTTCTTTGTAAGTTTTTGGCTTATCGTAATTGCAAAAGCAGCAATGATATTTGATGTAGAGTGAAGACCATCAGCAAGGCAAGCCTTGCTGCCGCTTGTAACTCCAACTACCAACTTCATAACAACAAGGATAATATTAGTTACAATACCTATGGTAGCAACTCTTTCTCCACACTTCTCACATTTTGCACGATCAATTGGTATATTTGTCATACAATATTCTCATTTTAAAATTACAAGTTTTATAACTAAAGCTCTTCATCATGCTCAAAGTTGTCATCAACCAACATCTCTTTTCTGTTATTGCCTACTCTTTTTGCACCGTTTTTTACGCTGTTTCTGCGTTTAAGCAGATGTTGAAGCTGGCGTTTGAGCCTATCTTCTGTTGCTATTGCTGAAAAATGGCGGATAAGATAGCCGATAATTCCTGAAATGGTGATGACAAATATCAACCGCATATTTACAGGTTTTCCCGCAATAAAGGATACAGGCACATGTTCAAAATTCTCTATGGAGAAAAGCACAACAAGTATAGTAACAATTATGGTCATAATTGTTTTAAACATTTTTCACCACCACCTGAATATTATTGTTTAATCTGTTTATTATTTTATTGTTCAGGAATTTCAATCCAACAATAATTGTGCAGCGAAGCTGCTTATGTTTTTTTTATTTTTTATTTTGTTTACTATAACTACCTGACCAACGGTCAAGTTATTTATGGCGGTCAACCAAATGCTGCAAGGGTATTATAAGAGCCTCGATTTGGCAGAGGTTTCCATACAGTAGAGTTATTCTGAACAGGTGCATTAAATGCTGCCGGGTGATAAAGAAGAGGTTGAGTACCCATTCCCGGCTTCCACTCCTGAATATTAAACAACTGACTGAACTTTGCTGCAACGTATGCCTGCGGGCTGTCAGGTTTCTCTTTTTCGCGGTTATATACAATCATAAGTATAATAACTACGCAAAGAAACACTGTACCGATTATAGCCCACATTGAAGACTCACCCATCATCTCTTGTTCATCTTGTTCAGACTTCTTTTTTTTAGATTTTGGCTGAATTATCTCATCTATCTCGTCAAATATTTCATCATCTATCATTTTTATAATAACTCCATTTTCTATCCAATGGAAATGGTGTGGATACCTTGACATGATTGCACCTTGTGCATTCAAGGCAGCGGATACACTCTCCTGAATTTCCATCTATGGAAACATTTATATCAACAGGACAAATATCTTGACAGATATTGCAGCCATCACACCCTTTACTCACTTCAAGCCGAACCATACTGTATTTGTTAAAAAGGGCAAGAATAGCCCCCATTGGACAGGCAACTCTGCAAAAAGGTCTTTTTGTTAAGACAAAAAATATTAGAAACACGATCATAACCGTTAAAGAGACAAAAAACATAATCCCTATACCAGTTGGAAAAACATGCTGTCCAGTTTGTGGATTTATAGGATTCCACAATGCCCATGGAATTCCAGCAGTAAGTGTGCCTGCGGGACAAACTTTTGAAAATACAGTTTCTGCTGTTAAGTAGGGAAGAATTATAACCAGCAACAATAGCACCACATATTTAAAATATTTGAAGTATCTTGGTATTTTAAGTTTAGGTGAAGGGATTTTGTAGATAATATCCTGAATAAACCCAAACGGACATAGCCACCCACAAGCCATTCTGCCTACGCTAAGTCCCACAAGAGCAATAAATCCAATCAGGTAATAGGGGATTACACGAATGGTCATAAAATGCTGCAATGTCCCAATAGGGCATGAAAAGATTGCTGAAGGACATGCGTAACAGTTCAGAAAAGGGACACATATACCTTTAAGTGGACCTGTGGCTATGTTTTTTGTGCCTAATACACTCACATAGCTATTTGAGAGTATTGTGCTTGCAAGCTGCATCAGTTGTCTGGTTTTAGAAAGAATCATATCAAACACTCTTCCTTAAATAATTGCTCTTATAAAAATTAAAATGCTAAGTTGCCCTGATATAAGTTCTTAAAAATAAAGTAAGATCAGGTTAAAAAAATGTTCTATTGTTTCCTGCCATGCCTCCAGCTTGGCCTCCAGGAGGCGGTCAGCCACCGGCAGCAAGTGCCAAATTACTATTTGCCCCTGTGCTGTGAAACTGCATAATCTGATCTCCTAAAGGACAAACAGGCGAGCCAGCAGCGTTAAACTGTGGAAGTCCAACAGCTCCATGAACAGGGCATACATACTGCCCTGATGTCCCGTTAGTTTGTGCTGATATACCATTTGAGAACAGTTGAGGCTGAACAACCTGTTGCTGATAAGGTTGTGTCTGCATCTGCTGGTAGGGCTGCATCTGCATTTGCTGATACGGTTGTGTTTGTTGCTGAAATTGCATTGGTTGTTGATATGGCATAACTGTTGCTGCATCTACTACTCCTGTTCCTCCTGCCTGACCTCCGGTCTGGCCTGCTGGGGGCGGTCAACCAACTGCTGCAAGCATCAAATCTGATGCAATCTGAACATTTTTATTCCATGAGTCAAATCCAAAAATCAGCCAGTAGAGCATCGTGGTCAAAACCGCAACCACCATAACCAAACCTGCAAACCATGCAAATTTCTTAAAATTAATATCCAAATAATCTTCAAGCATTTGAGATCTCTCCTTACAGTTTAGGATTTGACAACTTTTAAAAAGTTGTCAAATCTATGCTATTTTTTAAGTTGAAGTGATACACTTTATTTTATTCTTTTAATTTAAGGGTTACCCTAACCCAATACATGACGTTCAAAGGGTGGCCCCATTTTGCCATGTCTCAACAAATTCCCCTGTAACTGCTCCAAAAACAAGCATTGCCAAAAACAGGGCTGCAACAACCATTTTAAGTGAAATCTCCATTGTCAATTATCCCTTTAAAAAACTATATATTGCTGTTGATAAAATTTACAATATCGTTAATCGGAATGGCAAAACCAATGCCCGCATACTGATTGTCAGGCATAAAAGTTGCCATGTTTATTCCAATAACTTCACCCTTAATATTCACAAGAGGACCGCCATCATTGCCCTGATTTATGGCGGCATCGGTCTGGATCATATCAGGGTATCTTACACCGTTAATACTTAGATTTCTGTTGTGGCTGCTCACAATCCCCATTGTTACGGTTTGAGAGAATCCAAATGGACTGCCAATTGCAAAAACAATATCACCAACCTCAACAAGATTTGAGTTTCCAAGCACAACCGCAGGAAATACGCCCTGTGCCCTCAATTTTAAAACCACAAGATCAGTTGCTTTATCCAAAGCAACAACATCAGCCTGATAACTCTGCTCTTTTCCTGAAAAGAGCTTTACATTGACCACTGTATCTGTGCCTACGGTCTGAAATGTGGTCAAAATATATCCTCGTGGATCAATAATTACACCAGAACCCTCTGAACGTGAACCAGATTTAAAAGATGGAATATAAGAGAGTCCGCCATTATATGCTGGTGCTTGGGTTGCATTACTCTGCTGGGAAGCTCTTGGACGAGAGACTCCAACAACTGATGGTTTAATCATGGAGACTACATGGCTGATTCCCTCCTGAACCATAAGTGCCGTTGTTGTCGAAGCACCACTGTTTCCTAAAGATGTCATGGATTGCATTTGATTGTTTGTGCTATTCATAGCATTAGGAGAATTCATTAAAGCACCATTGTTGATCATAGGAGATGCCCCTGTATTCTGATTCAGCAAAGCAGGATTCAGATTTTGATTTCCACCAACTGATCGATTCAACATAAAGTCAGCATTTGTCCATACAGCTCCAATAACAAGGATAGCGATAATAGCCGATACCCATATCATGTTGTTTATCTGAAAATTTCTATTTTTTTTCATGGCTTTTAGATTACCTTCAAATTAAAAAACCCTTAAAATCATCCATACCCCAACTACACTTAGAACAAATGCAAATATAAACCTGAGAAGATGGCTTTGTGTGCCGCTGGATATTCTTGAACCAATCTGGGCACCCACAACAGTTATTGCAGAGAGAGTTATTGCAAGTCTGATGTCAAAGTTTCCAGCAAGGCTATGACCTAAAAAGCCTGATAAGGCGGTAAGCGGAACCATCAAAGATGCGGTTGCAATTGCAATTTTCATTGGAATATTTAACATTAAAACCATAATTGGTATCTTTATCCAGCTTGCTGCAAGACCAAGCAAACCACCAAAAAAACCTGTGATAAGAGTAACTGGAATAGTGAAACCAAGGTCAATGTTTACACTACGTCCTTTAAAATCATGCTGCCATTTAAAAGGGCTTATTGATATACTGCTTCCATCTCTGTTTTTTATATAGGATTCTTGCATCATTGTATAACTTGCAATAAACAAGGTGCATGAAAACATAATTGAAAGGGCATCAACATTAAAGTGGTGGGCAACCATACCACCTATAAACGCCCCAACCATAGTTGGTGGTTCAAGCACCAATGCAAGCTTTAAATCAACAAGACCTGATTTAGAAAAAGTGTAAAGTGCTGACATTTGTGATAGAGTTATCATCATTAAACTTGTTGAGGCTGCTGTATAAAAATCAATGCCGCATGATAATAAAAGTGGAACATATACAAAACCGCCCCCAAGTCCTAACATTGAAAAGATAATTGAGGCAACAAAGGTCATAAGCCCCAATTTAAGAATAATTGTGGTAAACAGAACTGAAAATGTTTCGTTAAGAGTTGAAAAAGCAGCCTTTGGCACATCAGCTAATTGATTAACAGATTGATTGATAGAGTTGTTAAAAGATTGATTCATCAAGCCGCCGCCAGCTATCGGAACAAGAGGGGAGACCAACGGTGTATCTACACCAGTAATTGGAAACGTTGATGCCACAGGCACAGGTCCCTGTGTAACAGGATCGTTTGTGAGAATATGGCAAACATCACAAGAGCCAACAGGCGGGTGAGGCATAGGGGTCTTCATGCTTACCACCATCTTTTGGGTTATGGTGTGGCATGTTGTGCAGTCTGAAAATTTTTGATGAATTGCGTCATTTGGCATCTTTTTGTTAAGATTCACAGGCTCTTTAGGCTGGGTCGGCTGTGGATTGGCTGTAGTCTGTGTTGTTGCTGCTGCTGTGATTATCGCCCCTGTTACCCTTGAGAAAAAATGTTTGGTTCTGTTTATGGGAATTGCAAACCCAATACCCCTGTAAGTTCCCTCTGGTGCGTATATTGCTGTTCCAACGCCAACAACTCTGCCATAAATATCAATTATAGGACCTCCGCTGTTTCCTTCATTTATAACAGCATCTGTCTGAATCATATCCTTGTATGTAACACCATCAATCACCATCTCTCTGTGAAGGTCGCTGACAATACCCATAGTTACTGTGTGGCTGAACCCGAACGGACTTCCAATACATATCAGATAGTTACCAGTTTTTACTGACTCGGAATTTCCAAGCTCTGCTGCTGGAAAACTTTGAGGTGCTGAAAGAACTTGGGCAGCTTGCAAACTCTGATTGATCTCTATTTTTAAAAGAGCAAGATCAAGAGCGTGATCCTCATCAACTATTTTTGCAGGAAATATATTATTGTTAGAACGCCATAAAGATATTTCAATATTTTGAGAATCGTTTACAACGTGGCGGTTGGTTAAAATATATCCTCTGCTGTCAACAATAAATCCTGAACCGATACTCTCAAACCAGACAAAATCGTTCTGACCTCCCCCTGATGCCTGCTGTTTTTTCTGTGCCCTTACGCTTACAACAGATGGACGAATCTTTGCAACTGCCTGACTTATGCTCTCTTGAAGATTGAGAAGCATGGCATCGCCTGTGTAAGCCCAACTCTTGCTTAGGCTGCCTTCAAGCATCTGTGCAAAAAAGGCTGAGATTATTGTTAGTGTGATGATTATCAGTTTTTTCATTATTTAGCTACTCTATAAACCTTTCACTGGTGTTAGCGATCCTGACTGATATGAGTCAATTGCCCTGTTTGGAGTTCCAACAACACCAGCGTAAATGGTTACCCCTTTTGCTGAAAGGTCTGACGCTGCCTGCTGGGAAATATCACTGCAAACAAGAGCTGACAGGTTGTTGCTGCTGAATGTATCAGCTATATTCCCAATATTTGAAGGATCAATTACTGCAAAAGAATTATTGCTCAAATCCACCATAATCAAATATGGAGTCTGGAATCTGTTTCCATAGACAGTGCTGTTCAAATCTGGATTTGATGCAAATATTCCAAAACGCTGAGTCGCTGACTTTATGTTTGGCTGTTGTTGAACTCCCTGTTGTGTCTGAGGTTGCTGAATCGGACATGGCTGAAAAGTCTGCTGGTTTTGTGTCTGCACAGATGGGCAAGGCTGAATAGTCTGCTGAGGCTGTGGAACTTGCTGTGTCATTGCAACCTGTTTTATCTTATTATCAATAGCTTGATTTATTTTTGTTCCTTGCTGTGTAAAACCCGGAGGTGGAACACTTATAAAAAGATGCTTGTTCCCTCTGATAACATCAACAACCGCACTGGTCTGTTTTTGGGTAGCTGTCTCAAAATTTTTCATATCAGGAGTTGGCTGACCGTTCACAGCAACAATAACATCGCCTGTTGTAAATCCAAGCATAGTTGCAGGCGGGCTTTCAACATCATTAACCAATATTCCTTTTGTTCCAGCAGGCAGTCCAAGGTCTGCTGCCCCATTGCCTGTCAACTCACCAACATCCATGCCAATCCATGTTCCTTCAATTGCAATATCAGCCGGACCAAGAAAAGGGGGCTTTTCAGGTGTTGGAGTCTGTTCTCCAAGCAGAAGAGGAAGTGTTATTTGTGAGCCTTTTCTCAAAACCGTAAGCTGTATCTGATTGCCGGGCTGGCTTTTTAAAATCAGAGATTGAAATTGATTAACGTCTCTGATTCTGGTGTCATTAAATCTTCTTATAACATCACCAGTTTCAAGACCTGATGTCATGGCTGGAGAGTTTGCACTCACATGGCTTACAATAACGCCTCTTGTGTCAGGAAGGGAAAATTGAAGCTGCATAACCGCATCAATATCTTGAATATCAGCCCCCATCCATATTTTAGAAGTTGCAGGTGGTGGTTCAAAAGGATTTTTAGGGCTGTTTTGTTGTGTTGAACCATTTTGTTGAGCTTGAACATTATTTTGTTGCCTACCGCTCTGTTGGGCTTGACTATTATTTGGAGATGAAAATGCTGTATTTGGAAGATTTGGGGCATTTTCAAGTTTTATATGAAATGATTTTTTCTTTCCATTCCTGTTTATAACGATCTTAATAACACTCCCTGCTTTTTTTGTTTTTAAGATTTCACCAATCTGTTGGTGGGTTGCGGCATTTTTACCATCAAATTTTAATATTACATCACCACTCTTTACTCCTGCCTTTTCTGCAGGTGAAGCGACTGTAACGCTTTTCACATAAACGCCAACCCCAGCCTTTAGATTCAACTCCTGTGATAAAGCTGCTGGAACGTCAGCCAATCCCATTCCAAGATATGGCGAACCCTGAACTATCTGGTTAATGAGCTGAATCTGACCGTTGCCAACTCCTGCTGGAAATGTTGGCTTGTTTATAAGTTGAATCTGACCGTTCCCAACTCCTGCTGGAAAGGTTGGCTTGTTTATAAGCTGAATCTGACCATTGCCAACTCCTGCTGGAAAAGTTGGTTTGTTTATAAGCTGAATCTGACCATTGCCAACTCCTGCTGGAAAGGTTGGATTATTGATAAGTTGTGTCTGGTTGGCAGCAGTGTTTAACTCTGGTCTTTCAGGTGTCTCTCCTCCCATAGTTGTATCCATAGTGCCAACCCACCCATACATGACTGCAAGTATCACTATAAATACAAGCACTGATATTGGAGCAAGAATAGTTAATGTCTTATTCATAAGCCTAAAGTCCTTTAATATCTTGATTCATCAGTATAATACTTGAGGTTGAACACTTCCGTTAACTCCCCCTGAATATGGATATGGGGAGGGGTTTACAATCTGTGTTGATGGCATTGTTGCTGGCTGCATAGTTGAATATGGTGCAACGTTTAAAGGTATTAAGTATCCAGCCGTATAAGAGTTTAGGACATCTTTTACAGAACCTGTAAGACCCGGATATACATTCACCATTAAAACATGAAACGCGTTAAGAGCATCTTGGGTAAAACTTCCTGCAATCACATTGCTTACACGCAGATCAACCATATATTGTGCGGTTTGAACCCCTTGAGCAAAAAGATCGTTTACATTTGGGTTTGTTACCACACCATAGCTGTTTTGTGTTGGATCAAAGACCACAAAATATGGGCTGTTTTCAAATTGTCCTGAAATCTGGTAAACAATACCCGGTCCTGTTGAGGCTACAGCAACTTTGCCAAAATTCAGGTTTGCCACAACCCGAGTTTGTTGCCCCTGCCCCTGTTGAGTCTGTCCCTGCTGCTGTGCCTGAAGAGCTTGTGTAACCGCCTGCTCTGTCTTTGGAACTCCAAGCTGTTCGGCTAAAGTCTCTATCTGATTCTGGGTCATCGGGGCAACTGCTGCCACAACTTGAGTATTTTGACCTTGAGCCTGTTTTTGAGCTTGAAGAGCCTGTGTAACCGCCTGCTCTGTCTTTGGAACTCCAAGCTGTTCAGCTAAAGTCTCTATCTGATTCTGGGTCATTGGGGCAACTGCTGCCACAATTTGAGTATTTTGACCTTGAGCCTGTTTTTGTGCTTGAAGAGCCTGTGTAACAGCCTGCTCTGTCTTTGGGACTCCTAACTGTTCGGCTAATGTCTCAATTTGATTCTGGGTCATTGGGGCTGTAGCTGCTGCTGCCATTGCTCCATTTGAATTAAGAGACGGAAGTTTAAGAAAAACACTTCTCTGTTTTTTACCTGTGTAAATTGTCATCTTAATTTCACTGCCAGCTTTTGCAGCACTTAAAGCCCTGTCAAAATCGTTTAGGGTCTCCTGACGGACTTTATCAATTCTTATAATCTCATCACCTTTTTTAAGACCTGCCGCACTTGCAGGAGAATTTGGGTCAACTGCTGTAATTAAAAGCCCATCTTCATTTGCAAGCCCCATGCTTCTCATCAATGCTGCTGTTACTGGCTGCAATGTTAAACCAAGACTTTTTGGAGAAAACTGGTTAAAAGCTGCTGGCTGGGCAGCATTGTTTGCATTAGCACCGTTATTATTTGCCCCTCCATTTGCAGGGGGCTGAAATCCATCTGTAACTTTATGACACAACATACAGTTACCCCAATAATCATGCAGCATCTTGTCATTTATTGATATTGGAGGACCCGCCATTACTTGAGAAACTGGCTTGCCGGCACCTGTAGTTATATGACATTTATTGCAGTTACCCCAATAAGGATGAAGCATTTTATCATTCACATTAATTGGTGGTCCCATAGGTTGATTTGCCGCTGCCATTCTGAAATCTCTCATGTGCGGATTTTTTGTGCAGTGGTATCCTGTCCATCCAAGGACAATCACTAAAAGAACTGTAATGCCAACAATTGCCATTTTGAACTGGCTCATGCAAAATTCATATTCAATATTGTTTTTCATAAATTACCTCAAGGAACTCCATATCTCTTTCATAAGGTAGGTCGTTTAAAGTTTTCAAAACCGTTTCGATCTACTTGACTCCTGTTTCAATATATCTTTAGCCCTGTTTTGCAAAGAGTCTGACTTTTACTGTTGATTTTCTATCTACAATGGCTTTTATAATATTATGTGCTTCTCTCTTTATTGATTCTCCAATTGCAACGGTTGTGTCTGGCATAACATAGAGGTTTATCTCAAATTCAAGTATAGGTCCAAGTTCTCTTGCAACAACCTTCTTTATTCCAGCTATATTTTCCATATTGTTAAGAGATTGGTTTATATCGTCAATGTAATCTTCGTCATATGCTTTATCCATAAGGTTAAAAACAGCATCTTTTACCTGTTCAATACAGATTTTAAGAATAATTACTCCAACTATTACGGCAGCAAGCGGATCCATCCAGTGAAAACCAAGTTTAGCACCAATAATTCCAATTAGCACAGCAACTGAAGAGTAAACATCGGAGCGTGATTCCCACGCTTTTGCCTGCATTGAAGGGCTATTGATATGCTTGCCTGCACAAATACTCTGGCGGAACATAAGCTCATTTATGACAATAGAGAAAATAGCACCCCAAGCTGCTGAAAGGCATGGATTTACAATTCTGCCCTCTACAATTGTCCATACTCCGTTGTATATTATGAAAGAGCCTATACCGAACAGGAATAAGTAAATACATATTGATACAATGTATTCGGCTTTACCATAACCATAAGGATATTTATTATCAATCTCTTTATCTGAAATTCGCAGCCCTATAATCATTATAATTGTAGCAAGAAGGTCGGCACTTGAGTGTATTGCATCTGCAATCAAACCCTTGCTTCTACCTGCCACACCGAGATATCCCTTAATACATATCATCAATATATTTCCGATAATATTTACCACCCCAACCCGCTGGGCACATTTTTCACATGCTTTACCACTACACTTGCCACCTTCTTTATAGTTACCGCAATCCTTATTTTCAGCCTTGCTCTCTTCTTCAAGTTTTGTTGCCCCCCTGTAAAGAAAGGCTGCAAATATTATAATCACTGCAATAAGCACTACTGCAAAGAATTTAATCATCATCATATTGGGAATCTTCCATATCTGAAAATAATAATAGTGTTCGTGGTATCAGATAACATCTCTGGGGTATAAATATTAGAAAACATAATGACCTTTAAGCATTGCAAAAATCATAATGAAAAAGATAGTCTGCTGTGTGTGCAAGAGATAAATTCCTTTTTTAACCTTACCCGGCTGAAACTTGAACCACATTAAAAATCCTCCGAACGTTAGCCAACCCATCATAAAAAGAGCTGCAAGAAGCCAGTCATTTGACCACATTGATACATAACAATGAATACAAGCTACAAGAAAAGAGAATGTATTTAGCCAGATATGCCAGACCAAAAGGCTATTAAACTCTGATTGGACATTTTTTATGGCATATTTCAATCTAATCCTTTTTGCTGGAAAATAGACATTTGCGGCTAAAAATAGAATCATGCAAAGATTACCTGAGCCTGTAGCAAGATTATAGTCTGAATGGACAGCATACAGTATTCCTATAATCACCAGAACACTTACAAAAATAATCCTTGATTTAATCGGACCTCTGCCAAACAGTGCTATGTCATATTGTTTTATTCTGTTGTCCAAAACTTTTTGACTCCATCGTGCTTTAATACGTTTTTTTTAAGCAAAACTACTTTAAGTTTTAAATTTAATCATTTTGCCGTTAAGTTTAATCAATAACTTATCGGAACAAGGCTCTTTGCCTCGTCTGTTGACTGAAAATAGGGTTTTTCAGGAAAACTAAACATATAAGCAAAAAAATTGCCGGGAAACATTGCTGTAATTGTTGTGTATTTATTAACCTGATCGTTGTATTTAAGCCTTTCTGATGCAAGGTCTTTTTCAACTTCAATAAGTGCAGCCATAAGACTGTTAAATGTTGTGGATAGCTTTAGATCAGGATACTGTTCAGCAACTGCCATAAGTTTACCCAAAGGGTTTAGTGTTCCTAAAGGGTTCAATGTCTCTATGGAATTGACGATCCCTTTTTCTGGTGTTTCTGGAATTGATTTATTTAAAGATTGCGTCTGATTAGAGGCTGTATTTGAATTAGAAGCTATATTTGAAGAGTTGGCAGATTTTATATCTGGGGAGGCAAGAAGATTTTTAAGAGCTTGAGCCTTTTTCTCATCACCAGATACCAATGTCCTCAAAGCCACAATTCCAGTCATCACATCACGTTCATATTTTGAGTAATCAAAAACAGCCTTTGCAAGATTTATTGAAATATCGTTGCGTCTTTGCATAAGGGCTTCAACTTTGCTTGCCCCTGTTTCAACATTCTGCTGACATATCATAATTGAGTTATAGTAATATATGGTTCCAATAGCCAGCACAACAGTCAAAACAACAACAGTAATGTGTATCCATTTGTTTCTCAAAAAATCAAATAAGGGGGCTAATCTTGAAATGTAATCCCTAAAAGAAGATTCATACAAAGATGGCTGAGGCAATTCATAGGCATCAAGGTTGTATCGTCTTCCGTAGGCATTTCTGATTATCCGTGTCATTGTTGTTTTTGTTGACATTGTCTATATACCTATCTCTGTTTTTATTAATATAATTTTACGTGCCAGATTTGACAACTTTCAGAAAGTTGTCAAATCTTGATCAAAATCAAAAAATCAAGATTTTCAAAATAGAAATCAGGGAAGTCTATTTCAGTTTCATAATGCCATAGACAAGCGATACAGAGCCTGCACAGACAAAAAAAATAGGAAAAAAGCCGTAAAAGAAGTCAAGAACAGCATAGTATTCATCGTAAAGCCCGTAAAAACCAACTGCCAGCAGCAGACCCGCAAGAACAGAATTGATTGTTCTATAAGCCTTTTTTCCCAACAAAGCACTTGCCAATGCAACAAAGCCGAGAATAATTGTAATTGGCTGGATTGCCCCCTTAATAAATTCAACAACCATGGCACTGTTCATGTATGCCAAAAACAGACCCAAAGCAAAAATAGTCAATCCTGCAATAATATGAGCCTTTCTCATCTTTAATATCTGCCCCTCTTTTAAAATTTTATATTTTTATCTTGGTGAACCCTTATCAACCCACATTATAATGAGCTTGGCATCAGGTCCTGCAAATCTGTGCATTGGACCGCCTCTTTGCACTAAAGATTTCAACAAACCATTATCAACGTAAATCTTTACATTTTCATAGGTGGTAAGATTACGGAATTTATCTGAATGGCATCCAAGGCAATCCCTTGACAATACATATTGGATTGTATTGGTATAAGTTATCTTATCCAAAGGAACATCAGGGACAAACATCTGATTAGAAGGACAGCCTGTAGGTTGATTCATTGTTGAGAAAAAACCTGCTGGTGTTGCCCCCGGCTTTTCAGGTGATCCGCTATTTATCCAATCTAAAATTGTTCCCATATCATTTCCTGCGAAGCGGCTCATGCTGCCTTGAACCATTGCAGCAAGCATTCCGCTGTCTGCATACATTTTCAAATTATCGTAATCCATTAAATTACGAGATGGTCCAGAGTGGCATCTTGCACAATCTTTATTAATAATATCCTTTATTGTGGGGTCGTAATAGACCTTTGCACTTGCAGCAAGAGTAATTGGATTATTACTAATCTGGTTTCCAGTAGGATTAATCCCTGTATGGTTTCTAATTGAATTACCCGTCATCTGATTTTGAATGCCATTTATATGATTGCCACCAGACTGAAATCTGACCATTGTTCCGACAGCAGGCTTTTCAGGTGAACCGTTATTAATCCAGTCAAGTATGGTTGATGCGTCATTGCCTGCAAACTGACCCATTGGACCCTGAACCATTGCGGCAAGCATTCCGCTGTCTGCATACATTTTAAGATTGTCATAATCCATAAGATTGCGAGATGGTCCAGAGTGGCATCTGCTGCAATCTTGAATAATTATGTTCTTTATTGTTGGGTCATAATAGATAGAATTATTTGCAGCATTAACAATGGTTTTGTTTGAAAATAAACAGACAAATACCATAACAGAGAGCCAGAGCCATTTAAGATAAATATTAATATGGCTTCTATTGCTTAACTCATTGATATGGCTTCTATTGTTTAGCTCAGATTTGGCAGCCTCTTCACTTTGAGTTGACATCTCACAGCTTTCTGAGAAGAACGATTGATTAATATGACTCTTCGTCATCTTCCTCTTCCATCTCACGTTCAAGTTCCATAACCTTTGTAAAGGATTTGGCAGCAGTTTTGTGGTCATCTTTGCTAACATTTAGAAAACCAAGATGTTGATGGTATTTTATCTCGTCTGGATCAAGCTCTATTGCTTTTTCTAAAGCCTCAATAGCTTTGTCGATCTCTCCAAGACCCTCTTTGGCAACTGCATAGAGATAGAAAAATCTTGGATTCTCTCCGTCAATTGCAAGAGCCTTTTCAAGTTCATCTGATGCTGCCTTGAAATCTTTGAGTTTAAGCATTATTGAGCTTCTGCGGTGAATCGCCCCTAAATGTTGTGGATCAAGATTAAGAACCTTTGAAAATACACCCATTGCACTTTTTCTGTTACCTGATGCAGCAAGAGCAATTCCAAGCTGATAGAGAGGCTCTGTATTGGTCGGGTCAACTTTACTCCACTCTTTAAGGTAACTTAGAGCCTTGTCATATAACCCTTTGTTTATGTAATGTTTGCTTATGTTACTATAAAGTTTTGCCTTGTCTTTTGGGGTTAGATCAAAAAATTGGTTGTAAAAATCAAGCACCTTATGGAGTATCCGACCACAGTAAAGAAGAAACGAATGCCAGTAAAATACTGATGAATACTGACCATCTGTGTCGGCTGCCGATGCTTCCTCTCTTGATGCTTTCTTAGCTGCCCTGCCATCTGATACTTTCACTTTCTGTTTTCCTTTTGCCTTTATTTCTGGTTCATGCTCTTCAATCTTCTCTTCCTCTGTTTTTGCCTTTAGCTTTTTCTCTTTTGCAACAGGCTCTTGTTCCTTAATCTTAGTCACTTTCTCTTTTGGTTTTGTCTCCTGATCGTTTATCTCAACTTCAGGTTCTTTCTCGTTACTCTTCTCTTCATTCCTACCCATTTTTCAAATTCTCCCATTTTTTGGCGGAATGAATCCAGCCAATGTTGCCACCAAACCCAATAACATTAAGAATATCGGTAATCCCCCTTTTATTATGTCAGCAACATAATAATATTCATCATAGAGACCCCAGATACCCACTGCAATTAAAAACAACCCTAAAATTATATGGAGCATATTTCCCCCTTAAACCCTAATTGAACATAAGTAGAGACACACAGCCGTGTTTCTCTAAAATTTAAAATTTGATTGAAAATCCTGAGCATAAACTTAAAAATTACAAATATAACTATTCTGAAATATTAACCTCAATTGAATGTAATGGTAGTGGTGAGTGAGTGAGTGAGTGAGTGAGTGAGTGAGTGAGTGAGTGAGTGAGTGAGTGAGTGAGTGAGTGAGTGAGTGAGTGAGCAAAAGATACTTTATTCTCTTTTTTAAGACTAACTGGCAAAACAACTCTTTTTTCAAGTTCACGTCCTTGAGATTCACGCCCTTGTTTTGATAATTCTCTCCTAATTATTAAACTTTTTGATGATTTTAATTTTTTGAAAATATTAATTTTATTAATTATTTGAGATATATTTAACTCATCTGCAAATCCCACCACTCCTTTTTTGATATTTCCCTCAAACTTTTGGTATTCAAAGATATTTCTTTCAGAAATTATAATAATATGAATATTTGGGTAGTGCATTATCAAATATTTTACAAATGAATACACACTTTTACCAGCAATGCGGCTGTTTGTAATTACTAAATCTGGTTCTTCCTCTACTATCTTGCTACATGCCTCTGTAAAATTTGAAGACTCACTAATTTTTAAACCAGAAACCTTTTTACTGAATATACTCCTAAATGTATTTCTTAAATTCAGATTATTTTCTAAAAGTAGAAGGTTAATCATTGGTAAGAGTCTCCATAGTTGATAAAGTTGATAATTTTTAACATTCATCAACTCGGTAATGGTAATTTGCAAAATTGGAATTTGCTTATATTTATATAGGTATAGATTTACTAAACAAAAAGATAATGATAAATAGGGCAAACTATGTATTTTTATAATAGCAACTATGTATTTTTATAATAGCAACTATGTATTTTTTTATGGGGTGTAATGGTTATCAAAAAGAAAACTCAAATAGTTTTGGTTGAAGATCACGAAATAGTAAGACAAGGTTTTAGAGCATTGCTAAGTTCAGTGCCAGATATGGAGATTATCGGCGAAGCTGACAATGGGATTCAAGCTGTAAGATGTATTGCTGAACTAAAACCTGATCTTGTTTTTCTTGATCTCTCACTTCCAAAAAGAAATGGAATATGTGTTATTGAAGAGATAAGAAAAAGCAACCCATTCACCAAGTTCATTGTTCTTACAGCTCACAATACAGACGAGCATGTCCACGCCTGTTTTCATGCTGGGGCAAGCGGATTTGTTTCAAAATCTGCATCTTTTAACGAGATAGAGATGGCAATAAAGAGCGTTGTAAATGGCAAGACCTTCATAAGCCCAGATGTTTCATCAAAAGTAATTGACGGTTATCTTGATGGGAAAAAAAAAGAGTGCAACTCAACAAGGTTAAGCACTCTTACAAAACGTGAGAAGGAAGTTTTAATACTTGTTGCTGAAGGGTATAAAAACAAAGAGATCGCAGATACGCTGTTTATCAGTTTAAAAACTGTTGAGAGACACAGAGCCAACCTTATGAAAAAACTTGATATTCACAACTCCTCTGCCCTGACATCCTATGCAATCCAAAACAAACTCATTTCACCTGACAGCCTTACTCCATTGATTTATTCAAATAATGATGAAATTTAAGATAAGTTGTCGATTGACCAAAAAGCCCTGATAGTAGTTCCAGCATCAGGCAGAGATTCAATTTCCAATGTCCCGCCAGAAAGTCTGCACCGCTCTTTCATGCTTAAAAGACCAAATTTAGAACAGTTATCTTCTTTTTCTTCTCTTGATGATTTTATGCTGCATAGCGAATAAGAGTCATTAGTGTTACGGGGGGGGGTAAAACCTTTGCCATCATCTGAAACAGCAAATATGATTCCATTGCCTCTATTGCTAATATTTTTAAGAGGTAATTCTTCCAAATAACCATAAGAGAGTGGTCTATCTTCGATATTTTTAGTATCGCAAATCTTTTGAAGGGTTATTGTAATATTTTTACAGCCGCTGTGCTTTATGCTGTTGTTCATTGCTTCTTGCAAAATTCTAAAAATAACAATTTTTATCTCATCTTGAATCTGATTTTCTTGAACATCTATATTTTGAGTTACAAATACCCATGGGTAAATTTTTTCAAACTCCCTTGAATACCAAGAAATTGTTGCAACAATACCAAGATCAGCCAGAACAGGAGGCCACAGGGCTGCTGTAAGATCACGGGTCTCTTTTATTGTATCTTGAATTATAGATACAACATTTTCAAGCTGGATTCTGCTCTCCCTGTTTCCCCAACGGGTCATAGTCATAATTACATTTTCAACTGAAAATTTTATTGCTGTAAGAGATTTTCCAAGAACATCATGGAGTTCAAGAGCCATACGTTTTCTCTCTTCTTCTTGTGCAGCAATGATTCGTGAAGATACGTTATTGTGATCTTTTTTGCATATTTCTAATGCTTTTTCTGATTGTTCAACTCTTTTGGTAAGTTGTTCAATCTGCTCTCTTAATCTATGATTTTCGGCAATCTGTTTTTCAAGCTCCAATTTATATAAATCCTCGTTTTCTATCGAAAATAGCGTTTATTAACTTTAATTTACCACCACGTTTGAATTAATAGCTCTGGCTTATGCTTAACCATTGTAAGATAAATTGAATCTCCACTAACAAGAGTGCATCCTTCTTGCAGAGCAGTAGATGCAAGAATAATGTCAATATTGTGCTTTTTTATATTGCTACGGCTTATATTTTCTCTATTTTTTAGTGTACTTTTAACTTCACCGTAGATACGGCTTGTTTCAGTGTTTATAGATAAAATATTAAAAAAAGAATCATATTTTATATCATTTATTGTAGTGCGTATTTGGCTCTTCTTTAGATTATCATTAGTATTTGCAAAACTGTATTCCAACTCAAACAAAGATAAAATAGATATAAACAATATATCATCATCTTTTAAGGTCTCTAATTTTGCTATTATTTTCGAGTTTTCTTCTCTTTGATCGTCATATAAAAACGCAATAGCATCAGTGTCTAAAAGATATTTCATAAATTATTCGTTATCATGTCTAAAAGAGAAATGTTCCCTGAATTCCTCAGATTGCCTTAGAATATAATCGCTTGTTCCACTCAGTAATTTTTTTTTCCTCATCTTATTGGCAATTCCAACCCATTTAGGATATTGAAAAATATTCTGTTTTTCTGAATTTTCAATCTCGCTCAATATTATTTTTACTCTGTCTGTTTCGGGAAGATTTTTAAAGTCATTCGGTAAAGTTATTGTCATTTCCATTTCAAGAGTTCCCCCTTTTTTAAGATTTTTTCTAAAAATGATGGAGAAATTTATATCTACAAAATAATACTATTTAGCTCAAAGTCTCTCAATTTCAAGTTTTATATCTTCCTTTGTAACTTGAAATCTATTTTGCATATTACAGTAAGCTGCGGCCCCATCAATAAGAGATATAGCTTTACCCGGCAGATATTCTTTTTTAAGGTATGTTCCACTCAATTTGACCGCTGCAATTAACGCACCATCATCAATGGATACGCCATGATGACTCTCAAAACTTCGGGCGACCCCCCTTAATATCTCTATTGCCTCTTCTGTTGAAGGCTCATTCACAATGATCTTTTTAAATCTTCTTGAGAATGCTGTATCTTTTGAAAGAAATCTCTCGCCCTCAAATGTTGTTGCACCAATACAAGGAAACTCTCCCCTTGCAAGCAGAGGCTTTAAAAACTCGCCAGCACTCATTGAGCCTTCAGTTGAACCAGCATCAAGAAGAGTATGAATTTCATCAATAAATATGATGATGCGATCCTTTTGACTTAAAACTTCGTCCATCAAACCCTGAAGTCTTATCTCAAGGTCGCCTCTATATTTTGTCCCTGCAATAAGGCTGTTAAGGGACAAAGAGTAGAGCTTTTTTCCCTTTAGTTTATCCGAAATCGTGCATCTATCAATCGTTGACTTGTTGTTTACAAGAGAGCTTCTTACAATAGCCATTGCAAGTCCCTCAACAACAGCACTCTTTCCAACTCCCGGATACCCTACCAACAGAGGATTATTGATCTCCATCTGAGTTAATACCTGTATTAGACGATCAATTGTTGCTTCAGCTCCAATAAGAGGTTTTGCTGTTTTAATATATCTTGCATCTGTAAGTAGCTGACCATATCTTTCAAGATAGCCTACAGCCTTTCTTGGTTGTTTGGGAGACCTTGAAAAGAAAAGAGAAAGTTCAGGCGGCATATCATAAGATGCTGGAACAAAGAGATAAACTTCATCTTCCCTGCTTTCAAGACTCCTGTTAAGCTCTTTTATAAGGGAGCGGATTTCACCAACAGCAGGATTTACAATATCTCTTTCACCGATATAATGGTGAAAATCCTCTAAAATATAGGCTATACGCCCCTGTGGTTTTCCTATTATAAACTTTAAAATCTCCTTTGGATCTGATGTTGACGATATATTTGCATCAGAAAAAAGTGGATATTGCTTTGAAAGATTATTCAAAACAAGACCTCTTGCCTTACTCCAAAGAAGAGGAATCTTACCTTTTGTTATAAGTTCAGCAACAAGCTCTTCCATCTCTTCCATAGGATCATTGTATTTCACAAGAGAGATAGGCGTTGATGTTGATGCGACTACCTTCTTGTTTGATGATTTGTCATTTTGATTGTTTAATGATTTATGATCTTGCTCTGACTCTTTAGAAGACATCTGATATTTATGATCTTGAAACGGCGTTTTAGAAGATGTTTGATATTTGTGATCTTGAGATAGAGTTTTAGAAGATAATTGATAAGAGTCAGAAGATAAAGAGAGCTTCCCCGAACCATTAATCAATATCTCACTTGCAAGTTTGTATAACTTACTTTTTTCAATATTAATATTTTTGTAATGTTCTTCTGAAACTTTAATCATATTCTGAACAATAAGGGGTGTAACAGGATTATTTCCAGCCCGTTTTCTTAAATCCAAAATATCTTGTTTTGAAAAAATAACAGAATCATCTTTAAAATAATCCATAAGCTACCTTAAGAGCATCTCGTTTTTCTTCTTCTGCTTTATGCAGTGCTTTTAATGCTTTTTCCATCTTATATTCTGAGTCCATAACTTTGCCTAAAGCAACTCTTGCAACTGTCTCAGCCTCTTTTTTTTCAGATTCAGCTTTTTTTACAGCTAAAAGAGCATTGTCAGCCACCTGTTTAGCTGCTTTTAATTGAGAGCTTAGACGCTCATTCTCTTTCAAAGCTGCCTTTTTAGCTTCAATGGCTAAATCAATGGCTCTTTGTTTTTCAACTTTCTCTTTTTCAGCTGAATCAATAGCAGCGTTCATTCTCTCCAAAGCAATCTGTTTTTCTTGCAAAGCAACCTGTTTTTCTTGTTTTGCCTTTTGAGCAATCAAAATTGAGGTTCTCTTCTCCTCAATTGCCATAAGTGCCTCATCAAGAGCTTTTTGCTTACCTTCTTCTGCTCTTTTAACCGCATCTTTTGCTTTATTTTCTGCTCTATCTTTTGCCCTTATAGCACTATCAAGGCTTGATGATAAATCCCTATTTTGAGTTTTTAATATTTCAATTTCAGCTTTAAGTTTTGTGATCTCTTTGAGAACCTCATCTTTTGCCTTTTCTTCATTTTTGAGTCTGTTGAGCGTAATCTCTGATACGGCAGTAGTTTTTTTAATCAAAGCCTGATATTTCTTGACCTTTTCTAAAGCCTTATCTTTCTCTATATTTGCAGATTTTACCATTTCAAGGACAGAATCTTTTACTGCCTGTTTTTCTAACTCTTTATCTTCATTTGCTTTTTCAAGCAGTTCAACAGCCTTCTTTAGCTCAGATTCTGCTTTTACTTTCTGAACATTTGCGATTTTGACCATTTCAAATGCTGCTGCTTTTTCCTCATCAGCCTTTTGGGCAAGAGTCATGGCATTTTCCATGAAAAGGTCTGTCTTATCTCCGTGAGTCAACTCCTTTAATCGTTGCAACCCCTTTGTTGTTAGCATGACAGAACATTCATCACCAAAGAGTTGAGAAGAATATTTTGATGAACCAGCTATCCTCGTTACATCAGTTGAGGCAGTTGAATTAATTGTGCTTTCACTTGAATTAATCGCACTTTCATCTGAATTAATTATTCGTTCAGATGTTTTAAATTCAAGAAGCTCCTCTTTATGGAGAAAAGTAATTAAAGAGACAAGTTCATAAGAAGAGAGGCAGTAAAAGAGCGGGTAGTCTGTCTGGATTTTAATATCAGTAAAATGTCCGGGAGATTTGGTTTTTGCCTCAACAATTAGAAGAAAATTCTCAATTTTACGTAGTGGTGAAAGAGGCTGATATGTTGCGATTAGTTTGTTAATGGATTCAACTGTAAGTTTTTCGTCTGAAATATTATTTGTATTTGAATCACTATTTTTGCTTTTAACTTTCTCTCTTTCAAATTGCTGCCGTAAACAGATACTTATGATAGATTTGTCCTTTGCAGAGATAAACCCATCTGTAGAGATATAATTTGCAGCCTCATCAGAAAGAGCAACATTTCCGCAACAAGGGCAGTTGTAGCGGTAATCAATATTATCATTATTGCCAAAGTTCTCAGGAAAATCACTGACACTATTTCTGCATATTAGACATCTATGCTTTACATTCATATCCATCTTAAAAATTCTTTATAATACCAAATAGTTAATTTTTATATTTAATCTGTTTTTCAAGCTCTTTAATTAGAACTTATCTGTTTTTTTGTGCGTTCTTCTTAATGTGTGCAATGTAATAAGAGAGAGATGATTTTGCAAGAAAAAGTTTGAATTACTACTATAGAATCAAACTTAAACAAAAAAGCCAATCCTATGGAATATTCTCAAGTTTTTATTAGATTTCAAATAAGTAAACATCTTTAGAAGAGAAAAGACTTTGACTTTAACATTTGGGTTAAGATAATAAATAAATAAATCCAATACATAGAAAAGAGGATAATGCCCATGAAAGCACTTATTGTTGATGATGATATGTCAAACCGTCTCTTGTTCAAGATATTACTGGAGCAAGATGGCTGCGTTGTATATACCGCACAAAACGGAATTGAAGGGGTTGAGATGTTTAAAAGTATCAATCCCGATATTATCCTAATGGACGTTATGATGCCATTAATGGACGGATATGAAGCTACACGAGCAATTAAAGCTCATGCTGGTGAGCATTTTGTCCCAGTAATTGTATTGACAGCACTAAACGATCCTGAGGATATTGCTAAAGCCATTGAATGTGGGGCAGATGATTTTATAAGCAAACCAGTTAATAGCATGATTCTAAAAGCTAAAATGGTTGCTATGGAGAGGTTAAGACTTTTATACAACAACCTAAATCTCCAAAAAATAGAGCTTGAACGCACAAACACAGAGCTTGAGCTTCTAAATAATAAAATGCGTCAAGAACAGGATGCTGCTGGAAATCTTTTCCAAAAGGTGCTTAAAATAAACGAACAGAAATGCACAAATGTTAAACAAATTCTCCTTCCAATGGAGACTTTTTCTGGGGACATCGTATTTTCAAGGGCAAAAAGTTCTGGTGGGCAGTATCTTCTTGTTGGAGATTTTGCAGGTCATGGATTACTTGCTGCAATTGGAACTCTTCCTGTTTCAGAGGTCTTTAACAATATGGCGGATACAGATCAGCCAGTATGTGGTTTTGTTTTTCAGATAAATAAAAGGCTAAAAGAGCTACTTCCCCCTTCTGTTTTTTTGTGTGCCTCTATTTTGGAGATAAATCTTTCTGAACAACTGATGACGGTATGGAGCGGAGGTATGCCTGATATTTTTGTTGTTGGGAAAAATGGAGGGATAAAAAATAGGATAAAATCAAGTAATCTGCCTCTGGGAGTCCTTAAAAATGAGAGACTTAAATGTGAAACAGAAACCTTAAAATTTGACCATGAAGATTGTATTTATATATTTTCAGACGGTGTTACAGAGACATTTAACGAGCAAAATGAAATGTATGGTCAGAAGCGTTTGGAAGAGCATTTTATAAAAGTAGATGCTGAACCTGATGTTAGTAAAGAAATAGACAAAGGTAGCTTGGTAGATAGAAAAGGCAGCTTATTAGATAGTTATGATGAAAAATATGATCCAAACACAATACTTGATAAAATCAAAAAAAGCCTTGATGATTTTCGTGGCAACTTAACCCAAAGGGACGATATTACAATAGTTCAGATAAGGTGTGGAGTTGATTCTGCTACTGTCTGTTATTTTGACTAAAATTCTACTTTTTAAGATATTTAACCATCTGAATAGCATTTCCTTTACTATTCCATGATACTTTGTCCATAAAAGAGCGAATCAAAAACATTCCCCTGCCTGACAAAAGAAATTTTGTAGGGTCAAGTCTATCTGGAAGGCTATTGTAGTCAAATCCTTTACCACTATCCATAATACTCCACTGCATCTGCATAACTTTTCCACCACTTTTAAAATCCCATTTTTCATTATCAACATGGGGTGATGTTCTGTTATCAACATTGGGCGATGTTCTGTTATCAACATTGAGCAATGTTCTGTTTTGCTCTTTATCATAAGTTTCAAGATTCAAATTAAAAACTTCAAAAGACACATTAACAGCTCTATCAACATACTCAGGCATTGATTCCCGCTGCTCTAACATATCTTGAAATGACTCCCATGATATAGTTTTAAGCTCTGAGGGAATATCAAGATTGCCGTGAACAACTGCATTTGTAAGTGCTTCGGTAAGTGAGGTTGTAATATCAGCAGAGTTAATTCCATATAACTGGCAGTAAGGTTTTGCAACTTCCTTAAGAATTCCCACAAGACCCGGAATAAGATTGGTTCGGCTTGGCATTGATGTCTGAAATGTAGTGTTAATAAAAGGCAAAGTCTTCTCAATAGAAGATTTGGTATCTAACATAGACTCTATTTTATTTAGTGCCGTAGAAAGTTCTTTTGAACTATAGGGCTTTGACATGAAATCAGTTGCCCCTTGTTTTAAAGCCTTTATAACAATTCCTATTTCGTTGTACCCTGTTGTAACTATAAATGGTATTTCACTACTATATTGACGAACTTTTCTGAGGAGTTCAAGACCGTCAATTATGGGCATCATTACATCGCTGATAATCAGATGAAAAAATGTTGGCTCTTTTAGAAAAATCTCTAATCCTATTTGACCATCTTCAGCAGTTACAACATTATGCCCAAAGTTTTGTATAACTTTTGCTATAAGTTTTAGAATAGCTGTATCATCATCAACAAGTAAAATATTCATACTTCCTTTACTCCTCTGGTTTGAATATCTTTTTTATTGCTTCCATATCGTTTATTTTAGATGGCATTAAATCAAGTTTTCGTTTTGTAAGCATTTTTATGCCAACGTCCATATCAGAGAAGAAATCCATTGTTTTAACCTTATACCTGAGCATAATCTCAAGTTTATGGGTTCTTCCATATCGCTGAATTGAATTTAGAACCTCTGTATGGAATTTCAAAGTTGAAGGTTGGGCAACCTTTATATTTTGTTCAAGAGCAATTTGACGCAAAGCGTCCATTATAGCAGACATATCAATTGACATTGGGCATACGCTTGAGCAAGTATTACAGCCAACGCATAGCCATATTGTTGATGATTTTAAAGCCTGTTCATATAAGCGTAACTGTAAAAGCCTTATAATTCCATGAGGAGCATAATCCATTGCGTGAACAAATGGACAACCTGAAGCACAACATCTGCAATGATAACAGGTGTTATAATTCACATTAGAACGTGTAATTACATCATAACCAATATCTTTAGAAGTAATATTTAAAGGCAATTGCAAGTTTTTCTCTCTATTTTTATCCATATTTTTTTATCCATTACTGCTTAAATATTGAAATAACAAGCATAAATCCAATAAAAATTGCACAAGCTAACCCTGCAACGCCAAGTAGCGAAAGTCCAAGAATCAGCGGAGGTACAGCAAAACAGAGAAGTAGTGAAGATGCAAGAATAAGTGCCGCAATGATTATAGAAATTGATATTCTGTTATTTGCCTGATGGTTAGCAGAAAGAATCTTTTCAAGACGCTGAATATCAAAGCCAATAGTCAATTTGCCCTTTCTAAGTTGGCGAATAATAGCAAGGGATTCTCTTGGCAGACTCTGAAGAAGTTTTATAGATTCAGAGGTAACTCGACTCATATCATCAGATATTCTTGCTGGAGAAAAACGTGCCATCTTTGCTTTTTTGATATACGGAGCCGCATGACTTATCATATTAAATTCAGGATAAATCATAGTTGCAACGCCCTCTACAGCAGTAAACGCCTTGAGCATCAAAAAGGTTTCAGGCAAAATTCTGAGTCTGTGATTTAAGGCAATTTGAACAATATCTTGAAGCATTTTACCAATATTTATCTCTTTTAGCATACTGCCCGCAAAGTAGTGTCCTGTAAATCCTGCAACATCTCTTTCTAATGCTCGTAAATTTGGCTCTTCATCATAATCTGTCAGTTCAAGTAAAAGACGGCTAACCTGTGAAATATTTTGCATAACTGTGCTTGCAATGATGTCAACAAAGACCTCACGAGTATATTGATCCACATACCCCATAATACCAAAATCAATAGGGCAAAGCACATTGTCAGGCAAAACAAAGATATTTCCAGGGTGCAGATCAGCATGAAAAAAACCATATTCAAGAACTTGAGTCAGAATAAAATCCGCCCCTCTTTTTGTTAAAAGTTTTCTATCATAACCTTTAGCATCAAGAGTTTCAATTTCTGAAATTTTTATTCCATCAACATACTCCATTGTCAATATTGATGAAGTTGTATGTTCAAGATAGACTTTTGGGATATAAATTCCATGAATATTTTTAGAACTGTGGTTAGAGTTATTATGGCTATTCGTAGTGTTAGTATTGTCAGCGTTATGGGAAATATTAGTAGATGTATTGTTAGATGGGAACTGCCTTTCAACTCTTATTATATTTGAAGCCTCAAGAGTGTAATCAAGCTCTCTTTCAAGTGTTGCTGCAAATTCTTGAACAATCTTAACTGGCTTGAAAAAAGAGAGGTCTTCAATATGTCGCTCCATTAATGTTGCAAGATGTAAGAGAATCTCTAAATCAACTTCGATTAGCTTTTTTATACCCGGTCTTTGAATCTTAACTGCGACTTTTTCACCAGTTTTTAAAACAGCTCGATGAACCTGACCAATTGAAGCAGAGGCAAATGGAGTCTCTTCTATAGATTCAAATGGATTATCAAGTTTACCTGACAATTGGGAGATAAAGTTTACACTATTTTGCCCTATTTTCTCTGATACACTACCTAAACTCCAGCTACCTCTTGACTTAAATTCTGATGAAAGTATTGATTTTACTTCTGAAAAGCTAAACGCTGGAACATTATCTTGTAGTTTTTCAAGTTCGTGGATAAAAGGAAGAGGAATAAGATCAGGTCTTGTGGATAGAATCTGTCCAAATTTGATAAAGGTAGGTCCAAGCTCTTCAAAAATAAGTCTCACCCTCTCCTGTGGAGTGAGTCTTTCAACTTTTTCCCGTTTTTTTCTCGAAATCATCTGAAGACCAACCTCAAGATATTGGTCGATCTTCAGAATATCGATAATATTATCAAATCCGTATTTGAATAAAATTGTAAGTATTTGGCGATATCGATTTACATGCCTATATGTTCTTCCGATAATACCGATACTTCTAAAATTTAGCATGATTTCAATAAGCTATTAGAATCACATGGTGCTGGCATAAGTCCTTCAGGTAACTGGTGGACATCTGTATCTAACTCGTTTTGATCGTCATTTTCTGCAGAATTAGATTTAAAATCAAAATGATGGCTTAACGTGCTAAGGTAATCGTGCTGAATGCTCTCTCGTTGAAATTGGTCGGTCTCACCAAAGTCATTATCATTAGATAGATACGAAAAGTTGTCAGATGGTGGGAAGTTGAAATTATCTGATAACTTTTGCTTATCTTGTAATCCAATTTTATTTGATGAGTGGATCAAGTTAGTATTCAATAGCTTAGGCAGACTATTACTTGGTGATTCAAACATACTGTTATCGCACGATTTAAGTAAACTATCTTTATATGTCCAATCTCCCCAAATGGTTTCAATAATCTGTTCATAAAGAGGATATATAAGCTCATTTGCAGCCTTACCATAAAGCAGATCAATATGGTTTGCCCCCTCAATTATAAAATCGATCAACTGACTTTTTTCATCAGTGATTTCAACCTTGTTAAGATCATCTACACTCTCAATTCTATAAACTTTTTTAACTTTATGAGGATAAAATTCTGAGTATTTCATGTTAGCAACTGGGGCAAGAGGGTCTTTGCTTCCCCAAAAATGGAAAAGAGGAATATCAGCAGGAAAAAATTGAAAGCAATCTGAATAGTTAAGATTACTGTTGTCCATTCGCTTGAATCCTGTACCATCATATATTGATCGCAAAAGCTGAAATCCAATACCAAGAGGAATGGACTCTGTAGCTGTTTTAAGATAACGCTCAATAAAAAATTTGTCGTCTTTATGGTTTTCAAACGAAATCAAAAAATTAATATCACCTACATTGTGGTTATAGATAATACGAGTAATATCCTTGAGAATTGGCAAATCTGTTACTACTCTTGAAAACTCCTGAATCGGAATGTGAGACAAATTGAAAATTCTGGTCAGATGGTTAAGCCAGAGACTTGTTGGAAACAAAATATGTGATGTTTTGTTGAAAAATTTCGGAGAACCAAGAGATATTATCCCCTTAACCATGTTCATGTTATTTTTAGCATCAGCTTTTGAAGGAAGAACCTTGTTTAGAACTTTTTTCTCCTCTTTAGATAAAAACCTTAATTTGTCATAATTAAGGCGTAAAGCCCAGTTAAGGACCATACTTTCAGATACCATTCCACCCATACTATGCCCCATCAAAATAGAGGGTTTCCCACAGCTCCTTGAATAGGTAAATTTCAATACAGCAGGTAAGTCATAGTCAATCAGGGTATCTACAGTGTAATAGGGATCAAAGCGTCCTGTATTTACCCCCATTCCACGAGGGTCAAACAGATAGACCCACATACCAGCATCAGCAAGATCCATTGACATTGAATAGCGGTTACTCAAATGAAAACACCTGCTATTGTTGGCAAAACCAGGCACAAGTATTACAGATGGTCTATTATCACCAGCAGTAACATCTTCCATACTTACAAAACGCTGAAACCGTATCTCTTTTCCCTCTGCGGTAAATTCACGGTAAAAGACAGTAGCGTAATCTCCACGTCCATTATTTTCCCGCTCATTTATCTCAGTTTCAAAGTAGATAGGCTGTTTATCCTGTTTTAAGGACTCTCTTAAAATAAACCTACGGTTTGCCTCATCTAAGATTGGCTGAATAAAGACAGGATTAATGTTAAAATGCTTCAATGCAAGATGGGTAAGGGTTCTTGAATTTAGCAAAATTACATTTTCAGTTAATTTAAGTTTACCCCTCTCAAGCTCTTGAGCAATAGCAGCTTTGATCTCATCTCGTGGTACTGTTGTTTTTGCTGCATATTTGAAAATATGGTATAGAATAAGGGCGAGCTTGCCCACAGCGTGAATTCTAACTTCACGCTGATTATGAATAAGCTCGCGAGATACTGGTAATCCAAGGCTTAATTGCCCCTTATAGAGCCTGCTGTAAGAGTTATAGCCTGCATTTATAACTCTTGCAGGTATATCATTTATAAGCATTCGGACAGCAGACTCTTTGAGCTTTATAGCATTTTCAATTATCTTCATTTGTTTTAATTTTTTTAAGAGCAAAATCTTTTACCCTTGAAATATCGTCTTTAGTTAAAATGCCATTCACGCCAGATATGGTTGAAAGCTGCATTCCATGTTTAAGACCAAGTTTATAAATCTCTTTTACCTTTTTCCACTCAGTATTGCTACCTGTGGTAAAATCTTCAAAACGTCCCTCAAGGGCAAGAATGATTGTCTCAGCAAGACCTGCATAGACAGCTTTTGGAGGCAACCCTATATCTTTCATCTCAACGTTATCCCCTGGAAGAAGAATCTCACCACCTGTTATTATAAGCACATCTTGACGTTTAGCAGCCTCTTCTTTTGAAAAAATCATTGGACGGGTAATGTCGGTGATTACACACCCGGATTTTACCCTCATAATATCAAGAGGTTTTTCAGCACTTGAACTTGCAGCAACAATAACGTCCATCTTATCAATATTTGTATCAGCCATTGTTGAGACATTAACAATAACTTCTGGATTCTCTTTTTGGATAGTCTCCTGAATTGCTAAGAGCTTTGCCATGTTGCGACTTACAAGATAAATCTCTTCAAATGCTGTAGCAAGAAGTCTTGCACAAATTGAGCCAACATCACCAGTTGCCCCAATAACCATTGTTTTTGCCCTAAGTATCTTGTTGTGTTTGAGCTTCACAAGTCCCATCTGACGAACTGCCTCAGCAGATGCCCAAAGAGCAGTTGATGCTGTGTAGCTATTACCTGTTGTTACAGGCAATGCTGCATATTTACCAATATCAATACTTGTCCCTTCAAGTGTTTTGGGTAACATGCTTATACCCATAACTTGGGCACCCAAAGATTTTGCCTTCTCTGCTGCTTGAAGAATTTTTTTGGTTGTAAATTCAGAGCTTTTAGATTGCATCTGCTCTGGGGTCTCCCCAAGTGCAATAAGCCAACCCTCAGCCTCAACACCAGCAGGAGATTTTATTCCAGTTACTTTAGAGTAAATAAATGGGGGTGAAAAAGCCATCAATTTTTCAAATACACCCATTGTTTGTGGTACCATTTCTGTAATTACATCAAGAGGTTTGAACTTTTTTAAATCTTCTTGTGAAAGAGGGTGAATAAGATAAGCAAACCTATTTATACGCCTCTCTTCATCTTGAGGATAGATTATTCTTGGCTCTAAATGTTGCTCACTTATGACTTCAAGCAGATCGTCTTTAAGTCCAGAGGTTTTAGGAATATTAAGGGCTGAAACCATAAGAGCTTCCAGAGTTGATACACCAACCACCCTGTCAATTAGTTTTGGTGTGGTGTCAATAATCATTGCAGCACCTTTTGATTTTAATATCTCAATCCTATCCTCATAAGCAGTTGTAGTTATTACAACTTTATCTTTAAGTGCTCCTTCATCAAAATAGTTCACATATTCATGGAAATCATTGTAAGGAATTACAATAACAGTGGAATTTTTAATTGCACGTTTAAGAACATAAGAGGTTGCTTTGTTTATTTGTTTTTGTTCAGAGAAAATATCTTTTCCCTTTGAAAGAACTCCCGGAACAAAGCTCAAAGGGCGGTGAATACGATTGGCATATTGGTTTAAAGAGCCGATTGAATTTAAAACTTTAGGAATAGCATTCTCAAAAATAGGGTCAGCAAAGCTTAAATTTTCAGTATATTCACTCATAACATTAACAATTTTTTCACTTGCCATACCAGAGCAGAAAAACACCCTTGCATTTGTAAAAAAATTATTGCCAAGCTGAAATTGGGCATGACGAACACACCACTCATGGCTAACCCTTCTTAAAGTTTCTCCAGTTGTTACTGGTGTTGTAAGCGTATTTGCAGCTTTAAGAATTTTTTTAATATCTTTACTCATAATGGTTTTTGAACCTTGACCATAAAGATATTTTATTGCACTTAATGCGATTACATCTGCTTTTTTATTCCACATTAAAAGCAAATCTTCTGCTTTTTTTAAATCTCTATCAGTTCCAAACCGCTTAATTGTAAATTGCTGTCCCAAAAACTCTGTCTCTATAGTGTAGTTATCGCTTGCTGATCCAAGACTTATATTTGTAATGTGTTTCAAAGTTCAACTCCCCCTGATATATTGATATGAAAATTATGATTCATGTTAAATAGTCTTTTCAACTGTGTTGTCATTAGTTGAGTCGTCACTATCAGTAATTTCAGCCTCATTGTCATCAGTTGCAGTTTCACTGATATTTCCAGCACCATCTAAACCATCGTCATTAACTTTAGCAATATTATCTTCAACATTTTCAGTTATATCATCAGTAGCATTAACCGTTTCAACTGTGCTGACAGTAGTTGTAATAGCATTATTAGCAGCTATATCTTCATCTTCACTCTCAGACACTGTTGACTCATCTGATAATGGCTCATCTATAAAGCTGCCGTCTTTAGTATCTGTGTATGATTTTGCTTTTTTCTTTGCCCCATCAGAGCCAACCGCAACTCCGTCAGGCGACCAAGTTTTTCTGGCTTCCAATGCAAGCTCTTTTACCCTTAAAATATCTTCATCAGTAAAGACACCATTAACACCAGAAATAGCGGCAAGTTTCATACCATGTTTTAAACCAAGTTTATAAATCTCTTTTACCTTTTCCCACTCAATATCACGTCCAATAGTAAAAATCTCATAACGTCCCTCAAGAGCAAGAACAACGGTTTCAGCAAGGCACGCATAAACAACTTTTGGAGGAAGTCCTATACTTTTCATCTCAGGATTGCCCGGAAGCTCAATTTCTCCTGACTCAATAACAAGAACATCAGGACGCTTCGCCACCTCTTTAGCAGGTAAATCTAAAGGACGGGCAACATCAGTAATTACACAGCCAGGTTTTACCTTCATAATATCAAGAATCTTTTTTCCAGCCCCAGATGTAGCTGTTACAAGAACATCCATATCATGGAGATATTTATCAGGATTGGTGGTGATCTTTATTTTTACGTCAGGTGTCTCATCTAATATTGACTGCTGAAGGGACATAAGTTTTGCTGTGTTTCTTCCACCAAGATAGACCTCATCAAATGCTTTTGCCAAAAGTCTTGAACAGACCGAACCAATAGCTCCAGAAGCACCCAGCACCATTGTCTTTGCTTTAATCTTTTTGCCCTTTTCAACATGAATTAAACCCATACGCCGAACAGCATCAGCAGCAGCCCACAACGCACCAGAAGCACTGTAGCTGTTACCTGTGGTAATTGGAAGCTCTGCTTTTTTTGCAACTGTAACTCCAGCATCTCCAACAACTTTGGTAAATGCACCAAGCCCCATTATCTGGGCACCAAGACGCTTTGCCATTCTGGCAGCCTGAAGAAGGCGTTTGTAGGTAAATTCAGGGTCATGGGCAAGCATCTGTTTTGGAGTGCCACCAACCGTGATAAGCCACCCTTCAGTCTCTGAACCTGTTGGTGATTTGATGCCCGTTACACGGGAATATATCCAAGGCGGGGCATAAGCCACAACTTTTTCAACTGCATCAAGAAATACAGGTGGAGCAAACCCTGAAATTGCATCAACGAGTTTGTCTTTTTTAAGGAACTCTTTTGAAAGAGGATGGATAACAAACGCAAATCTGTTTACTCTCTTCTCTTTTCCAGATGGATAGACAATACGTGGATCCATTCTTTGAGTGCTTATGATTTCAAGCAGATCATCATCTCTTATTTGATTACGTTTTTTGCCAAGCGATGCAATAATAAGAGCCTCCAGCACATTTGGTCCTACTACTTTCTCCAATATTTTGGGTGTGGTGTCAATGATGACATTGACACCTCTCTCTTTAAAAAACTCTACTTTTTCATCTGTAACTGACGATGTTATAATAGTTTTTCCACCAAGTTCTTCAAGTGTCGCCTTGCCAATGTAGTTATCAAAATCATAAGATGGGATAACAATAACATCAGCTTTTTGTAAAGCTCTTCGTATTATATATTCATTCCATGCTCTTGTGGGAATAACTGAAGTCGCAAGTTTTTTGCTTGGCACCCACTGCAAAAGTTCATGGCTTCCTTGGGCATACTTTTCAAGACCAGTAAATGAGTTAATAAATTTTGAGATACCATTTTCTAAAACAGGGTCAGCAAATGTTAGGTTATCTGTATATTCAGACATAACTTTAGCAATTCTGTAGCTTGTCATGCCTGACATGAAAAATACCCTTGCATTTTTAAAATAGTTTGGGAATTTGTGGTTTACAAATCTTAAACACCACTCCATTGAGACATTTCTTAATGAAAGCCCAGTAGTAACTGGGGTGCTTATTCTATCTGCAAGTTCATTGAGTTTATCATGGTGCTTTTTTTTGAGATATCGAGGACCCATACCATAGGGAAATTTAACACCGCCAATGCCAATTGCGTCTGCCTCTTTATCCCACTGTAAAATCATACTTGCGGCTTTATCCATATCACCATCAACGCCAAAGCGTTTGATTGTGAACTCCTGCCCAAGAAACTCGGTTTCAAATTCATAATTACCTTTGCTTGATCCAAGATTGATACTGACGATCTGTTTCAATATATCCTCCCCATGTTTTTATAAAATCCCATGTTTAATTTTTTTTATCTTTAATCTTTAGCCACCTCTAACACCAATTACCCAAAATATATAGTGGTTTATTCTATATTTTTTTGGGTATTGATACGATTTGCTCCCAGATTTTAGTTTTGACTATTTAATTACCTTATTCCAATTGCGTTTACAGGACATATCTCCATCGCCTCTTTGCATAAATTTATCTCAGAGTCGCTTACTGGCTGACTGTAAACATATTCATAGCCTTCATCATGATTAGTCGCAAAATGAGATGGTGCAATCTCTGCACATACAGAGCAACCGATACATCTTATGTCCACATAAAACATGCCTGACACATTTTCTGTAATAATAGCATAACAAGATGCCCCATTACTTTTATTTTCTATATCATCGCTTTGTTTGTTGCCTGTAAGGCTCATTAACTTGCAAGCTCCCTCATAATTTGAGCAACATCATTTAGAAGAGTATCTTGTTCTTGATACTCCTGATGTAGATGACAATACTTAGAGTTCTCTGCTGCTGTTTTTAAACACCGTTTTCCAGTTTTTGTAACAGCCTGACATTGAGTAGGTTCATCATTATCTTTTGTGGCATCTATATCGTTACTATCATTAGAAGAATCTGCCTGTAACGACTCTGAATCGTTCTCTTGAGAATCAACTTTTTTTGCAAGAAGTTTTGCCTCTTCATACCTATCATTTATAACTAAAGGCTCATCATAGATTTTACCAGATTGAACAAGCTCAATAAGCTCATTGAACTCTTGCTCAAACCCTTCAAGCATTGTTTCAGGGTCTGGCATCAATTTATCATCACATGCAATCCCTATAGTAACATTACCATTATAACTCATGATGCTTATACCCAGACCAATCATACCTGATCTTGGAACCCAGAACATGAAATTTGAAATTCTCTTTCCTCCAAAATAGAGGGGTTCTCTTGGACCTGGCACATTAGTTAGAACTCCTGATGCCTTGTCTCCAAAGACTTGGGCAGCTTTTTGTGCAAGTGTTGCTGGAAGGGCACCAATAGTGGTTAAAAGTCCAAAATTAATATATGGATCAGGAGAGGTTTTGAGTTGATCCATACGCCTTTTAACCTCTTTTAATCTCAATACTGGGTCTTCAAGATAGACTGGAAGTCTTAAAAAAACTAAACTAAATTTGTTGCCAAGCTCAAATTCAGTGCCGGGTTTTCTTACGTTAACAGGTACTGCAACATGAAGATCAAGTTTATTTACAGGTGTATTTCTGGTTTTTAAATATCTACGCATTGCTCCAGTTACAGTGGCAACGAGAACATCATTAAGAGTAGTTGTACTAATGGCTTTACCAACTTTTTTGATCTTATCTAAAGGCATTGGCTTAGTCCAGATCATACGTTTCTGAACTCCAAGTTTGCCTTTAAATGCCGTTTTTGGATCAGCTGGCATGATAGTAAGTTTGGACAGCACTTTGGCTGTATCTGATGATATGGTTGCCGATAATGCCCCCCAATCTTTTAGAGAGCTTGGGTTAGTAACGATCTTTTCCAACTCTTTCATTACAGTTTTACCAATTTTTTGACCAGTGTTTATCATATCTTTAGCACTGTCCATCATGGAGTTAAAAACAAAAAACGGTGCAAAATCAGAAGGTCTTTTTGAAGGCAGAGGTTTTGTATCTGGCCAAGGAGCATTGGGATCACTGTCTGCAGTGGATAAAAGAACATGCACTAAAGAGATTCCATCAGCTATACAGTGGTGAATTCTAAAAAATAAAGCACAACCTTTGCCGTAGTTTTCAATAAGATGGATATCCCAAAGAGGTTTGTTATAATCAAGGGATTTGGTCTGTAAAGCACTTATAACCTCTTGTAGATCAGCTTTTTCACCTGACGCAGGAAGTCCTATACGGTGAATATGAGAACGAAGGTCAAAATTTCTATCTGTAACCCATTTTCCAGCACCAATACCTGTAAGTGGCTTTTCAACCTTTTTCTTGAATCGTGGGAAGCAGGCAAGACGGTTGTCAATGGTGGCATAGAGCCTGTTGTAATCAAGAGGCTCTTCAAATTCCATTATTGAGGTGATTACCATTAGATTGACTGGGTCATCCATGCAGAGCCAGAAATTGTCAGCATTTGTCATGGTTTCGGGCATACTTTTCCTCCTGATAAGATGTTAAATTGTGGTTAAGAATTACGTTTGAATATAATGCGGTAAAGTTGAAATGGAATTTATATAAATTTTCCGTAAACTACCAATTGTATATAAAAGATTGACGCACTGTTCAAGCATTAAAAAAATAAAATAAAAAAATAAAATTTTCTCTTGACATTCATAACGCAGTGCATCATATTACGTCCAAATGACACAATGCGTTATGAGATATAATCTGTTATAAAAAATAATCATAGATAGAGCAACAATTTTTTATTTATTTAAATAATATTTTATTAAAAAAGGAGAATTAAAAATGGACAAAATGAATGCAACAACAAATACTACAGCAGAAAATTATAACACAAATTCAGAGGATACAACTATGGTCAATGAATCTATTAACACTAAATCAGATGATAATACAACATCAAATTGCAACTCAACAAAATGTGAGTCAAAATATTACACACTCAAAGCTGTTCAAGATGCTCGTGAGTCAGTCAAACAACGCTTAGATGTTTACAATGAAAAATATGTAAAGAAAACCGTTGAGGTTAGCCGTGAATTTATGAAGGAGTTGAATAAAGACCCTCTTAAAAAGATTGATGCTATTATTGATAACAGCACAAAGGCAGCTAAAACATTTAAAGAAGATTCTCTTAAAAAATATGAAGAGCTTAAAGATAGGGCAAATGAGCTAAAGGATAAAACAAAAGAGTTTAAAGAAAAGATCAAAAACAGCCCTGTTAAAACTATGGAAGAGATCGTAAAAGATGCAAAAGTGGATGCAACAAAAAAGTTTGAAGAATACAAAGAAGAGTATAAAAAAAATAGCAAAGTAATTTTTGAGAAGATTGAAAAAGACGCTGAAAACGCTAAACAAGATATTATTGATGCCAGCAAAAAAGTGCTTGATAAAATAGAGCTTAAAAAAGTTCTTGAAGAGAAACTTACAAGAACTGTTGAGAAATTTCCATCAATGCTTAATCTTCCAAGCAAAAAAGAGGTTGAGGATTTAATAAAAGGTATTGACAGCGTTAATAGAAAAGTTGATTCTTTGGCAAATCAAAATCAGCCTATTGCTGCATAAATTAAATTTAATAGTCAAAATTTCTAATTGTGGTATTAATTTTTATTAGTTATAGCACCAGAGTAGTTATGTTAAATCTTTGGTGCTTTAACTTTTTATTTAAGGAGTCTATTATGCTTGACATCAAAAAATATTCTAATGGTAGGTTTTTTGACGCAGTCAACAGAAAGTTTATAAAAGCAGATCGAATTAAGGAGTTGATTAAAAAAGGGGAGCAGATCAAAGTTACTTTAACCACAACAGGAGAGGAGATTACTGAGTCTATTATTTCCCAATATTCAAGCAAGATTAAAGGTAAAACTATAGGGTCAAGACCTTCAGATTCTGATACAAAAACATCTTCAGAGACTACAGGTTTTGACAAAAAATCCTCAGACAAAAAAGATGTTGAATCAGAGTCATGGAGAATAGAACGTTTTTTAAATACAGACTCCATGAAAAATTGGGTATCTGACGTTATTGATAAGCGTATTAATCAAATTCTTGAAATAGTCAATCTTCCTACAAGAGATCAGATTGCTGAACTTAATGATAATATAAAAGTTATTGGCCAAAAAATTGATGCTTTGAAAACTTCTGCCAAAGAGTCACAACTCTATTCAGATGCAGCATCTAATCAGGAGTTAGCAACAGTAAAAATAACAGAACTATCTCAAGAAGTTTCAGCATTATCTACTCAGAGCCAAGAGGTGTCTTCCCCACAGAGCCAAGAGCTATCTTCTCCACAGAATCAAGAGGTATCTCCACAGAGCCAAGAGTTATTTGAAGAGTTTTCAGAACCTATCTTAGATTCGCCACCCCTTAAAAAAAATCCTTTTGAAGAGTTTGCTGAAAAACTAAATCCTGCAACACAGAACACTACAACAAAAACAGTTAAAAATGTAAAAAAACGGGCAAGAAAAAAAGCCTAACTAAGCAGCAAAACATTCGGAGAAAAAGATGCACCTGATAAAAAAATATGCAAACCGTAAGCTCTACGATACAACAGATAAGAAATATGTTACAATGAAGCATATTTCTGGAATGATTAAAGCAGGTAAAGATGTCTCTATTATTGATAATGAGACTGGTGAAGATTTGACATCTTCGATTGTATCCAGTTTAATGGGTAAAGATTCTTGCGAAACTGATGAATCTCTCTCTTCAGGTCTTCTTATTCAGCTCTTTCGCAAAGGTAGTGGTGCTATTACAGATTATGCCAAAAAATATTTTTCTATATGGCAAAATGCCTTTACACTTGCTGAAGATGAACTTGATAATATGCTCAAAAGTCTTGTTAAAAACAATGAAATCTCTAAAACAGAGGGCAGTCGCTTAAAACATGAGATAATGGGATTTACAACATCTCTTAAAAGCTGGATTGCAGAAATGGTTGATAAGCGTATTAATGAGGTTTTAAGCGTTATGAATCTTGCTACAAGAGATCAATTTGCAAATCTGACAGATAGAATTAACTATCTTGAGAAGAAGATTGAGGAGCTTGAATCTGAAAAACAGCAGAACAACAAATAATAAGAGAGAAAAGCGTAATTATACATAAAGAAATAATAAAAGAGAATCTAATGGAAACACAAACAGCTTATAATGATGCCCATGCTACTAACATCTATAATACCAATCATGCCGTTGACGGTGATATTTTTCTGACTCTCAAACGAGCACTTCAAAAGTTTCAGTCCAACCGTTTGAATAGCACATATAAAGATATAAAGAGCAATCCAGAATATGATCTAATGGGCGATTTTTTCTTTAATAGACTCTATGCCCCCGAAGATTTTAGTTTTCGGGATCAGGGGATAAAAAAACTCCACAGTGCATTGGATGGCAAGGTTTATTCTGGAATGGTCTCAGCAGTCTCAAAGGTTATCGAACTCCATGAACTCAGTGATGCTCTTGATAATTTAATGGTTCACAAGATGATCGATGTTGATATTGGAACTGATATGAATATGGATCAATATCAGCAGACTTACAGAAGCCTTGATAACTATGACAAGAGAATATATCAGATAAATCTTAGCACTGAAGTTACACGGACATTCCATAGATTAAGTCAAAAGTGGATTGTGGCAGTATCTTTAAATACTGTTAAGAGTGCTGCATATTTTTTCAAAATAAAGCCTGTTGTTGATTTTATTTATCAAGGATACACAGCATTTAGGCAGATAAAAAATATTGACTACTTTGTAAATACCATCCATGAGCGTGAAACTGCTTGGCATAATGAAATTTGGAATGGTGGAACGTTAAATTGATAATTGATAAAAGTTGGTTTGATTAACCATAAATGCAATAAGTCAATCTAAAAAAGGCTTATTATGATGAAAAGAGCTTTGATATGAAAAGAGCATTGATTTTATCTGGCGGCGGCTCAAGAGGTTCATTTCAAGTTGGGGTGTGGAAGTATCTTCAGGAAAAAAACTGGATTCCTGACATGATCTGCGGCACCTCAATTGGTGCAATCAATGCTGTTGCAATAGGTTCTGGTCTTACTACTGAACAACTTACTCATATTTGGACAAAATCAGGACGAAGGAAAATATATAGATTTCAACCTATTCACTTTATTGCCAATGTCCTGTTACGGCAACGATGGGTTCCATTGATGGATACAACGCCTCTTAAATCCATGCTCGAATCCAATATTGACTTTGGCAAACTCAAAAAAAGCACAACTGAAATCATAATATCTGCTGTAAACCTTCACACAGCTATACCCGAATTTTTCACCCAGAATGAAATCACAATTGACCATATTATGGCATCAAGTGCCATGCCCATTATTTTTCCCCATCACAAGATTGACGGTATCCCTTACTGGGATGGCGGTATCATGGCAAATGTCCCCCTGCTGCCAGCACTTGCACGAGGAATAGATGAGATTATTGTGGCACTTCTTTCGCCTGTAGGACATTTATCAAGGCTGCCTGAACCAAGACGGATTATGGATGCTGGAGAACATCTGCTGGAGCAATCTCTTGCCTCTTCCTATTATAGCATACTTCAACAAAGCACAATCATGGGTAATAGACTCGTCGGAATGAATAACCTGATGCCTGGCTCTTCATATTTAAGAAAAAAAAATGCACAGAAATTTTTAGAGAATCCAGTAGAGGCAGCATCACAGAATAAGACACAAAAAATGCCGCGAATCATAACCATTGCCCCATCTAAAATGCTTGGTCTCCCATCTTTGTTAAATTTTAGCCTTAAACAGGCAAATGCACTCATGGCTGATGGGTATAATAACGCCCGTCAAAAATTGAATAATATTTTATAAACACATAACCAAATTAACCCCCAAATATAGATAAATTTAAGGAGAAACCTTATGCTTCCTGAGTATTTTGAATTTTCGCTCCCAACAAAGTTAGTTTATGGTGCTGGAATTGTCGGCAATATTGAAAAAGCAGTAGCTAAATTTGGTAAAAAAAGAGCATTGCTTGTAACTGACGCTATTCTTGCTGAGGCAGGACCCGTAGAAAAAGTTAAGAACGGGTTTAAAAACACTGGCATTGAGATTGTATCAATATTTGATAATGTTCCTCCAAACTCCACCCTCAAAACTGTTCAAGAGTGTGCGGCTCAAGGTGTTGCAAATAACTGCGACATGGTTATTGCCGTTGGTGGCGGAAGTGTCATTGACACGGCAAAAGTTGCAAATCTTATTATGAAAAAAGGTGGCAAGGTTCAGGACCACATGGGTGCATATCTTCTTGATAGCAATGAATCTCTTTTCCCATCAATTATTATTCCAACTACTGCTGGCACAGGTTCAGAGGTTACTAAGGTAGCTGTGATTGCTGACCCTGATAATGATGTAAAACTTCCATTTGCTGAAGAGCAGTTTTTGCCACAACTTGCTATCTTAGACCCAGAGCTTACACTCTCTTTGCCCGGAAAACTTACTGCTTCAACTGGCATGGATGCTTTGGTTCATGCAATTGAGGCTTATGTTGATAAAGAGTGGTCGCCAGCTTCAGACGCCCTTGCTTTACACGCAATTAAACTTATCTCAGATAATATTTTAATTGCCTGTGCAAAACCCAATGATATTGAGGCAAGAGGGGCAATGCTTGTTGGCAGTTTTCTTGCTGGAGTTGCATTTTCTCACTCAATGGTTGGAATGGTTCATGCAATTTCTCACGCACTTGGCGGGGTTTATCATATCCCTCATGGTCTTGCTAATGCACTTATTTTGCCTGAAGTTATGGAATACAATCTTGATGCAAGATTAGATAGATTTGCAGATATTGCGATCACTATGGGAATATCATTTCCAGAGATTATAACAGATAGTCAGAGCATTATTAAAACAGGTAAACTTGATATTTTGTCCAAAATTGTGAAAAAGACAGAGTTAAAGTCTCTTCAACAGGTCGTTGAAAATAGCTCAAGTGCAGTCAGAGAGTTTGCAGTTAAAAAACTTGATAGTCTTGGGTTTGTAGATCAATGGGTTAGAAAAAATGCAGCCTACGCAGGCATTGACAGAATAAGAACACTAAATCGCCAACTTGCCTTTTTAACTGGTATTCCGCTTAACTTGAAAGATGCGGGTATAAAAGACGATCTTGCAAAAATAGATCAAGTTGCAGATACTGCAATGGAAGATGGTTCAATGCTCTATAATCCTGTTGAGCCTAAAAGAGAAGATGTTATTGAGATTGTAAAAGCTGCCTATTACCGTAAAGATACGCCTCTTAAGGTATCTGAAGATGATCTCAAATCTGCTGCTGAAAAATCAGCAGGCGAAAAGGCAATGAAATCTGTCTTTAAAGATGGTGAGCAACTTTATGATATTTTAGTAGGATTTTATGAGTTGTTAAAAGGTGATGCAGAGCTTGGACCAGCTTTATCAAAAACAGGGCTTTGCGTTCAGTTTGTCTATAAAAATCCATCAGCAACCATTACCATTGATGCTTCTGGAGATGAACTCAAAATTATCGCAGGAGATTTTAGCGGTTCACCAGAAGTTACTATGACTATGGACGCTGATTTTGCACATAAGTTCTGGCATGGCAAAGCAAACCTTGTCAGTGCCTTGACTCGTAGGCTTGTTGTGGCAAAGGGCAATGTTCCCAAAACATTGAAACTTTTGCCGATTCTCAAACCCGCTTACAGACTCTATCCACAGTATCTAAAAGATAAAGGTCTTGCAGATCTTATTATGGCATAGTATCCAGATTATGATATGGTATTCAAATTTGATATTTTTTAACCATATTCAATATCGTTAAAAGGCAACCAATGTTCTATAAAACTCCTTTCTATTGAACCTTAGTGGTTCATTACAAAGGAGTTTTTATATTTTATTGTCTGTTTGGAGATTATACTGTTCAAGCTCATAAATTGAGTTTTGTCTACACTGTAGAGACGCACGGCCGTGCGTCTCTACTTAATTATATATTTCCAAATGTCATGGATTTTGTTAATCGCACCTAAACTGTTTATATTTTTACAATAAATATATGAAACAATATTACTCTCCTGAAGAAATAGATAAATGTATTGCCATGCTTGAGAGTATGGCTCAAAAAAGTGAAATTATTGCCAATATCCCAGAGATTCAAAGGATAGCGTTGCTATCAGCCGCAGGAAGAGTCTCAAGACCATATAGAAAATATCTTAAACAGAGACGCAAAGAGTTAAACAAAATTGAGCGTCAGCCCGTTATTATAAAAGAGCGTCAGGCAAGAGCATCTACTGGAATTAGAAGTGCAAGAGAAACTGATATATTTGAGGCTCCAGCAAAAATTACAGCAATTCCCTCAACTATTTGGCAGGAACTTAGCTCGCCTCGTAACTGCTATGTCTGCAAGACAGAATATAGAAATCTTCACCATTTTTATGATGCAATGTGTCCTGAATGTGCTGAGTTCAACTATCAAAAAAGGTTTCAAAGTGCATCTCTTAACGGTCAAGTAGCTCTAATTACAGGATCACGTCTTAAAATAGGTTATCAAGCAACACTTATGATGCTTCGTGCTGGGGCAAGAGTAATTGCAACTACACGATTTCCAGTTGACTCAGCACTTCGCTATGCAAAAGAGAGAGATTTTAAAGATTGGAAAGATAGATTGCACATCTATGGGCTTGATCTAAGACATATACCAAGCGTTGAGATATTTGCAGGCTATGTTGAACATAACTACCACAGACTTGATATTTTAATTAACAACGCTGCCCAAACAGTCAGAAGACCACCAAAATTTTATGCTCATCTTATGGATAATGAGAATCTAACTTCTGATCAACTGATAAAATCTTATGGTGAATATGGCAAATCTGCTGTTGGACTTCTTAAAGATTACTCTATCTGTAAAGAGAGATTAGACGATATTATCTGTAAAGAGAAATTAGATGATATATGTTTAAGCTCACAATCTGGTTTTACTAATAGTGTGAATAAAATTATTCCAATACAAAGTCGCCACAACACTATTATTCCATGCAACGATGGTTTGCCAGCAATTGGAATTAGAGAATCTGCAAAGTTATCCCAAATACCCTACAGTATTGATGACTTTGATAAAGCAGATGATATTTTTCCAAGAGGGAAACTTGATATGGATCTCCAGCAGGTTGATTTGCGAAACACAAACAGTTGGCGTTTAAAACTTGGCGAAATTCACACATCTGAAATGGTGGAGGTTCAGTTGGTCAATGCTGTAGCCCCTTTTGTTCTCTGTAATCGGCTTATTGATCTTATGAAAAAAGACTACACAGGACAAAAACATATTGTCAATGTTACTGCAATGGAAGGTAAATTTCACCGTTTTAAGCAAGCATCACGCCACCCACACACAAACATGGCAAAGGCTGCATTAAATATGATGACTCACACTGCTGCTGCTGATCTTGCTAAATATGGTATTTATATTAACGCTGTAGATACAGGTTGGGTAACTGATGAAGACCCAGCAGCACTTGTGAAGCATAAAGAAGATGTGCATGATTTTAAGCCACCTCTTGATATTGTTGATGGTGCTGCCAGAGTTTGCGACCCATTTTTTAACGGTATTTTAACAGGTAAACATTTGGGCGGAAAATTTTTAAAGGATTATAAACCCATTGACTGGTAATTGGTATGAACCCACAAAATTTTCTGAATGGCTAAGACGAATAGTCTCTTTTGCAAATATCTTAATGCTCTTCATAGCCTCTATTTTGTTAATATCTGAATTAAGAGTTAACTGGTGCGAATTGATGATTGGGCGTTACCTTGCATCTTTAAATGATTATCGTCCCGAAACTGGTGCTATCTGGCAAGCGGGAGAGCAGAGTTCTCGTGCAAATACATTTCTTAAAAACATAATTCAAGAGAGGCAGAATGCGGCTCGATACGCTAAAGAGGCTACATCATTTGCTGAACTTGCATCTGGTGTTTTGCCCGGTCAGTGGTCAAATATAGACAAAGCTCACTTTAAACGTCTTTACCTTGCACTTCCATCACAAGCAGCATCAGAACTGATACCACAAGCAGAGTTGATATGGCTCTTTAGCGGAGGCTCTGTTACACGGCTATTTTGTGAAGGAAAGCCCTATGGACTTGAGATATTTTTCTTAAATGCAGAAAATAGAGCATTGCGTCAGATAACTTTGAACAAGGCAAAAATGGAGAAGATTGAGAAAAATGACGATATATTTAAAGGTTCACTTGAACAGATTCCAGAGTTTCAGGGGCGTATATATCCTGCTGAACAATTCTTCAAAGCATTGCTTGAGCTTCCACAAGATATAATTTCAGATTTAATTACAACTCCTCATAAACTTATTGAACAGGGTGGAATTCTTACAAAAGCTGGTATTTGGAATGAAGCTACATCTGGATATATTAAACTTGGGTTTGAATTTAAAGATAGTGGAAAAAACACCGTTATATTCATAAGGGCAAGGGAGTGGGCTGTATGGCGGTTAAGTAGCAACCTTACTAATGGTCAAAATCAACAAAGTAAGGGAGATTAGTTTAAGTGCGATTCTTAATATTTTTTATCCGTTTCTCAAGATTTATCTTCTACACGGCTTTAGGGCTTGGGGCTTTATCTTTGATATTGCTCTCTATTATTATATTTTCTGCTGCAAAAGATTTGCCAAAAGTTCCAGAACCTTTAAGCAAAATCATTGAAACTCCAAAGACAGAGATTTATGCTTCAACTGGTGAGAGGCTCATTACAATTGGTGGCAAAGAACCAGTTCCGCTCTCTCGTGTTTCACCTGATTTTATAAATGCTGTTCTTGCAGTTGAAGATCATATGTTTTGGGAACATCGAGGGATCAATAAACTTAGAACTTTAAAAGCACTCTATGTAACCTTAACACGTAAAGGCAAGCGGGTTGAAGGAGCCTCCACAATTACTCAGCAACTTGCGAAAAATCTATTTTTCAGTTTTGAACGCACATACTTGAGAAAATTTAAAGAGCTGCTCGTTGCTTTTCAGATTGAATACAGTTGCACAAAAGAGGAGATTCTCCACGCTTATATAAATCAAATTTCATTTGGTGCAGGTGCACAAGGTGTTGAAAAGGCAGCCCAAGTCTTTTTTGGAAAATCAGCGGTAGATTTAACTCTTGGGGAGTCAACACTCTTAGCGGGATTGCCAAAATCTCCAACAAACTACAATCCATACAGACACTATGATAAAGCCATAAAAAGGCGTGAAGTTGTTATTGCCAGAATGAAAGAGGCTGGATACATAACAGAAGATGAGGAAGAAGCGGTATTAAAAACTCGTCCTGCCCTATATTCAGAACACGCTGACGGAAGGACTGGTAGCTATTTTTTAGACGCTTTGATAGGTCAACTTATAGAGCAGTATGGAGTTGATGTTGTGTTTCATGGGGGAATTAAAGTTACAGCTACGGTTGATTCAAACTTACAATATGCTGGAGAGCAAGCATTAAAAAATGGTCTAACTAATCTTGATAATTTAATGGGACTAAAACCTGACTCAGAACCTCGTCCTCAAGGGGCATTATTAGCTATTGATCCAGCATCAGGAGCTGTTAAGGCAATGATAGGTGGAAGAGATTACTACAACAGCGAATATAATCGAGCTATAAATAGCAGACGCCAGCCAGGTTCAGGCTTTAAGCCATTCCTATATTATGCAGCATTTGAAAAATTAAATTTCAATGGTGCTACAGTTCTGGTTGATAGCCCCATCTCAATTCCAGTTATCGGCTCAACAACGTGGCAACCACGAAATTTTGAAAAGAGTTATCGAGGACGAGTTCTTCTTAAGCAGGCTCTTACTGATTCAGTCAACACCATTGCCGCCCGCCTTGTCGAAAAAACAGGTCCAAAGGCGGTTATTGATACAGCAAAGTTGTGCGGAATCAAAAGCACTTTAGAAGATGTCTATTCAGTAGCACTTGGGACATCAGTAGTTACCCCTTTTGAGATGGCATCTGCATATTCTACATTTGCGTCAGGCGGTGTTAGACACGAGCCTTTTATGATCTGGCGTGTTGAAGATGCCTTTGGAAGAGTTATTTATGAACATTTATTAAGGGGTAGAAAAGTTCTTGATCCTGAAATTACATATCAAGTTGTAGATATGATGAAATCTGTAATTGATAGAGGGTCTGGCAGAACTATACGAGAGATGGGTTTTACAAGACCTGCGGCTGGAAAAACTGGAACTACCGATTCTTATAATGATGCGTGGTTTACGGGATTTACACCAACTCTTTGTGCTGCTGTCTGGACAGGTTTTGACAGAAAAAGAACACTAAAAGTTGCGAATCAACCCGGTATAACAGGCGGAAAAGTTCCAGCAACTATATGGGCAGAATTTATGAATGAAGCTACTAAAAATGAACCTTTAAGAGATTTTTCAATTCCTGATGGAATACATTTTGAGAATGCTGATCTTCTATCAGGTTGTAAGGTCAATAAAGTTTTAGATCAAAATAACAATAGAACATCTGTTAGCAATAAATCCATTACTATTCCACTTAAAAAAGATCAAAATCTTTGTGAGACACCTTAGATAAGGAGCTTAAACCATGATCTATTTTTTAAGGAATATCTCAATAAGGTTGTGTATATCAGTTCTAATCTCTATACCAACGACATTTATTTGCTTTCCAACCATTAAAGAGTTTATTCCAAATCTAAATATAACCATTTTCTCTATCACTATTATCGTATTCATATTGATAATTACGGGTTATATTATGAATATTATAGGTCAAAGGTCTATTTACAAATACATCAATGAGGCAAAAAGTTGGGAAAGAGATGGGATTTTTCATAAAAGCGAAGCTTGTTATTTAAAGGCTCTTGAGCTATTTGACTCTTACTTACTTACCATGCTGAATTCTAAAAAAGTATCTCCAATCTTAACAGGTGCTATTGCCAAATTTTCTCTAACTGCGAGTTGGCACAATGACAATTTTGATAGAGCTACAACTTTTTTCCTTCTTAAAAATCCACAAGAGGGTGAAGTTGCATATCTGTGGCTCAAAAAGTTTATAAAACAGAAAAATAAAAATAGAGTAAAAGAGAATCTGTTTAAGGAAGAGGAAGAGAATTTACTAACTCTTCTTGCAGAAAGAGAGCCTTTAAACCAACAATTAGTTCCTCTTTTATCTGAAATATTTACAAAAACTCAACGTTCTGACTTTGCAGCAAAGAGAGTCTTTTCGTTTATGGATAGCAATGTTGAATGTTTTGAAACTCCTAAAGAGTTAGATAATATAAAAATATCTGACGGGCGTAAAATACCCAAAAGAGTTGATAATGTTGCACTATTTAGGCGGTTAGCAATTAAAGATTTAGCAATTAAAGAGGGAGTTATATGGATATTCTCCATACCAATGCACCTTATCTCGTTTATCATTGAGATAGTAGAGTGGATTGTTCACAACTTATTAGCAATACCTTTTAAGCGTATTTACCGTACTGTTGCACTTCATCCTGCCTTTGGAAATAATCTGAAAAGATTTGCCATAACTATTTTGATAACAGGACTTATTATACTTTCTATAAACACTATATCTCATCTACTCAAAACACCTCCACCGCCAACATCACCACCTCCAAAAACAGTAGCTGAAGATGATGAAATTCAGGTAGTTCCGCAGAAAAAATTTACAATTCAAATAGCAGCATATCTTGTAAAATCTCATGCTGAAAAATATTTAAGTAACTTTGAAAAAAAAGGTGGGGAAGGCGGGTATATCACTGAAGTAGAAGGTGGTGGAAAAATATGGTATCTAATAAGAGTTGGGAAATATGAAACAAAAGAGAGGGCAGCAGAACATGGCAATAAACTCAAATCACAAGGTATTATAAAGGATTTTTTTGTAGATAATAAGAGTCAATGATTCGGTAATTTTTTAAAGCTGATTTCATAAATCAAAAACTATGTTAAAATACAAAAAATATAGGAACTTTAACAATTATCTATGCAATACCCTATAAATATTAGTGATAATTTGCTACCACAAAGCAAAATTCATATAGACCTCAATGCCCTTGCCAACAATGTCAAAAGAATTAAGGCAAGATGTTCTCCTGATGTGGCTCTTATGGCAGTAGTAAAGGCAAATGGTTATGGTCATGGTGCTGTTATTGTTGCTAAAACTGCTCTTGAAAATGGAGCTTCATCTCTTGCTGTTGCCCGTATCCATGAGGCTGTTGAACTGCGTAAAGCTGGCATTGAAGCCCCTATTTTACTCTTTGGAGATGTGTTACCTTGTCAGGTAGAGTGGGTTGCTTTAAATGATGTCAGTATAACAATTGGTTCTCTAAGTAGTGCTAAAGATATTTCTAAAGCTGTAAAAGAGATTGCTGATTCAGCGTGTGTAACGATGAAGTATTTACCTTTGGATAATTTAGCTAAGACAAAAGGTCATAATAGATTATCGTCTTTAGTTAAAGTTCACATTAAGGTAGATACAGGTATGGGGCGTATTGGTTTTGTTATTCCACCTCTGTCTTTTTCTGATTCGTCTAAGATAGAGCAATTAAATCAAGAGTTATTTGATAAAGTTGTAAATGAAATAATAGAGATAACTAACCTTGATAATATTGAGGTTGATGGCATTTATACCCATTTTGCAAATGCCGATATAAAAGATAAAAGCCATGTTAATGAGCAAATTGAAAAATTTAATGTTCTTATCAATGCTCTTGAAAAGCGTGGTTTTAAACCGAGAATTTGCCATGCCTCAAATAGTGCTGCAACTATAGATATTCCAGAAGGTCATTTCAATATGGTGCGTGCAGGTATTGCAATGTATGGTCTCTATCCTTCGGATGAGATTAATCGTGAGGTTATTGAACTTGAGCCTGTTATGTCGGTTGTATCAAAAATTATTCACTTAAAAGATGTTCCTTCAGGATTTAAGGTAAGCTATGGAAGCACTTATATAACATCATCACCCACAAAAATTGCAACCGTTCCAATCGGTTATGCTGATGGGTATAGCCGCTTGTTATCTTCAAAAGGTGAGATGTTGGTAAAAGGCGTAAGGTGTAAAGTTGTAGGGCGTGTCTGTATGGACTACACTATGATTGATGTAGGTCATATTCCTGATGCAGAAGTTTATGATGATGTAGTTGTTATGGGCAGACAAGGTAATCAAGAGATTTTAGCAGACGAGATTGCTTGTCATATTAATACCATTAATTATGAAGTTGTATGCTCTTTTAACCGAAGAATGCCTATTTTTCATATATAAATGCAATTTTTATTGGCAACTAATTTTTGATGGTAGTCAGAATTTTAATTGACAATAATTTTTGTTTATCTTAAAAGAACGCAACAGTAATAACGTGGTAAGCCGGAGTGGTGGAACTGGTAGACGCAGAGGACTCAAAATCCTCCGCCCGCAAGGGTGTGCGAGTTCAAGTCTCGCCTCCGGCACCAAGTTAATTAATTCTACTATGAAATCCATAAGAAAACCTCCAAAACCTTCTTTAAAAACTCTACTAATCCTTCTCTTCTACAATATTCATTTTTATTAAACTCACACCAATAATCATTACTTAATATATCTATTTTTTTGATATTCAAAAGAACAGATTTTTAATAATCAGTGGAATAATCATTTGAGAAAATTTGATTTGTATAAAAAAAGGAAATTTATTAATAATGGAAAACATTATAAAGCCTGATTTTACTAAAAACGGGGGACTTGTTCCCGCAGTTGTTCAAGATAATGAGACAGGAGAAGTTTTAATGCTTGCATATATGAACGAAGAGTCTTGGAAAGAGACACTAACTTCTGGAATGGCAACATATTACAGCAGATCAAGAAAACAACTTTGGAAAAAAGGGGAAACATCTGGAAATATTCAAGTCATTAAGGAGATAAGGCTTGATTGCGATGAAGATACAATTTTAATTAAAGTAGAACAGATTGGCAATGCTGCCTGTCATCTTGGTTATAAAAGCTGCTTTTTCAGAAAAGTAAATTGTGATAGTACTTTTGAAATTGTCGGAGAAAAAATATTTGATCCTAAAAAGGTATATTTTAAATAAAAATAGCTAATCTATGATTTATATTTAAGGAATTGAACTTTATATGAAAAAATTACTAAAACTTGGCATTCCAAAGGGAAGCCTTCAAGATGCTACAGTTGCACTTTTTAAACGCTCTGGATGGAAAATAAACGTAAATGGCAGAAGTTATTTTCCAGATATTAACGATGATGATATTGAATGTGCATTATGTAGGGCACAGGAGATGTCAATTAACGTAGAGAGTGGTATTATTGACGCTGGACTTACAGGAAAAGATTGGATTGCAGAACATGAATCAGATGTTCATGTAGTAGCAGACCTTATCTACTCAAAGATGAGTGCAAGACCAGCAAGATGGGTGCTTGCAGTTGCAGGGGACTCTCCAATAAATTGTCTTGAAGACCTTGAGGGTAAGACCATTTCGACCGAGATCGTTCAGTTTACAAAGAGATATTTTCAAGAGAGAAATATTAATGTAAATGTGAAATTTTCTTGGGGAGCTACGGAGGCAAAAATTGTATCTGGACTTGCCGATGCAATTGTTGAAATAACAGAGACTGAAAGTACTATTCGTGCCCATAATCTTAAAGTTATCCATGAGATAATGCAGACTAATACTCAGCTTATTGCAAATAAATCTGCATGGAATGATCCTACAAAAAGAAAGAAAATTGAACAAATTGCACTTCTCTTACAAAGTGCCCTTGTAGCTGAAAGGTTAGTAGGACTTAAGATGAATGTCCCTCAATCAAAGATGGAAAAAGTTGTCGCCTTGCTTCCAAGTCTCAACGGACCAACAGTTTCGCCATTATATAAATCAGATTGGTTTGCAATTGAAACCGTTGTTGACAATAATGTTGTAAGAGATTTGATTCCTGAACTTATCAGTGCTGGTGCGGAAGGGATAATTGAATACTCTTTAAATAAGGTTATTTAGTAGTTTTTTATACTGTAATCCCCATATTATTAATATGGGGATTACTCAAAATCAAAAATATCTATAACATTATCTAATCGTGATTTCACAATTAAAGAGTTTAATATGTATATTATTACAAAAGAGAAGCCTCTTTTTGATAATTTACGATATAGCTTTTTTCTTCTTTCTCAAAAACAACAACACTTTCAAGATAACCAACAGTCCCATACTCTTCGTGAGGTAATCCAAGTTTATACTCTTTTAATGGAAAAAGATTCCAATCATGCGAGACGCACATTGCAATCTCACCGCTTTTAAGCTCGCTCATCTGCTTTATCATAAACTCTGCTATTCTATTTGCAGCTATTTCAGGGTTTAGCATTATATTTTCAGGAATCTCGTTATTAAACCATTTTCTCAAAAAATTGACATTGCCAAGCTCATTAACCATAGCAATTGCCTTATGAATATCTGTTATATAAAAGGGTGAGAGCTCAATTGCCATACAATTATGGGTATTAAAAATACCATGTTTTTTTATATAACCTTTATCAATTAGATATGCGGTCTCAATACACCTGCCAAAAGGGCTTGAAAAAAGGCGTGGCTTAGGATTTTTAGGAAGCTCTGTCCCAAGCTTTATGGCAAAATCTTTGCCCTTTTCAGTAAGCCCCATAAATGGCTCCATTGAGCTATCTTTGTGAAAAAAACGGTCTGAATGACGCATTATTACACACATCTTCTCAACACCACTATCAATTAGCTCTGTAATAGTCTCTATTGTCTCCTGATTGCGTATTTTTTCTTCTGGTCTCATTTGGTAAATAAAATCCTTATTCTAAATATTCGCCTGTTGTTTGATTTGTTATATCTAATATTAGTTTAAGCTCAGCACTTCTATTGCCAAGGGCAATTATCAAGAGATAAGATTAGATTGATGTTGATACTTGTCAATTCATGCTCCCTGAAATATATCCTGCCAGATCAAGAGATACAAATTGAAATCCATTAGCTTTAAAAAATGAGTTAATACTATCTCTTAGATTTTTTTCAGCCATTATATGAATTGATTGCTGTGGAGATTCGATTCTTGCAATATCGTTATTCGACATATCACTATGACAGCGAACACGGATACCAAAAAATCCAAGTTGATTAAGAAAATGTTCACAGGCTTCAATTTTAGCAAGTTTTTCAACAGTTATTTTTTGGTTATATGGAATCCGAGTTGCAAGGCAGGATTGAGTTGGCATATCCCATGTAGAGAGTCCCATCTCTTTTGATGCAAGCCTAATTTGATTTTTGGTCATTTTAGCTTCAACTAAAGGAGAAAAAATATCCATCTCTTTTGCAGCCTTAAGACCCGGTCGATAATCTTGAAAATCATCTATATTGGCACCATGGGCAAGTGTTTCAAATCCAAGCTCCATTGCTTTGTGTTTTATAGCATTAAAAACCCTTTTTTTGCAAAAATAGCATCTATCTTTAGAGTTGATAATAATGTTTGAGTCCGCCATCAAATCTACTTTAACTATAAAATGTTTAATACCAATAAGCTCCGCAATTTTAATAGCACTCTTTAGCTCTTCTCGTGGATAAAAATTTGAATCTGCAGTTATAGCAACTACCTCATCGTTACACACATTTTTGGCTAATGCAGCAAGAAATGTGCTGTCCACTCCACCTGAAAATGCAATGGCAAATTCCTTACGTTTTCTGATTATTTCGCTTAATCTTTGCACAATTAGAAATTCCCTTAAAAGCTGAATTAACAAAGTGTTTTACAAGAAAACAATTATTGTATATATGTTTTGCGAATTTTAAATATATGAATAATGATTTATGTAAAATAAACTATCAAACTCTACATATAAAGAGGAAATATGGCAACAACAAAGAGAAAGAATACCAAGAAAAAAAATACAACTGGGCAAGATGACCAAAAAACAAATACAAACAAAACACCACAATCTAAATCTAAAGGTGGACAACATATTGAAAAAACGTCAGAAATACTTTTTGTAGCAGAACCCGCCCCTTCTTTAGTTCATGAAGATGATGCAGCAAAAATCGCTGAGGAAAAACGCATTGCAGAAGAGAAACGTTTAGCCGAAGAGGCAAGAATAATCGCTGAGGAAAAGCGTATTGCAGAAGAGAAACGGTTAGCTGAAGAGGCAAGAATTGCTGAAGAAAACCGCATTGCAGAAGAGAAGAGGTTAGCCGAAGAGGCAAGAATTGCTGAAGAAAAACGATTAGCCGAAGAGGCAAGAATAATCGCTGAGGAAAAGCGTATTGCTGAAGAGAAACGGTTAGCTGAAGAGGCAAGAATTGCTGAGGAAAAACGATTAGCCGAAGAGGCAAGAATTGCAGAGGAAAAGCGTATTGCAGAAGAAAAAAAATTAGCTGAAGAGGCAAAAATTGCTGAAGAAAAACGTATTGCAGAAGAAAAAAGGTTAGCTGAAGAGGCAAGAATTGCAGAAGAGAAACGTTTAGCCGAAGAGGCAAGAATCGCTGAGGAAAAACGCATTGCTGAAGAGAAACGTATTGCAGAAGAAAAAAGGTTAGCCGAAGAGGCAAGAATTGCAGAAGAAAAACGTATTGCAGAAGAAAAAAGGTTAGAAGAAGAGGCAAGAATTGCTGAAGAAAAGCGTATTGCAGAGGAAAAAAGGTTAGCTGAAGAGGCAAGAGTTGCTGAGGAAAAACGCATTGCAGAAGAGAAACGATTAGCTGAACAGCGAACTAAAGAGATTCATAATAAAATAAGAGCAATCGCCGCAAAAGAGGCTGCTGAATCTGTAAAAGCCGAACTCAAAGATTTAAAAAATAGGCAAAATATAAGCAATAATTGCTGTTGCGATGACTATAATAATAAAATTCCATCTCCAATAAAAGCCGCCATAATATGCTTTATTATCTTTGCAGCCATTATTGTCAAATCAAGTTTTGATAATAATAAAAAATATTATCTATGCGACACAAGACAAGGTTTGGAAATCTGGCAGGGAGATTTTACCCCAACGAGCAGAAGCAAACTTGCCTTTCTCGAAGGGCTTGATATTTCTGATGCTATTAAATCTTCATACAATCAAGAGGAGATATTTCCAATACCTTTTAATTACTATCTTGATAAGGCAGACGCCTTTATAAAGGAAGGTTCTCCATTTAACTTTAATATGATTAACCTTTATATTAACAAAGCATCTGAATTTATATCAAAACCTGCTGATAAAGATATAATTTCTCAATATATTCAAAATGTTAATGCTGCTCAAGGAATCATAAAAGACGCAACTATCGCAATTCCTTCCAGAACACTTGATAGTGAAGAGGAAATACCAATAGAAGAGCAAAAATCTGATCTGTTAGATCACTCTGAGCTGCTTAACAATTTAGATTCCCCAAAAGATGAAGTTGTTAAAGATGATGTGATTGATGAGGTTGAAAAAGGGAAAAATATCAAAGAAGAAGACGCTATTAAAGAGACTGAAAAAAAATAATACTATCTGTTTCCGCTTACAAATGGTTGGATTTAGGGACAACGAAAATCCAACCATTTTTTGTTAATACTCAATATTTTCTACAATAACCCTTCTGGGTTTTACTCCATCTGAAGGTCCAACAATTCCTCTTTTTTCCATAATGTCAATGATTCTTGCAGCTCTATTGTATCCTACCCTAAGTGCCCTCTGAATCCCCGAAATAGATGCCTGTTTTGTAGCTACTACAAACTCAAGAGCTTCGTTATACTTATCGTCATAATCATCATCCATAGTCTCTTGCGTTGGCTCTTCGTCTGTCTCTGTGATAACATCAAGAACATACTCTGGTTTACCTTGAGATTTTAAAAACGTGGTTATCTCCATAAGTTCTTCTTCTGATAAATATGTGCCGTGAACTCGTGTGAGTCTTGCTGTACCAGGAGGCACAAATAACATATCTCCATTGCCAAGAAGGGTCTCAGCACCGTTGGCATCAATAATTGTTCTGGAGTCTGTCTTTGAAGAGACCTGAAATGAAATTCTTGTTGGGAAATTTGCTTTGATGATTCCTGTCAAAACATCTACTGATGGTCTTTGTGTAGCAAGGATTAGATGAATGCCAGCAGCTCTTGCCATCTGGGCAAGCCGAGTCAAAGAAAATTCAATATCTCGTGATGCAGTCATCATAAGGTCTGCAAGCTCATCAATTATTACTACAATATATGGAAGCTGTTCAGGCTCTTCAGTATCTAACGGATTATCACCCGAACCAATTAAATTCTTTTTTATTTTTTGGTTATATTGCTCAATGTGCCTAACCTGAGATTTGGCAAGCAAGGTGTATCTGCGATCCATCTCTCTTACTAACCACTGAAGTGCAATTGTAGCTTTTTTCATGTCAGTTATGACTGGCGTTAGAAGATGAGGAATATCATTGTAAAATGAAAGCTCTATCCTTTTTGGATCAACCATGAGAAATCTTACCTCTTCAGGTGTTGATTTGTACAAAATACTTGTAATCATGGCATTTAACCCAACACTCTTTCCAGTCCCAGTTGCCCCAGCAATGAGCAGATGTGGCATCTTATCAAGCTCAACAACTACAGGATTACCAATAATATCTTTTCCAAGACAAATGGGCAGTTTTGATTTGCTATTCATAAAATCTTCTGAACTAACAATATCAATAAATGGCACCAAACTCTTTTTGATATTTGGAATCTCAATGCCCATAACATCTTTTCCCGGGATCGGGGCAACAATTCTGATACTAAAAGCACTTAGAGCAAGGGCAAGATCATCAGCAAGGTTTACGATTTTGCTAATTTTGATGCCGGGTTCAGGTCTGTATTCAAATGTGGTGATAACAGGTCCTGGTGAAACCCCCATAACCTCGCCTTTTATGCCGAAATAGCCAAGTTTTTTCTCAAGAAGCTCCGCATCTCTTCTTATACTGTGGTGATCTACTTCTGTTTTTCTGCTTATATTTTTGAGAAATGAAAGGTTAGGAAGTTGAAATTCCCCTTTACGGTATATCTTGGGTTTAGCAATATTGAGTTTATTCATACATTGATAGTCAGTAATTTCAGGCTGTTTAATTGTGTATGTTGGTTCGTGCTTAATTACTGGTTCAATCTTTTCAACTAAAGGGGGTGATTGGATTATTTTCGTATATTGATAGTCATCAATTTCAGGCTGTTTAACCGTGTGTATTGGTTCGTGTTTAATTACTGGTTCAATCTTTTCAACTAAAGGAGGTTGCTCGACTATTTTAGTATATTGATAGTCATTAATTTCAGGCTGTTTAATTGTGTATGTTGGCTCGTGCTTAATTACTGGTTCAATCTTTTCAACTAAGGCGGGTTGCTGGAATACTTGAGATGATTCAATTGCTTGTAAAGTCTCAACTCTATCTAAATTTTCATCACTTGATTGTGATTGAATTCTTGCCTGCATAATTCTTTCCATAGCTTTTCTTTTTAAAGAAAGATACGAGTGCTTTAGTTTCCAATTAGCTATAGCAGACTTATTAGCCTTATATGCATATCTTGTAGTATCAGAGTTTAAAGGGAGATGTTGCACTGCATCTTCAGTTTCCATTTCATCTGATTCTGATTGCAAAATTACATCTTCCGATTCTGGTTGCAGAATAACACCTTCAGATTTTGGTTGCAAAATTACATCTTCAGATTCTGGTCGTAAAATCACACCTTCGGATTTTGATTGCAAAATTACATCTTCGGACTCTGATCGTAAAATTACATCTTCAGATTTTGGTTGCAAAATTACATCTTCAGATTTTGGTGTTAATTCTATTGGCTTAACTTCTACAACTGTAGAGTCATGTAAAACAAGTGGTGTGGCTAACATTGGCTTAACTTCTACAACTGTAGAGTCATGTAAAACAGGCGGGATGGCTAACTCTGGTTTTGGTTTTAACGCTAAAGATTGAGCAGTAAGTTCAGGTTCTTTTGGTAGTAATTGTGTTGGTTCTAATTGGTTCAAAATTATAGGCTCAGATAAGACAGGAGCTTCTACCACTTCATTTTTTATACTTTTAAGCTCTTTGGTCAAAGCTATGTATTTATCTTCAAGCCGTATATATTTTTCACAAATATTAAGATTGGCAAGGAGAAGCCTTGCATACTGCCCTGATTTCTCCTTGCGTGAATGAAGTTTAGTATCAACTTTATCCATCTCACTAATCATAAGTTTGACAATACGTTCCGCATTTTCAAGCAGATCGATATCTTCTATCTTAAATGAATAGTGTCCAAAATTAGTTTTTATGGTTAATATGTCGTTGCTTAGATTATAATTATTACTTTTCACAATATAATACCATCTGGCTTTTTATTAGTAGAGTTCCTGCAAAACTTGAATTGATCCTTTTAGTTTATTCTATAAAAAATGGGTTCTGCAGGAGGTCAAGTAATTGAGTTTTAGATTTTTATACACTACACACTACACGTTAAGAATTATCCAAGATTAACGCTTAATTGTTGTTAGATACTCTCCAATCTCTTTTGCTTTTGCTATTACAGCTTCATTTTTCTCAGCATCTTTTTTATCTCTACAGTTGCCGCACACAAGAGTATTGACAACCTTAAATTGCAAAAACTCAAACATCTTTTCAGTCATATCAAAATACCCTGAAAATGCGTTAATATTTGGCTGTCCTTGAGTATAAACAAGAACTAATGGCAACCCTTCTTTAAATTTCATTGTGTAGTCTGGATTTAAAAGTGCAAACAGGCGATCAACAAAGAGCTTAGTCTGTGCTGTCATCTGCCACATATAAACAGGTGAACCGAGAATAACCGCATCAGCAGTTAAAACCTCTTCAAGAAGCGGTAGCATATCATCTTTTACAGCACACCCATCATTGGTCTTGCAATACATGCACGCCTTACACCCTGAAATATTTAGTTTGCTTAAATCATAATAGTTTACTGTTGCACCTTTGCCTTCTGCTCCAGCAACAATCGCTTTTACAACTGTCTCTGTGTTGCCACCTTTTCGCGGACTTCCTGTTAATGCTAAGATTTTCATTTTTTCCTTAACTCCTTTGTAGGTTATTCTGTTTAAGCTATAAGTTACTATGCTTTTTCAAAATTTTCTGCCAATTCTTTAGGTGAAACTCTTTGACTTCAGTTGATTTTTTAGCATCTGCTATCAATTCGTCAGTATATGTTTTTAAAAACTCATGATAATCTTCTATAAAACGTAGATAATATTTTAAACTGTAAATTATACCGTTAGCAATAATTTCTAAGTTTCTCTCTTTCTTTATTTTTAATATAAACTTGTTTATATATTCTTCCTCATCAGAGTTCATAAAACAATTTTCATAGGTAGTTAGAATATAATATCTTTGAATTGTAGTGTTTTCAGACTTTTTGATAAGATCAAAAATCATATTTCTATCAATAGGAATTTTATGTTTTACTTCAACCATTTCAAAAGGAGTCTCATTTATATTCCATATTTCCACATCACCGTAGCCATGCTTATCAGAAGAAGTGTGAACATTTAAAGGGCGTAAAACTTTATTGTCAAACCGTTTTACAGTTTTGAAGAGTTGTTTATAAACTGAAAAAATTGCAATAACAGGAAGTCTTGAGCTAAGGCGGCTATCAAAATGTTTACTCAACATTTGTATTACAGTATTTATGTTGATAACATCTGAAAAATCAGCAAGTTCAATAGTGTTATCAAAAATTATTTGATCAGATTGTGAAAGAAAATATAATTTTGCTAAGGTATAAATTAGGCAGTTTTTAAGATTAACTGTATTATTTTGAATTTTATCAATTAATTCTAAAAAAGGTTTTACTAATTGCCTGCTTCTTAAAGGTAGTTTTTCTCCTTCATCTAAAGTCCAAATAACTTCTGCTCTTGTTGCTTTAGTCAAAAAAGCTGTCTCTTTATTTGCATATTTAGGAAAATATTTTTTAAAAAATGGCGTAGTTACTTTAGTATCAAGACCTCTGGCTGAATAGCCGTTTGAAAATTTTGCCATGTGAAAACGAATATCTTGTTCAGGAGATATTATTTTTTTTAACAGACTTGTTACAATAACCTGAACTAAAGATTTATCACTTTCAATCTTTAGAATTAATGGGTTGATAATCTCTTTTACTTCATCAGGAATTATATCAAAATTTTTATTGCAAGCTATCTTAATTGCTTTTTGATAGTGTTCTTCTAATATTTCAAATGGTTCTTTCATATAAAAAATTCCTGATTACAAGAGCTTTTTTTGATTCTTTCATTAGCTAATTCTACATATTCAGGGTTAATTTCAATTCCTGAATAGTTTCTTTTTAAATTATTAGCCGCTATACAGGTTGTTCCGCTTCCACAAAAAGGATCAAGGATAAAATAATCTTCCTTGCTTAACAGCTTAATAAGCTCTTGAATAATATAGATGGGATAAACAGCAGGGTGATTATTGTCTCTTGTAATTTCAACAGGGCTTTCAATAATATCTTTTTTCATTTTATTCCCTGAAATTTTTATAACAGTAAAGCCATTGTTTTTAATTTGATTATTTCTGCCTCCATCTTGTCCACCGTATGCCAATTTATGTATCCCATTTATTTTCATTCTAAAACTTTCAATTTCTCCCTTATGTACAGACAAAATAGCTTCATTTAAAGATTTACGAGCATTGATCTTTTGTTCTTCAGATAAATCAGAAGTGTTTATAAGCTCAAAGTATTTTTTTCCTAACTTTTCAGAAGGGCTATTTCTGATATTTTTATTAATATGGTCTAAATGTTTTAAATAATTATTCAAATCAAAATAGTAATCTTTTGATTTGGCAAATATGAAAAATGGCTCTGTAGATTGAATAAGTTTACGTTGGTCTTGACGAGGAGTTGGGTTAAGTTTTGACCATGTTAGCTGGTTTACCAAAAAAGACTTTTTATCTTCTATAGCACGAATAGCAAATTTATAAGGAATAAGAGAAAGTCTGCCATTAATATACTTATCTCCTATATTGAAAACAATCACTCCATCACTATTAGTAACGCGAACACACTCTCTAAATACACTAATAAGATTTTCCAAATATTCTTCTTCTGTTTTTTCATTACCTATGCCTAAATTACCGTTTCCATAGTCTCGCTGTTGAAAGTATGGAGGAGACGTAATTACTAAATCAAACGTATTATTTTCTATAGTTTTAAGTATAGATAAACAATCTCCTAAAATAATTTTATTTTTCAACTTACGCTCTCCATAAAATGTTATTAACAGCTCTATTTATAATCCCTTGGCTGAATATCATATTTCTTTATTTTATAATTAATTGCCCGTCTGCTAATATCAAGAAGTTCAGCGGCTCTTTTTTGAACACCCTTAGACTCCTTCAATGCTCTGATTATGGTCTGTTTTTCGCTCTCTTCAATAGAAAATCCCGCCTCACCATCATTAAAAGAGCGGTTTTCACTGTTTGGATCAAAAGGTTTAATATCAGGTTTAGAGTTTTTTATTAATTTCTGGTTATTGCCCAATTGAAGATCCCAAGGCTGCATAATATCATTTTTACAAAGAACAATACCAGCCTCAAGAGCATTTCTTAACTCTCTTATATTTCCGGGCCAATCGTGGGACTCCATTAACTCAATTGTCTCTTTGGAAAAAGTTACTTTAGGAAGGTTATGCTCTTTGGTGTATCTATCTACAAAAAACTTTGCAAAATCTGAAATTTCTGCCTTTCTATCTCTAAGGGGTGGAACATTAAGAGTTACAACCTTTAAGCGATAATAGAGGTCTTGACGGAATGTGCCACTTTCAATATCTGCGGCTAAATCTGAATTAGTTGCTGATATGATTCTACAATCAACTATCTTTTCATGCACAGAGCCAACTTGACGTATAGTTTTATCTTCCAAAAATCTCAATAACCTGCACTGCATCTCATGTGATATATTCCCAATCTCATCAAGAAAAAGAGTTCCTTTGTCAGCCGTCTCTATAAGCCCTTTTTTATCCTTTACAGCACTTGTAAAAGAGCCTTTAAGATGACCAAAAAGCTCGCTCTCTAAAATACCATCAGGGGTTGAACCGCAATCAACAACCACATAAGGTTGATCTCTTCTTGAGCTATTACGATAAATTGATCTTGCTATCCACTCTTTACCAACCCCGCTCTCCCCAAGAATCATCACATTGACATTTGTGGCTGCAACTTTTTTTATCATACTGTAGAGTTCCTGCATGGCAGGGGTTTTTCCCCAGTAGAACTCATCTTCAAATATAATATGGTGATTTGGCTCTATACCTTTACTTGCATTAGAGCTTAAATTATCTTTGCCTGAGTTTGAACTTATGGTTGATTTGGCTGAATCTGTCTTTATTGAAGCTGTTTTACTTAAAACCCTTTCGTTAAGTTGATTGGATTCAATGTTTATATTGGGTTGTTTAGATTGTTGTCGAATTTCAAGTATTTGTCGGATTTTTTTTATCAAATCTCTGCCGTCAAATGGTTTTGAAATATAATCAACAGCACCATGTTTGATAGCATTAACAGCATCAGGTATTGTTCCATAAGCAGTTAAAAATATGACAGGAAGCTCGGGTAGAGTTTTTTGTATCTCTAAAAAAAGATCAAGTCCACTTGTAACTGGCATCTTCATATCTGAAATAAGAAGATCAACAGACTCTCTTTTTAATATTTGCATTGCTGTCTGGGCATCTGCTGCCTTAAATACATTGAAACCTGATGCAGTAAGCCTTGCGTCAAGAACTTCAAGGATATTTGAATCATCATCTACGATTAATATGCAAGTAGCATCTTTCATTCGATTTTCCTTATGTTCAATTGGCTTTTATTATGTTCATTAGGTGTTCATTCTCTTCACAGAATTGTTTTCTGCTCATTCAGTTTGCCTTTTGTTCTGAAGTTTTTGGTCAATTCGCTCAAGCTCGGCTATTTGATGTTTAAGGGTCTTTATTGTCTTTTCCATCTCTCTTTTTTTGGTTGCCATATCTTCTTTAGCTTTAGACTCTTTTTTGAAAATAGCATTTAAGAGTTTAATCTTTTCATTCTGTTTTTTAACGATAGCGTTCAATGTCTTTATCTTTCCATCTTGTTCTCTTAAGAGCCTATCAAGCCGTGTATTCATAAGATTTGTCTCTTTAACGATAGAATCAATCTCCTGAATATCGTGCATATCATTGATTATGTTGAACTCTTTAAACTCCTCAGACTCTTTATCTTTTAAAAGATCATGCTGTTGAAGCAATGCCTGTATAATAAGGTGAGGATTTTCATAATACATTGGTATATCTTTAGATGGTTTCCATTGCATAAAGATTTTCATTGCATCAATAATTTGAGAATCGTTTTCTGCTACTATAAACTTTACACAGGCAAGATTATAAATAGCTCTATTTTTATCCCATGGATTTTTGCTCTCACTTATTGCCTGACGAAAAATCGACCCTGCCAATTGATAATTGCCGTTTATAAAAGCCCTTTCACCTGATTCAAGCGTCTGTTTAACAGAATGAAATTTTCTATCAATTGATTTTAGCACAGTACAACTTTGTAAAGTAACTGCTAAGGATATGATTACGGATAAAAGCACAAAAATTTGATATAAAGTAGAATACTTGTTTAACATACAATAGTTGTTTAATTTAGGTTCCATCAATTTAACTTTTCTTATTTCCTGTTTCTGTTGGAAGAGTGAAAAAGAAAGAACATCCTTTATCACTGTTATTTTCCATGTAAATTGTTCCACCGTGAGCTTGTATTATCTTTTTAGATATATTCAATCCAAGCCCTACACCGTCCATGTGTGTTCTTACCTCTTTACTTCTATAATATTTTTTGAAAACAAGAGAGTGTTCCTCTTCAGGAATTCCAGGACCTTGATCAGATACCTTAAATATCAACTCACTCCCATTTGTCCCTTTAATCAGAGAAATATCGACAAAACTATTTTTATACGAAAATTTAATGGCATTGCCAATAATATTCAGCAAAACCTGCAAAATCTCATTCCTGATTCCCATAACCAAAGGTATTGGTATCTCTTGAAGTTCATGCACTCTTAACTCCACATTGTTAGAGTTAGCAGTTCCAATTAGTCCCATTGCAGCATCACTTATCAATTGATTTGGATCAAGAGGCTCTGGCTTTATCTTTTCTGAATCAGATTTAAGCATTGAGACATTTAATAGGTGATTTAGAAGAGTTGTGATTCTACTTATCTCAGAGCTTGCAATCTCAAGAAATTTTCTCTGCTTGTCATTGATTGGACCAAATACATCTTCAATAATCATGTTGACAGATTCTCGTATTGATGCAAGCGGAGTTCTTATCTCATGGCTTAATATTGCAATAAAATCTGATCTTATGCTTTCACTCTCTTTAAGTTGCCTGCTCATATCATTAAATACAGATGCAAGCTCGCCAAATTCATCATTAGATTTTATCTCTATCACATGATCATAGTTATCAAGTGCAATCCCTTTTAATCCATTTTTGAGTTTATTTAGAGGTTTTAACATGGATTGAGAGATAAACCACACTCCAAGAATACCAACAACAATGGATACCCCAAAACCAATTAACCCTTTTTTTACACTCTGGCGACTTCTTTCATTAATATTTATTAATAGCTGTTCAATTTGTCTTTCATTCTCCTGCCTTCCATTTGAAATCTCTTTTATCCACTCCTCAAGTAGTGGCTCAGAAATCCATGAGGGCGTTTTATCACTCTTATCAGAAGCGTTGTTATTATCAGAAGAGACTTTAAGTTTGCTCTCAGAGGAGTTGCTACTAACAGAAGATATTTTAGGTTCATTTTCAGAAGAGTTATTATTATCAGAGGAGACTTTGACAACATCTTGAGTTTTAGTTGAGCGGGGTTGAATATATGGCAAAAGATTAGGTTCAAATTTTTTTTGTATCCTATGCCATGACTCTGGAAGGCTATATTCAGGAGAATTCAATCTAAATATCTTGTCAAGAGCATTGAGATAATCGTTTCTGGCTGTATCAAAATATGTAAGGTATATATCTTTTTTAAGAAGTCTATATTTTTTATCATTAACATCCATGCTGATTATGCTGTCGAGCATAACTTTTGATAGAGAGCCTATTTCATTGTTAATGCTCACAATCTGTTCAGACATTCCAGACATATTTTGGATATTTATAAGCAGATCCAAGACAGTTCCGTAAAGAATCAAGATAAAAAAAAGACAGAAGAACGACATTTTTTTTGCAATGCCAAGTTTTAATCTCATAATGATGCTTTTTTGACTATATAAATGTTAAAGTTCAATTTCTATAAGATTTCCAGCCTCAAGTTCTAACTCATCTACAATAGTCATCGTTGATGCTCCATGCTCTTCTTGGCGATAGTTTATTTTATATATTCCGGGCTTTAGAGCTATAGGTCCAAAACTTCCACTAATTATAACTTTACTTAATTTATCCTCATCTATGTTATTAAGGTTATCTTCCTCTATCGTTTTCCCCTCTTTATTATCATCTATCTTATCTCTATTGAGTTGAATAAATTCAACAAGATAAGGAGGTTTCATACCTTGGGGTGGAATAAGTTTTACTCCCGTATTAACTTTAAATTCATTCATTTTTCCTTCTACTACTTCAATTTCACCAAGAATAGAGTCAGAGCTTCCATGTTCAGAAAGATCGTATATCAAATGATATTTTCCAGAAGGAACAAGTTGTGGAGCAAATTTATCACTGAACCATGCAACAAAATCTTCATTATTAGAATTAGTTGGAATAAACCCCAAATTTGTTGAATCTTTTATTTCAGAACGCTTAAGACCCCAATAGTGAATTTTTTTATCAACCCACTCTGCTGGTATAGTATTTATTGAAGTTGATATAGTAATATTATTAATTATGTCTGGCACAATATTGACTCTTTGGATTGCCACCTCCTTTGAAGAATGCTCTCCTTGTCTCCAAATAATGTCATACTCGCCTGCTGGAACTAAGAGTGGCTCAAATTTTGTAAACATTACAATATTCTCAAGTGTCTGAGGATCTCGAAGTCCCCAATATTGTGGTTTATCTACCCATGATGGAATATTTAATTGTATAGCGGTCATAAGTGGTATTTCAACGGTTTTGCCAGAATCTACCCTAATAACTTCGGTAAGAGGAACATCAGAACTTTCGTGTTCATATTGATCCCAAACAACCTGATAGCTGCCTGGAGCAATTATGGTTGTTTCAAGTGTGGAAAACTTTGCTTTCTCCTCTCCAGTTTCTGGATCAATAAGTTTCCATGAATATGGCTTTTTAAGCCAAGAATCGTGTTTGAATGTTATTTTACCCGGTCCTTTTGCTTTTATTCTTACAGATTTTGATCTCTCTATAATTTTTTGTTCAACAGGAGTTGTTACTATGTTTTCAACTTTAGGGGTTTTAGAGCTTAGTATTGCTTCTTTGTTATTTATGGGATTCTGTTCAACTTTTTCTGTGATACTAATTGATTTTTTATCAATAACGCTTCTCTGCACTGTTGATAATATTGATAGTAGCTCATCAGCGTTTTTTGTAGAAAAATATCTTCCTCCTCCAGCATTTGCAATGCAGGCAAGCTGTTCTGATGCCTCTTTATCAACATCAAATCCAACTACATGTATAACGAAGTTTATACCTGATGATTTGAGTTGGGTTGTAATTTCGCAAGGAGAACCCCCGCAGGTTTCAATACCATCGCTAATAAGAATAATTGTTGTTGTTTCTACTTCCGTTTTATCATGGCTATTTTGAGCTTTAAGGTTTTTAATTGTTTTTTCAATTGTTGCGGCTATGGGTGTTTTGCCTTTGGGATTTATCGTTCTAATTAGCTCTATTGCTTTGGCGTGGTCAATTTTTCCAAAAGGAATAATTTCTGTAATGTCAGAACAGTCTCCTTTTTTTAGGTTACCATATACGGTAAGGCTGTATAGAATTTCGTCAGGCATTTTAGAGATAAGATTTTTCATAGTATCTCGTGCAGCTTGAATTTTCATCTGCCCATCTACTCTTCCCCACATTGAACCTGAACCATCAAGGATATAGTACAAAGACGATGCTTCTACCTCATATTGTAAACCTTGAATAGGCAATAGAGATATTATTGGAAAAACATATACATAAGCCAAAGAGGTAATCAGCCAGAACAAAACTATGGCAAAAAATCTTTTTTGCATAAAAAATCTCCTTTTTATGTGTTGAAGAATTCTAATTTAAAATTAATTGCATTATGGCAAATAATTTAATCTACGTATTCTTTAAATCTACCATGACAATGTGTGGTTATCAACTTGAAAAAATCGCAACCTTTTATGTTGCAATATGGCACAATGCTGATAAAATCAAAAAACATCAAGTAGTGGCAATAATATCAGTGGTAATATGTTGCAATAGATAGATAAAGGATATTTGTGGAGTTTATTTTAAGTAACAATTTGATTTTGAAATATTTAGATGAAAAATGTGCAAATGAGATTAAATTGATACTCAGATGCCAAAATCCAGAATATTACACATTATCAAAACTTGGCAAGTGGACAGGCAAGACTCCTAAAGAGTTGCTATTCTATGAAGAGAACTACGACTCATTGGTATGCCCAAGGGGATTTGCAGATGAAGCATACGGAATCTGCAAAAAATTCCATGACAAGTTAGATATTAATGTTATTGATAATAGACTTGAATTACCACCTGTTAATATTGCTTTTAATGGACAACTTAAAAAATTTCAAACGAGTGCAGCTGATGCCATTATCAAACATTCTCATGGTGTGCTTTTAGCTGTAACTGGTAGTGGAAAGACTGTGGTTGCACTTTTTGTAATAGCTCAACGAAAACAACCCTCATTAGTTGTTGTGCATAGTATCGAGCTTATGAAGCAATGGTTAGATAGAATTAATGAGTTTTTAAATATTGAAGAAAAAGATATAGGTGTTATTGGTGCTGGTAAATATAACATAGGGGATAAAATTACAGTTGGTTTATATCAAAGTGTTAGAAAACATCTTGCTAAATTAGATTCTCTATTTGGGCATATAGTGGTTGATGAGTGCCATAAATGCCCATCAAAAACTTTTACAGAGGCAGTTTCTGGATTTAAAGCAAAGTATAGACTTGGGCTTACGGCTACAGCATACAGAAGAGATGGTCTTAGTAAATTAATCTGTCTAACTCTTGGGGAACAGAGGTATAACATTGAAAAAGCACCTCTTGTTAAAACTGGCGATATAAGTAAAGCAGAGGTCATTTGTAGGTTTACAGAGTTTAACACTTTGCTTGATGCAAGTGCCGACTACACAAAAGTTATAAAGGCAATCTCTATTGATCAGCAAAGAAACCTGCTTATATGCGGTGATATTGCATCAGAAGATAGTAGTGGTATAAAGTTAGTGCTTACAGATCGTCGTGAACACGCACATCTTATTCAAACCATTCTTGAGCTTAAATATAAAATGCGATCAAGAATTTTGACAGGACTTACACCAAAAAACGAACGAGATTCAATTCTCCACGAGCTTAATAATGGGCAGATCACTACTTTGATTGCAACAGGACAATTGATTGGAGAGGGGTTTGATCTTCCTGAACTTTCTACACTTTTCTTAGTAACACCAATAAAGTTTAAAGGCAGACTTATTCAATATATTGGTAGAATCCTTCGTCCCGCCCAAGACAAATCAATGGCTGTAATTTATGACTATATTGATGTTAATATAGGAGTTCTAAAAGCATCTGCGATAAAAAGAGTCCAAACTTACAAAGAAGAAGGAATTTCTGTTAATTGCGATATATGATTATACTGAACAAGGTCTTAATTTGTTTTACAGCCCATAGCTAAAGCTCATCAGGGATAGATTGTCCAACTCCTCTTAAGAGGACTTTTTTTAAACTTAGCCGATGGTTTTAACCACCGACTGAAAGATTGAATAAAAATTTTAATATGATATTTATGGTTTTAAGATGAAAAAAAGATACAGGAGTCCTTTAGTTATTCTGGTTGTAGTTACTACTTTATGGCTACTATTTTTTCCTATTTTCCATAACATATTCCTTTCAAAGTTATTTTATATGCCTTTTGTTGGAGCTATTGCCGCAATAGTTGCTAACATAACACCTGCTGCGGCTGGGATTGTATATTTCCCAATTTTGACCCACTTAAGTGTATCTCCAATTACAATATCGCAATTTAACCTAATAATTCAGGCTTATGGAATGGGGCTTGGAACATTTAGGTGGTTCTTATTTAACAAAAAACTTTTTATCTTGAATGTAATTCCTCTAAGTATTGCAGGAGGTCTTATCGGAGAAATTGTAAGTATCGTCTTGTTTCCAATAAATAATCCAGAACTTTTAACTCTAATTTTTAATTTTATTGCATTTCTTTTTACACAAATTATATTTTTTTCTCTTCTTAAAAACTCCAAATACCCAAATATCTCTGTAAGTTTAACTTTTTTTAACTGTTCTGTTCTGTTCATTTTCGCATTCATAGGTGGGTTGCTTTGCGGATGGATAGGTTTTGGTATTGATACCATATTTTATTTTATTATGACAATGATATTTCGTATAAATCCAGCCGCATCTATAGTAACCAGTATTTCACTTATGGCAGCTATGTCTATATCTGGCACAATATTAAACTCTATATTTCACGATGTACCTTTAGATTTATGGTATAGTGCAATTCCGGGGGTAACTATTGGAGGGCTTTTTCTTGCTGCGTATATAGCTGTTAAGATAGGATCAAGAAATATTCTTCTTCTTTTTACTATATTTTTGAGTATTGATTTTTTTGTAGCACTCTGGACTCAACAGACATTACCTATGAGTGAATCTTTAAGAAAAATGATTATCTATCCCTTAGCATTTTATATGGTTGTAATTCACATCAAAATATTTAGAAGCCAATCTAAAAATATGGAGACCTCGACAGGCGAATTTAATCCTCCTAAAGAGTTTGAAGAGGTAAAATAGTAGAAATGTATAAAGGTATGAAAATATAATGGCCGAATTTATACTTGATCAAAAGAATCTTGAGCTTGTGCTTGATAATCTAAGAGATGGAATTATCGCCCATGACATCAACCGCAAAATTATGTTCTTTAATAGAGCGGCAGAACATATAACTGGATATTCAAAAGATGAAGTTATTGGACATGATTGCCATGATATTTTTGGCTCCCCTTTTTGTGGAGAACATTGCTCATTTTGCAATACAATAATAGATAATAAAGAGTTTAATGATTCCCAAACCTTTAAAGCAACAAAATATTCTAAATCTAATAAAACAGAAATCTATAAAACAAAATTGAATAAATGTCTTGAATATCCAATCACCATAATTACAAAAGATGGTGAACTGCGTAAGGTGGAGATGTGTATTACAGCCATTATTGATAAAAATAATTTAAAAGGGGTAATAGCCTCATTTCGAGATATTACATACCACGAGGCTTTGGCTCTAAAGGCTCAAGAACTCACCTCTTTTTCAGGTATTGTGGGTAAGGACAAAGAGATGATTAATCTTTTTGATCAAATACGCGATGTTGCATCTTATGACTATCCTGTCCATATTCACGGTGAAACAGGTACTGGAAAAGAGCGAGTAGCTTATGCTCTTCATAATGAAAGCAGAAGAGCTGGGGCATTGTTTGTTCCTGTCAACTGCGGTGCAATTCCTGAAGGGCTTGTGGAGAGTGAACTTTTTGGTCATGTGAAAGGTGCTTTTTCAGGTGCTGTCAAGGATAGAAAGGGTAGATTTGAGCTTGCCCACAAAGGGACACTTTTTCTTGATGAAGTGGCAGAACTTCCTAAACAGATTCAGGTAAAGCTCTTAAGATTTCTTCAAGAGGGTGTTCTTGAGAGAGTAGGTGGAGAAAAGAGCATACAAGTTGATGTTAGAATAATTAGTGCAACAAATAAAGAGCTTGGTAAAGAGGTTGAAGAGGGAAATTTTAGAAAAGACCTATATTATAGGTTAAACGTCATTCCCATTGAATTGCCCCCCTTAAGAAAAAGGCGTAACGATATTCCTCTTTTAATTGACCATTTTCTTGAAATGGCAAAAAATGACAATAAAATCAATAATGGTTCGGTAATCCCTCGTTTTTCAAAAGATGCTATCCGTTTGATGATGGATTATTCTTGGCCCGGAAATGTAAGAGAGCTTCAGAATGCTGTGCAGTTTGCTATTGTTCGATGTAAACAAAATCAGGTTATGCCATCTGATCTTCCAATGGAGCTTAGGAATATAGGGCAATCAAGACCAAAAGAAGTTGAGATAATATCAGATAAAGATATTGTCTCAACTAAAAATGAAGATAATAAAAATGAAGATAAGTATTTAGGAAAACTTAATAAAGATTCGGTTAAGAAGGCACTTGAAATCACGGGAGGTAACAAGGCAAAAGCTGCTCGATATCTTCGTGTGGGACGGGCAACACTTTATAGATTTTTAGATAGATTTCCAGAAGCGTCAGATATTGAGGCGTATTTGCATTAGATGGTAGAGTATTGCAGAAAAATAATTAGCTGATTCTTGATAACTGTTTCTGATAATGGTAATCTCAATTCATCAATATCATAAAGTATTAAATGGCAATCATATTTTGTCAAAAATAATTATAACATTTTTACTATAGGGAGATACAATAATGAGTCAAGTGATAAGAGAAGGTGATAATACAATTATAATACCGGGTATGAGCATCGTGGCATCAATGGCTGAGGATTTTAAAAAGGAGCTTTTGTCAGCAATCCACAAGAATGATGGAAAATTGGTGATTGATCTTGCAGGAGTTGATATGGTTGATTCAGTGGGACTTGGCGTTATTATTGCTGCTCACAATACATTGACTCAAAAAGGAAGCACGCTTGAGATTATCAATGTCTCTAACGACATCTACGGACTCTTTAGCACTATGCGACTTAATAGACGTTTTAAAATTGAAAAAGCATCTTAAAACAAAATAATTTCTACTGTTTAACTGATAAAATACAACTATTAATCAAAATCAACAATATTTCCATTCGATTAATAAAAATATCATTTGCAAAATTTATCTAAGATAAAAATGTTTAAATCAAAGGAGCGGAAGAATGAAGGTCAGAAAGACAATATTGCAAATTGTATTTTTTATCTTTGCTCTCACTCTTGTTGCTGGATGCGGTCAAGATGAAGAAAAAGATGCTTATTCTACTGTAAGCAACATGATAGCAGAGAGGAATAAAGCCAGAATAAACAGAGCTGCCCAGGATTCTTCCTCAAAAAAAATTACTGACAATGAGAGTTCGCTACCTGAGGATACCTCAAATAGTAATAGCCAAACAGAAAAAGCAAAGCCTCAGGCAATGACTTTTGAAGAAGAGGTTAGGATTGTAAGTGCGTCTTCTGGCAAAACAATATCTATGGGAACAGCGTATCTTGATAAATCAGGTAAAATTATTAGTATTAGAATTAAAAAATAGATAATACATTAAATATTTTCTTACTCAAAAATTTCAATCAAACAAGAATTGTAGGGGCGACCGACCGTCGCCCCTATTTATGTTATCAAAGTGAATAAATTTTCTTATGGATATTGCATCTTTTCTTGGCATTATTTCTGGATTTTCGCTTATTATAAGTGCAATCTTTATTGGTGGCGACATACAGAACTTCATAAATATTCCAAGTATGATGATTGTAGGTGGAGGAACAGTTGCAACCACATTTCTTACATTTCAATTTAAAGATGTTTACGCAGCTTTTAGGGCCGCATATTTTGTCTTTTCAAAAGATAAAGAAGAGCCAAACGATGCTGTAGCAAATATGATAAGTCTTTGTTATATTAGTCGAAAACAGGGTTTGCTTGAGCTTGGAAAAATTCAGACAAAATCAGGTTTTCTTAAAAAAGCATGCGGGCTTATTGCTGATGGATCGCCAGAACATGTCATAAGAGCCGCATTGCTTACTGAAATTGAATCTCTTAAAATGAGGCATTATATTGTTCAAGATGTATTTAGAAAGATGGGACTCTACTCGCCCGCGTTTGGTATGCTTGGAACATTAATTGGGCTTGTTCAGATGTTAAGTAAATTACAAGACCCTGCAAGCATAGGTCCATCAATGGCAATTGCTCTCCTTACTACATTCTACGGCTCTCTACTATCAACAATGTTCTTTCTACCCGTTGCTGGTAAATTAAAGGCAAGAACTATTATGGAAGTTATTAATCTTGAGATTATGATGGAGGGGGCTATCTCAATACTTGATAACAACAATCCTGTTATTGTCTATGAAAAACTCTCATCTTTTATCCCTGAAAGATCGAGGAAACCAATGGCTAAAATGAATTTACGAGATAAATTAGATAATGTATAAATATCTTGCAACAAGTGAATATACCCGCTTTTATAAAAAACACCCATGAAAGAGACAAGAATATCTGACTCTCTTATATCAAATGATGATGACGCTGGTTGGTTAGTAACATACGCCGATCTGGTTACATTACTTTTGGTTTTTTTTGTTCTGCTCTACTCAATTTCATCAAACGAACAGGCAAAAGCTATTTCTGCTCTTAAAACTATAAAAAGCCAGATGGAAGCGAACTCATTCTTTTCAGAATATGTTGATATGTTTGATTTCCCAGATTATGGAAATCAGCAGATCTCACTTGATGAGAGGATTGGCTTATCCTCAAGGCAGGATTCACTAATAAGAGATGTGAACAAATTTATTGCTCAAAACAATGATAGCAATGATTTAACTACCTTTGTCCGTATGGGCAAAATTGTAATAAGGCTTGATGGTAACTACGTATTTGAGCAGGGGACAGCAGAGATTAACAAGGGGTTTATTCCTTTGTTGCAGAGGCTTCTTGATATAATGTATGACTATCCTGACTATATTTTAAACATAAAAGGACATACTGATGATACCCCCATATCTTCAGAAAAATATGAATCAAATTGGGAGTTATCATCAGCAAGGGCTATGGAAGTGCTAAAATATTTAATCAGAAACGGGGTTGAGCCAGAAAGGCTTACAGCAACAGGATATGGTTCTACATTGCCATTAGTTTCAAATAGTTCCCAAGAAAATCGTGAGAAAAATAGAAGAGTCGAATTTGTATTAGAAAAAGATGTCTATCAATAACCCCGTAGCTTCTTGCTACGGGGTTATATTTATTGCAAAGCTCTGGTTAATACCCCGCCCCTTGCGGCTGAGGCGGGGGTCTTCATTTATTATTGTTTCACAACTTTTTTCTTAAGAGCCTCAATTTCACTATTTGCCTCTTTAACACCTTGAAAAAACGGTTTGTTAAAGTTAGTTTTAAATAGGAATTCTCCAACAATAGCATTTCCATCAATTCGAGAAAAAGCAGATATATATTTAAAGGGTTCAACTATCTTCTGAAATTCTGGCATCATTATAATTCCAATCTCAGGCTCTTGAGCAATAAACATTGGTACAAAATTTTTTACAGCAGATATAGCCTCTTTAAAATCAAGGAAAAATATAGATATATCTTGTTTTAGAGATGTTGAAAGTTTAGTATCTTTAAAATTTTTAATAAAACCATTCTCTACTTCAGCAGACATAGCTTTCTCAAACATCGGTTTTCCAAGTGTAATAACAAGATTGTTTCCAATAAAACCTGCATATAATTGAAAAGGACCTGCTATAATCATATAAATCTGGCTTCCATTTATATCGACCCTGTTTATCATAGATTGATTATCTGGTGGAAGTTTTGCAATTAGCTTATCAATAACAGCTTTCATTTTTAAAGGGTCTTTAAACTCTATTGAGGCTAAAGTATTAATGTTTGTCATGTTAATACTCATTCCATCATAGGTTCCAAGAGTCAAGTTATTGCCCATATTCTCAATTATATCTTTTTCTACATCAATATCGTAGTCTGTTTTTATAGTTGCAAACTCCTTTTTCATTGTATCAATGCTATTTTTATCTAATGTCTCTTTAATCATCTTCCAGTAGGCCTGAATATTCTCTACAATACCAATTAACAAAAGAGGGTTATCTTTAAGACCTAAAATTAAATCTCTTTTAGGAGTTACCTCTTTAAATATATTTAGTAGTGGTGAGTTTTCAACAACATTTAGGATAAAATCAGCTTTTAGGTCTGGATTTTTAAAATCAGCAGAAACTCCACACCCTTGGTAATCTTTTAGATAATTGAAATTAGCTTTATAATTTTGAGCTATATCATTAGATAGGTATTTTACAATCTCTGGGTTAGAGCTAAATAGCCTTCCTAAGTTTGCATATAAAAAAATGTCATTTGATATATCTGCCTTTTTAATTACATTTACAAATACGGGTGAATCTACAAGTTTTTTCTCCTGCTTTCCTAAAGTTTCAAAAAAACTTCTTGCATCTGCTTCAGGATTTGCACCTATAAACAGGTATCCATTTTTATTTACCATATAAGTTGGCATTAGTTTGGTATTATCTTCGTCAGACTTTAATTCATCAATCTTTGCGTTATTATCTTCTTTTGTTGCATCTTGATTTTGAGATTCTTCTTTTACCTCTTGAGTTGCCTCTTGTTCACCTTCTTCAGATTCTTCACCATCTTCAAGGTCATCGGGTTCAGATGAGTCCTCCATATCAATATACCAGCTCCATACATCACCTTTTTTGGTAAATTGTGCCTCAGGGTTATCCTCTTCAACAATCTGCTTGATTTTCCCAACCGCCTTCTCAACATCTTTTACAGGTAAAAAAAACATTAAATTCATGCTTGGTGCCTCATCTGTTTTATTAGAAGTACTATTGATAATTTTGAAATCAGATACGGCAACACCAAAAGGTTTAGAAATATCAAGCCCATTACTCTCTAACTCTTTTAAATCAAAGGGGTTAAATCCCAAATTACTCTTTATCTCGTCAATATCATCTATGGTTTCGCCCATAAATGATTTGTCAGTAACAGAAAGGTATTCGTAGAAATTTTTTGTTGAAGAAAATTTGATAACAAAGTCAGTTGATTCTGGTAAAATTTTAATTGCTTCTCCAATATCAGTAGAAGAAAAACTTAAACCAACATAAAATGGGTTAAACAACAAAATAGTAAAAAGTGCGATAATAGTTTTTTTCATAATGCCCTCCAATTTTTTTTAAATTTTATATAGTTGATACAGATTTCAAACAAGTAGCTGTTTTAATGTCAATTATCTTTATTCCATTACTGTCAACTACTGCATAGGTATAAAAAGATGTTCGTGGGGCTGCAAGAGAACCTGGATTAAGAAATATTAGCTCGTGATGACTATCTTGGTTTCTTGTATAAACTTTTTTCTCAATAGAAAAAACATGAGTGTGTCCCTGTATTACTAAATTAACATCTTCAGAGAGTATTTCTGGTGGAATCTGACTAAAATATTTGTCTCCGTGATGAAGAAAAACTCTGAACTTCATAAAATCAAATATTAAGTTATCCTTGTAGCCAGGAGAAAATAGTTTGCTATCACAGTTACCATAGACGAAATAGAGTGGATTATTAAATTCTGAAATCTCTTGAAGAATACGTTCGGGTTGATAATCATTATCCCGTAAACGTGGATAACAAGTGCCAAATAGATCGCCCGCCACAGCTAAAGCATCTTCTGGCTTAAGCATACTTTTAATTGTCAACCATGTGGAGTAGCTTCCATGCACATCAGCAGTTACAACAAGTTTCATTAAATTCTCTTTTTCTATAAGGTTACCTGCTAATTATATTTGCATAAATCACCATATCCTGCAATAGAAACAGGTAGTAAATCTCTTTTTAATCATCTATCTTTAAGGAAAAGTGAGTGGTATTCATCTTCTGAAAAATGTTTTTTTAAAAGAGTGTTAATCATGTTGTAAAGAGCTTCAAGCTCTTCATCTTTTAACCTTGGGATAAATGCTTTCATAAATCTATCTTCAGAAAATTTTTGGAGATAAAACATGATTGTCTCCTCGTCAGTTTCTCTGTCCATGCCAAAAGCACCTAACCCTTTATACTCATGTATAAAATTGTGGCTCTCTTGTTGTAAATTTTGATTTTCTAAAAAGTCCATTATCAATGGTTCGTTAAGAATCATGCTGCTATTCTCCCGAATAAGTGTAATCTTTAAGACGTGATGCAAGATTTAGATCAATTGGTGGTTGAGAGTAAGTTTTTAAAAGTATGGAGACCCGCTCTGCTGCCTGATCAATGAGAGTTTTTCCCTTTGCTTCCCATTTATCGTAATTAGTTCTCCAAAAGAGTGTAGGGTGATGCAAAGCCTTTCTGAAATTTGTAAATGTATGAGGTGATGTTACAAAGTTGATTTTGGGGTCAACTGTTTTTATCAACTCCACAAGCTCATCAATATCATCAGTAGTAATTGGTTCAAGAAATCTTTTAGTATAAGCAGCAAGGTCAGCGTCCATAATCAATTTTTCCAATGAAGCTGCTGCAAAACTTGACATGATTCCACATCCGGGAAGAAAATTTATCTTATTTTGTAAGGCATTAATAAAGCAAAACATTGACTCAGCACCAGCATGAAAATCGCACGCTTGTGCATCGTTCATTCCAACATTGCCACGTGTAAGCAAGCCATAAGCTTTGCCCATCAAGGCAGCACCAGACTCCATCATTCGGCTTTCAGGACCACCATAGGTTATGCTCATAGATTTCATATCGCATGAGCATGGAAAAGCACCGTAAAATATAGGTAGTCCGGGCTTTATAAGCTGCGTTAAAACAAGAATACTTAGCACTTCACAGTTATTGAGAATCACATTGCCAAGAACTGAACATGGTCCAGTCATTCCAGCAGACGGGCATGGCGAGATGCTTATCGCAATTCCATGTTCTGCCATAGCTATTAGAAAATCTCCTTGATCTCCTGCAAGAATCAACGGAGATATGCAATTTACAGTGCTTTGAGCATAAGAGATAACATTTTTTTTGGTGTTTATTTGTTCGTTTTTATCATCTTCTGATAGATTATGGCTATTAGAAGAGGTAGAAGCAAAAGAGAGAGTATCTCTTTTTTTCAATGTTTCTGGTGTAATATCAAATGCCATGCAAAGCATCTCAAGGTCTGAAATTGATGAGATATTGTATGGTTTGTCAGAGTAAAGTATCTGATTTGCCATCATAAATGGGAACAGTTTATCATTAGAAACATTCCCGGGATAGACAAGATTGCCCTGTATTTGAACAGCATCAAGCATCTGACCAAGTTTAATAGCTGATATATAATCATTGCCATCTGCCTGACGTCTTTTTCCTGATGGATCAAATATAAATGGGGCTGATCTTCCTATCCCTGTTGCACTGTAATCAATATTAAAATCAATGTTATATTTTGGATTACGGGCAAGCAGAGTAAATCTATTTGATGAAGAGGCATTTAAAATTGCCTTTTCAACATCATATTCAGTAAAAAATACCTTTTCTCCGTCAGTTTTAAGTCCATGAGATTTTGCTGTAGCTACAAGTGCTTCAGAGCCTACCCAAAGCCCCCTTTCCTTCAAAATCTCCAAAGATGCTTTATGAATCTTCTGAAATTTATTTTTATCAAGAGTTGTATCAGTTAAGAAAGCTCTTTCGTTTAAATTCTCCATACTAAAATCCCCCAGTAAAAATTTGTATGATTGAAAAAATGATCTATCTAATCCTATCATTCAATTCATATAACTATCTGCCAATTTATATAATTATCTGCCAATTTATATAATTATCTGCCAATTTATATAATTATCTGCCAATTTATATAATTATCTGCCAATTTATATAATTATCTGCAATTGAATAAAATTTATTACACTACCATTATAAAGAATTTAAACCATAAGGTATCTTACATACTGGAATAGGCTCCATTTTATGACGATTCATATTGTTAAATCTTCTGTAAATTGATAGCACATCTTTCTCTCTTGGCGATAACAAATTTTCATCACACTCTTTATCAGATAAAATCCTAAACCTATCTTGTCCAATGATTTGATTATGAGTTTCAAATTTCTCGTCATATTCAGATCCATTCACATAGCTTTTATTCTGTTCATACCTCATTGCCCACTCAAGCTCTGGATAGGTTGCTCCAATCTGTGATTCATCAGTTCTGCCATCTTCCCAAAGACCATCAGTAGGCTGCGCATTGATTATATCTTCATTTATCCCCAAATATTTTCCAATGGCAAAAATTTCTGTTTTAAATAGATCAGCAATTGGAGAAATATCAACTCCGCCATCACCATATTTAGTATAAAAACCAACGCCAAAGTCTTCAACTTTGTTGCCAGTTCCAGCTACAAGCAACTTATGATGACTTGCAAATGCGTAAAGAGTTAGCATACGAAGGCGAGACCTTGTGTTTGCCATAGTTAAACCATCTTGAATCTCTTTGGGCAGGCTATCTTGAATTGCCTTAAAAGATGGAGTCAAATCAATTATTATTCCTTTAACATTCTTAAAATGGTTCTCAAGCCAATTAATATGGATATTTGCAAGATTTAACTGGCTTGGAGATTGATAAATTGGCATATTTAAGGCGATAACTTGCAAGTCAGTCTTACCACACAAAGTTGAAGTTACAGCAGAATCAATACCACCAGACACCCCGACTACAAAACCATTTAAACCTGATTTTAAACAATAGTCTTTTAGCCATGAGCTGATATGATTAACGATTTTTTCCATAAATATCTCTCTAAATTTGTGGTATAAACATTAAACTCTCAAAGTATATTATATTTTGGTAGTGCTATACGAGTAATTTGCCTCTCGTGCAAATTAAAATCCATGATTTATAGCAATTTTTTCAAACATTCTTGCTAAACCAGCACCAATGGCATAGATAGAGTTAATATGGAGGTAATCCTCAGTTTTAGCATCAAAAAAAAGGTTCAAATCAGAATCTATCCCATCTTCAGGTAACCAATAACATATAAGAAGAGGTATTTTAGGGAGCGGATAAACTACAAGTGCAATATCTGATTTATAGTGTTTTTCTACCTCTTTTCCATTAAATAGCTCAAGAATCTGTTGAAAAAATCCAGGGTAGGTATCTGCTACCTTCTTTATTAGCTCCTCACACTGCTTTTCAAAAAGTCCTTGCCATGCTCTTCCGCTTGGTAGCTCTCTAAAAGGTACCCAGATACCAGAGATAGGAGAATCTTTACATTGAACAATATAGTTAAGAAGTGGCATTATAACCCACTGATTTGCATGAATATCTGTAAATATTTTACCCTGTTGATCAATACTTACACTTTTACCCATTACCCTTATTGTTAATCTGCCATCTGCAAAGATTCCTCCAAGAGCCGCTGCTTTTGATTCAAGGTCAATTTGTGCAACCGACTTCCTATAATTCTCCATCATATCCGAAGCACCCTGATCAATTGCAGGACTCTTTTGCTGTGCATCTTTGAACTGTGCAATAACATCAGCGGGCAGATATGGACACTCCTGAAGTCTTTTTTCACCTTTGAATACTGAGCCTGCAAATGCAAGGCATGTTGGCTTAAAACACTCTTTGCAATTAGATTTATTTAGGAGTTTGAAAACCTCCATAGCATTTCTAAAATATGAAGACATTAGACTTCCTCCTTGACATTAGCCGCTGCAAAGTGCATACAAAACGGGCTAAAAATTAGTTTTTGGATAGAAAACAAAAAGCCTTTCAAGAGCAAGCCCTTGAAAGGCTTTATAATCATGGAGCCGACGAGCGGAGTCGAACCGCTGGCTTGCTGATTACGAATCAGCTACTCTACCAACTGAGTTACGCCGGCTTAAAAATGGCTTTACCATTAATTCTTATATAAGAGAAAATCAAGAAAAAAATGTTCAAAAACCTTTTAAATATTACTAAAATAAGCCCTAATTTTACCAAAATAAGTTCTAATAATGCTAATAACAGAGATAATAATATTGAAGTAACAGGGTGTCATGGGGCTGCAAAAGCATATACTGCAGCAAAACTATTTAATGAAATCATAACTAATAGCAATAAAACGATTAATAATAGGAGTTATTCTAAAACAGCAGATACTATTACTAATAATGCCATTAATAATATTTATTCCAATATTGCTGCAATATTTCCAACAAATAGAGATGCTATCCGTTTTATGGATGATCTTTTATTTTTCATGCCAGAGATGCACTCTTCTATTATTTACTTTCCGGGATACCATCTTCAACCTTTTAAATCTCTATCCTACCATTCAAAGACAGCATCTTTAAGAGTATCAGCACTTTATAAACTTATTGATCCTACTTCCAACTACTTTATTATTACAAGCATAGATACATTACTTCAAAAAATTGTCCCTAAAAATATTCTATCCAAAGCAGTTGATCTTGTTGTAAATGGTGAGACTCTTGACAGAGACCTTCTTATTGCCCGACTAAATGCCAACGGCTATGTTCGGACATCACTTGTAGAAGAGCCGGGAGATTATGCTGTAAGAGGTGAAATTTTAGATGTTTTTTCTCCAAATTACGAAAATCCAATAAGGATTGATCTCTATAATGAGACCGACTTTTCCTCTGATCATGTTGAGTCTTTGCGTTTTTTCTCACCTGTAACTCAGCGTGGAGTTGATGAGATAGCAGAAGCAATAATTATCCCACCAAATGAGGTGATTATTGAAAAATCGGCTACTCCACAAGTTATTGCAAGATTACGTCAAGCTGGAAGTGATTGTGGATTATCAAATACAAAAATTAAGGAGTATTTAGACAAAATTAAGGAGTTTGGAAGATTTCCAGAGATAGAGAGCCTTCTTTCAATTGTTTATGGAGAGACTGACTCGCTGTTAAACTATATTTCTGATGATACACTATTTTTTATAGATAGACCAGATGAGATAAACTCAATTGCTGACTCTTTTTATGCTAAAGCTGTAGAAAATTATGAAAATGCAAAGCGTGAACAGAGGCTCTGTGTTCCGCCAGAATCAATTTATATAAAGTTCAGTGAAATTATATATTATTTAGATTTGCACAATAAAAAGCAGATTCTTTTTAAGGATTTAATCTTAGACAATAACATTCTGCAAATAGACAATATTAGCAAAATTCTGCAAACAGACAATATCAGCAAAATTCTGCAAACAGACAATATCAGCAAAATTCTGCAAACAGACAATATCAGCAAAATTCTACAAACAAATAATATCAGCAATAATCTACAAACAGAAAATACCAGCAATATAAATCCTTACCTTCTTGCAAATATAGGTGGGGAGGGGCTGCTGTCTATACCATCGTCAATTAATCTAAATTTTAAAGATAATGCTGCCATCTCTTCTAAGTTAAAAAGAGATAGCAATAGTTCCAATGATGAACATATTTTGCAGCCACTTGCGGATTGGTTTTTTGCAAATAGAGAATCGGGGCTTATTTCAGTTGCTGTATGCACAAGCGAAGCTCAGGTTGGGCGACTTATCTCTCTTTTAAAACCCTATGGTGTTGAACTTCAATCTTTTGATAGTATAAATTTTGATAACTTCAATAAATTATCCTTTAAGATTAAAGGTTTACCGCCATATTACACAATAGGTAATCTCTCATCAGGTTTTGTTCACCATGAAAGCTCTATTGCCATAATTACAGACCAAGAGATATTTGGTGCAAAAAAAAGAGTTATCAATAGAAGCACCAAACGTGCAAAAACCAGATTTATTACACCAGAAGAGTTAAAAGAGGGTGATATTGTTGTCCATTTAGAACATGGTCTTGGAAGGTATGAGGGGCTAAAAACAATCACCATTGACGGACTTTCGGGCGATTTTATCCAGATTGCCTATAAAGACGATGACAGACTCTATCTCCCAGTTGACAGAATGGAGATGGTTGAAAAATACATTGGAGTTGATGGATATACCCCAATTCTTGATAAAATTGGCGGAAAAACATGGGGTAAGGCAACTGAAAAGGCAAAAAAAGAGGTTGAAAAGATGGCTGGCGAGCTTTTGAATCTCTATGCTAAACGAAGAGTTGAAAATGGTCATGCCTTTAGCCCAAGTGATAGTTTTTATGATGAATTTCAAGCATCTTTTCCCTATGATGAGACCCCAGATCAATTAAAGGCAATTGATGATGTTCTATCAGATATGGAAAATGAGACCCCAATGGATAGGTTGGTATGCGGAGATGTGGGTTATGGAAAGACAGAAGTTGCAATACGAGCTGCCTTTAAAGCTGTTAATGATGGCAAACAGGTGGCAATTGTTGTTCCAACAACTATTCTTGCTGAACAGCATCTTCATACATTTAAAGAGCGTTTCAAAGGCTGGGCAGTAACAGTTGAAGCTCTTTCAAGATTTAGGACAACAAAAGAGCAGAGACAAATTTTAAGCGGGCTGCAGTCTGGTAAAATTGATATTGTAATTGGCACCCACCGTCTTTTTCAAAAAGATGTTGTATTCAAAGCGTTAGGGCTTCTGGTTATTGATGAGGAGCAGCGTTTTGGAGTTAAACATAAAGAGGCTCTTAAAGCAAAAAGGACCACAGTTGATGTATTGGCACTTACCGCTACACCAATTCCAAGAACTTTGCATCTATCTTTAACTGGCATGAGAGATATTAGCGTAATTTCAACCCCTCCAGAAGATAGACAGGCTATTGTCTCCTATATTTCCGAATATTCTGATGCTGTTGTTGCTGATGCTATCAAAAAAGAGCTTGCAAGGGGTGGTCAGATATTTTTTATCCACAATGAGATTGAAACCATATTCAAAATGGCAGAAAAACTCCAAAATCTCGTTCCTCAGGTGAAAATAGGTATTGCACATGGAAGATTGCAAGAGTCAGCATTAGAAAAGGTGATGGTTGATTTTATCAACCGTGATATTGATATGCTGGTCTGCACCACAATTGTGGAATCAGGTCTTGATATTCCTTCTGCCAACACCATGATAATAAACAAAGCAGAGCGGTTTGGACTTGCCCAGATTTATCAATTGCGCGGAAGAATTGGCAGAGGCGAAGAACAGGCTTATGCTTATCTGTTTGTTCAAAATGAGGAAAATCTATCTCGTGATGCAAAAAAAAGACTTTCGGCTTTAATGGAACACCGCGACCTTGGTGCTGGATTTCAGATTGCCATGAAGGACCTTCAAATAAGGGGGGCTGGCTCTGCACTTGGTGCGTCCCAATCTGGTCATATTGCAGCAGTTGGTTATGATATGTTTCTAAAACTTCTTGACGAAGCTGTATGTGAACTTAAAGGAAAACCTGTAATACCAGCACTTGAGCCTGAAATAAATATAACCATGTCTGCCCATATTCCAGAAGATTATGTCCAATCAATAGAGCAGAGGCTAACAATCTATAGAAGATTATCACAGATGACAGAGGTTTCAGAGATAACAGCAATGCAAAAAGAGCTTATCGATCGATTTGGTAAATTGCCTGAAGAGGGGTTAAATATGCTCTTAAAAATAATGTTAAGAATTCTTGCTATAAAGGCTGGAGTAAAAAAGATGGACGTTACCCTAAATTCAATTATCCTTGTATTTTCAGAGCTTCACCAAAAACGACCTTTTCGCCACTTGCCTATTAATGGCTTTGAATATGAATATATCTCGGAAAATGCCCTGAAGGTAAATCTTGGTTCAAGAAATAAAAAAATTTCACGCTCGCTTGTTGAGACAAAAAAGATACTCAAAGAGATAGGGTTGCGGGTAAATAATGGTTGAAAAATCTGTTTTGAAAATAGATTTTAATCTCTTCAAAACAGATTGTCTCCTTGATTTTAAAGATTGCCAAGCCATTTTTCCTTGAAAAATAAATCAATTGATGTAATCTATCTACTCTTAGATATAATGTGCTAAATAATATCTATAATAATTTAGATTATTAGATTGTAATAGTATCAAGTTTCGGCAGTGGAGTATTTTATGAGAATATCTCCGATATTTTAATAACTTATTAATAATGGCTTTACAGGAAACATTTTTATGAACTGGGATTGGGATAAGCTCAGAGAAAAGCAAGAACAGTATGAAAAGAAGCATGGAAATGACGGAGGCATGGGAATACCAACACCGCCTCAAATTGATGATATAGTATCAAAATTTAGAAATTTTAAATTCCCTGGTGGAATATTGATGATTCTTGTCCTATTTTTTCTCTTCTTTGGAAGCTCAATGTTTTTCACTGTAGAGATTGACGAGGTTGGAGTTATACAGCGTTTTGGGAAATATAGCAGAATCTCTCAACCAGGACTTAACTTCAAATTTCCTTCAGGTATTGAAAAGGTTACTAAGGTTAAAATAAAAAGAGTTTATAAGGAAGAGTTTGGCTTTATAAGCGGTCAAGAAGAGGTGGCTGCTGGTGCTGCGTTACGCTCTAATGATAATACAGACATCGTTGCTGCTATGCTTACAGGTGATTTGAATGTTGCTGTTGTCCCTTGGATTGTGCAGTATAGAATATCTGATCCATATAATTATCTGTTTAGGGTTAACAATGTTAATGCAATATTAAGAGATATGGCAGAAGCCACTATGCGTACTGTTGTAGGAGATCGCAGTATTAACGAGGTTATCTCCAAGCGTGAAGAGATAGCTGTTGCTGCAAGGGAGCTTCTCCAAACAGAAATGATTGAGGCTGAAACAGGAATACAAATAGTAACTATCGAGATGAAGAGGACTAACGTTCCAGAGCCTGTGCAGGCTTCATTTAACGAAGTGAATGAGGCTGTCCAAGAGAAAGAGCAGCTTATTTACAAGGCAAAAGAGGAGTATAATAAAGCGATTCCTGCTGCCAAAGGTGAAGCCCAACGCATTATAAAAGATGCTGAAGGTTATGCAATTGACCGAGTTAATAGTGCAATGGGTGATGCTGCAAGATTCTCTTCTGTCTATCAAGAGTACATTAAAGCAAAAGATGTTACTGAAAAACGACTCTATTTAGAGGCAATGTCAGAGGTTTTACCAAGACTTGGGAAAAAATATATTGTGGATTCAGGTCAAGCAAATCTTTTACCTATTTTAAATATGGGAGAGGCTACAGGACAATCATCAACAACAGTGCCTGCAATAAAAGATTTATTGAGAGATAAGGAGTTATCTAAATGATGAAATATAAAGGTTTAATATACGCAGCACTATTTTTCATAACATTCATATTGTTTACTTCAGCTTATGTGGTCGATGAAACTGAACAAGTGGTTATTACTCAGTGGGGAAAGGTTGTAGGCGAAGCTATAACAACTCCGGGTCTCAATTTCAAAGTTCCTTTTATTCAAAAAGCAAGTTATTTTCCTAAAAATCTTCAAGAGTGGGATGGAGACCCGGGACAGATACCTACAAAAGATAAAACTTTTATTTGGGTAAATGCTTTTGCTCGTTGGAAAATAGTTGATCCTATAAAATATTTTCAGACAGTTAATAACATGACAACTGCACAGGGAAGGCTTGATGATATTATTGATCCTGCTGTAAGAAATTTTATTACCTCATATAGGCTTGTTGAGAGTGTCAGAAATAGTGATAGACCAATGGACACTTTTGAGTCTTTTGATATGTCAAATAATACAGATAGTCAAAACATCAATAACACTACTGATGGCAACCAAGATACTGATACTAAAGAGTCAAATCAAAAGCAGAAATCACAATATAAAATCGAAGTTGGAAGAAGTGAGATAAATAAAAAGATAATAGCTCAGGCACAACCTAAATTAGAGGCATTTGGTATTGAGCTTGTAGATGTTAAGATAAAGCGTATTAATTACGTTGAGAAGGTTCGCGATGCTGTGTATGGCAGAATGATAGCAGAAAGAAAACAGATTGCCGAAAAATTTCGTGCTGAAGGTAGAGGAGAGGCAAGTAATATAAGGGGAGATAAAGAAAAAGAGCTGCAACTTGTAAAATCTCAAGCCTACAAAGCAGCACAGGAGATTAAGGGGGCAGCAGATGCAAAAGCAACAGAGATTTACGCAGCTGCTTATGGGGTTGACCCTCAATTTTACTCACTTATGAAAACGTTAGATATATATAAAACTGCACTTGATCAAAGTAGCACGCTTGTAATTTCAACTGAGTCAGATTTTATGAAATATTTTAAAAGAATTGGCAGTGAGTAAATTTAAAGTACTGGTTATTTCATAATTGTACAAAATTAAATTTAATTAAAACTGATTGTAATTACAAAAAAACACCGCAACAGAATATAAATATTCTGTTGCGGTAAATATTTTATTGGCCTCTTCTGGTGGACGTTATAGAAATACTATTAGCTATTTGCGTCTCTGATGTCTTGTTCTTGCAAGGAGTTTTTTATGTTTATGTTTTCTCATCTTTTTTCTTCTCTTTTTAATAACACTGCCCAAAAGACCACCTCCTTTTAAAATAAGTTCTCAAATTGTATATATTAATACCAAATTTATATTAATAATTAATCATAAATCTATATCATAAAATTTTGCAGTATGTCCATTCTTTTTTCTTGTATGAATTAAGCATAAAGAGGTTTTGTAATAATAGACAAGGAGTAATTTATGGATAGAAAAAAGGCTTTTAATTCATTACAGTTAAACGTTCTTGATGAGGCGATTCTAATTGCAGAGGAGATGGTTAGTAATTATTATAAGATGTCATCAACTCAATGGCTTCGTAGTAGATATGACATTAAGACATTTAAGGAGCTTAAGGAAGATGAAATAGTGGATGGTCCATTTGCTCAAGTTCTTGGTTATGAAGTTAAAAAAAAATATGCCGAACTTGGTTCAAGTTCAATGAATTATTATACTATATGTTTTCAAGATGGAGCTATTTTAGATAAGATAGCTCAATGTGAGGAAATTCTATTATTACCTTTTCTTATTTATATAGCAGTCCATGAGTTAGTTCATATTGTTAGGTTCTCAAAGTTTCAACAGATATATTCAGCATCTTCTGAATCAGAGTGTGCTAATCAAGAAGAGCGTAAAGTTCACGCTATAACATTAGAAATACTTAAAGGTTTAAATATAGTAGGCATGGATATAGTCTTGTTATATTACCAAAATGGATCAAGTGTCAGATGAAATAAGGTATTTGGGATAAAGTTATTAAAAATAATCAAAATCAAAAGCTATGAGACTCAATATAGCTCTGAAACAATTTAACAAAAGAAATTAAAAATTTTCATTAACCAATACTTGACAAGAAATAAACTCTGTCTATTTTATCATTGTTTTTTGGCGTGCTTGAACAAAGGTTATTAAGTATTAATAATTACTTGTTATTATTGTTTAATGAAAAGATGCAATTTTTAGAAAGAAAACTTTTATAACTTGTAGCTACTTTGATGAACAAGACTTGACAAAGTAAAAAGACTGACTAATTTATCACTATTAGTTTTTAATGACTAAAAGTCAACTACCCCTTGACAAGTCAAGGGGCTTGAGTCGTGAGGCTCAACGTAAGAGTTGATTAGGGGGCTTAGGAAACTATGCAGAAGTTATTAGAGAGAGATACATACACACCATTGAATGCTTCACAAGTTCAATGCAACTGTGATTCTGTATTAAACAAAGAGGACACTCTTAGTGTGCAGAATTTAAAAACCTTTGATAACAACCCCGATGTGAATCTACCTCAGAATACAGAGGGCTTTAACAGCAATTATGTATTCATTCTGGTTTCAGCCCCTGAACAAGTTCAGGGGTTTTCACCAGTAAATATTTTATAAAATCTAATATCGGAGAACAAAGTAAATGCCTATCTATGAGTATGAATGTAGTGGTTGTGGAAATGTTGAAGAAGCGTTCCAGAAAATATCAGATGCCCCCTTAGAGAAATGTAATAGATGTCAGGGTGAGCTTTCAAAGATAGTTTCTCATACTTCATTTCACTTGAAAGGTTCTGGGTGGTATGTAACTGATTATGGCGGTTCAACTTCTAAAACCGATAAAGTTTCAAGTGATAAGTCTAATGTTAAGAGTAATGAACCTAAATGCTTGAGTGGCAGCTCTTCCCAATCGTGCTCGAGTTCCAATAATAAAGTCGAATAATTCTTAAAAACCTCTATTTGAATATATAGCCTGAATATAATAAATCATAATAAATAAAGAAGTTTATAGTTCATAAAGCGTTGTTAATAGACGTTGCATTATATCTGTTTTTATTTATTAATATGGTTTATAAAATTTAATGCTTATATAAAGATTAAATAGTTAATTTAGTAATATATTCTGAATCTATTTATGATTTATGAAATAAATAAATAGAGGATTTTGAGAGTGGTTATAATATTTCTATAAAATAAAAACTATTTTTATAAAAAAAAGGAGAAGTAGAACATGAGTTTAAGACCGTTACAAGATAGAATTTTGGTTGAGCGTGTTGAAGAGGTTGCAAAAACAAAAGGTGGAATTATTATTCCTGACACTGCAAAAGAGAAACCTGTTGAAGGTAAAGTGGTTGCTGTAGGCAAAGGACGTGTTGGAGAAGACGGCAAGCTTATCCCTATGGAATTAAAAGTTGGCGATCGCATTCTTTTCAGCAAATACGGCGGAACTGATGTAAAGATTGATGGTGTTGACTATCTTATTATGCGTCAAGATGATGTTCTTGGTGTTGTTGACTAACTAACTAAATATTTTTAGTTATAATTAGTTGAAGTATAAAATATTTAATAAAATATAAATTTAAAAATTAATTATATAGATGGAGACCTATTAGAGATGGCAAAAGAGATTAAATATGATTCAAAAGCCCGTGAAGCAATGCTTAAAGGGGTAAAAACACTTGCAGACGCTGTGGTTGTAACTCTTGGACCTAAGGGAAGAAACGTTGTTATTGAAAAATCATGGGGTTCTCCCAATGTAACTAAAGATGGCGTAACTGTTGCTAAAGAAATTGAGCTTGAAGATAGGTTTGAAAACATGGGTGCACAGATGGTAAAAGAAGTTGCCAGCAAAACCAGTGATATGGCAGGTGATGGCACTACTACTGCAACCGTTCTTGCCCGTGCAATATACGAACAAGGTCAAAAACTCGTTGTTGCTGGTAATAATCCTATGGGTATAAAAAGAGGGATTGACATTGCTGTAGCCAAAATTGTCTCTGAGCTTGAAGTAATGAGCAAACCTACTAAAGATCAGAAAGAAATTGCTCAAATAGGTACAATTTCTGCCAATAATGACGAGACTATTGGGAATATTATAGCAGAAGCAATGGGTAAAGTTGGTAAAGAAGGTGTTATTACTGTTGAAGAAGCTAAATCTATGGAGACTACTTTAGATGTTGTTGAGGGTATGCAGTTTGATCGTGGTTACCTTTCTCCATATTTTGTAACTAATGCTGAAAAGATGGTAGCCGAACTTGAAAATCCTTTTATTCTTATTTGTGATAAGAAGATAAGTAGCATGAAAGACCTTCTTCCAGTACTTGAAGCAGTTGCAAAAATGGGTAAACAACTTCTAATTGTAGCTGAAGATATTGAAGGCGAAGCACTTGCAACTCTTGTTGTTAATAAAATTCGTGGAACACTTAATGTTGCTGCTGTTAAGGCACCTGGTTTTGGAGATAGAAGAAAAGCAATGCTTGAAGACCTTGCTGTTCTTACTGGAGGACAGGTTGTATCTGAAGACGTAGGTCTTAAACTTGAGAGTGTTGGGCTAAATGATCTTGGTCGTGCTAAATCTGTTGTAATTGATAAAGATAATACAACAATAATTGATGGTGCAGGTTCAAGAGAGACTCTTGAAGGTCGTGTAAAAATGATTCGAGCTCAAATTGAAGATACCACATCAGATTATGACAGAGAAAAACTACAAGAAAGACTTGCAAAACTTATCGGTGGTGTAGCAGTTATAAGTGTAGGTGCTGCTACAGAGACCGAAATGAAAGAGAAAAAGGCAAGAGTTGAAGATGCTCTTAATGCTACAAGGGCCGCAGTTGAAGAGGGAGTTGTTCCTGGTGGTGGAGTTGCTCTTGTACGTGCAAGTGATGCTCTTAAATCTCTCACAGGTGATCAAGAAGAGCTTCTTGGTATTAAGGTTGTTGCCCGTGCTATTGAAGAGCCTTTACGTCAAATTGCCAACAACGCTGGGGTAGATGGTGCGGTTGTTATTAATAAAGTAAGAGAGGGTCAAGGTGCATTTGGTTACAATGCAAGAACTGATGTCTATGAAGACCTTATTGAAGCTGGCGTTATTGATCCTAAGAAAGTTGTCCGTTTCGCCTTGCAAAATGCAGCAAGCGTTGCATCTGTAATGCTTACTACTGAAGCTATGATTGCTGATAAGCCCGAAGAAAAATCTGCTGGTGGAATGCCTGGCGGTATGGGCGGCGGTATGGGCGGCGGTATGGGCGGTATGATGTAAGTCAATGATTTAACATCATTTTATATTTCTCTATTAATATGGTATTTTTCTACAATCTTGTTACCTAACTATATTTAAAGAGTAAAGCTCCTGTACAATTTTATTGTGCAGGAGCTTTTGCATTTTATCTTAAAAATGAATGTTTTGGCAAAATTACTATTAGAAAAATTTTAAAAAATTGATCTTGATGCACGTGAGACTTGACATCATTGCAATGCTAATATAGCATTACCATCTTTAAATTAAGATGGTATAAAAAATAACCATTTATGAATTTAAAAATTAGTATTCTATACTGTCGATATCTTGTTTTAATATGGGTGTAACATAAGATGAATAGCCCTTAATTGCTTAGAAAAAGTGCTATTGCATATTTAATCTGGAGTTTTTTATGAATCCTGAGACAACTGATATTTTTCACATGATGATAAGTGCAGGACCTGTAGTAAAAGCTGTCATGTTGCTTCTTCTGTTCTTTTCAATTACTTCATGGGCAATTATTTTTATCAAATACAGATATATCAGAAAAGCATACAAAGATTCTGTAGATTTTACTGATATATTTTGGCAATGCAGAAATCTTGCTGATGCATTTACAAAAGCAAAAGTTTTAAAAACAAGCCCTGTTGCCAGAGTTTTTATAACAGGCTATATGGAAGTTAAAAAGTTTGATGCTGTAACTACGGATAGCAATACATCATCAAAAACATCAAGCACCTCTATTCACACAAAATCTACACAAGAATCGATAAGAACCTTACCTTCATATAATGTCATGTCAAGTGTCCAAAGAGCGTTAAAAAGAGCTATAAGCTCTGAAATCAGACGTCTTTCACAGCTTGTTACTTTTCTTGCAACCGCTGGCAACACAGCTCCATTTATCGGGCTGTTTGGTACAGTATGGGGTATTTTAAATACATTTCAAAGTATTGGTATGACTAAATCCGCAAGCCTTGCTGTGGTCGCACCTGGTATTGCAGAGGCCTTAGTTGCAACGGCTGCTGGTCTTGGCGTTGCTATTCCAGCAGTTATTGCTTACAACTATTTTACAGACAGAATTAGAGTTCTTGATTCTGAACTACAAAGTTTTGTTGCTGACCTTTTAAATATTATAGAACGTGATCTTCAGAAAAATCAGGGGGCATAATGCAGATTGGTGGCGGTAATGATCAATTAATGTCAGAGATTAATGTAACTCCATTTGTTGATGTAATGTTGGTGTTATTGATAATATTTATGGTTTCTGCCCCTATGATGGTTGAAGGTGTAGATGTTAACCTTCCAAAGGCAGCAGCAGCACCGCTAAAAACAGACGAGGAGAACCTTGTTATATCAATTCAGAAAGATAATCAGGTCTATATGAATGATCAGGTAATTGATATTCAGTTTTTGACTGAAAAATTACAGAAAATATTAGAAAATGTTGAAAAAAGAGATGTATATCTAAAAGCAGATAAAGACGTTCCTTATGGAACTGTTGTTGATGTCATGTCAAAGGTGAAATCAGCTGGAGTAAACTCTCTTGGAATGATTACACTTCCAGAAGAAGATTAGTAATAAAATCAAAAAATGAGTTCATTAGACTTTTTACAATCAATAAGTTCGGGTTCAAGAGATAAACGAATTGAATCCATTCCATCACTAACAATGATGTATGGACTTTCAATTGCCCTTCATGCTTTGCTTGTTCTCATTGTAATTTTTACTCAACATTTGAATCCAGTTCCTGTTGTACCTTTTGCTGTTCAGGTTGATTTGGTTTCATTTTCTCCTGGCCCACCTGAAAGTAGTAGCTCTGAATCTGAAGATAATATAAATGAATCTACTCAATCTTCGGCTACTAAAAAATCAGCAAATGGAGATACGAAGTCGATTATTAAGCAACCTAAAAGCGGGCCAAAAGCAAAGAGTGTTGTTGAGTCTGATAGTCAAAAAGAGTCAGATGTCCCAATTAAATCTTTGAAAAAGAAGAGTGCAAAGCCTGAGAATGAAGTTAAAACAGAGACAGAAGCCCAAGAAGAGCCTCCAAAAGTTGAGCAAAAACCTGAACCCAAACCAAAGCCTGAAGAGCCAAAAGTTAAAACTAAACCCGAGCCAAAAATCGAACCCAAGGTAAAGCCCGAACCAAAGACTGAAGCCAAACCAGAGCCAGAAGTTGTTGAAAAAGCAGAGATACAAGAACCCTTTATTGAGAAAAAAAAAGAGTCCTTAAAAAAGAAAACTTATGACTCTAAAAAGGTTGAGAAAAGTGAAAAAGAAGCAGTAGTTGAAAAAGAGACATCTAAAGAAAAAGCTGTTGAAGAAAAAATAGCCAAATCTTCTCAACCCAATACAGCAAAAACAAATACGACAAAAAATAAAAATCAAGAACAGGGAACATCTGATAAAAATGAAGGTTCTGAAGATGGCCGTGCAGTTGAAAAAGAAAAACAATCTGTAGGCAGCAACTCTGGAAATAAAAGTAAGAATAATTCAACTGATTCAAGTGGATCAGATGGAGATGAACAAGGAAAGAGTGATTTAGCATCTGCCTTAAGTCGAATGAAAAGCAAAGTTGCGAGTCAATCTTCTAAAAGAGTTAATGGAGCTGGAACTGGTAGCGGAGTTGGAAGTGGAGTTGGTATAGCTTCATCTGGAGGACAAGGGGCTGGTACTACATCTGACGCTATTGGTCTATATAACCTTGAGTTGATGTATAAAATAAGACAAAATTGGTCATTTAATGAAAAACTTGCTGGTGCAGAGAATAAAATTGAGGTTAGAATTCTAATTAAAATCTTACAAAACGGAGAAATAAGAGATATATGGTTTGAAACACGCTCAGGAAATGCTCATCTTGATGATTCTGCATTAAAGGCTGTTAAAAGATCTAATCCTCTATCACCGTTGCCCTCTGGATATACCTCTTATGATATAGGGCTAATATTCACACCATCTGGTTTAAAGTAATTTGGAAATAATTTGTTTTTATTCAAATTTTCTGTTTATATGATTTTTTATTCTTTAATGATTTTAAATAGTTTCTAAAAATGGGGATTATGGTTCAAAATATAAATACAAAATTGATGGCTGCATTAAATTCATGTGGATTTTTTATTTTGTGTGGATTATTGTGCGTTCTGGCATTATTTCCATCTACTGTTATAGCACAGTATGCTTATATTAATATTAACGATCCTTTAATGCGTAAGATTCCTGTGGCTATACCTTTCTTCAAAGCCTCTACAGGGCATGAACAGGAAGTTTCTCTTGGTAAAAATGCGGTTGATATAATGTCAAGTGCCCTTGATTTTACAGGTTACCTCTCTGTATTGGACAAAGCATCATTTATTGAAAATCCTTCAATAAAAGGTATTACAGGTGCTGATATCAATTATAAAAATTGGACAGTAATAGGTGCTGATCTTCTTATTACTGGTGGTATTGTAGAACAAAATGGGGCTGTTAGGTTAGAGCTTAGGCTTTTTGACTCTTTTAAAGAGTCTCTTCTTATAGGTAAGGTTTATACTGGTCATAAAGAAGATATTAAAAGTATGGTATATCGTTTCTGTGCAGAAATATCATTATTGCTAACCGGTAAGATGGGAGTTTTTGGCAGTAAAATTGCATTTGTCTCAACCGTTAAAGGTAATAAAGAGATTTTTACATGTGATTTTGACGGTGGTAATGTCTCACGATTAACAAATTTTAACAATATAACAATGTCTCCTGCATGGTCTTCTGATGGAAACTATATTGCATTTACCTCTTATGCAAAAGGAAATCCTGACCTATATATACGTGATTTGCGAACCAATCGTGACACTGTTCTCTCTAAAAAAGGCTTAAATATAACTCCAGCATGGATTCCGGGACAATTTGCTTTAGCAGCAACTTTAAGTTTTTCAGGAGATCAAGATATTTATATAATCTCTGGGAGCGGGGCGGTTAAAAGCCAATTGACTAAATCAATGGGAATTGATCTATCTCCTGCTTTTTCACCAGATGGAACACAATTTGCTTTTGTTTCTAAGAGATCAGGAAATCCTCAGATTTATATAGGAGATACGGGATCAGGTTCTGCAAGAAGATTAACATTTCAAGGAAATTACAATACCTCACCAGCATGGTCTCCTGATGGTGATAAAATTGCTTATGTAGGTATTGTTAAAAATAGTATTAACATTTATGTTATTGGTGTCAACGGTGGTGGACCGACTCAGCTGACGAGCGGTCAAGGAGATAACGAGGACCCATCATGGTCTCCTGATGGAAACCTCATTGCATTTAGCTCAACACGCCAGGGGGCATCAAGAATATTTGTGATGACTTCAACTGGATCTGATCAAAGACCTCTTTTTACTTTTGGAGGTTCTCAAACTGATCCAACGTGGTCGTCTGCGTTTGGAAATAAATAATAAATAATTAAATGATCCAAAACCTTAGGAGGAAAAAATGGGAAAAAAAGTTGTTGTTAAAATTATGGTTATGCTCTTTCTGTCAGCAATGATGCTTACTGTTTCTTGTGCTAAGAAGAGTGTTGAAACAGATCCTTCAGCTGGTATTCAGCAAGGCTCACAAGATGGACTCTCTGCAGAAGAGATTGCAAGACAAAAAGCTCTTGAAGAAGAGCGTCTAAGAGAAGAAGCATTAAGAAACGCCATTGCCGCTGAAAAAGAGAAATTTGAGATGGAAGATATTTATTTTGACTTTGATAGTTCAGAGCTTGTTCCTGATGCTCGTACTCTTCTTAAAGAAAAAGCAGATTTCCTTACCAGAAACAGTGGATTGACCGTTACAATAGAAGGACATTGTGATGAAAGAGGAACTACTGAATACAACCTTGCTCTTGGTGAGAGACGTGCTATGGCAGCAAAGAGATACTTACAAGACTTAGGTATTGCTGAGTTTCGTCTAAATACAATTAGCTATGGAGAAGAGAGACCCGCTATTCAAGGGAATGACGAATCTGCATGGTCAAAAAACAGACGTGCTCATTTTGTGATTCGGTAAGATAATAAATTAAAAAGCTACCTCCCTTTCAAATAGATTTTTCTTAAATGAATTGATCCTTTTGAATGTCAGCAAGGGAGGTTTTTTTGGCAACAATAAATTTTTGGAATGCTGTTATGATAAAGAATATTAATTTTTTACAACTAAATCTGTTTTTTCTATTACTTTTATGTTCAGGATGTGTGGGTGGTAGTGAATTTCAACTACTTGAAAGCAAAGTAGCTACACTTGAAGAGGATAATATCAGACTAAAAAAACAGTATGATAGCATGATTAATGAAGATTTTATAACTCTTGAAAAAGAGCAGCGTGAGAAATATGCTGAAGTCAAAGACATGATGGAGAGCCTTAAGAATGATATACAAATAGTTAGGGGTAATCTTGAAGAGTCTGAGCATCGTTTAAAGGAGGCGAGTGAGGCAGCTGGTGCATCTGAGTTAGGTCGCCTTGATAATGCAATCTCTATGAATTACAGGCGGATACTTAGAATTGAGCAACATTTAGGACTTGAATCATCTGAGCCAGTAGATGGGGGTCTTGTTCCTCCGCAGACACAGCCATCTGATGGAACTGCAACAACATCAAGTGCATCTGGCGGAACGGTTCAATCTGGCACGCCTACACAAAATTCAAGTGAAGAAGGTCTATATAATGCGGCTAAAGCACTTTTAGATGCTGGAAAAAACGAACAGGCAAGAAATCAATTTGAAGCCTTTATAAAGCGTTATCCAACCTCAGAGAATGCTGATAATGCAAGATTTTGGGTAGCAGATAGTTACTATAGAGAAAAATGGTATGAAAAGGCAATCCTTGAATATCAAAGAGTTATAGAGGAATATTCAAAGGGCAATAAAGTTCCTTCTGCTCTTTTAAAACAGGCATACTCTTTTGCAAATCTTGGTGAAAAAAGTAATGCCCGTCTAATTTTAAATGATCTAATTAAAAAGTATCCACAAACACAAGAAGCTGAAAGTGCAAAAGAGAAACTTAAAACATTAAATTAAATGATCAAAGTAATAGGCATAGATCCTGGACTTGCTGGAACAGGAATAGGTGTTGTTCAGGGTGAAAGTCGAAAAATCTCAGCCTACTCTTTTGGTAGTATCAACACTGATAAAAAAGATTCTCTTCATTTACGTCTTAACCTCATTTATACCCAAACAATTGATTTTCTCCATGAGCAATCCCCTGATATAGTCATTTTTGAAGATATATTTTCTCTTAAGCAATATCCCAATTCAGCCATCACACTTGGAAAAGTTACTGGTGTATTGATGCTTGCTGCCTATAAATCTGGTGCAACAATTTATGAAATACCCGTTAAAGAGGCTAAAAAACTCATTTCAGGGAGTGGCAATGCAGATAAATATCAGGTTGAGGAGTCTGTAAGGCATATTCTAAAACATCCTCAAGAGATAAGACCTTTTCACTCTTCTGATGCTCTTGCTTTGGCTATTGCAGGTCTTTTTAGATATAGCTCACAACTATATTGTTATCAAAAGGATAGTTCTACATGATTGGATATATTGAAGGAAAAATATTAAAGATAACGCAAGATGGAATTTTACTGCTTGCCGGTCATGTAGGATATGAGATTCTTCTTCCAGTATTTGTAATGGAAAAGATCGGCAAAAAAACACTTAGTTTATCAGTTGTATATCCATCAATTGACAATAAATCAGACGATATTGAAAAGGTTGCCTTTTCTGCTACAGAGACTTCTAATTCTAATCAAATTGCTCTATTTATCTACTATCATCAAACTGATAGGCAGCCAAAGCCTATTCTTATCGGCTTTAATTCAGAAGAGGAAAAAGATTTCTTTCAGGCTTTTATTTCTGTTGACGCAATAGGTCCTCTTAAGGCTGTAAAAGCTATGGAAAAACCAATATCAGAAATTGCTAAAGCTATTGAAGATCAAGACATTGATTTTCTTTCTAACCTAAAGGGTATAGGTAAGAGGACAGCTCAAAAAATTGTTGCTGATCTTCATGGTAAATTATCACGTTTTATATATGAATCTAATAATAGTTCAAAATTGCATAGCGATAATTCAACAATACCTGTAAATTTAAATTATGCCGATAATCAATTTGAATCATTAACATTAAGTGGTGAGAATTCACTTTCCATGCAACAAATTTCCCAACAAGTTGTCGATGTTCTTATCGAACAACTTGGCTATACAAGTGCAATTGCAAAAAAAATGGTTACTATGGCAATTCAAAAAAAACCTTCTATATCAACACCAGAAGAGCTTTTTGAAGCAGTTTTGCATGGAAAACTTTAAAAGTATAATAATATTTGGTGGCTAACATGGGCGACTCAATTATTTCATTCTCTTCAGTATCACCTTCAGCCTCCTCTTTACTTGAACTATCTTCTCCTAAAGAGTCTAAGACCGATAGAGATATAGACTCTGGTTATTCATTAAGACCAGAGAAGTTTGACGATTATGTTGGACAATCAGAAACAGTTAAAACATTAAAAATTGCTATTAAAGCTGCAAAAATGAGGAATGAGTCTCTTGAGCATATTCTTCTTCACGGTCCTCCAGGACTTGGAAAAACTACAATATCCCACATTATTGCGAATGAAATGGGTGGGAATCTGACTGTTACATCAGGACCTGCTTTAGAGAAAGGGGGAGACCTTATTGGAATGCTCACGAATCTCGCAGATGGTGATTTTCTTTTCATTGATGAGATACATAGAATCCCTAAAACAGTTGAAGAGTTTCTCTATCCTGCAATGGAAGATTATGCTATAGATTTTGTCTTTGATAAAGGTATCCACGCAAGAAGCCATCGGTATAGGCTAAAACATTTCACTCTTATAGGTGCTACAACAAGAGTAGGATTATTATCTTCACCACTTAGAGATCGTTTTGGTCTTTTTAGAAATCTTGATTTTTATACAATTGAAGAACTAATAACAATAATTAAGAGATCGTCTTTACTTTTAAATACTCCTATGGATAACAAAAGTGCTTTAGAGCTTGCAATGAGATCAAGAGGAACGCCAAGAATAGCCAATAGATTACTCAAGAGGGTACGAGACTACTCACAGGTAGTATTAGGTGGGGAAGTTAGCATTAAAAGTGTTAAAGAAGCCTTATCTCTTGAGGGTATTGATGAGATTGGATTGACACCGTTAGATAGAAACTATCTCAATACAATAATTAGCTTTTATAACGGTGGACCTGTTGGTATTGAAGCTGTTGCTGCAACTCTTCAAGAAGAGCCTGACACACTTGTAGATGTTGTAGAGCCATATCTTCTAAAATGTGGGCTTGTGTTGCGTACATCGTCTGGACGGAAAGCATCAGTAAAAGCATATCAACATCTTGGATTTTCATATAATAAGGAGACACTATAAATTATATGTTTTATGTTGCAAACTCTAATTTTTATTATAAAAAACGTTGTTTTTATAAATTTTGCCCATCTCTTTTTTTATATGTTGTTATAATATTTTTAATTATATTGTTTTCTATCAAAATTGGGAATTCAGAAGAGATAGAACTAAATAGGCAAAATGAGATAAAAAAATATGCAATAAATCTTATACCATCTTCTTTAATTAAAACACCAAGAGAGGGTGCATCTGCCATTCTTGTTGAAAAAGATTCTCAGAGACTTTGGATATATACATCAAGAGACGGTGAGTTTATAAAGATTTTTGAAATACCATGTTCAACTGGTGAAGTTTATGGTCCTAAAATGGTTGAGGGGGATAAAAAAACACCAGAAGGTATCTATTTTGTCAAGCAGACTTATGAAGATCGATTCTTGACCCCAATTTACGGACCAAGGGCATTTACTACAGATTATCCAAATTTGTTTGATAAAATAGTTGGTAAAACTGGCAGTGCTATATGGCTTCATGGCACAAATAGAGAACTTAAACCAATGGATTCAAATGGCTGTGTAGCAATGAATAACGAAGATGTAGTTAAACTTGACCCTTATGTAGTCATTGATGAGACGCCAGTTATTATAGTAGATCGTCTGGACTACGTCCCTGTAGAGACAAATATATCACAACGGATTGATATTATTAATTTTATATCTAAGTGGATTGAAGCACTTAACAAAGGGTCATATTTAGAGTATCTTTTTTACTATCGGTCAAATTATATACCAGATATGAAATGGTGGGCAGAGTGGGTTGATATTCGATCTCGAACTGCATTAGCATCAAATCCTGTTAAAGCACAGTTTGATTATGTTGGTATCTATAAGCATAAAAACTATTTTGTGGTTTTGTTAGATTTTCAAGTTACATCTCGTTATCGCACAATATCCGTAGGAAAACGTAAGCTATTTATAGATAACAATAATAATAATTTATCTTCTTATAATGATAATTCCTACAAGATTATTGGAGATACTTTTCAAACTATTTCAATAAAGAAAAAAGATATAAAGAGTAGTTATTTTATAGCTGCTGCTTCACAACTCGACCTACAATATGGGGAATACCAAAGAAAATAGAACTTGACATATTGTGCTTAATGGGGTAATGAAACCAAATTATTTTTTATGAACAGGAGAAAGGTGAATTGAAAAAATATACATACAGTGCAAGACGCTCAGATAATAAAGAGAAATGGTGTATTATTGATGCCAAAGATAAAGTATTAGGCAGAGTTGCTACTGAAGTGGCTATGAGGATTAGAGGTAAACACAATCCTCTTTTTACACCACATGCTGATACAGGTGATTGGGTAATAGTTGTAAATGCCGATAAGGTACGCCTTACTGGCAATAAATGGGATCAAAAGAGATATTATCGACATACAGGTTATATGGGCGGAATTAAATTTGTAACAGCAGGCGAACTTCTTGCAAAAAAACCTGAAGAGTTATTAAAAAAAGCTGTTAGGGGTATGCTTCCTAAAAATCCACTTGGAAGAAAACTTAATACCAAATTGCGTGTCTATGCAGGGAGTGAGCATCCTCATGCTGCTCAACAACCAGAGATTGTTGAAATATAGTATAAACATATAAGGACATTTTGATTACTTATGGAAAATGAGAATATATACTACGCAACTGGAAAACGTAAAAGTTCTGTTTCAAAAACATGGCTAAAACCAGGAAGCGGAAACATTACAGTGAATAACAGATCACTAAACGACTATTTTACACTTACTACGGCAAGAGAATTACTAACTTCTCCGTTAGTTTTGACTGAAAATATAGATAAATTTGATGTTAAAATTACCGTTCTCGGTGGTGGAATAATGGGGCAAGCTGGTGCAGTTAGACATGGAATTACCAAAGCTCTTGTGCTTGTAAATCCTGAATTGAGGGGAGTGCTTAAAAAAGCAGGTTTTCTTACAAGAGATGCAAGAACTAAAGAACGTGATAAATATGGTCAAAAAGGTGCAAGAGCCAATTATCAGTTTTCAAAGAGATAATATTCATCAACTTGTGTTAATAAATTTGTTATTGCGTAAAGGGGATTTTATAAATCCCCTTTTTTTATTTTTACCAATTTTATTTGGTTTGGTTCACCTTTGCCCATGTATCTTTAAGCGTTACTGTTCTATTAAAAACTAAATCTCCTTTTGATGACTCTTTTAAGTCTGAACAAAAATATCCGAGCCTCTCAAATTGATACACTCTTTCTTGTTCCGCATCTTTAAGTGATTTTTCAACTCTGCAATTTTGAAGTTTTACAAGTGATTCAGGATTGATATTTTTTGTAAAATCATCACTCTCAGCTTCTGGGTCTTCAGCCATAAATAGCCTGTCATAGAGATTAACTTTTGCTGGAATAGAACCTTCGGAAGATACCCAATGAAGCGTCCCTTTTACTTTTCTGCCATCAGGAGCATCACCACCTCGAGTAGCTGGATCATAGGTGCATATAAGCTCAAGAATATTACCATCTTTATCCTTTAAAACCTCTTTGCAAGTTATGAAATATCCATATCTAAGTCTAACCTCGCGTCCTGGGGCAAGTCTAAAAAATTTTTTTGGAGCATTTTCCATAAAGTCATCTTGTTCAATGTAGAGAGTTTTTGAAAAAATTATCTTTCTTATTCCCATCTCTGGTTTTTGCGGATGATTTTGAGCTTCAAGCTCTTCAATTCTATTTTGTTCCCAGTTTTCAATAGTTACCTTCAAAGGTCGTAATACAGCCATAACCCTTGGTGCATTATCGTTTAGGTCATCACGCAGGCAGTTTTCAAGAAGACCTACATCAATACGACTCTCTTTTTTGCTAACCCCAATTATATTACAAAAATTTCTAATAGCTTCTGCTGTGTAACCTCTACGTCTTATTCCAGCAATAGTTGGAAGTCTTGGGTCGTCCCAGCCATCAACGTAATTGTTCTCAACAAGTTTTTGCAACTTTCTTTTGCTCATTACAGTATAGTTAAGATTCATTCTTGCAAATTCAATTTGCTGAGGGTGGCATGGAGAAGTTACCTCATCAAGAAGCCAGTCATACAAAGGACGATGATCTTGAAATTCTAATGTGCAAAGAGAGTGGGTAACTCCCTCTAATGCATCAGAAATACCATGAGTAAAGTCATACATTGGGTAGATACACCATTTATCCGCAGTTCTTGGATGGGACATCTTTTTTATTCTGTAGATAACGGGATCACGCATATTTATATTTGGAGATCCCATGTCAATCTTTGCCCGCAGCACATAGGTTCCATCTTCAAATTCACCGTTTTTCATTCTCTCAAACAGATCAAGATTTTCAGATATAGGTCGATTTCTATCTGGACTCTCCTTTCCAGGTTCAGTTAGAGTTCCTCTATATTCTCGCATCTGTTCACCTGTAAGGCTACAAACGAAAGCCTTACCTTGTTTAATTAGCTCAACTGCAAACTCATATAGCTTATCAAAATAGTCTGAAGCATAGTAAATAGTTTCACCCCAATTAAATCCGAGCCACTTAACATCTGAAATTATGGAGTCGATATATTTTTGATCCTCTTTAGCTGGGTTTGTATCATCAAATCTAAGATTGCACTTACCTTTAAACTCTTCTGCAATACCAAAATTTAAGCAGATCGATTTTGCATGTCCAATGTGGAGAAAACCATTAGGTTCTGGCGGGAATCGAGTGATAACCTTTCCGTTATTTTTTCCATTCGTAAGGTCTTCTGTAATTATATTTTTGATAAAATTATTTTTTCTGTTAGCATCTTCTTTTATATTATCGTCTTCCATATATTCCCTTATTTTTTACCATAACACTTGTTTAATAGCTCAAATACTTTTTGTAAATAAATAGATACTACTGTCCCGCTGGCTTTAATTTACTTAAAAGCAGCTTGTTTGCCTGACTTAAACGGCTTGCCATAATTCCAAAAAGATGTCTGGCAACTTCAGGATATTTCTCAATGAGCTCAAGAAGTTTATCTCCCGGGAAACGTTTAATCTCAGATCTTCCCTTGGACATTATTGATGCTGATCTTGGTTCTCCTGTGATTGCTGCCATTTCACCAAAATATTCACCGGGTTCGTGTATTTCAGCAATTTTTTTGCCAGCTTTAACAACATAGAGAGAACCACGAACTAATTTAAAGAAGTCAATATCATTATTTCCCTCGCGTATGATGACATCCATATCTTCGTATTTTTCAATGTCAGGATTGATAAGATATGATGGAAGAGCCTCTTTTGTAATAGTAGTCTTTTTTAAGACCTCCTCAAGTGAAGTTACACCTTGACGCACCTTTTCAAGACCAGCGTCTCTCAATGTTGTCATACCCTCTTGAACAGCAATCTTTCTCAACTGATCTTCGGGAAGTTTGGCGTTAATTGCCTTTCCAACCTCATCTGTAACCTCCATGAGTTCGTAGAGACCAACCCTGCCTTTGTAACCAGTTCCGTTGCAATGATTACACCCCTTTGGTCCCATAATCGTAATTGGTGGGATATTTTTTGCTGGATTACCCAAAATAATCTCTTTGGTAAAACCATGTAACTCCAACTCTTTTGGATCATGCCCTGTTACAACTTGTTTACATTGGGGGCAAAGTCGTTTTGCAAGACGCTGAGATAAAACCATTGTAACAGCAGATGCAAGCATATAAGAAGGGATACCAATATCAATGAGCCTTCCTATTGTTGAAGGGCAGTCATTTGTATGGAGAGTACTAAAAACAAGATGTCCTGTCATAGCTGCTTTTACTGCAATCTCTGCTGTTGTAATATCACGAATCTCACCAACCATTATAATGTCAGGGTCTTGACGTAAGAATGCTTTAAGGGCAGCAGCAAACGTCATACCTACACTATCTTTTACTGGAACTTGGTTAATACCTCTAAAGTTAAACTCAATTGGGTCTTCTGCTGTCAATATCTTTGTGTCTTCAGTATTGAGACGGTTAAGAAGAGAATAAAGGGTGGTGGTTTTGCCGCTCCCAGTAGGACCTGTAACAAGCAGAAGTCCATAAGGTCTGTTTATACATCTTTTTATAGATTTGAATGTTGAATCTTCAAACCCCATTTTTGTAAGGTCAACATTTAATGCACTTTGATCTAAGATACGAAGAACAATACCCTCCCCCCAAAGTGTAGGAAGAGTTGATACACGGAAATCAACTGTCTTTTTCTTTCCAAGACGCAGCTTTATTCTTCCATCTTGTGGGATTCTTCGTTCTGCAATATTTAATTCAGCAAGAATTTTAAACCTTGAAATAACAGCATTTTTAATGCTCAAAGGAAGGTTCATAGCCTTAAACAATCCACCATCAAGCCTGTATCTTACCTGAAGAGATTTTTCAAAAGGTTCAATATGAATATCACTGATACCGTCATTAATAGCTTTTGTTAAAATACCATTAACAAGCTTAATAATTGGGGCATCTGATGCCATGAACTCATCATAATTTTTAGAGTCATCATCAGCTACTTCAACTTCGTCAGCAGCCTCAGAAACCAAAGAACCAAAGTCATCTACAGAGGAAACTTGCTGTTCCTCTTCACTCTCCTCCTCAAAATGGATAAGCTCTTTATACTCATCATCGCTTATCTTATAAAAATCTCTGAAAGCCTGTATTACATCGTGTTCTGTGGAGACACATGCCTTGATCTCCTTTCCACCAACTAAGTTCTTAATATCTTCAATTGCATCTGTGTCTGTTGGTTCTGTCATTGCTATGATAAACTGATCATCTTTTATACTCAGCGGAACAGCCATGTGCTCTTTAGCTTTTTCAATTGGAAGAAGGCTCAGAATACTTGCAGAGGGCTTCATTTCTGATAGTTTGACTACCGTATAGCCGTGAAGTCTGCCCAGAACATTAATAATGGTCTCGGGATCAATAATCCCCATGGAAAGAAGAATCTTACTCAGTCTAAACCCTGTTTTCTTTTGTTGCGCCTGGGCGTTCTGCAATTGGACATTTGTGATATATCCTCCCTTGGAAAGAAGCTCGCCGATACGTGCCTTACCCGCCCCAGTTTGATCTTTAATAGTGTTTTTTAAGGCTGTTCCCTTTTTTCTTACGGGTACGTTCATATATTCCTCCAGAAGAGATTAGCTGTTTTTATATGGTTATCCTTACTCGATGGATACCATTTTTATTATAAATAATATATTTCAATTTAAACCTAATATTTATCCAAATTATTCAAAAATGGTCATAAATCTTCTTCCCACCACCATATATTAAAAGTACACCAAGCAGATAGAAACAGAACTGGATAAGACCTGTTGCATTGCTAAATGCCTCTATTGACACTATTTTAGGCATAACCTGCGGTATTCTGTAAAAAACCCCAAGACCCGCCATGACAAGGAGTGTGCCCCATATAATCTGTATTTTCTTTTTATCCATAATTATCCTAACAATTTAATATCGTTTAGATGCGGCTATTTTATTACTCAGGAATTTTAATACAATCTTAAATTGTAGAGACGCCGGCCGGTATCTCTACTTATGTTTTTGTTGTCTCTAACATACTAACTCTATTCAAAATCATGAAGCTCTGCAAGTTTTGAGTCAAAAAAAATTTTTTTGGAGTCAAGCTCGTCTATTTTGTTTTCAAGAGTCTCAAAGAGCAGATCAATCTCACCTTGACACTTGGCAATATCTATAGCAATGGCTGCAATCTCTTTACCATTCATCTTTTCTGATGCTTTCTGCATAGCTAAATGAAGCTCTTTTAGTCGCTCTTCATAAGTTTCTATTAGCTTTTCATCTTTTGCTATAGCCTTTTCTATATGACCAACTGCTTTTGAACGCTCTTGTATAATGTCTGAACGAAACTTTCTTAGCTCTTTTTTAGAAATTTTTTTAGAGTCATTTTCAGGATTCAATAGAGATGAAGAGGTAAAGTTTTTTGTAGATATATTATTGGCTGGTTCATTATTGGCAGTATTATTGTTTGAAGTATTTATTTTTTGACCATTACTGTTTTTGCTCTTACTTACTTCACCTTCCCACCCCTCTTTATCAAGAAATTCTTGATACGAGCCTTCAAAAATACGCACCATATCATTTTTAAAAATGATTAGACGGTTTGCCAATGAGTGGAGAAACATCTCATTATGGGTAACTAAAAGGACAGCACCTTTAAAATTATCAAGGGCAAGAACAAGCGAATCGCAAGACTCCATATCAAGATGGTTGGTTGGCTCATCAAGCATCAAAATATTTAAAGGTTGTGCTAAAAGTTTTGCAAGCATTACACGGCTCTTTTCACCGCCTGAAAGAACAGAAATCTTTTTTAAGGCACTATCTCCTTCAAACATAACCGCACCGCAGATATTTCTTGCCTTCTGGCGATCCATGTCAGGGTGTGAATATAAAATTTCCTCTTCAATAGTGGCATTCATGTTCAAAGATGCAATATTGGTCTGCTCAAAATATCCCATTGCGACCCCAGGGTTGTAGCTGACTTTGCCTGAATTTGGAGAGAGTTTGCCACAAAGAATTTTAAGCAATGTTGTCTTGCCTTTGCCATTTTTTCCAATAATGGCAATCCTGTCATCAGGTGAGACGGTAATACTGAAATTATCAATTAAGGGAGACACCTCCTCAGCCATACCCTTATCATTGGAGGGTGAGTTCTCCATAGAAGATGCTCCAGCAAATGAGGGAGATTCAGATGCGTCATAGGAAAAGGTAATGTTCTCACACTCCATAACCTTTTTACCCGCAAAATCTTTATCTCTAAATGAAAACTCAAGAGATTCTATTCTCTGCAACGCATCTTTTTTCTCCATTTTTGCAAGAGCTTTTACTCTGGATTGGACTAAACCCGCAAGTCTCGCCTTTGCACGAAACCTTGTGATAAAAAGCTCCATCTCTTTTATTCGTTTCTCTTCATTTACTCTTGTCTTTTCATATATCTCTTCATCTTGGGCGATCTGCTCGTAATATTTTGAGGTTGTGCCTAAAATTTTGCGGACTACACAACGGTGGATTCCAGCAATATGGGTAACAATGCCGTCCATAAAGCCTCTATCATGGGTTACAAGCAAAATTTCACGGGACCATGATCGTAGGAATGAGGAAATCCAGCGAATAGAGACAATATCAAGATAGTTTGTTGGCTCGTCAAGTATCAAAAGATCAGGATCAGATACAAGAACCTTTGCAAGGGTAAGGCGAACTTGATAACCACCTGAAAAATCTGAAGGGGGTCTATTCATATCATTGTCAGAAAATCCAAGACCAGCAAGAATCTTTTCAGCTTTCCAGTAGTGATCTTTTTCATGTTCTGGCAATCCAACCATACATTCGTCAAGCACACTATCTTTTGAAAATGATATATGCTGGGTAAGATAACCAACTCTATAGTTACTTGGAATCTGTATTTGACCACCATCTGGCTCTTCTTGTCCCGTTACCATTCTAAGAAGCGTAGTCTTGCCATGACCGTTTCTTCCTACAAGTCCTATTTTTTCACCCGGATTAATTTGAAGAGAGGCGTTATTTAATAAAACCTGCTTACCATAACTCTTTGATATAGAATCAATATTTATCATAAAATATTCTTTATTGTATAAAAATTTTCGGCTAACTATATTTTTTAGATTTGACAATTTTTCAAAAGTTATCAAATCTTTTATCTTAGAATTCTTGACATAGTTCACGATATAGCTATTAATCAGTTTTTATTATGATATAGCCAATCTTAATTTTTAAATCAACTTATAAATAACTTTCAATATAAGGAAAAACTCACAAATGACACAATATATCTATAGCTTTGGAGGTGGCAAAGCAGATGGAAATGCCTCTGAGAAGAACCTTCTTGGAGGCAAAGGTGCAAATTTAGCTGAAATGGCAATTTTAGGACTTCCTGTTCCAGCAGGCTTTACTATCTCAACAGAGTGTTGCAACGACTATTTTAAAGCAGGTGGAAAACTTCCTGACCGTTTATATGAAGAGTTAAATAGAGAAATGTCAAACATTGAAAAGTTTATGGGTAAAAAATTTGGTGACCCCAAAAATCCGCTTTTGGTTTCAAGCCGATCTGGTGCAAGACGCTCAATGCCGGGAATGATGGAGACAGTTCTTAATGTTGGGTTGTCTCCTGGAACAATTCCGGGTCTAATTGAGCAAACAGGTAACCCGTGGTTTGTCTATGATGCTTATCGAAGATTGATTATGATGTATTCAGATGTTGTAATGGAAAAAGCAGAAGGGGTAGAGCCAAAAGATGGAATGGGAATACGCCTTCACCTTGAGATGATGCTAAATGATCTAAAAAATGACAGAAACTATGATACAGATACAGAGATAACAGCAGATGAGATGAGAGAGCTTTGCAATAAGTTTAAACGGAAAATTGTTTACCATCTTGGTGTTGAATTTCCTGACGATCCTTATGAGCAACTACTTGGTTCAATTGGTGCTGTATTTAAAAGTTGGAATGGAAAACGGGCTGTATCTTATAGAAGAATTGAGCATATCCCTGATACTTGGGGAACAGCGGTTAATGTTCAGAGTATGGTTTTTGGTAATATGGGCAGCACATCTGCAACTGGCGTTGCTTTTACGAGAAATCCAGCAACTGGAGCAAATACCTTTTATGGTGAGTGGCTCCCAAATGCTCAAGGTGAAGATGTGGTAGCTGGAATCAGAACTCCAAACCCTTTAAACAATGATACAAAGTCTGACCACAATGCACATCTGCCTTCACTTGAAGAGTCTATGCCTGAAATTTATAAAGAGCTTGCCCAAATTAGAACAATTCTTGAAAAACATTATAAAGATATGCAAGACATTGAATTTACAATTGAGCAGGGAAAACTCTATATGCTTCAATGTAGAGTTGGTAAACGAACAGGCACTGCTGCTTTAAATATGGCAATGGATATGCTTGAAGAGAGGCTAATTGATGAACCAACAATGATAAACCGTCTTGACCCTAAGCAGTTAGATGAGATGCTCCACCCAATTGTCGATCCTGATGCTGAAAAATATGCAAAAATTGTTGTTCAGGGTTTGCCAGCAGGTCCTGGCGGAGCTTGTGGTGAGATTGTCTTTACCTCTGAAGATGCAGTTTATTGGGAGAAAAAAGGCAAATCTGTGATCTTGGTAAGAGAAGAGACAAATCCCGAAGATATTGAAGGAATGAGGGCAGCTAAGGGAATTCTAACAGCTCGTGGTGGTATGACAAGCCACGCAGCTCTTGTTGCAAGAGGTTGGGGAAAATGCTGTATTGTGGGGGCTGGCTCTCTTAAAATCAGATATGATTTAAAAGAGATTCATGTAGTTGGTGCTTATGGTGCTGGAGGTAGTGTAAGCGGTAAAGTATATAAAGAGGGGGATTTTTTAACGCTCAACGGCTCAACTGGTATTGTCTATGACGGTAAACTTAATATGAAAGATGCTACAGCAAATCCTAAATTTAAACAGTTTATGGTAATTGCTGATAAATATCGCACACTAAAGGTTAGAACTAATGCAGAAACCCCAAAAGATGCGGCCCAAGCTCTTGAATTTGGAGCTGAAGGAATTGGACTTTTTAGAACTGAACACATGTTTTATGGGGCAAACTCTGAAAAACCTCTATTTTTGCTTCGTAAAGTAATCTTGAGTAAAACTTCGCATGAGCGTCAGATAGCGTTAGATGAATTATATCCATTTATCAAAAAAGAGATGAAATCAACTCTTGAGATAATGGATAGTAAACCAGTAACATTCCGTCTTCTTGACCCACCACTCCATGAGTTTGTGCCACACACAAGAGAGAATCAAGAAGAGTTATCAAGAGAGCTTGGTATTGATATTGAAGAGATTGAAAAGAGGAGTAAATCTCTTGAAGAGGTAAATCCAATGATGGGGCATAGAGGTGTAAGGCTTGGGATAACATTTCCAGAGATTACAAAGATGCAGTTCAAAGCGATTTTTGAGTCATCAGCAGAGCTTATAAAAGAGGGTAAAAATCCTCTTCCTGAAATAATGGTACCTGTAACATGCAATGAGAAAGAGCTTAGTTTTGCCAAACGCCTTTGTGTTTCAGTTTATGATGAAGTCATAAAAACTCATCAAATTAGCTCTATTTATTATCAATTTGGCACCATGATTGAAGTTCCAAGGGCAGCTTTAGTCTCTGATAAAATGGCTGAATATGCTGAATTTTTCTCTTTTGGCACAAATGATCTCACCCAGATGACCTTTGGATTCAGCCGTGATGACATTGGCTCATTTATGAATGATTACATTGATAACGCGATTTTAGATGCAGACCCATTTGCAACCTTAGATATAGAGGCTGTTGGCTCTCTTGTTGAAATATCCGTTAAAAAAGGTAGAGAGACAAGACCCAATATAAAACTTGGAATCTGCGGAGAGCATGGTGGAGACCCAGAATCAATTGCATTTTGTCACAAGATAGGTCTTAATTATGTAAGTTGCTCACCATATAGAGTGCCAGTAGCAAGACTTGCAGCAGCTCAGGCAGCACTTCGATAATTTATTTTTAATACCCCTCTTTACTAATTAAAGAAGGGGGGTATTGTTATTGCTGTATTTTAATAGTTTTGATATATAAAAAATTAATGTAGTGCTATATGTCAAATAGAGTATTAAATTTATACTAACACCCCAATATATTAATTTGAAATAAATACAAAATGACCAATTCAACTCAAGGCTCCATACACAATATACCGTTAAATGTAAACTCTGTGATGACCAATATAATAAGCCGTTTGGATTCATTAACTCCAAAAGGGAAAATTCTTGGTAATTACATTATGCAAAATCCTACAAAAGCAGTATTTATGACCATAAAAGAGCTTGCAGAGACCTGTAAAACAAGCGAGGCAACGGTTATTAGATTTATAGATAGTTGCGGATATAAAGGTTATAGTGAATTTCAGCAAGGTCTAAAGAGCTTTCTTGATACAGGTTTAACACTTCTTGATCGGGCTGATCTAAAAGGGATTCAAAAACCTGACATAAATCGCCTCAACCACGTTGTGCTCGAAGAGATGAGTAATCTTCAATATCTTTACGAATCTGTTGATATAGAAAAGCTAAATGAGATAGTTGACTATCTACTCAAAAACCCAAATGTATATGTTGCTGGCTCAAGGTTATCTTACACATTTGCATATTTTATGGGTTGGTCATTAAGCCGTATTAGAAAAGGTATAACGATTGTTAAAGGCAGTGATACTACAACTATTGATCAAATTTCTAATGCACCTGAAAATAGCCTTATTATAATGGTTGCTACAACACGCTATCCAAATGAGCTTATAAAACTTGGAAAATTTATTCGCAGAGAAGGTCATACATTGCTTCTTATCACAGACAACACAATGTCTCCTATTATTCAATTTGCTAACTTTTTTCTCGTTGTCCCAATGAACTCTATCCCATTTATTGGCAATACATCAAATATGTTCTGTATTATAAAGTATATCGTTCAGGAGCTTGCAAGTAGGCTTGGAGACGATTTAAAAAAACACCATCATAAACTTGAGCAGCTCTATGTAGAAAACGATATTCTCTTTAATATTCATGGATAGCCTAAAACAAACACGGTGTGATGGAAATTATTAATATAAGTTCTGCAAGATGGCAGACGCAGTTAAAAAATAGCATTGTTACAGCCTCCCAACTTGAACAATATTTGGGAAACAAATTAAAGGTCGATATTAATTCCATCGCCAATTTGTTTAATACTAATATAGATAGTGTTGAAAATTCGGTATCACAGAGTCCTTTAGAGAAAGTTACTGAAAAATACCCAATGCGTATAACTCCATATTACCTCTCTTTGATTAAGAATATAGGAGACCCGATCTGGAAACAAGCAGTGCCTGATATTAATGAACTCTCTAACACCTCGCCAGAACACTTTGATCTCATAAATAGCAACGATCCTTTGTTAAAGCCCTTTTATCCCGTAAATCCTTACGACCCTTTGCATGAAGATTCTCAATCTCCAGTTCCATCAATTATTCACAGATACCCTGACAGGGTTATTTTCCTTGTCTCAAACCAATGTGCTATGTATTGCCGTTACTGTATGAGAAAGAGAAAGGTGGGTTTGGGTGATTGCACCGCATCAGGTGATTATACCGATACCGAATCTAAATTGAGTTCAGGGAATTGCGTTGAATCTAAATTGAGTTTAGGAGATAGGGATTACTCTGAACCTAAATCGAATGGATTAAGCAACATTGATCAAGGAATTGACGAAGGTGTTCATTATATTAGAAATAATAAGATGATACGTGATGTCATACTCTCAGGCGGCGATCCATTGCTTCTGACAACAGAGAAACTTGATAGAATTCTCTTTGCAATAAGGGAGATTGACCATGTAGAGACTATCAGGATTCATACAAGAGTGTTATGCACTTTACCATATCGTATTACTGAGAACTTAGCGTCAATTCTTGAGAAATATCATCCACTTTATATCAATACCCATTTTAACCACCCTGATGAAATTACAGATGATGCAGCATCAGCATGTTTAACTCTTATCCGTGCTGGTATTCCATTAGGTTGTCAGACTGTTCTTCTAAAAGGGGTAAATGATACTCCAGAAATTATGGTTGAACTGATGAGAAAACTTATCAAAATTAGAGTTAAACCTTATTATCTCCATCATCCTGATCTAATTGCTGGAACTTATCACTTTAGACCTTCCTTTGAGACTGGTATTAGCATAATGAAGGCAATGAGAGGAAATCTTACAGGTATTGCAATCCCTCATTATATGATTGATCTTCCGGGTGGGTATGGAAAAGTGCCACTGTTGCCTAATTATATGAAGCATATAGATGGAAGTAGGGCAGTTGTAGAGAACTATCAAGGAAAAACTTGTCAATATTGGTTCTAATCTACTATAGCTTTTCAGATAATTATTTTGCCCCTCTCCATTGAGGAGGGGGGCAGGGTGGGCAAAAGACATTGCCAATTTATTTATCTGGAATACTAAACTTAGTGTAGTTTTTATGAATTTAGAATTTTACGTGCAGATTCATCATTTACATCAGAAACATGAGGAATACCTGTCTCTTTTGCAGTTTCGCGGTTACCAGAAAAGATGTCATTTCGTGTGATCTGATTTAAAGAGAATTTTCTTGCCCCAGCCATAAGCTGCTGAACACCGCAGGCAAGTTTATCGGCAAGTGTATAGAATCCAATAGCCCCATAAGGGATTTTCTTCATCTCATCTTTGCCAAGTTTTTTCTCCATATCGTGGTATCCTGCAAAAATCTCATCAGCAGTCTTTCCAACTTCAAGAACAGTTTTTGGCAGTTCGTTCCAGTTACCATTTACTCTCTCTCTTCTCTCTGGATAGATTGACCCTTCAATATTTGCTCCAAGAAAGCCCGGAATCATAACAGCTCTTCCCATGCAGACAAGTTTGCTGTAAGGGGCACCAAGTGCAAGAGATTTGAAAATATGATCTTCTAAGGCAAAACCACCAGCAAAAGATAGATCAACAACCTGTTTACCCTTTGCAGCAAGCATATTGGCATACTCATAAGCCTTAGCGTGTAGGATAATTGAAGGAACGCCCCAGCTTTGCATCATGTTCCAAGGGCTCATTCCTGTGCCACCGCCAGAACCATCAATTGTAAGAAGATCAAGCTGTGCATCTGTTGAGAATTTAATTGCCATTGCAAGCTCTTCCATTCCATAAGAACCAGTTTTAAGAGTTACTCTATTGAAACCAATACCGCGAAGATACTCAACGCTGTTCATAAAATCTTCTCTTACTTTTTCCACAGAGGTAAGGCTTGTAGCTCCTAAACGGCTATGACGGGCAAAAGATTTAATTGCACCCTGCTCAAAACCTTTTTGAACTTCAGGCAAAGTTGGGTCTGGATCAACTACATAACCACGCTCTTTAAGGAACTTTGCATATTCAATGCTTCTTACCTGAATTTCGCCACCAATGTTTTTAGCACCTTGTCCCCATTTAAGCTCAATAATGCACTTGTCGCCATACTTATCAACAACATACTCAGCTACACCGTTACGTGTATCTTCAACATTAAGCTGAACAATTATTGCTCCATAGCCATCGTGGTATCTTAGATATGTGTCAATTCTGCGATCAAGTTCTGGGGCTGATTTGATCTTTCCTTTTCTCTCTGGACCCGAAGCTATCTCAGATTTGCGGTCAACACCAACAACATTTTCACCAATAACAACTGGAATACCAACAATAGCACCACCAATAGCAAATGCGTCCCAATATTTTTCAGCAATAAATGTTGAACCCATCGCACCAGTCATAAGTGGCATACGAACTTTTGTCTTAACCTTTTTACCAAATGATGTCTCAAGGCTTACATTTGGGAATATGCAATCATCTTGGCTGTTAGTAAGACCCGGTGCCATTCCCTGTGCCCCGTAAGCATATCCTTGAATTCTAAGAGAATTATAAGATACTCCAACATGTGTGGTGTTATTTGCACCAGCAGTTACAAATCCAAAACTTCTTGGATAGAGTAGCTTTCTGCCTACCATGCTTGATAGCCATGTTTCACATTTTCCTTTACAATCTGCACGACAGAGTGTGCAAAGGCTTGATTCTGCGGCATCACCGCGGTTTACTGTTCCAAGTACATCGTTACTTTTTGTAAATCTCATGCCCATTGTTTTTATCCTTAATAAATAAAAAAGTTGTTTATACAAAGACAACATAGATATGTGGCTCTGTATGAAAAAAGATTAACGATGTTTACAAAGATTATTTCATTTTTGTCAAGGAAAATTCATTATTGCATTTTTACATATCTGCTAATTAGTCAAAGACCTCCTCTAAATCCGTTATGATAAGTGATGAGTATCTGATTATTTTTGATAGAGAAAAATCTAAAACCTGGGAAGAGAAGATTTTTTGCAGGGAAGAGAGTTATAAAGATAAAATCATAACTGTTTGGGGAATGTGATAGGAAAAATGGGAAGATATAGGTAGAGACGCACGGCTGTGCGTCTCTACAGTTTTTATTAAATTTGACTAAAATTCAAGCAATTCTGCAGTATCTATTTTGGCTCCATCTGAAGGGATATTGATACGCAAACCAACAATACCATTAGATTCAGTTGAACTTTTGTTTGGAACGAATGAATATATAATATAACGGGCTTTAGCTATATCCTTTCCATTAAACAATTGGCTTATCAATCCAGCTATCATACCATTTTTATTTATATCCACGCTCTTTTGGGCAATTTGACTGCCTTTTGAATCCATAACTTTAAGCAAAATTTTACCAGATTCAGACGAAGGATTAGCAAATACAACTCCGCAATCGCCATCGTCAGAGAGCATTACTACACCATTTGCAGCTAAATTATTAGATAGTCCCACTCCTGAGAGTTGACTTCCATCTTCCATGCCAAAAAATCCACTGCCAGCTAAAGGTTTGTCAGAGACTATTTTGACCCATGCTGTTTTATCAGGCAATCCCAAGGATTGATAAGACTCAATTATAGTTTGATTTGACTCTATTTTACGAGATTGAATATCAAGCATAGTGCCTGATTCAGCATAAGATATTATGCTAATAGATGCAATTTGGTCATTCGGATTAAACAGATTGATAGCCGTCCACCAACTGCTATCTTGCACCACTAACGGCATATAAAGGGTCTTTGATAGTGTATTTTCAAGAGAGTATCCTGTTAATGCTCCATTGTTGTTTCCTATGAACACAGCACCAGTAACTCCATCACTGTTTTCTATAACTCCAGAGATACCTATATTTACATTATTCTCTTCCAACCCATTTGAAGAGCTGTTTGAATTGGAAGAGCTGTTTAGTAAATCACCTATAGAAAATATATCTTGACCGTATGCGGCTATATTGCGAACTATTTTTTGACCATTAGTAAGTGAAATAGTAATCTTTTTTGTCTTGTCCGTGGTGTTAGACATCACGACAATAGTCCACCAGCCATCTTTATTTATAACCATAGGAAGATAGCTTATTCCATCATTATTATTATCATCTGACGAAGCGATAGTGTTCTGTTGAACTGACACACCACTTCGCTGCAATGGTAAGCTGATTCTATATTGACCCGGCAATACAAACTCCATGTATCCTGGTAGATTCATAATTTCAGCAGAAAGAATCATAGAGCTTAAATCTAACTCTTCTTTACCAGAATATGAGCATAGAGTGTTAGATTTACCAAATTTGACAGCTCCTGCTGGAATCTGCATATCGCAATGCTCTATACTATTCCCATTAGTAGCAAAGGTCATCAAGTCAAAATTTAATGTTTTATCACTAATATTGACCATGTTAAGCCGTGTTTCCCACTCACCACCAAGTATCAATGGTGCAGAAAATGTTGATATTACAGGTTCTGGTGTAGGTTCTGGCTCAGGCTCAGGTGTAGGTTCAGGCGTTGGAGGTGGCTCTGGGGTAGGTGTTGGATCAGGCGTTGGAGTTGGTGTTGGATCAGGCTGAGGTTCTGGATCAGGAGTAACTATTTCAGACAATGAATAGGTCGCAAGAATCTCTACCTCATTTGGAGGCATATAGAGAGAAGTGCATTTGCTGTTAATATCTTCCAAATTAGCGATCTGTCCTGACCACTTATCAAACACATAACCATCAGGGGCAAC
>JADGBE010000039.1 GCA_015231615.1 Desulfamplus sp. | reverse complement strand
TCCTGTAAATAATTCCGTGCCGTCTGCAAGAGTCTTTTAAGTATCTATATTTGGCTATTTTGTAGATTATACTGGCTTAAAAACAGATTAATATCCATGCTTTATCGGAAGAATATTATACTATATACAATTATTATACCATAATATCTGCTAACCACCGACATTGAGCAGGCTTTATATTGTGTTTTGAATAGCTACAATAACAATATATTGTGTTTTTTTGATTTAAAATATCCATATAAAGCCATAATTTTTAATGTAACGTATTTTTCAGACTCAATATGTAGTGTTTTTAATTTCAATATATTGAATAGATATACAATATATTGAAATTAGTGGCTGCTCAATGTCGGTAACCAGATAAGAAATCAAATATAATTGCCAACACAGCACAGAATTATTTACAGTAAGAAAGATTTTAAACTCATGGGTGAAGAGCTTTTTACACCTAACGCAAATGCAAAATAGGCTATGTGCTATGTGAAAGGGGAATAACATTAAAACTACTGAGCATGAACCTGCCCAGCCCCTTTCACAAGAGATAGTTGGTTTTTAATAATAAACCAATTGTAATCAAACCCTTTATTAATAAAAAGCTCTTTTAAATAGTTAAATTCGGCAAAAGAGTCAGGATATACGGCAAAATTTATAAACTCTTTTTGATTATTGAGATTTAAGAGAGCTTGTTGTAATTTTCCACTCTTTTCAGCACCTTTTTTAATTATTTGCCCTCTGCCTGATAAGAGTTCAATATTAGTTATATTGTTGTATTCATTAATAAAAATATCTGAAGAGTCATAGCCTCTGCCACTATTTCCCCATTTTCCAGATGAGATATTGGTTATTGAGTATGAAATATTGGTAATAGCATAAAATTTACCATGTCTTATCGCTATAAAAACTGGCGATTTATCAATCTGGTGAAGTTTTGGAACTCTAAGTTCACGCTCCTGATTTTTAAACTTTGCAGAGATTAAAATCTCTTGGTTTAAAATTTCAATCTCCTGTTCAAGAGCTTTGATATTCTCTTTAGCTGATGCAATACTTTCAGTATTTGTTTGGATTTTTTTCTTGATTTGGCGAATCTGCTGGAGTTGTTTGGAGTCGTTGGAGTTTTTTTTATTGGCTTGATGAATTTTGTTAGTGTTTAAATCTTTGGAATCTGACTTTACTTCAATGGATTGAGCAAGAAGAGTGAGAAGCAACGCAATAAAAACAATGCCGCCAAATGTGTTACACATAGTATCAAGAAGTAGTTCAAAGCTACTTAAATCATCGTTGCGTCTGCTTCTCATTTATTTTTATGGTTTATAGATTTGACAACCTTTTTAAAGTTGTCAAATCTCTCTTTTTATAATGTTCTAATTTGCTAAATGTTTGAGGCTATTTCGGAATCCTGAACATTTGGCCTATTTCCAGCTATCTGAAGATTTCATAACAGCCCATGTTGAAGGATTCTCAAGGTTTGCCTCTGGGGGCCAAAACCTTGATTTGTTAATTTTATCTGTAACACTAAAAGCTATTCCCATAATTTTCTTATCATCAAGAAACTCTTTATTTAAAGATACTAATCCAAGTTTTTCGTATGAAATCTGTATCTCAACTATATCTTGAGGACGTAAGAAATTGTTAGCGTCCCAACCTATCAATTTCTCTTGACAACTTGACCAAACATTATATTTCCCATTACCTTCACAATCAGCAGCCGAAGCGTGTAACCACCAATCATCAATCTGCCATGAAGTCTGTTTATCATTATTTATATCTAATAATATTTCAGGGAAAAATGCGCGTCCATCTCTTATAAGATTTCCAAATGCGATGTATAAGTTCGAGTCATCGTGTTTATAATAAACAGTAACTAACCAATCTGGCTCTACGGTTATAACAGTTGCACCAGCATCAACCCATTCGTTTTCAGAAAAAATACCATCAATAACAGGAATGCTACCACGTTTAACATCAATATCCCCATATACAACTATTGAGCTTAAATCAGGCTTCCATAGCGATTCTGCCAACGAGTATTTAAAGTCTATACTATATAGCTTTCCATTGTCATTCATAAGTGGAATATGAAAGCTAAAGTCATCATTAACATCAATGCACTCAAATGATGGATCAAAACGCTCATTAAGTGTATTTACATCTGGTATCCATAAAAATGGATTCTCTGTTCGTCTAAACTTTATGCTAAATTTATCATCATTTAAAGCCATACAAGGAATTGTAAATGATGAGTCAGCTTCTAAAACTACGGAACGAGATAATCCCCCACGAACCGCACGAACATTATATTTATAATCTTTATCAGGATAACTTGTATATCCATTTATAAAATTTACAGTCCAGCCATTTTCTCCATTCTCTGTATTATATATTGGAGTTTCTTTACTATATACTTCAGTTATGCTTGTTTGAGATGTGCTTGTCCAATAAAGTAGCGAAGAAGTCTTGGATAGAGAAAGTGTATCAGGAAAATAAGATACATTAACGGCTGGACTATACCACCTATAGTCAATTATGGTTTGTAACTCTTTAATATTAGGAAGCCTCCAATCTGTATAACCACCCAAATTTAGATTTTCACAATATGCAATTGCCTCTTGCCATGTCATGCTACTTGAGTCCGTTGTCTGCTGCCATGTGAGTCCAGTGTTGAGATCAGATACAGTTCCGTTGCCATTAATAATCAAATTTCTTGATATTAGGTAATCTCCTCCGCGAACAGCACGCACATATCCTCTATTTTTTTTGGTAGTGTAATTTACATGTCCATCATAAAAATATAATCCCCAAGCATTGTAGTTGTAGTTTGAGGTTGTTGTTGCTGACCAGTAAAAGTAATCTCTATCATGTTGCGTGTATGGAAAATATTTATCCGAAATAGCTGGGACTGCATTTGGAGTAAGAGGAGTAGAGTATTGAATGCTATAATCTACTATGCTTGCAAGCTCTTGTGGAGTAGGTAGTCTCCAATCTGAATATCCACCAAATTTAGAGTCATTTAATGATTTGATAAAATCTTCTGTATCTGTTCCATCTCCGGGTGTGCCCGCATTAGCACCGTTAGTTAATTGATTACTATCATACCATGTGTAGTAGTTATCTTTATCGTGGATAGAGCCATCGTCTGTCTTGTTCTCCCAAATAAGTTCTGTAACATTATCTCTAATCATAGCCCATGATGTAGCTGAATCAGGTAAAGTATTACCATTAGAATCTAATTTAGTGTATGACATAGCATTTAGGGGATAATTTGCATCTTGTCCATATAAAGGGTTTCCTGGTAAAGGGCATAGTATCTCAGTATTGCTGTCATAGCATTTTGTTTGACCTGTATCAGGAACATGAGCTTGACAAATTATCGAGTCAATAGCACTAACAGCCATAAAGACAAAAGTGAACAAGCTTACAAACAGATAAAATTTACTCCTCATGGTTTTTTTCTCCTTTATTCAGTAGTTCCTTAAATTTAGTTAAACTATTTGGTTAGTTTATTTGATTACATACCTATAAAAGTTATTTGATTACATATCTATAAAACAGATAGTTTTTCTATTATATTCAGAAGGGTTATAAAAAGTCAAATTCTGAATCACTGATTGTCAATGATTAAAATAGAGTTCCTGTAAAACTTGAATTGCTCCTTGAGGTTACCCTATATAAAATGGGTTTTGCAGGAGGTCAAATTTCTAACCATTTACACTTAACAACACAACATAACACAATAAAGTAGCAGATAACACGAAGTTAAATAAAAAAAACACAACATTCTTTACAATCAACTCTGTATATGTTAATTTTTTGGAAAAATTAACTGGAGATTTTTTAAACAAATTAACATATTTCAAAATCTGCTATTATAATCAAAATCTGCTATTATAACAAACAGAGACTAAAAAGGAAAAATACCATGCTGTTTAAAATAGGTAATAAGACAAAAAGTGCATGGAGAATCACAATTCCTGAGAAATTTGGTATAGCACCTTATACCATAAACACATCACCTGTAGTTTTAGGCAGTTCTATGCAGTGTGATGTTATGATTCAAGACCTTTCGCTTCTTGAATCACATATTCAATTTATCTTGCTCAAAGATGGAAAATACCTTGAAATATATGATCTTTCAGGTAGCCACCATAAAACTTTGCTCAATGGAGAGCCAATAAACGGTAAAAAAAGAGTTGAAGCCAAAAGAGATAAAAATTTTACACTAAAAGTTGGAGATGTCCATCTTTCATTATCATATAATCTTGTAACAGATGCAATTCCTATAAAAAAAGAGTATAAGGAATCTGCCGTAAGAGAGAAAGATATTGAGTGGTTCTATATCCATGAAGGCATAGAATATGGACCTGTTAAACAGCAGGAACTTATGAAATCAGCAAGAAATGGTCTGTTGTTGCCTTTAGATGATGCTTGGCATTCAGGATTAAAGAGTCGGATTAAGGCTTTTGAAATCCCTGATCTTTTTGCTCAAAAGAGCCACACTCCGCACATCTCTGATGCTGTTGATTCTAACAAGCATGTCTGTCCATATTGTTGGCATAGCTTTAAAACTGAAGAGCTTTTTTTCATAGCTCGACATCCTGCCCTCATGGGCGACCCTGTTCTTGGGTATGATGAGCAGCAACGCTTTTTGCCGAGATATATCAAGCCTTTTCGTAGAGCATTAGATAGCAGAGGCGAAATCTGCACTGATATGGCTTGCCCCCGATGCCATTTACGCATTCCAACCCCATTTTTAGACAGCAATCCTCTCTTTTTTTCTATTATTGGCTCTCCGGGTGCTGGTAAATCATATTATCTTGCAACTTCAACATGGCGATTACGCAAAATTTTACCAGAATATTTTGGACTAAATTTTGAAGATATTGATAATACGACAAATCAGTGGATAAACAGCTATGAAGAGAAGCTATTTCTCCCTGCCCGCGGAGTTGACTACAACTCGATTGAGAAGACTCAAATTGAGTCCGCCCACACTGCAAGAGAGGTCAAAATAAATGCCATAAGCATGTTCCTTCCTTTACCAGCAATATTTTCACTACTATCAAATAAAAACTATCATCGTCTTGATGCTATACAAAATAGCATTGCGTTTTACGATAATGCAGGAGAACATTTCCAAACGGGTCAGGACAAGATACAAAAACCAGGTTCTCTTCATATATTGCGGGCTAATGGTTTGCTATTTCTCTTTGACCCAACTGCTGATCCAAGGTTTACCAATATAATCAACTCTTCATTGCGAACTAAATTAGTTGAAACTGTCTATCAACAGCAAAAAATACTCATTGAGATCATTGACAGGATAAGAAAACATACAGGGCTTAATGTTAAAGCAAAGTTTAATAAACCAATTGTTATTGGTGTCTCAAAGGCGGATCTCCTAATGGACTATTTTAGACGAGAAGGCATTAATATCAAAACTTTGCCATACAAGTTTATTAAGCCAACCGTAGGAGCTTTAAATATGTCTCAAATAAAAGAGGTATCAGCATCTATAAGAGAGATTTTTTTAAGGCTATCGCCTGAATTTGTTAATACTGTAGAGTCTTTTGCTGAGAATGTTGTATATCTTCCTGTAAGTGCAATTGGTCATCAACCTGATGCTAAAGGTGTGCATCCAGCAGATATAAACCCGTTATGGGTAGAAGTGCCATTTCTCTATATTTTATCGAAGATGGGATATATTCCCTATGTCAACCAATAGATTGTCAGCAATTATAATTGTGGAAATTAACTCCTAATTTTCCAATATAGAGAGATAATTTGGGAATTAATTAAATAGCCATGATATTTGAACTCATATACACATCATACCCCAGAGGATTGCAAAGTGGAACATCAGGGTTTACACCTGTTGCCTATACAGAAGGTATGCCCAGATCGTATATTGAGCTTTGCGAATCTTTGAGTGGCTACCCTTTTGTCTATCCACTTGGAGATCCTCGATATGAAGAGAATCCTGAAATTTATACCCATTACAGGTTCAAAGTTAATGCGAATTATAAATTTAGTGGGGATTATAGTTCAAAGTTGAATGGGGATTATAATTTAGAAGCCCATAAATATGAGAAAGATGAAATATCAATACTATCCAGAGTTGCTGTAGCAGGTAAAGATTACACGGGACGCGAGAACAAAATTGCACATCACATTATATTTGATAACAATGAGAGGCTAAAATTTCCTTTAGGACCAGCATGGTTAGTGGCTTATGCTAATTTTTTTGTGAAGCAATGGGATAAAACACCTTGCCTATTACCCCCAAATAGGTTGGAACTCGATAACTTAGAACTCATTAGTTTAATAGATAAAACTTCAGTTGAAGAGAAAGAGATTGATAAAATAAAGATCGATAGAAGTGCAATTACACTTAACTCATGGAGCAATATTTTTGGTAATGTAGAACCAGCTTATCTACTTTCAAAATCAGCAGAGAGTAACCAAGAGATACCATCATTTATTCTATTTGATCAGGAAAATAATATTCCGAATCTTTTAGCTGAGGCATTGAGCCTTGTTGCTCCAGAGAGAAGATGGGATATTACCTTTAACACACACTTTATATCAAAACCTATGGATTCTGACTGTCTTTGGCGTTTTTGTCCAAAACAAGTTGAGCCTTTTAAAATTAACTCTTTGAATTACACAACTAAAAGTTATAGTTTTAACGACCATTATGTTTCTGGCGATTATCTATCTAATATAATTGAAAAATATCCCAATTCTCTTGTAATTGACCTCACGAACAAAACTATTCAAGGAAAAATTCCTATAATTAAACCTTTTGAGAGTTCATGTAATATTAAGTCTTTTGAAAGTTCAGGTGATAAAAATATAAACAAGAGTTCTTTAACAGAAACAGGTGAAGATGAAATATCTCCAGATAATTTATCTTCTGAAAAAGATGTTAGAGAAAATATTTTTATCCAACCACAAAAAGGCGAACAACAAAGTTCTATTCAAAAAGATAATTATCGGAAATCTTTTTTATCGCTTCTTTTTTCAAGCTCAAGAAAAATATTTTGGATATTTCTATCTATTGTCTCTTTCTTAGCCTTTGGATTTTTATACACATTCTATTCAAATAATTTTTTGAATATCACATTAAATAACACGCCAAATATAAAGGCGAATAACCACTCAAATATTAAATCTGAGATTAAACCTATAGCAAAAAACGAAAGAGCTAACATTGAAGATGAAGCCGAGTCGCCTAAAAATAGATCGTCTGAGATTAAAACTCATAAAAAACTTCTATTGAGTTTCTACGAAAACAGTAAAAATGTTAGCAATGAAGATAGGATTATGCTCGATGAAGAGAATAAAATTGGCAGTGTAGATAATGCAATCAATGGTGGTGAAATTGTTCCAAATAAAACTTCAAAAATCACTTTTGATCTCTCTGAATTTAAAAACATAAAATGCCGCCTTCTTACAAAAGATGGCACAGAAATTGAAACAAATATTGAGTCTCCAATAATTAAAGATACTCCAAATTTGGATATATTGCATAGAGATTTAAGAGAGTCTTTGGGTAATATATCAATGGAAAAAATATCTCTTTACGACAAGAACTTATACTCTGCAATATACCTTGAGCAACCTTCAAAAGAGCATATTGATCTTATTTGGGTAACTCCTCTTAATATTTCTGAATCAATGATCTCAAAGCTAAAAGACGATAGCAACACTCTTGAGATAAGGTTTGACCCTAAGATGTCGAAGCTAATTTATCAATTTTTGTCCCTTTTAGAATCAGATAATTTAACTGGATTTGTTGAATTACATCAAGATATTGAATTGAAACCAAATCAAGAGAGTTCAAAAAGTGGCGCTGGGAATGTTTCAAACGGGGCTGTTGGTGCTACTTCAAATGGTGATGTTGATGTTACTTTAAACGGTGATGTTGGTGTTACTTCAAATGGTGATGTTGATCCTACTAAAGGTAATGCAAAAGAGAATAAAGATAACGCAGAAGAGCAGAAAGATAATGCAAAAGAGAATAAAGATAACGCAGAAGAGCAGAAAGATAATGCAAAAGAGAATAAAGCTGTAGATAAGTTGATATTTAATCCTAAGGTATCAATCAAGGCTGACTTAAATAATAAAGATAAAAATAGTGCTATAATACCATATTTCATTCAACTTACATTTACAGATATAAGAAAAGATATTGAAAACGACAAACTCTTTAAAGAGCTAAAAATTAAACAGTTGCGAATTGATTATAATGATAAACAGCGAAATAGAACATATCCAATTTTATGTATGATTTGCCAATAACCTTCTTAAATATTTAAAAAATTATGAGAATAACAGACTCAATAAAAGTTATAAAAAAGATAGTTGCTGATCCAACTAAAGCTGATGCACACGATCCTATAATGATCGCTACGACTTACGCTGGTCAGTGCAACGTGGTTAACGAACGTCTTAAAAAATGTGCTGCATTGATTAAAAACAATATGGTAGCACAGGCACTTGAAGAGGCGGGATATGATCCGCACTTAATTGATCTTTGTAATGAAATGAACGCAACAGTGTTATCTGACTGGAGACAATTATGTGTTGCAAAAGGTTGGCCAATTCCTGAAGAGCTTAATATAGAAGCGTTTAATGCAATTATGAAGAGCTTTTCAATGGAATCAACCATTGAACCTCTGCTTAAAGAGCTTAGAAGGGCAAATAATCAGGGAAATGTTGGTCAATGTGTTGCGATTTTGCGAGAGCTTGTTAGAAAAGACCCTGCTAATCCACAGTGGAAATCTGATCTTGCTGAGTTTGAAACAGCTTATTTAGATAAGATAAGCCATGACATTGATGAGTTTAGACAGGAGAAAAACGTTAACGGTGTTGCAAGACTTATAGTTGAGATAAAACAGCAGTGGAGCATTCCTACTGACATCATTCCTGTTAAGGAGTTAGAGGAGTTTATTGAGGATCAGCATAAAGAGGCTCTCTGCTATGAAGAGAAAGAGATTGTAAGGAAAATTGGTATCTCATTTCAATCTGCAAATGTTGGTGAGCTTGGAGAGGCTATTTCAGAATATGAAAACCTTGAAAAAAATAGATATTTTCAACCAGACCCATCTCTAAACGTTATCTATACAAACGCTCTTAATTGGTATAAGCAACAGCTCAAAGCTATAGAGCTACAAAAAAGTTATCAAAGCAAAATCGGTGATATAGTTAATAGAATTGAACGGGATTCACATCATGGAATAAAAGCATTATGGGACGAGATTAAGCTCTATCGCCTTCCAATACCAGAAGATTTAGAGTCTGATGTAGAGCTTCTTATTCGTAAAGAGGAGGCGGCAAAAAAACGGAAGCAGAGAAAAAAACAGATGGGTTATATCCTTATCATTATGTTTGCAATGTTTTGCATCTCTCTTGCTGCTACTTGGAATTTCTACAGACAGGTAAGAAACAGATTGACCACAGAGTTCCAAAGTGCTGTTGATGAGGAAAAACTTGAAAAATGTAATGAGATAATTAACGATATGGGAAAAAGAAAGATAGCATTTATAAATTCATCTCTTTTTAGTAAATCAGAGATGGAAACCTATAAAGCCAAATCCCAAGATGTATCAGCATTACTTGAACAGAAAAGGGCTACATTTGAGTTGCTTATTGTTGAACTTGAGAACTTAAAATCAAACGGATTTCCTGAAACTACAGAACAAATTGAGAAAAAAATGGGGAAGATCAAAGAGACGTTAAATGCAATTACCTCTTCTAATCTTGCCCGTCTTAAATTGCTTGAGTCTGCATGGGAAGAGAGAAAAGCCCAAATACGGGCGATTGAAGAGAATGAACTTCAATCAATATTTGAAAAGATAACAAATCATTGTAAAAATATTTTACCTGCTGCAAATCAAGAGGAGATATATTCCAATGAACAGATACTTGAAAAGATAGAAGAGCTTATTGTTGAGGGGAGAAAACTTACAAGCGTATCAACGGAGATGAAAGAGAGTCTCAATAGTCTAAAGAGTAAGATGGCTTCTTCTATAGAGTCTCTTTCTGTTAGAAAAAATCAACTAAATAGCATTGTAAGCTCAAATTCATTGGATTCATATATCAAAGAACTTCAGAATTTTGCCAATAGATTTCCTGATGATGAAGTGATAAAGAAGATAGCCCCAATAATTGAGATGGCAACTCTATATAATGCTCTTATCTCTGTGCCAATACTTCCACCTGAAGAGAATGAAGAAGGTGAGACGGGTAAAGGTAAAGATGGTGATGATTCCGCCGATTCCTCACAAGGCAGTAATTATTCTGAAAATCCTTTCTGGTTTGAGACATTGGAAACGCTAAAGGCATTTAATAACAATATCAAAATACATCAAAATGAGGTTCAAGAAGAGTTAAAAAAGATGGAGAGAACCTCAAGGTTTGTTGATCTGTGGGAATGCACAGTTGTTCGTCCCAACTTTGCACCTGAAAAGTGGTATTTTAACGGTAAGCCATCAGAAGAGTTTATAAATGGAATAAAGAGTTATTCTGGAATTGTATATGTTCTCTCTCCTGACGATCTTCAACCTGAATTTAGAGCTAACAGTGCTATTACCATTCAGGTGCAAGATTTGAAAAAAATGGATCACTGCGATGTTATTCAAAAAATGATAAACAATATCTCATATAATATTGGTATGGAAAGTATAATGCAGGAGATAAAAAATATCTACAACCAGCCATTTTCACCAATTCTTAAACTCCATATCATAAATTTTTTGACGGAACAGCTTTTTACACTAATAGGTAATGAGAATGCCTTGCCATTTATTGATATGGCAAAGGATTTAAAAAGATTCAACAAAAGACCAGCAGTAGAGCAAGTTAATTGGCTTTGCACAGCTAATAGTAAATATATACTTGAGAGCAGACAAGCTCAGGCGGTTTTAAGTCGCCACTTAGAGAGACCTGATAATATGAATACCCACATTATCCAGTGGAAGATAAGAGAGCTTTCTATCAAGCGTATTCCTAAATGGGTTGGATTTGCTGATCTAAAAGACCCTGAAAAGCTCCATTTTAAAACAGGGCAAATACCTAATGAGGTTTGGGTGGTAAGAGGTGGTAATAAACCAAATATTGAAAGTAGCCAAAATGTTGATAATAGCAAAAACTCTGGGACAGAAAAAAATAGTCAAAAGAGTGGTATAAATGATAATCCTATAATTTTTATGACTCAAGAGCAGAAGATGGGAGAAACTGTAAAATATCTTGACCATAACGGTTATCTGCCCGGAGAATCGCTTTTTGCCCCATACGACAACAGAACAACTACTGAAGTTCTACATGAAATTATTGATAATATAAATTCAGGCAGAACTTTAGGTGATATTCAATGGTCGCAAAGCTGGCCCCTAAATGCGAGGCATTAATCTCAAAATTAGAGTTGCGGCTTTTATTGACAATAAATAGCCTCTCTGTTATTAAATCGGCAAAAGAACATAAGTAGAGACGCACGGCCGTGCGTCTCTACTTAAATTTTATTGAAATTCTTGAGTAATAACAAAAGAGTTATGCACTATCGAGATATTATATGATTTTTGATGATAAACAAAAAATATGGTAATAAGTTAAGATATGACTAATAAATCTGAGTGGTATAATAGAGCAAAAACAGCTGTTGCCCCCCCTGGCCTTAAGTTTATTTTTTCAGCCGTTATTATAACGGTACTACTTTTTCTAATAGGATTAACTTTTATAGGGTGGGCCGCTCTTTTTGCAACTTTATTTATATGTTGGTTTTTCAGAGACCCTGAAAGAGCTATTCCTGATGACCCTAACTGCATAATCTCCCCTGCTGATGGTAAAATTATTGTTGTTGAAGAGAAGTTAAACAATGAGTTCACCAACCAAAGCTGTATAAAAGTCAGCATTTTTATGAATGTCTTTAACGTGCATGTAAACAGAATACCTTTTAATGGTGTTATTGAAGATGTCATCTATGTCCCTGGAAAATTTATAAACGCCTCTTTTGATAAAGCGTCAGAGCACAATGAGAGAAATGCACTTGTAATAAGAACGGATTCAGGTTTAATTTATGGAGTTGTTCAGATTGCTGGTTTGATAGCAAGGCGTATAGTATGCAATGTTAAAAAGGGAGATATAGTAGAACGAGGGAGTCGCTATGGTATGATCTGTTTTGGCTCAAGGCTTGATCTTTATCTGCCTTTAGATAGTAAAATATCTGTTAATATTGGGCAGAAAGTTCAGGCAGGAACAACTATTCTGGCTTATTTAAAAGAGAAATAGTGTTATTTGTTATTAAATTGAATTGAATTGAATATTTTTTAAAAAATAGTGGATTTTTAAACATAAATGGAGAATGAAGAAGTTGGAGCAGATACCAATTACTGTAGAAGGATTTAATGTTCTTAAAAAAGAGCTTGAAAGGCTCAAAACTGTTGATAGACCTCAAAATATTAAAGCAATAGAGACAGCAAGGGCACATGGAGACCTTTCAGAAAATGCAGAATTTGATGCTGCCAAAGAGCGGCAATCCTTTATTGAAGGAAGGATTGGGGAGCTGGGCTATAAAATAGCAAGTGCCAAAATCATCGATCCTGATACTGTTCCTAAAGATTGTGTAAGGTTTGCTTCAAGAGTGCTTCTTGAGAATCTTGACTCTGAGGAAGAGGTTGAATATATGCTTGTTGGTCAGGAAGAGTCAGATATAGCAAAGGGAAAAATTTCAGTATCATCTCCTCTTGGAATGGCTCTGATTGGTAAAAAACCGGGTGATGATGTTGTTTTGCAAGCACCGGGGGGAAAACGCTCATACGAAATAATTGCTATTTTATAATTTATTTATGATGTAGAATTGTGAAGTAAAATTATAGAGACGCCATAGTTGTGCGTCTCTATGTTTTTTATAGATACTCCTATCATTCATAAGTTGAGTTTTGCATATATAAAAGCTAAGTTTATTCCCGTTTGAAGTATAAATATAGTAATAAAAAGGAGAATATAATTAATGGCAAGGGTAACTATTGAAGATTGCCTTAAAAATGTGCCAAGTAGATTTGCACTTGTTCACATGGCAGCACAACGTGTTAGGCAGGTAAGAGAAGGAGCTGATTTTCTTGTTAAATCATCTAAAAATGAAGACGTTGTAACAGCTCTTAGGGAGATTGCGGCAAATAAAGTGATTCTTAAAATAGATACTAATAGGGAGTAAACTAAGGACAAAAGCAAAGATTGATTTGATAATGCAAGTTATCTTAAAATACTCATTAATCCTCCAATCTTTAAAGCAGGTAGCATGATAGATATTCAAAAACAGCGTGATTATCGTAATATACCGATTGATAAAGTTGGGATAAAAGAGTTACGATATCCTATAAAGGTGTTAGATAAGTGCAATGGGCTTCAATCTACAGTTGCAATGATAAATATGTATGTAAATCTTCCTCATCAGGAAAAAGGTACTCACATGAGCCGTTTTGTTGAGATGCTTCATACATTCAGATCACAAGTATCGCTTGAGTCATTGAGCCATATACTTGAAGATATGAAAAAGACTCTTGAAGCCCAATCTTCACATATTGAGATTACTTTTCCATACTTTGTTGAGAAATCATCTCCTGTTACAGGCTCAAGAGGACTTATGGATTACACTTGCTCTATTATAGGTTCATCAAGATCGTCAGATAAAAACAGCGATCTCATCGTAAAAGTTGGTGTTCCCATAACTTCTGTCTGCCCATGTTCCAAAGAGATAAGTGATTTTGGTGCCCATAATCAGCGTGGAGAAGTCTTAGTAACTACAAGGTTTAAAAAATTTATCTGGATTGAAGATATTATTGATATTGTTGAGAAATCTGCATCATGTGATCTATTTTCAGTTCTTAAACGAGAAGATGAAAAGCATGTGACTGAACAAGCTTATCAGAACCCTAAATTTGTTGAAGATGTTGTCCGTGATGTTGCAAAAACTTTAATGGAAGATGAAAACATAACATGGTTTTCAGTAAGTGCTGAAAATTTTGAATCAATACATAATCATAGTGCCTATGCCTACATTGAAAGAACCCGCCAGCCTTCTTCTTCTGCTGCTGTTGCCCCACCCAAAAATACAAATATCAACCTCTAAAATAGAGAGAAAATAGAGAAAAAATGCTACCTTCCCTGCCTAAACTTGTAGGATAAGCAGGGAATGATGTTAAGAGCCTGAATATTTAAACAGGCTCTAAGGTAAAGTTAAAATATTTTAGCTAATAATTTTTATTTTCATAAGCTGACACCATTTTTGATAAAACAGGTATCATTTTATCATAACCTACCCCATACTCATTAACCATAACAACAAATGGATATAGACCATGTAAGGTTATAAAATAACCACATCTTGTCTTAACCCCATTCAATGTTCCTGTTTTATAATATTCAATAACCCCATCAGACATTGTTTCACTTTTCATAAGTTCATAATGTTTTGTAAATTTTCTAAGAATTTTTATCATATCTTGTGGGGAGATTCTGTTTTTTCTTGAAAGCCCTGAACCTTCAGCAAAAACAATATTTGAGTCTGTAAGTTCTAAGTTGTGAGGTTTTGAATTGACTGATTTTGTTTTCCCAACAAGAGAAATACCAACTATTTTATTAGTATAATCCCTCATTGCTGCTATCCCTTTATCAATCGTTGCTGGAGGAGAATAGGCTTTTGCACCAGCACTCAAAAATAGCTGATTTGCCATAAAATTGCTTGAATATTTTAATAATTTTCTTATTATCTCGTCCATATTATATGGGGAGATAAATTTATAAATAAGTTTGTCTTTATCTGTCGCAACTCCTGTTTTGACCTCTCCTTTGATTGTAAACCCCTCTTTTTGTAAGAAATATTTTATTAAAATTCCAGCATAAACTTTACTCTCTTTTTCAGATAAAATAACTCTATCCTCATAAAAAGATGCTGATTTAACCCTCTCTGCAACAAATGGAAAGAGAGGTATTTCAGGGTCATCACTTACATAAGATTTTTTAGTTTTATCATATCTGAAAGCAACTGTGTTGAAATTGGCAGATAATGCCCCAACAAAAGCGTCATAGGGGTTGTTTGTATTTGAAGTGCCATCAACTTTAATGTTTGGAGCAAAAAATGAGCTATCAACAATTATATCGTTGATAGCAAAAATATTCATTGATTTTAAAGTAGAGCTTACTTGACGGCAGGCATCATGGATAATTGCAGAGGTGAAAAGCGGGTCTCCATATCCTTTTACTTTAAGATTAATGTTTGAATAATCAGATGATAAACCACTACCTGATTTATCATCTCTTTTTATTTTTTTTATATTAGCACTCTCTTTTAGAGTATTAGGTTCTGTTGACATTTCAATGTTAGAACTCTCAATAAAAAAATGTGTCTGGAAGCGATAATCTTCTCCAAGGTAATGAAGGGCAACAAGGCTTGTTAAAACTTTAATTGTTGATGCTGGAACAAACCCTTTATTGTGATTTTGCGAATATAAAACATCACCTTTATCTGTGCAGAGCATGACCCCAGCCTCAGGTGCAAAATCTGTTTTATTTATTGTTATTTTTTCATTAGCCCAAACTGAGCAGATTGGAGAGAAAATGGAATAATGGGAAAAGAGAATGCAAAAAAGTGGGAAAAAAACAGAAGTTAACAAGATAATTAGGCATACAGAGCGAATATATTGGGGCATTTTTTTCTTCATCAGACATTTTTCCTTTTTTAATTTGACCTGCAAAATTTAGATTTCACCCGTGATTTTATTGGATAGAAATTTATTTATGCAGAAAGTTTATTGTTTCACCGGGCAAACTGATTCATTTCAAAAATAGGCAGGCATATCGACAGGACGATAAAACCAACAACAAAGCCCATTATCAATATAATCATCGGTTCAAGCAATGCTGTAATAGCAATTAGAGTTGATTCTGTCTCTTTCTCAAAGAGTTGGGCCGTCTTTTCCAGCATTTGTTCTAATTTGCCGCTCTTTTCTCCAACCTTAATCATCTGTATTGCAAGGGGTGGAAAAGCATTTGAAGACAATGGAAACTCTTTGTTACTCTCAAGAGCATTTCCAAGGTCTCCACCTTGCTTAACAATTTCTGCGGCTATTGAGATTCTATTTTTAATTACGCTATTTCCTGTTGTGTTTCTTGAAATATCAAGTGCAGTTAGCATTGGAACACCGTTGGCAAGAAGAGAGCCAAGTATTCTGGAAAATCTTGCAACAGCATTTTTTTTTATCATTTTGCCAATCTTTGGGATTCTAAGCAAAAATAAATCAGTCATCTGTAACCCCGTAGCTGTTTTTCTAAATCCATATATTAAAATAAATAGGGCTAACGGAATTAAAACAACAATCCACCAAAAAGATTGAAAAAATGAGCTTACAGATATAAGAAGTCGGGTAGGAGCTGGTAGTTGCTGGTTCATCTCAGTAAATATTTTGATAATTCCGGGAACGATGTAGGTTATCAAAAATATAAGAACCACAGCCCCTGTTATGCTCATCAAAATTGGATAGGCAAGAGATGCTTGAATTTTTTTTCTCGTATCTTCTTGTTTTTCAGTAATATCAGCTAAACGTTCAAGAACAAGCTCAAGAGTTCCTGAAGATTCTCCTGAATGAACCATATTTATGTAAATTGAAGAGAAAACCGATGGATATTGAGAAAGTCCTTCAGAAAAACTTTTCCCCTCCTCAATTGACTCTTTAATTTTGGATAAAACACGCTGAAATGGTTTAGATTCAGTCTGAGTTACAAGAGTCGATACAGCATTGACAAGAGGGAAACCCGCTGAAAGGAGGGTAGCAAGCTGTCTTGTTATTATTGCTGTTTCAGATTTGCTAATTCCTGAAAATAGAGAAATTTTATTAGAAGAGCTAAAAAGATCAGGGATTGAGTTTATTCTATTACTTAAGAGTTCACTTTTAATCTCATTAATTGATATTGGAAAAATATTTTGTTGCCTAAGTTTTGAACCAGCAGCTAAAATACTATCAGCATCAATAATGCCTGTCTTCTTTTTGCCTCTATCTGTCAAGGCACTATATTCAAAAACAGTCATAAATATTGACTCCTTTATACTTTCAACGGTCATAAATTGCGTTATTATTAAATCCTTCACCGTAGGTTAAAGCAATTGGCTGAAGCATGGTAAGGTTAGTTTACTTTGTTGACATCACCCAAACGCCGTCCCACTCTTGCCCCGCCTCAACAGGTGGTGTTTGCTTAAAAGTTTCACACCTTTCAATAAATAATTTTGACGGACCATCATCTTCTTTATATTCCAAAGCCTTTTTAAAAAGAGCTATAGCATCGTCCCATCTATTCTCTTTATAAGCCTCTCTATAAAGGTAAAGTCCTTGAACAAACATCTTAATACACTCTTCGTCTGACTCTGATGCTGGACGGATTGAGACTAACTCATATATCTTTATTGCATTATATTTTCCCTTAACTTTTATTAAATCTAACTCTCTACATAAAAATTTATCAAGGTTTAGGTCGTTTCTTGTCTCTTCGCTGATTATAATTTGAACACGGTATGCCTTTGTAACACCTTCGAGCCTTGAAGCCAGATTTACCTCATCACCCATTACTGTGTAGTCAAACCTTCGTAAAGAACCCATGTTACCAACAATCATTTCGCCTGTATTGATGCCTATACCTATTGCAATTTTACTCTTAGCAGAGGTGGAAATCTCCTTAGCGTTGGCATTACCTTGTTTACCAGAAGTGGAAGTCTCCTTACCGTTGGCATTCCCTTGTTTGCCAGAAGTGGAAATCTCCTTACCGTTGGCACTAACTTGAATAGAATTATTAATGCTATTTTCAGAGCTAATAGAGTTTTCTTGATTCATCTCCTCTAAACGTTCTTTCATCTCAAGGGCTGTGTAGCAACCATTTTCTGCATGATTATCACTCCAAACTGGCGCCCCAAAGATAACCATGATTGCATCACCAATATACTTATCAAGAGTGCCTTTGTTTTTAAAAATAGTGTCTGTCATTCGTGTAAAGTAGTCGTTTAAAAGGCTTACCAACTCTTCAGGGGTAAGTTTTTCAGAAAGTGTTGTAAATCCTCTAATATCAGAAAAAAGGACAGATAGCCGTTTTCTTTGACCACCAAGTTTAAGGTTTTCATGGTCTGCAATTACACTTGCCACAACATCAGGGGATACGTAGCTATCAAATGCTTTTTTAAGAACTGATTTCTCCCTATAGCTTTGTGTAAACTCTTTTAATCCAATGAAAATACCGTTACAGGTAATTGCCCCAATTGCTGGCATCACCTCAATGATAATACCTTGATATTTAAAGGCAAAAATAGATGTTAATGAAGTTATGCCAAGTGCTAATATTGTTGATAGAGTTAAATAGACAGGATTTTTTCTAAAAGGAATCAAGATAGAGGCGAGAAGATAAAAAGAGAGCCATTTTACAATTGGAAAAGGAAATTCTTGTATGGGATAGTCTCTGAAAATTGTTCTAACAACATTTGATTGGATTTCCACCCCAGACATCATCTTTTTTGTAAAACGCATAAATGGATATGGGTAGGCATCTGCCCCGCTTTCAACCTCAACAGCAGAATCTGCAATAAACCCAACAAAGACAACCTTATCTTTAAAAAGTGCTGGATCAACCATGTTATCTATAACTTGATAATATGAAACTGCTGACACTGTTCCAGCTTTTCCCGCATAATCTATAAAAAAAATCTCTTCTTCACCAATTTCTGCTTGGGTCTCATCATATTTGGGTATTTTATCTAAATTATCTGAGGGTGTTGATAAATTTGCCTGTTCACTCTTGTCTATGTTTTTATCTATGGGCTGTTGAGCCATAATATTTTCATGTTGATTAATATTTAAAGATGGAACTCTATTTAAAGCTGTAGTTGCTGCTGCAAGTGCAATTGATGGACGCATATCAACATAATTTGATGCCATACGAACACTGCCATCGCCATCAGGATAAAAATTGACCATTCCTACAGCAGATACAGCAGATGCAAGAATTTCAATGGGTTCCTCTACAAAATAGGTTTCATAACCTTCACGACCAGTTATGGTAAGATTTGCTGCAAGAACAACATTGCCAGCTTTTTTAATAGCTTCTGCAAAGATTGCATCGTCAGACTCATCAGAGGATTTTTCAGGAAATAAAATATCAAAGACAATTGCAGCAGCACCCGCATTGCTTAACTTTTCAATAAGTTCTGCGTGAAGGGTTCTGGGCCATGGCCATCTTATTTTAAGCTGCTTAAAAGATGGCTCATCAATAGCTACAATAACAACATCATCAACTATATTGGGTGTTGATGATGTAAACGAAGATGCTCTTAACGTGTAAAGCACATCTCTCCATGCAAAATCAGCAAGCTCCATAAAAGATGAGTTTGTCCAGAAGATGAAAATAACAAATGGCAATATAAGAGGAATAATTATGGATTTTATTGTCTTCATAAAATTAAAGATTCCCAAATAGATAGATGATTGATAGTCTTGATGACCTAATAAGAGTCTATTTTTTTAAAATTCATCATAAATCAATCTTAGTTTATAAAAAAATATTTTTTTGTGATTTGGTAAATGTTTTCTTGATCTATATCAAGGTTTTTCTTTTAAGCATAGGTTATATTGCAGTCAAAAAGTTAGAAGAGATTGACTACAGCAATTTGAAAAAGAAGAACTTAAGCTCATGTTTATAATAACAACAACCAACTAATTTAAGGAGGCTTTACCATGTTTTGTTTTCAATGTCAGGAGACAGCTAAAGGGACTGGTTGCACAATAAAGGGTGTTTGCGGAAAAGAGGATACAACAGCCAATCTTCAAGATTTACTTATTTTTAACCTTAAAGGGATAGCTATTCTTGCCACAAAAGGAAAAGCCAATGGAGTTGATGTAATTAGAGAGGCTGGCCATTTTGTAGTTCAAGGGCTTTTTACCACAATTACTAATGTAAATTTTAATGATGCAAACCTTATCCAGTGGATAAAGAAAGCTCAAGAGTTTAAAAAAGGTCTAAAGAGCAAAGTTGAGACAAAATGCTGTTCTACTTGCTCATCAACTCTTGATGACTCTGCTGTCTGGTTTTCAGATGATGAGGCAGCATATCAGGAAAAGGCAAAAACAGTTGGTGTACTTGCAACAGAAAATGAAGATGTAAGATCACTTCGTCAGCTTCTCATTATTGGATTAAAGGGTATCTCTGCTTATGCAGACCATGCAGCAGTTCTCGGTGTTGAAAAAGATGAAATTTATGAATTTATTCTAAAAGCACTTGCATCAACTACAGAAAACCTCACAGTTGATGAGATGGTTGGCTGGGTTTTAAAAGCTGGAGATTGTGCTGTAACAACAATGGCGGCTTTAGATCAGGCAAATACCTCAACTTACGGAAATCCTGAAATTACAGAGGTCAACATTGGTGTTGGTAAAAAACCGGGAATTTTAATCAGTGGGCATGATTTAAAAGATATGGACGAACTTTTAAAACAGACTGAAGGAACTGGGGTTGATGTCTATACACATGGAGAGATGCTACCTGCCAACTACTATCCCGCGTTCAAGAAATATGCTCATCTGAAAGGAAACTATGGTAGTTCTTGGTGGAAACAGAATGAGGATTTTGAGACCTTTAACGGTGCAATTTTGATGACCACAAACTGCATTATTCCAATAAAGAGTAAAAACACGTATCAGGATAGAATATTTACAACTGGCGTGGTCTCATATCCTGGAGTAAAACATATTGTAGATAGAGAAGCTGGAAAAACTAAAGATTTTTCAGAAATTATCGCGGTTGCTAAAAAATGCCAACCACCTCAAGAGATTGAAACTGGAAAGATAGTTGGTGGTTTTGCCCATAATCAGGTAATTGCCCTTGCTGACAAGGTTATTGAGGCTGTTAAATCTGGTGCTATCAAACGCTTTATTGTAATGGCAGGCTGTGATGGAAGACAAAAAGGCAGAGCATATTTCACGGAAGTTGCCGAAAAATTGCCAAAAGACACAATTGTTCTCACAGCAGGATGTGCAAAATATCGCTACAACAAGCTCAACCTTGGCGATATTGGTGGAATTCCAAGAGTTCTTGATGCTGGACAGTGCAATGATTGCTATTCATTAGCAGTGATTGCGATGACACTTCGCGATGCTTTTGGACTTGCCCACATCAACGATCTTCCACTCTCGTTTGATATTGGTTGGTATGAGCAGAAAGCGGTGGCTGTTCTTTTGGCTCTGCTTCACCTACAGATCAAGGGAATCCGCCTTGGACCTACACTTCCTGGTTTTGTATCTGCTGGTGTTCTTAAAGTTCTTGTCGAAAACTTTGACATCAAACTAATCGGAGAGGCTGAGGCTGATATTGCAGCTATGATGGCTGGTAAATAAACTATAATTTTTAGCATTAGATTTGACAGCTTTTTAAAAGTTGTCAAATCTTAAAGCCCTGATTTGATTTATTCATTTCAGGGCTTTAATTTTATATACTTATTTTGATTGTTCTGACAGATTATATTTTGATAAAAGTTCTTTATATAGCCTATTTTGCATTTGCGTTAGGTGTAAAAAGCTCTTCGCCTATGAGTTTAAAATCTTTTATGAGGTTCTGACCTTTTTCACTAATAAGCCAGTCTGACAGCTTTGCAGCAAGCTCATATTTTACTTTAGGGCATTTTTCAGGATTTACAGCAATGATGCTATATTGATTGATAAGAATACCATCTTTTTCTACAAGAATTTTAAGCTGGGGATTACCGTTTTTCTGTGCTTTATATTTAATATATGTTCCGCGATCCGTCATGGTGTAGGCTTTTCTCTCTTCACAAAGATTGATGGTCTGAAGCATTCCTTGTCCTGTCTGGATATACCAGTTCTCCTTTTCAGGCATTGGTTTTCCTGTGCTTTTCCAGAGTTCTAACTCTTTCTTATGCGTTCCAGAGTCATCTCCGCGACTTGCAAAGAGTGCCTGTTTTGTCCTGATAGCCTCTAATGCTTGAGCAACAGTTTTGCCTTTAATAGCAGCTTGGTCGCTCTCTGGTCCTATGATTATAAAGTCATTATACATAATCTCTTTACGATCTTTGCCCGAACCCTCTGCAATATATTTTTTCTCAGCAGAAGGGGCATGAACAAGCAACACATCAACATCACAATTTACACCAAGAGCAAGGGCTTTACCGCTGCCAGTTGCTGTCCATTTCACCTCAATACCGCTGTCTTTTGTAAAAAGCGGCATAAGATAATCCAGAAGTCCTGTGTCATCAGTGCTGGTTGTTGTTGCCATCATTAATGTTTTTTTATCAGATGCCTGAACATTAAAACCAGCTCCAAAAATCATACACCCTACGATTGCCATAAACACCATCTTAGTCGCAATTTTAGTTGATACTCTTTTTGTTTTGATACTCTTCATTTTACTCATTTTTCTTCACCCTTTTCTTAGATTACAGTTAAAATTTAGTTTGAACTAATTATCCTTAATTACTTTCTCTTTATGCCAAACATGGCATAATATAAAACCTACTATATGAACGCTTTTTTTTGTCAACAATTAGGTTTTAAACAAAATGCTGTTTTTTAAACCATCTCTTCTGTAATCGGCACTCGTTGCAATATTTTATCTCTTTTTGCCTTTGTTTCAAAACATGCCTGATATGCCAACTCATTAACAAGCCAAGGCTGACTTGTCTCTTTTGTGTGCTCTTCAAGAAGCTCATAAACGTCTGGTTCTGTAAAATTACCAAGCCGTAAAGATACAGCCTTGATATTAAAAGAACTTCCGCCAGTGATAATTGCTTTATCTCTGGCGGAATGGATTCTGTAGTCTCTAACATCTCTTACTCCGCATAAAATTATTGATTGGGGAAAGTTTTCTGGACGTTTATCGTAACCAGCCCTTATTTGGCGGAGAACTGAAATAAGGGTATCGCCGATTAGCGAGTCAATCTCATCTATAAATAAAACTATTTGTTTATCGCTGTTTTTACACCATTGAGACAATATCTCACTCAAAGAGACGTCTGCTCCCCATAATTCTATAATATTCTGCATCTCATTTAATGGAAAAGAGTCATTCAGATAATCTCTTGCTCTTGAGGCTAACGCACCAAGAATTGCTCTCATACAGATAGATAAAATGGTAGAGTTGGAGTAGTGGAGCGAGCTATGAAAGTGGCATCAGATTTTAAAAAAAACGAAATTAAACCATGGCGGGTAAAGTAAAAGTTACCAATTAGTATGAGATCCGAAACGAAAATATATCTAAGATTGACTGGCAATTTATTACTCAAGATGCAAGGATAAAATTAAAGAGATTATATCCGGCACTTAAACCTTGAGAGGACGGTAGTGGTATTTGGGTTTTATAGCTCCTGCTGTATTAAAGTAACGCATGGCTTTCTCCTTTTTACTTTCTCACATACCCCAAACCGTTATTGCCTTACCTTTATAACTTTCTGTTTTGCAAAAAATCTTCTCTTCCCAAGTTTTAGATTTTTCTCTATCAAAAATAACAAGATGCCCTTCACTCTGCCCGCATCTGTCCATGTATTTATAGGTCTGCTCAAGCCCGTCTGATATTGTCTTTTCAAGTGATTTATGCAAAATTTTAAGCTCAATTATCTCTTTTTGAACTCTTTGGTGGGTTAGCTTTGGTGTTATCTCCTCATTTTTTCCCTCTCCTTTGGGGAGGAGAGATGGGGTGGGGCTAATATAATAGTTCCATATAACCATCAAATCTGTTCTGCCTTTTCCAAGACCGTATTCTCTTTCAATTCTGCCACCTGAATTTATAACTCTTTGCAAAAAAGCCTGCATTAAAAGCTGGGGTCCCGCCTCTTTATAATCAAATCTCTCAACCCAAATCTCTGAATTTTCTCTGAAAAACTCCTGAAATCCTTGTAATAATTTGACAACATCTAAACTTCCATCTTTTGCAATGTACCATGCAGCCTGAACAGCAGAACCTAAATTATATTGGGTAATTGTAGTCAGCTCTCTTGGGATAACTTCACGATAAATAGGATTTGAAATCTTAATTTCTGAATGATCTTTTTTCACAAGCCCTAAATCTATAACATATTGAAGATCATCAGGATTAATATTTTCAATAAATATTCCTTCAATCATCGGAGCTATAATCTTTCTTACTCTCTCTTCACGCAATTTATCAGCCAACTGATCAAGATGGGTCTCACGCCTTAAAATCAGAGCCTCTTTTGCATCAATTATCATCTCCTCTGTAATTGGCATCTTTTCTAATATTTTATCTCTTTTTGCCTTTGTCTCAAAGCACGCCTGATAAGCTAAAGCATTGACAAGCCAAGGCTGACCTTGTGTGTAATTCCAAATTAGCTCTTTTGCCTTAACATCAAATGGCTGCCCTGTCTCTTTTGTGTGCTCTTCCAAAAGCTCGTAAACTTCTGGTTCTGTAAAATCGCCAAGCCTCAGCGATACAGCCTTGATATTAAATGCACTTCCGCCTGTGATAATTGATTTATCTCTGTCTGAATGGATTCTGTAATCTCGGACATCTCTTACTCCGCATAAAATTATTGATTGGGGAAAATTTTCTGGACGTTTATCGTAGCCAGCCCTTATTTGGCGGAGAACTGAAATAAGAGTATCGCCGATTAACGAGTCAATCTCATCTATGAATAAAACGATTGGCTTTTGACTCTCTTCTGTCCAACGGCTGAGAAGTGCATTTAATGCCCCATCTTCTCCGCTTTTTTCAAGGGTTTCAGACCAAATCTTATCAATATAAGAGTCTTTTAGATGAAATTTTGAACGTGAACCAAGTTCATTTAAAATGGCTTTAACTCCACGTTTTACATCTTCTCTTGCCCCTTGAGCTGCCTCCACATTTATATAAAGGCATTTAAAATCTGTCTGATTGTTCAAATACTCCATCAAAGCGAGCAAACATGAAGTTTTGCCAGTCTGCCTTGGAGCGTGGAGAACAAAATATTTTTTCTGCTCAATTAAAGATAAAATTTCCTCTAAATTTATTCTCTCAAGCGGGTTAAAGCAGTAGTGGTCTTTGGGTCTTATTGGTCCAGCAGTGTTGAAGTAACGCATAAATCTCTCCTCTTTTAATCTCATATTTTTAATGTTCATTTCACCAAAGTCAGTTATAATGAACAAAAAATTAAACCTATAACATTGATACTTCATATTGGATAGAATAACAATTTTAAAACTCTACTTTCACTGGACACATAAATTCTGAAATAGTGCAACTTAAGATAATATGAAACTTAATATGAACAAACTTATATATCTAACCATTTTCTATATCATTACAGCCATTTTTATACTTGCCGGCTGTGCGTCTGAACCTGCCAAAGAGATTCCCCCAGAAGCAGCAAATGGGGTTTTGAATCTGACTCAATGGGATTTTGAATCAGACGGTAATATCTGGATTGATGGAGAGTGGAAATTTTACTGGAACAAATTCCTATACTACAATGAGTTAAAAAACGGGTTAAAATCAGATAAATCTAATCTCTCAGATAAATCTTATCTTTATGCAGAAGTTCCCAATTTATGGACCCAATATCAAATTAATGACAGACACCTTGAAGGACAAGGCTTTGCCACATACAAATTGAGCGTAAAAACTAATCTGCCCCCTGGCACATTATTAGGTTTAGAGATAAACACTTTTTCAAGTGCCTATAACATCTATATTAATGAAAAATTAGCTGCATCTAACGGCAGAGTTGGAAAGAACAATGCAGAAGAGATAGGAGAATACAGACCGCAGACCGTTATTTTTGCAATTCCAGATACAGTATCTTCAGGCAGTTCAATGGTATCCCCAGCCAGCTCAACAGAATCAGAAGCCGGCTCTTTTGATATAATAATTCATGTTTCAAATTTTAAATCTGCTGAAGGCGGCTTTTGGAACTCAATCAAGATAGGCAGCAGCAAAAACATCTTGGCACAACATGACTATATTGTAGGACAGGCATTTTTTATTTTAGGAGTTCTCTATTTTTCAACCATTTTTTTTACGTTTTTATTCTTATTTAGAAGAGAGTTAAGATACACGCTCTATTTTGCGATATTCTGCTTTTTAGCAATTTTTGCAATTGATATGTCGAGCAATATTATTATTACCAATTTTATCTCTACAACCAATTTTAATTGGTTTGTCTTTATATGGTACGCCTCAACAACATGGATATGGTTCTTCTGGCTTCTGTTTTTGAATGAATTTTACAGGTCAAAATTTTCTACTCTTGTTTTAAAAGCATATTTTGCAATCAGCATTATTTCTCAAATATTATACTCTTTTACAACTCCTCTGTTTTACACAGAATTTACTTATATATGGTATTTTATAGAGACATTAATCCTTTTTTCAAGTGTGGTTATTGTGCTGATTGCTGTTAAAAAAGGCTGTAAGCGGGCATGGCTCAACCTTATATGTGTTCTCATTGTATTGATAAGTTATATCTATAACTTTTTGTATTGGATAAATGAGATAAACTACAACTGGGGAGAATTTCTATCAGCTGCGGTCTCTGTTTTCATGTTGATTCAAATTTTCATACAAGCTGAGAGAGTCAAGCAGTTTTACGATGACAAGCGGGCGTCAGAACTCAAATTTCTTCAATCACAAATAAAGCCCCACTTTTTATACAACACGCTCAATACTTTTGTCGCTATTTCCCGTTATGACATGGATCAAGCAAGATCGCTTCTTATAGATTTCAGCAAATATCTTAGATGCAGTTTTGATTTTAAGGATTTGGGGCAGTTAGTTCCTATTGAAAACGAAATTAGTTTAGCCCAATACTATGCAAGAATAGAGATGGTAAGATTTGAAGGCAGATGTGATGTGGTGTTTGACATAGATGATGATCTTAAAAATGACTTTAAAATAATGGTTCCGCTTCTTGTGCTTCAGCCGATTATTGAAAATGGTTTAGTTCATGGTATATTGCCAAAACCTGAAGGTGGAAGGCTTGATGTTTCTATTAAAAAAGATCAAAACACCATTATTTTTAGTGTAAAAGATAATGGTGCCGGCATGGGCAGCGAAACTTTGGAAAAACTGCTCTCTAAAGATATTTTATACAACGCAGCAAGATCGGGCGTAGGCATTCAAAACATTGACAGCAGACTCCGCTCTCTTTATGGTAAAGGCTTGACAATAAAAAGCACGCTGAAAGTTGGCACGACTATAACATGGCAGGTAAAAGTTTAAGAATAAGTGTAAAAATATGACTATAAGTGTAAAGCTATGTTGATAAAGGTAATGTTGATTGATGATGAACCTCACGCTTTAAAAGAGTTGGAGTTTCATCTTAAACGCTGTTCAGAGATTGAGATATGCGGTATGTTCACCAATCCTGTTGAAGCACTTGGGCAGATAAGAGATTTACAGCCTGATTGTATATTTTTAGATATTAATATGCCGATGCTCAATGGTATTGAGTTTGCATCAAGAATCCTTGATGAGCAGGAGTCATTAGATATTGTTTTTGTTACAGCTTATGATGAGTATGCAATTAAAGCCTTTGAACTTCATGCCTTTGACTATATTTTAAAGCCTCTTGAGCAGAAGCGTTTTGATAAAACCATCAAATATCTGATCCGAAAACAGAATGAACAAGCGGTTTTATCCAGAAAAAGAGAGACCGCAGATAGAACACTTTTGATACAGTGTCTTGGAGAGTTCCAGATAAAATGGGAGGGTGCAGAACCTATAAAGTGGAGAACTCAAAAGGATCGCGAGCTTTTCGCGTTTTTACTGCATAATGAAGGCAAGGCGATCTCTAAAGAAAAAATTTTAGATGCACTCTGGAGTGATAGTGAGCCTGACGCAGCAGCATCTCGACTTTACAGCGGGATTTATTATATCAGAAAAACCCTTCAAACCTATGGTGTTCATAAAGAAAAAATCAGTATCAGTGGTAAATACTGCCTTAATCTTGGAAATGTTATGTTGGATAAGGCTCTATTTGAAATTTATACAGCAGTTCAATCCTCACAGAATAGAGATAACCCGCCGGCACAAACGCTTATTTCTCTTGAAAATCAGGTTGAACTTTACACAGGGGACTATTTTGGAGATGAGGGGTGGTCATGGGCATATCCTAAACGGGCAGAGCTTTTAGATAAGTATCTCACCCTTCTTTTAAACATTGCAGAGCTTTATATAAGTAATAAAAATTACCAAAATGCAGAAATTTCTCTTCTTAAAGCATTTCAGAAAGCTCCCTATCAAAAAACGATCACCTTGCGGCTTCTTGCACTCTACCGAATCACCAGAGAAAAAGCCAAAGCTGCAAAGCATTTCAGCCTGTATGAAAGGCTGTTGAGTGATGAACTGCATATTTCGCCTGAATCTGAAATTATAGAGTTATACAAAATTGTTGCTAAAATATAGAAATTGGAAAAACTTCAAATGCAAAATCCAAAAACACATGATGCCCTGTTCAAATGGCTGATCACCTCATTTACTGAAGATTTTTTTAAACACTATTTTCCTGATATTACAGTGGGTAAATACCGTTTTATAGACAAGGAGTTTATCAGCAAATATGAAGCTCTTAAAGAGAGCCTGAAAGATGACCTGTTTTTAATAATGGAAGTGGAAATAGAAGATACTCTCCACGAAGTAGTTATCCAGATTGAACACATGAGTAGAAAAGAAGATGTTTCAATGCGGATTTATGAATATATGTGCTATGCGTGGCTATTGAAAAAGCTGCCTGTCTGGAGTATTGTTATTTATACAGATGAATCGTTCTGGAGAAAGCCTGTATCGGATACATTCTGGTATGGATTTAGCAGTAAGATGAATAAACAGTTTTGCCATTTTGATGTCATTAAAGTTAAATCTGAAAAAAGTGCAGACCTCATTGAAAAACATTCGCTCATGTGCAAATTGCTTGCATTAAAAGCGGACGATAAAAATACAGATAGAGAAAAACTTGTTTACGAGATTTACAAAACTTCAGATAAAATGGCAGAACAGATGGATAACGATAAAAAACTTTTGGTTGAACAATGGGTAAATGCCTATAACAACATCCAGCCTGAATCAATTGAAAGAATTAAAAAGGAGGTTAAAATGAGTTTTGCAGCTACTACAATATCCGAACATATTTGGAATGAAGGAGAACTTAAAGGAGAACTTAAAGGGCAAATTAAAATTCTTGAAGAACTCTACCAATCTGCCATTTTAACTCAAGAACAGTTTGAAACAATGATAACCCCCCTCAAAAAACAGCTACAAGATATTCAATCACAATCTGACAGTAACCAATAAAATTTTTTTTTAATTTTTGAAAAAAAATTTTTGTATCAAACCTCTTGATTTTTAATGATTCATAATAAAATCAAGAGGTTTTCTGTTTTTTAGGTTTAGGTGTTTGGGAGATTTTTGGGAGACCTGTGTGGTAATAGAGAATAGTTCAAAATATTTAGGCATATTTTGCCATAAAAAGTTAAAAATATGTTACCACAAGGAGAAGACAATGACTATCACAAAAGTTAGAAAGAGAAATCTTTGGTTATCAAGTTTAATATTTGTTGCTGCACTATCTATTTGTGCATCAATAAATATCTCAAACTCTTTTGCCAACACAAACATCAAAGACCTTGATATTGCCTTGCAATACAAAATGTCCGAAGAGATGGCAAAAGAAAATCCCGCGTTTCACTTTAAGAAGCAGGGTAAAAGTTATGAGGCGGAACGCTTCGCAAACGGGTTAAAGGGAACTGTTACGCCAGACGGTGTAACCTTTACTATGGGAACCGCGGAATGGTCATTGGCTTTAGAAAAGGTGATGACTTCAGATAAAACATTGCAGTTCAATCGAACAGAGGCAATGCAGGCTGTTTCTATGAATAAA
>JADGBE010000038.1 GCA_015231615.1 Desulfamplus sp. | reverse complement strand
TATATTATAAAGTTCGCCATCTAATCCGTAAGGCACTGAGCCAAAAGGAATAAACGCCTCGTTCTTGCCCTGCCAATAACCGGGCCAATCGTGACCAACTTCAAATGAACCTTTGCTTACAGCATCAAAAGACTCCATTGCAGGAACAAGCTCACCAGCAGAAAATGGCTTAATATCAAGGCGTCCGCCAGAGGCAAGCCTTACTGTATCGCAAAAATGGACAGCAAGATCGTAGAAAAGCAGCCCCTTTGACCAAGGCATAACCATTTTCCAGCGATATTTTTTATCACTTGTATCAACTTTCAGTTTTGCTACTTGATCGTGGCGTTTGTCAGCTCCAAATTTTTCGCGTTTTTCAGCAGCATATAGATTAGGGACAATAAGACAGATTGTTATTAGGCAAGCAATAACAAAGTTTACAGTTCTCTTCATTTTGTTTCTCTCCTCCAGTAAATAGTTTTAGGTGTTAATAAATGGTTTAGGTGTTAAAAATCTTAGGTTAAAGGTTAAAAAATTTAAAAATAGATTGGTGGTGAAAACACTTATTGTCTAATCTGCTACCACCTCCCTTTTAAAAAACTCTTTGAGGTTCTTGTTTGTGTGAGGTATCTTACCGATGTTTTTATGCCGATTCTTTTATGGTATGACCAATATTTAAATTAATGAATATTGCTTGTCAAGCTAAAAAATAAAATATTTGAATTTTATTTTTTGCTCTGTTATAACCCCCTTAATAATCTTAATAACATTGAGATTTCTAACACTTGCCGATTCTATTCATACCAAAATTAAGTTTTTTTCAACCATCATACCATTATTGTTGACAAGCTGTTATTAATGGTGTTTTAGTATTGGTAATACCATAATCAAACCAATAAAATACAATAAAAATTCATAAAAAAATGAGAGGCGACATGACAACTCAAGGCGTAATTGGCGAATTAAAAAAGATAGTTGGAGCAGATAATGTGCTAACCCAAAAAGAGGATATGGTTACATACTCCTATGATGCAGCAGTTCTTGATCCTGTTGTTCCCTCCGCAGCGGTGATGCCTGAAAATAGCGAGCAGCTTGGACAGATCGTTAAACTTTGCAGTGATAATAAACTACCCATTACAGTTCGTGGAGCTGGAACAAATTTAAGCGGCGGCACAATACCTTCAAGCAGAGCCTCTATTGTACTCTTAACTGGCAAGTTAAACAAAATCTTAGAGATAAACGAGGCTGATATGTATGCTGTGGTCCAGCCCGGAGTTGTTACTGCAACTCTTGCAGCAGCAGTTGAAAAAAAAGGGCTTTTTTATCCACCTGATCCTGGAAGTCAAGCTGTCTCAACAATTGGAGGCAATGTTGCTGAAAATGCAGGAGGCTTAAGAGGGCTTAAATATGGTGTAACCAAAGATTATGTGATGGGGGTCAGCTTCTTTGATTCAATGGGAGAGCATGTCAAATCAGGTTCCCGCACAGTAAAATGTGCAACCGGTTATAATTTAACAGGGCTGATGGTAGGTTCCGAAGGAACGCTCGGAGTTCTTGACGAAATCATCTTAAAACTAATTCCTCTTCCCAAAGCTCGTAAATCAATGGTTGCTGTCTATAAAACCATTGAACAGGCTTCAGAAACTGTTGCCGCCATAATCAGCAGCCGTATTGTTCCGGCAACTCTTGAGCTTTTGGATAATTTTACAATACGGGCAGTTGAAGCCTACAGCCACGCGGGGTTACCAATTGATGCCGGTGCGTTGCTTCTTATTGAGGTTGACGGACATCCTGCACAAGTTGCAGAAGATGGGCTAAAGGTTGAAGAGCTTTGTAAAACATTTGGGGCAGTTGATGTAAAGGTTGCAACTAATGACAGCGAGAGAGATAAAATTTGGGCTGCAAGAAGAAGTGCTTTATCAGCACTTGCAAAACTAAAGCCTACATTGGTTTTAGAAGACGCAACAGTTCCAAGAAGCAAAATTCCAGCAATGGTTAAGGCTCTTCAAGAGATTGCTGTAAAATATAAAATTGAGATAGGCACTTTTGGTCATGCAGGAGATGGCAATCTTCATCCAACCATTTTGACAGACAAACGAAATAAAGAGGAGTGGCATCGGGTTGAGTTGGCAATTGAAGAGATTTTTGACAGGGCTTTGGCATTAGGCGGCACTCTATCAGGAGAGCATGGCACAGGTCTTGCTAAAGCTCCATTCTTGGCAAAAGAGACTGGGCTATCTTCAATCATCTTTTCAAGACGGCTTCGCAAGGCTCTTGATCCGCATGGCATTTTGAATCCGGGTAAGATTACGGGGTAGATGTAGAGATAATTTATGGTATTGATTGCGGTAGTAATATAGATTTGACAATTTTTTAAAAGTTGTCAAATCTTACAAATCAAATCCTACAAATAAATTCTAAATTCAAGGAGTTTATAAAAGATATGGTTAAAATGAAAGAGCTTGCAAACCGTTTAAAAGAGCTTGAAGATCAATTAGTTATCTGCATAAAGTGCGGAATGTGCCAATCTGTCTGCCCGCTTTTTGATAGAACAAGAAGAGAGGCTGATGTCGCAAGAGGAAAACTCGCCCTTCTCGATGGTCTTGGAAAAAATCTTTTTACAAATCCTGATGGAGTAAATGAACGGCTAAACAGATGTTTGTTGTGCGGCTCATGTGCTGCAAATTGTCCAAGCGGGGTTAATGTTGTTGAGATATTTATCAAGGCAAGGGCTATTCTTGCAGAGTTTAAGGGGCTATCTCCTGCCAAGAAACTTATTTTTCAGAAAATGCTCTCCAATCCAGAAACATTTGACAAGCTGACAGAGTGGGCAGGCAAATTTCAAAATATTTTTACAAAAAAAGATAAAAATGCACAAGGAACTTCATGTGCAAGGGTTGTTTCGCCTCTTTTTGGAGATCGCCATTTTCTACCAATGTCTGATAAGCCTTTTCATAGCTCAAAACCTTATACTAAAAATAGTTCCAATATTTCTGAAGAATCAACATCAAAAACCACTTCAATCCCATCTTTCACAACATCATCAATAATAAATACCAACGCTGGTAAATCAGGCTTAAAGGTCGCTTTTTTTACTGGCTGCATTATTGATAAAATTTTTCCACACATAGGACAAGATGTTATTGATGTTTTTGAATTTCATGGGGTGGGTCTTTATATCCCAACAGGACAAGGGTGTTGTGGTATTCCAGCTCTTGCCTCTGGTGATATGAAGAGTTTTGAAAAATTGGTTGAGTATCATATCAAGCTGTTTAATGAAGAAAAATTTGATTATCTTGTTACTGCCTGTGCAACCTGCACCTCAACAATTAAAAAGCTCTGGTCATCAATTTATAAAGGAAATGCAAGCAGAACAAGGGAGAAAATTAAAGAGCTATCGCATAAAACTCTTGATATAAATCAGTTCTTGGTGAATAAAGTCAGGCTTTTGAGTAATGACGCAAGTTTTGAAGATAACGCAATTGTTAAAAACAATGCAGTTTTTAAAGATAATGGCAAGAGCAAAAGCATTGAAACTGTTACTTACCACGATCCATGCCACTTGAAAAAATCGCTTGGAGTGTTTAAAGAGCCAAGAATTTTAATAAAAGCATCTGGAAACAAACTTGTTGAGATGGAAGGTTGTGATAAATGCTGCGGAATGGGGGGAAGTTTTAACCTTTATCATTATGATATATCTTCAGAAATTGGTCAGATAAAAAGCAAAAATATTGCAGATACAAACTGCTCAACAGTTGCAACTGGCTGCCCTGCCTGCATGGTTCAGATTTCTGATATGCTTGCAAAAAATAATCTTGATATAAAGGTTTGCCATCCGATTGAACTCTATGCAAAGACACTACGCAACAAACAGTTATCATAGAATAAAACAACACAGATAACTTTTATTTAAAAATTTGAGAGTTGACAACTTTCTAAAAGTTGTCAACTCTATTGTATATAAAATTGCTTTTATTGCATAATCAAGTCAGGAATAGATACTTATGACAATGCCTATAAAACCCATAAAAGCCAAAAGAATATCTGATCAAGTTTTTGATCAGATAAGAGAACTCATCTACAGAGGTAAGCTCAAACCCGGCGAAAAAATGATGCCTGAACGAGAGCTTGCAGAGGCAATGAAGGTCAGCAGAACTACAATCCGTGATGCTGTCCAGAGGCTTGTGGTAATGGGGCTGGTTGTTCAAAAACAGGGACAAGGGACATTCGTAAAGTCATACGATTCTAATGAACAGAGTCCTTTAGCAAAAGCTATGCAGACACAAGATGCCTCAATTCAAGATTTGTTAGAAGTAAGAATGGGGCTTGAATGCAACGCAGCAGCCCTTGCAGCTATGCGTTCTGACGAACAAGATTTAAATTCAATGAAACACAGCATTGATGAGATGAAAAAAGAAATTTCTTCGGGGCGTCTTGGCACAGAGGCAGATACCTCATTTCACATGGCTATTGCCTATGCTACCAAAAACCCGTTGCATATTTTGATTATGCGTAATTTCTACGATTATCTTTTTTATGGTATCAGTGAAAATCTTACAAGGCTTTATGAAAATATGGATAATATTGATGTGATTATCAGACAGCACCATAACATAATGGATTCAATCAAGGGGCGGGACTCGTATCAGGCATATACTGCCATGAAAAAGCATATCACTTTTGTGATGGATTTTTTTAAAGATAAATGAAGAAAATAGTTCTTTAAGCCACTGTATTAAGAATGTTTCCGGGTAGATCAGGATCACTGTTTTTGGGCTTGGGTTTATTCTTACTTTGTTCTTTTTTTCTCTTTGCTATTCTGTTTTGCTCTTCTCTCTTTTTCTCCCTTGCATCAACATTAACCTTTCCAGATGTATCTGACGAGACAACTGTAGTCTGTTCAACATTTTCTCTTACAAGCTGTTGTGTCTGAAGATGTCCCGGGTCTGGCTGAATAGGTTTAAGATTATGAGTTGCATCATGTGCAAGGTTAGATTGCTGAATTATATGGGCATGGGCTGCTGGTATTGTTGTCATGTTCTACCCCCTTCATACGTTTTAGCTATATAAGTTTGGTGTAGCTTTTTATATCTATCCTGTTTTAAAATTTACGAAAACAATCTTATTAAGTTTTACATCAGGTAGAGCCTGCTTTAAAGCATTTTTAACAATCTCAAGAAGTTCGCTCTCTGTAAGCTTATCTCCTTTATCTGATTTAATAGCATTGTTAATTACATCATAGATAATACCCCTGTAGTAAGGCAATTTGCTATTTATAGCATCAAATGCGGTTGAGTGCGAATATTCAATTGAAACATCTAAAGAGATATATGTAACCCCGTCCTGTCTTTCAGGCGTAAAAATAATAAAATTTTCAAGGTTAAGAGTTCCTGGGGTCAACTCTTGAGACTCCTGTATAGTCATCTCAGGAGCTTCTTGTTTAACAAGCACGTTCTCTTGAACTTGAACCGTTGACTTTGGTTGAGATGCACGAAGAAGTGCATCTACCTTCTCTTTAAAAAACATGAAATATAGACCAGCTACAGAACCCGCTATAAGAGTTAAAATTAACAATATAATGATAATAATTTTAAGAAGAGAGCTTTTTTTCTTGGGTTTATCTTCTGCAATCTCCATAAGATCAGCAAGCTGTCTTACAGTGCCATCAGCAAGAGTTGTCTCAGGCTCATCTTCCTCTTCAAGAACAACTTGAGCATTATCATCTTCAGGAAGACCGCTTGAAATATTCTGGACAGGGACCGAAGCACTCTTAAGGTCTTCGTCCATCTCCATATCTGCCAAAATATCTTCATCTTCTTCATCTGATCCAGAAAGAAGAGCATCAATATCATCTTGAGATATTATGTTTCTTACACTATCATCATCAGTTTCAGAATTACTTTTACCTTTAGTGTTTACACCGCTATCACCAAAATCTTGCCCAGATACCAGATCATCACTCTCTTTTAGAAAACCATCAATATCATCTTGAGAAATTTCATTAAGGAGATCATCCATATCTGTTGCGTCAGTGCTATTAAGCAGATTATCCAAATCACTGCTCGCAATATCATCAACATTAAAATCTGGGTCATCTTCTGAAAGATTTACTTTAAAATCATCGACTGATGGTGGTGCTTTTCGAGCTTTTAATATCTCACTATCTTCGGTATCATCAATAGGTTGGCTTAATAGATTGTCAAGTTTATCTTGGGTTATAAGGCAATCTTGGATATTCCACGCTTCAGATGGATCAATAATCTCTTCATCAGATAGAGAATTTTTCTCTGGAATATCTTCTTCTAAGTCTGAGGCAAAGTCCGATAATTCGATACTGTTATCAAGTTCATCAAGCCCAAGCGAATCTAAATTTATATCTGACGATATTCCAGAGTCTAAATCTGGCATATCGTCAGTAGCCATAAGTTTATCAATATCATCTTGAGAGATGAGATCAAACGCTTCAGAGTCTTCCTCTGGTGTCTCTTTATTATCTTTAATGATAGCAGTATCAGATTGATCAGAAGATTGTGAATTTAGCATTCTGTCAATATCATCTTGGGAAAGCTCCCCAAGATCGTCATCTTCATCATCTTCCTCTTCTTTTTCATCAAGCGTTGACTCTTCAAATAGGGCTTTATCGTCAACTTCAGAAGATAGGGTTGAATCTTTATCAGGTTCGTCAGAAACTAATGCTGCATTTAAAAGTCGATCAATATCGTCCTGAGATAACTCTCCTGCAATATCATCAATAACGTCATCTCCGCTATTAACAATACTCTCTTCAGCCTCTTCAAGTGATTGGGCGTTGAGGAGTTTATCAATATCGTCCTGAGAGAACAGGACATCGTCATCAGAAGGGGACATTTGAGAGCCTTTTTTGGGTCAACATAAACAAGATAAATAGTTTTTATGGGGGTTAATCTTCAAAGTAAACTTTATGGAATCAATCTTCAAAGTAAATTTTATGAGGTTAATCTTCAAAATGTTCTTTAAGTTTTGATTTTAGTTTATTTAAAATAGCAGTGTGAATTTGACAGATTCTTGACTCAGTAAGATTTAGAACTTCACCTATCTCTTTTAAGGTTAGCTCTTCATAATAATAGAGGGAGACAACTAACCGCTCTTTCTCGTTGAGCTTACTTATAGCATCAGTAAGTAAAGATTTTATCTCAGCTCTGTCAAACTCATCAGAAGGAGTATCTTTAACTTTTAAACTTGATAGAAATCTTGTTTCAGATGATGTCTCATTGTTTTTTGTCTTTAGAAATGTATCCATACTAAGTACTGTTGCCCCATTAATCTGGGTGAGAATATCGTTATACTCATCTATGGTTACACCTAACTCTGAGGCAACCTCTTCATCAGAGGGAATTACACCTTTGCTCTCCTCAAGTTTTTTAGTGGCAGCATTAACGTCTTGAATTTTTTTGCGAATTGAACGTGAATATCTATCCATGCTTCTAAGTTCATCAAGGATTGCCCCTCTGATTCTATATTGGGCATAGGTTTTTAAGGTTACATGCTTCTCTGGATCAAACTTATCCACAGCATCAATAAGACCTAATGAACCAGCACTTATAAGTTCATCAAACAGCACACTTGAAGGAAGCCTGCGGGCAAATCCTGATGCAATCTGTTTGACTAAGAAAGCATATTCCACAATTCTTGCTTCCCGCCATGAAGGGTCTTTAAGAGCATTTTGTTTCAATTTACTGTCCACTATTTTAATTAGTAGCCTTTTTGCGTTTCATGTTAGGGGTAGCCCCTATTAATTTCAATTCACTGCATCTAAAATTCTTTTCATAAAAAATTTGATATTACCATCTGAAGATGCTCTGATTGGTGAATCTGCTATTTTACGGGCAATCTCTTTAATTGCCATAGCAGAAGGAGAATCTGGGGCGTAATCCATAACAGTGCTTCTGTGTAAAACTGCCTTCTGGAGTTTTGGGTCAGAAGGGATATTTCCAAGATATTCCAAAACCACATTTTTAAGAAAACGACCAATTGCATTATCAAGAGTTGCATAGACAGATTTTGCATCTTTTTTTGAATCTACCACATTGACCAATAGTTTAAAATACTTTGTTCCATATTCTTGAGACATAACTTTCATCAAGGCATAAGCATCTGTAATAGATGTTGGTTCTCTCGTTGCAATAACAATACACTCATCAGCAGCAGAGTTAAAATATAAAACATTTGAAGATATTCCTGCACCAGTGTCAAGCAGGATAATATCAGCCATATTTTCAAGTGTTTCAAACTCTGTAAGAAGGTTTAGTTTCTCTCCGTGTGTTAATTGAGTAAGATTGGCAAACCCTGAGCCACCAGCAATTATATGGACACCATGTTTAGTTGTTACCATAACTTCATGTAGAGTTCTCTCTCCATTTATGAGATGGCTTATATTATATTTGGGTCGAAGATTGAATATAATATCAATATTTGCAAGCCCAACATCTGCATCAACAATAACGACTCTTTTGCCAAGTGCATTCAATGCAATAGCAAGGTTTCCAACCATATTGGTTTTACCCACCCCGCCTTTGCCACTTGTAACTGATATAACTCTTGGGACTCTCCGACTGCTGCCTGCAAGAACAGAAGGTGAGACTCTTGATAAAGAATCTGTCTTAACAATATTTCTTAATCCACTTGCCTGATCCACTTTATTATCTCCTATATATCGCTCTTCTGCCCTTATTCTTAATCTGATTGCCTTTATTTCTACTTTGTTAGGTTACTAATTTATGTATGTTTTTAAAAAAATGTATGAAATAAATGCCCGTTAGCCCCTCCCCAGCCCTCCCCAAAGGGGAGGGAGTCATATTATCCCCCTCTCCCAAGGAGAGGGGTTAGGGGTGAGGCGAAGTAATATAACAAAGTAGAATTATTGCCGCAAACAGAGATAATTTTGCATTACCACTACCTTAACTACGATGGTACACTTTGCTCTGATCCTAACATGATACTCAAAAGGTCTCTGGTATCTGGAATAATCAAATCTTCTGGCACTCGCTGTCCGTTAGTAATGATAGATACTGGAAGCTGTAAATCACTTATCTGATCAAATATTTTGCCACATCTCTTAGTTTCATCAATTTTTGTAAATACATAAGTTTCAGGATTTAATTTAGAGAAAGAGTTTACAGCCTCTCTCATGTCTAAGAAACCTGTGGTTACACTCAAAACTAAGTGAACAGAGATTTTATAATCTCCTTTAGTAACATCAGAGAACTCTTTCATTCTTGCACTATCTGAATGGCTATGACCAGCAGTGTCAATAAGAACTACATCCATGCTATTCATCTTTTTTAAAGCACGAATAAAATCCTCTTGGTTAAATGCCGCAATACACAAAAGCCCCATGATAGAGGCATAGGCTTTTAGTTGTTCAAAAGCTCCTATTCGGTAGTTATCAATTGAGATAAGCCCAACACGTTTTTTTCTCTTTATGCTTAAATCTGCTGCAAGTTTTGCAATTGTTGTGGTTTTTCCAACACCTGTAGGTCCAACAAAAGCAGCAATATGAGGCATACCAGAGTCAATTGGTCTTGCAAAAATATCTCTTGTGTGAATATCTTTCATGCACTCTTTAATTACATGCTTCTTTAGTGGTTGAACAATTCCTCTGTGTCTTGCAATATCACTCTCCATAGCAATTGATGCCCGCTGTAGAACAAGATGTGCCCGTTTCTCTGAAATTCCTGCCCTAAGAAGAGATGCTAAAATACCAGCAGACTCTGTGTGGTTAGAGAGGATAGATTCCATTCCACTTCCAAAACCAACAAGAGATATTAAATCTTTAATATTGATCAACTCATCAATTATAGCAGCATCAGATAGAGAGGTTTCATTAAAGTTAGGTGAAGAGTCAAAATTTGATGATGAGATAGAATGTGATTGGTTAGAAAAAGGGTCAAGGTTAGAAGTTGAAGAGTGATTATTATTCAATGTCTCATCAGAAGTTGAAGCTCTACGTGATATTTGCTCACTTATTTTTGCAAATTTTGAGAGTTGGTCAATGCTATTTGTAGGTGTTTGGGCAACTTTTGGAGCTGCTTCAACTTCAAACATCTCTTGTGAATATGGGTCTCTTGGACTTTTAGGAACTCTTCGAGTTGCAAGAATCATAGCATCAGGTCCAAGTTCTTCCTTTATATCTGCAAGAGCCTTTTGAATACTTCGAGCTTTATAGAGTTTGCTATTAGTGTTCATTTGTTAATGGTCACCTTTCCGCCTGCCTGAAGATTTATGTCATCTACAATCTCAGCATGAGATACTACAAACACTGAAGGCATGGCGTGTTCAATTAGTTTTCTGAAATGGCGGCGTAATGCAGGAGAACACATGACCACCGGCTGAACATCCATTGCAATCTGCTTTTCAACCTCACTACTTAGAGATTGAATAATTTGATCTACTGTTTGAGGTTCAACTGCAAGATATGAACCATGTTCAGTATGTTTAATATTTTTGGTAAGCATCTCTTCAAGAGTTCGATCAATAGTTATCACTTGAAGCACCTTATTTGGCTGAATATATGGGGCAAGCATACCTTTTGATATTCTTTGTCTTACATATTCAGTCAAAAGGTCAGGGTCTTTACCCATTGGGGCGTAATCAGCAAGAGTCTCAACAATTGTTAGTAAGTCTCGAATTGAAATCCTCTCTCGCAAGAGATTTTGGAGAACTTTTTGTACCATTCCAAGAGTCATAAGATTTGGAATTAGCTCTTCAACAGCTTTTGGATTTGATTTGGAGAGATTATCCATAAGATGTTGAACCTCCTGACGTCCAAGCAGATCATAGGCATTTTTACGAACAACCTCTGTAAGGTGGGTTGCCATAACAGTTGAGTTATCAACAACTGTATAACCTGCAAACTTTGCCTCATCTTCTCTATCTTTTGGAATCCAAAGAGCTGGTAGGTGAAACGCTGGCTCTGTGGTTGGAATGCCGTCAATTGCCCCTGCAACGCCACCGGGATCCATTGCAAGTAGATGGTTGACCATCAATTCACTTCCAGCAGCTTCAACTCCTTTAATCAAAACGCGGTATTGGGCAGCACTCAACTGTAGATTATCCCTAATATGAATTGGCGGAATAATAATACCCATCTCTGTTGCAAATTGCCTTCTAATTGCCCTGATTCTTCCAAGCAGCATTCCATCTTGCTGTTTATCAACAAGCGGAATTAAGCCATATCCAACTTCAAGTTCAATGGTATCAACATTAAGAAGATGCTCAACCTCTTCAGGAGAGCCACCATCTTCAGGAGTTTCTGCCTGTGAGGTGGCAGCATCAGACTCCTCATCTTCAGTTTTCTTTGACTCTTTAAGAAAATACCAAGTTCCTGTAGCCATAATAACGGCAAGACCCATGAATGGAATACCGGGTAACCCGGGAATAAGACCCATGCAGAAGATAATAAAAGCTCCAATATAAACAGGTGTTGAACTGGAGAGCAGATGCCCGACAAAATCCTTACCCATTCGATTTTCAGAACCTGCCCGTGATACCAAAAGACCAGATGCAGTTGAGATAAGAAGGGCTGGAATCTGAGATACAAGACCATCACCTACTGTAAGAAGGGTGTAAGTGGTCAATGCGTCCATAACCTCCATCCCCTGCTGGAGAACTCCGATTATAAAGCCTGCCCCGACATTTATAATAGTGATAATGATACCAGCAATCGCATCGCCACTTACAAATTTACTTGCCCCGTCCATAGCTCCATGAAACTCTGACTCTCTTGCTATAGCCTTTCTGCGTCTTTTTGCTTCAGCCTCATCAATCATGCCAGCGTTAAGGTCTGCATCTATTGCCATCTGTTTACCGGGCATTGCATCAAGGGTAAAACGTGCTGCAACCTCTGCGATACGGCCTGCACCTTTGGTTATAACCATGAAGTTTATAAGAACCAATATGATAAATATGATCATTCCTACAACATAATTTCCACCAACTACAAAGTTGCCAAAGGACATTATAATTGCTCCAGCAGCAAGAGGTCCTTCGCTCCCATGAAGAAGAATCATACGGGTTGTACCAATATTTAAAGCAAGGCGAAATAGGGTCAAGACAAGAAGAAGGGAGGGGAAAATTGCAAAATCAAGAGGCTCTTTGGTGTACATAGTTGTAATCAGAACAATTACAGACATGGTGATATTTAAGGCGAGCAAGAAATCAAGCAAAATTGCGGGCAGAGGAAGGATCATTGCCATCAAAATACCAACCACTGCAACAACCATTGCAATGTCAGATGACTCTTTTTTTAAAGTTTGAAGGATTCCTATATTTGGTTCAGCCATTGAAGTTCCTCCTTATATGTTTTAACAGATGATCTGATATCCCAAATGTTTGACGGATACGCCAAAAAAATGACATATCTAATTTAATAATACCCGAAATTATACCAGCAAGGTCATAGTAGGGAACAACGATCGTTGTTCCCTACTAAATTTATTCCAGATTTGATTAATTTCTGGTGTTATTAAATTCCCATTCCTAAATACGTTTACCCTTTAATTTGTAAACATAGGCAAGAAGCTCTGCCACAGCTTGAAACAAATCTGGCGGAACTGTCTGACCTACTTCAACCATTGAATACAAATTTCGAGCCAACTCTTTATTTTCCACAAGAGGAACTCCAGCCTCTTCTGCAATTCTCCTTATATTTGCAGCAACAGCACCCGCACCTTTAGCAAGAATAGTAGGTGCTTCCATTGTTGCACCATCATATTTTATAGCAACGGCAAGACGGGTCGGGTTGGTTACTACAACATCTGCTTTTGGAACATCTGCCATCATTCTTTGGCGGGCAGCCTGTGCCTGAATCTGTCTTATTTTAGATTTAATTTGAGGGTCTCCCTCTGTCTGCTTAAACTCATCCTTGACCTCTTGTTTGGTCATCTTTTGATCCTCAAGAAACTGCCATTTTTGATAGGCATAATCAAGAATAGCAATAAGTGCCATAACTAAAAGAATTTTTATAACAATATTAAAAGATAACTTCATTATATAGAGAAGAATAAAAGAGATGCTGTTATCATAAAGCCTTATAATGTTATCAATTTCACCTTTAACCGCAATATAGGCAACTGCAAAAACAATCACTAATTTTAGAACACTTTTAACAAGCTCAATCAAAGACCTTGATGAAAATATCCGCATGAATCCAGCAAGAGGGTTTATTTTAGATAGTTTAGGCTCAAGTGCTTCCCATGAGATATGGAATCCCACCTGAAATAGATTAGATGCAACAGCAGCAAAAAATACCGCAGCAAGGATAGGAATGAGCATCAGAAACATAATTTCTGAATAACGGAAAAATAGGTTTATCACTTCACTGTCTGTCAATATCGGCACACCTTCAAAACGCAAGGTGTCGTCTATCATAGCAAGGCAGTTGTTGTATAGCATTGATGCAAAAGCACGCAGAGCCAACACACCTGCAAGCAGAACAAATACAGAGGGTATCTCCATACTTTTTGCAACTTGCCCCTGTTCACGAGCTTTAGTAAGTTTCCTTTCGGACGCATCTTCGGTCTTCTCGCCACCGCCACCCGGAGCTTCTGCCATATATTAACCGCCTCCTGATGCCCAAAAAAATAGGGATAAAAATAGAGCTTTTAAACCACCAATATACTCTATTGTAACTATTTTGATAATTTCAAGAGAAAATCCAAAAAGCATAAACCCAACAATTATTTGAAATGGAAAAGCGACTGTCATTATATTCATCTGAGGTGCAAATTTACCAGTCAGACCTAAAGCCACGTTTGTAAAGAAAAGTGAGGCAATTACAGGTGCCCCAATCTTGATGGCAAGAACAAAAAGCTCTGTTCCCTGTTCAGTTAGCTTATCAAGGATAGGCTGTTTAAAGAAAAAAATACCCGGGGGAACTATTTTGAAACTATCTATGACACACAAAATGAGAATGTGGTGTCCATTAAATAGGAGAAAGATAAGAAGTGTCATCCAATAAGAGATCTCTTCAAGAATAGAAACATTTGCCCCTGTTAATGGATCAACGACATTGACCATTGAAAATCCCATCTGCAAGCCTATGATCTGCCCTGAAAACTGTATAGCACCAAGAAAAAATCTAACACAAAGTGAAAGCACAAGGCCTATCATAAGTTCAGTGAAAATAAGCAGTCCTGTTTCAATAGCAGTTTCAGGAAATATTGATGAGTCAATATCAACAACTGAATATAGAAGAAGAGATAAAACCATACAAAGAGAGGTCTTTACCACTCGTGGAACTACTCTTGTGGCAAAAATTGGGAGCATAAAGAGGACAACACTAAATCTTGTAAGAACAAGCAGAAAAACTTTGAACTCATCAACATTGTAAAGATTTAGTATGGGCATATCAAAACCATATTAGAAAATTATAAAAACACATTAGAAAATTATTATGGGCGATTCATCAATCGCCCATAATGTCTGTTTTTTTAATTATTCCTAATTAAATTATTATCTTATATACATAGGAATATTCTCAATAATGCGTGTTGTATATTCAGTGAACTGCTTAAGCATCCAAGGGGCAAAAAAGAGAAGAGCTGCAAAAACAGCGATTATTTTAGGAACAAATGAGAGCGTCATCTCCTGAATAGATGTTACAGCTTGAAATACACTTACAACAAGCCCCACAATTAAGCCAAGCATAAGCATTGGCATTGATGTTATCAAAGTCATCATAATCGCCTCTTTTGCAAATTCAATAATAAATTCAGGGGTCATGCAGCTACCTTTTGTTGTCCAATAGAGCGAAATAATTTTCAGTCATTATTTTCAAAAAGTTATCCCAAAACTCTTCATCATTGATCCAATAAGAAGATTCCAACCATCTACAAGAACAAATAACATGAGCTTAAAAGGCATTGAAATCATAACAGGCGGCAGCATCATCATACCCATTGCAAGCAAAACAGACGCAACCACCATGTCAATTACTAAAAAAGGGACATAGAGGACAAAGCCAATTATAAAGCCCGTCTTTAATTCGCTTATAACATAGGCTGGAATTAAAATCAGAAGTGATACATCATCTCTATTTTCAGGCTTACTAACCTTAGCTCCTTTAACAAACATAGCAATATCAGCCTCTCTTGTATTAACCAAAAGGTAGTTTCTTATTGGAATCTGAGCCTCATGGAACGCCTCTTTATAGGTGATTCTATTTTCAAGATATGGGTTTAACGCTTTATCATAAATCTCTTGCCCAACTGGACGCATTATAAAAAAGGTCATAAATAGAGCCAAACCAACTATTACCTGATTTGGCGGGCTTGTTTGCGTTCCAATCGCCTGTCTTAAAAAATGAAATACCACAATAATTCGGGTAAACGGGGTCATTAAAATAAGGATAGATGGTGCAAGACCAAGAATTGTAAGAAGAGCTATAATTTCAAGGACAATTGCAACGTGTTCAGGATTATCTAAGTTTGCTGGCTCAACGCCTATTTTAAGTGATGGGATAGGGAATGTTACTGCTTGTGCAACTTCAAAAGATATTGAAATAAACACCACTGCTGATAAAAGGATAGCAACAAAAAAAAATAAAAATTTGATAGGTTTAACTCTTAGCATTCCCCCCCCCATTAACTATCTCAGCTATATTTTTATATAACTTAGATTCAGCTTGCGAGTTAGATTCTGGCTTAACAACTTCAATATTAGGATTTATAGATTCAGAATGTTTAATGGTTGCAAGAGTTTGAATATTATTAGCTGTTATGCCAATAAGAAGGGTGTTTCCCATAACTTCCATCAAAACTACCTTCTCTCTTGGTGAAAAGTGGTGAAGAGCAAGAACCTTAATATAATCATGCCGAGATTTAATAATATTAAGATTTGAAAATCGTTTTAACAGGTATAGAAGAGTTAAAAGAGAAGCAATTACAAGAAGAAGCACCCCTCCTGTTTTAAAAAATGCTGCCCAAATATCTGCGGAGTGGTTCATCAGTTTTTTAACCACCAACCTTAAGGTTATAAAATCACTATTTTGAAATGATTAAGTTTGCTAACATAACTAATTTGTAAGGCTTTTTACTCTATCCATTGGAGTTATGATGTCTGTTAGACGCACACCAAATTTTTCATTAACAACAACTACCTCTCCACGAGCAATGAGCTTACGATTTATATAAACTTCAAGAGGCTCTCCAGCAAGTTTATTAAGTTCAACAATTGATCCCTGACTTAATTGCAAAAGATCATTTACAAGCATTCTTGTTTTTCCAAGCTCTACAGAAAGCTCTAAAGGAATATCTAAAATAAATGATAACTCCCGCTCTCCAGATTCATCTCCTGCAGTACCCGCTTTAGTATCTATATTTCCATTTTGATTTGCCATAATTTAACACCATAGATTTTATATTTTTTTGCTGATGCAATTTAAGTCCAATCTTAAATTGTAAATACGCACGGCCGTGCGTATCTACTTATATTTTTGGTCTAATTCAGGTTAAAGTCTCATTTTTTTTAATTTTTTTATTTTAACTTCAATTTCTCTTCAACCCTAAATGCCTGAAAACCTCTTCTTACTCCTGCATATCCTTTTATTTTTGGAAGATCACCCACATAACCCGTCAACATTTGGGTTGCTTCGTGGTCCAACTGAATAATATCACCTTTTTGCATAAGCCAAAGCCTCTCTCCCGTTATTTCAGTTGCCCCTAACTCTATTCTAAGTTCAACTATGGAATCTAAGATTACAGACTCTAACATTTTACGCCACGCAAGGTCTGTCTGTTCAATTTCTGCCTGAAATCCTGAAGCTAATTTTGATCTTAAAGGCTCTATCATTGAATAAGGAAGACAAACTATCAAATTTCCAGCGATCTGCTCCAACTCAATTTCAAATCGTGTAACAATAACCAGATCAGTCGGAAGAACTATTGCGGCAAACTGGGGGTTCATCTCAGACCTTACAAGCGATGTTTTAATATTTTCAATAGGACCCCATGCAGTTTCAATATTTTTAAGACAAGCCACAACAACCTTTTTTGTGGCAACCTCCTCAATTACTGTAAAATCCCTTCCTTCAACCCTTGCTCTGCCTGAACCTTCACCGCCAAAAAAAGTATCTATCAGATTATATACAAGCTGGCTTTCAAGAATAACCAAGGCAAGGCCTCTTAAAGGCTCCATTCTAAATACGTGTAAACTTGTTGGAACAGGAAGGCTTCTTACAAATTCAGAGAACTTAAGAGTATCAAGGGGGTTAGCGCTAACATCTACGTTTGTTTGAAGTAGAGTTGACATACTTGCCCGCAACTCTCTTGCAAGACGCTCATTAATAACATCAAAGGTGGGCATCCTTGCCCTGACAACCTTATCTTGACTTGTGAAGTCGTAGAGGGCGATACCATCGGCTGGAATAGAGGCCGCCGCCTCTTTTTCAACCTCAACTTCGCCTGAATCAAGACCAGCAAGTAGGCTATCAACCTCATCTTGAGATAGTATTTCACTCATTAGTTCAACTTAACTCTGTAATAAAAACTTGTTTGTAAAATTATAGACATACAATTACTGCACAATAAAAGTGGTAAAATATATATTTTTTATAATCTTTGAAGGCAGCACTTTATTCATCTCTTTAATAAGGCTGTATTTAAAATTTAGTTTGCCTTCGGGTCTTCTTAATATAAGCCAACTCATTTTTTTTATTTCAGATTCTACAACCTGACGAAGTTTATCTGTATTTGCTTCAATCTCTTTTCGCATTTCAGGCCTATTTATTTCAATGGAAAGTTTTAGTGTAAGGTAACTTAGAGACTCGCTCTCCTGTAATTTTATCTTTTCAAATTTTTCTAAATCTACAATATCAGGAAAGTCAGGTTCAGGAGGTAGAATTGGTTTGCCATCTTTATCTATTTTAACAATCTCTTCTATTTTAGCTTGTTCAGCTTTCTCAGCATCGCTTTTTTTTAGAAAAAAGTACCACCCAGCAAAGCCTGCCCCTGCAAGAATTACAATAATAATCAAAAATATAATCATAAATTTCAAACTAAATATTTTTTTGAAAAATGATTTTTTTGCGGTCTCCCCCTCTTTTTTAATCTCTTTAGGAGATTTAGCAACTGGCTTTTTGCCTTTAGTAGAAATTTTTTCTTTCTCTAAATTTTTATCTTTTTTCTTGAAACCAAACAATACCCTATCCTTTAAAAATATCTATTATAAATTTATTCCGCTTTTTGTCTATTACCTACATTTTAATTTAAGATTTGACAACTTTTAAAAAGTTGTCAAATCTATCTCTTCATACCAATTACAGTATTTAGCATATCATCAACAGTTGTGATTGTCTTTGAATTTGCTTGAAAACCTCTTTGAGTAGTTATCATATTAACAAACTCCTCTGAAATATCAACATTAGACATCTCAAGAGAATTGGGGCTGAGGGTTCCAAGCCCGTTCTCACCAGGTTTGTTGGTAATGGCTGAACCGCTGTCCCTGGTCTCTCGGAAAAGGTTTCCTCCAACACTGAACAGTCCGTTATTATTGAGAAACTTTGCAAGCCCTACACGAAACAGGGGAAGCAGCTCTCCGTTGGAATACTGTCCCGTAATGGTGCCGTCAATTGAAATATCAACACCTTCAAGGCTTCCTGACGCATAACCGTCAGCATCCTGATATACAGTGGTTGATGCCTTTGCAAACTGGGTGGTTGACATGGCATCTTTTGTAAAAGTTTGATTAAGATACTGAGTTCCCATATCAAGCTTAATCATGGATTCTGTTGCCCCGAATTCTCCACCAAGAAAATCTGTCTTGAAATTAAAATATCCCGTCTCCTCAAGTTCTGGTTTGTCAACTTTTGTCCATGCGTTTGATCCGTTGAGGCTAAAAGAGATACTGCTCGCATTCACTAAAGCGTTCTTAAAAGAAAAAACTATATCTTCTTTATCATTTGAACCAGTTGAGCCGTCTAAGTTTATTATTGCCTTGTCTTTATCTCCGGAAAGAGTTGCATTAGGATAAAGTGGATCAGCAACAGTACCAGTAATACTAGGAGGCGTTGCTTGGGTCTGATTAGGGGAAACTCCAGTAAGAGCAGGAACTGGTGTAACAGTAGCAACACCAACAGTAGCAGGAGGAACTGGGGCAGCCACTGTCATAGTTCCCCATACCCACATTCCCTTATTACCATTGACAGTAGGATCCCACACAATATCAATAGGAGTTAAATCTTTTGTAATCACCGTTGGATCATTTATCTGTACGGTAGTATTTCCGTCCATAGTATCTCCCTGATATGTATCTCCATCAACACCTTGAACATGAATATCTTGTTCAGCACATATATCAAAATTAATTACGTTACCCGTTGTTGCTGGCTTATCTAAATTAATCTCAAGGTCTGCTTCTCCATCAGCATCCAGATCAATTAATATCTTTTGATCACTGCTTCCCGCTAAAACAGCAGCAGTTCCATAAGCTGCAAGAGCTGCCGTGGGCGATGTAGGACGAGTAATATCCCATTTGTTAGGAGCAGTTCCTGATGTGTTTAAAGGATCATACGTGAGTCCAAAATCATATCCATCTTCTAACATTTTATCGCTGTTTATAACTTTGAAATGGACATCTGTCTCTTTATTTTCTCCGCCGTTTGTATTAAGATTTCCAATTCTGCCATCAAACCTGTACATGGTAAGATCAACAATGTTACCGCTACTTTTGCTAAAAGTAATTGTCCCTTTAGCCAAAAGTCCCTGTCCCTCAGTTCCTTGAACAAGTGCTCTTTTGTCATCTATCGGATTGGTCGCAATCATGTATTCCCATTCATCACCAGCAGTAGATGATCCTTTTTTATCATAATAAATGGTTACATCATGAGTGCTTCCCAATGAATCATAAACCTTAACAACTGTTTGATAGCTGTATTTGGAATTTTCCATGTTTGTTATGGCTGTTAAACTTCCATCCCAGAAATTTGCCATAACATCTGCTTGACTATCTGCCTTGGAATTAAGATTTGATATAACCGTCATCTCGGTCGTTTTAGCAGGAGGAGATGTGAAACTTGTCATAATAATATCGCCTATTGCCCCGACATCCTGACCAGTCTCAGAATCTAAATTCCATCCCTGCACAACAAAGCCTTGTGGATTTACAAACTTGCCTGTATCGTCGAACTTAAAGTTACCTGCTCTTGTATATAGAGAGCCGCCGCCTTCATTTTTAACAATAAAAAAACCATCGCCGCCAATTGCAAGGTCTGTTGTATTCCCGGTGCTTTGCAGTGAGCCTTGATCAAAAACCTTGGCAACCTCTCCTATACCAACGCCTCTTCCCACCTGGCCTACACCTGCTTGAGTTGCAATACTCTGGCTGAGTGTATCGGCAAAGGCTGCGGTACCTTTTTTAAATCCTACGGTATTTGAGTTGGAAATATTATTACTGATAACCTGCATGGTATTACCCATGTTGATCAATCCGCTGGTGCCTGTATAAAGTGAGCTTGATAGTGCCATAATGATACCTCCATTTTACCTTATTCTTATATATCTGTTATATTAATAACAATTCTAAATTTTTTATATCTTAAAGTTCTATATTTGTTATTCAATGCCTGTTACAGAAGCTATATTAACTAAATCGCTATTCTCACCAGCTACAAGATATTGTGTTCCATTAATATATTTTATTCCAGTTACTTCCCCTGATTCCGATACTTTTGCCTTGCCAGATGCTGATTTAACAGAGTAGGAATATATTCCGTCTGATACAGGATTTCCTGAGCTATCTGTGCCATCCCAATTAACTGTATTCTGACCAGTAGTAGTGTTATCTAAACCGACTTCCACTTTGTTTACCACATTCCCTTTTGAATCAAGAACTTCAATTACAACATCTTCCTGATTTTCTAAATCAAATTTAATACCACTTCCTGATACTTTACCGCCTTCAACCGAAAAAATATGACCTGAATAGGATATATCTTTACCAAGATAATCAAGAGCGGTCATTGATGGTTTTTCCTCTGCCTTAACATCAGCAACTTTAACAATAGAGTCTGGACTTAAGAGAACTCCACCAATATCAAGGTATGCTTTACCATTCTGATATGTAACACCATCAACTTTACCTGTAATTGTTGTAGGAAGTGTTGCATAGCCAGAGCCTGTATTTACAAGAACTTCATAGGTATATGCACCATCGGCAACCACATTACCTCCATTATCTTTTCCGTCCCAATCAACATTATATTCTCCCGCTTTCTGTTGTCCCGGGTAAATTGTTTTTACAACATTTCCTTCGGAGTTAGATATTTTAACCATGACATCAGCTTCTTTTGGAAGGGTATAGCGTCCTACTGAAGGTGCACCAGAAGTTACATCTAAAGAGTTGGCATTTCCTGTAACCTCTTTTCCAATAAAAGTCGAAGCATCTGTTTCAGAGCTTTTCTCAAAAGCTGCTGCCATAGATTCAACCGACTTATTAACATTAATCAACTGTTCAAGAGATGAGAATTGTGCTAATTGGGCAGAGAAATCACTACCTTGCATAGGGTTTAAGGGGTCTTGATTCTGAAGCTGGGCAACAAGCATCTTAAGAAACGCCTCGCGTCCTAAATAATCATCTTCCTTCTTTTTCTCTGCATCATTAGTCTTATAAGAGTCAGCAAGCTTTGCAAGGCTGGCGTTACCTGTAGCGTTAACTGTTGTCATATCCTTCCCCCTTATTCAGTCAAAATCGTTATCAGTTATAAAATTGGTCAATCTGTCAGGCCTAAATATTCAGTCCTTAGTCTAATCAGGCTACAAAATGAAGATTGCCATCTTCATTATTCAAAAAATTTGGAACTGCTGCCCCTTCAGACTCAACAGTAGCAATATTGCTATTAGTACTCCCCGAACCACGATTTTTCCCTGAATTTGACTCATTTTGTGATTGTTGCCCTGAGTTTGCCATAGATTGTTTGAAATCACTACCCATCTCTACATCAAAACTCTCAATATTAATTCCGCTATTGGCAAGAGTATTTTTCAGATCATTAGCATTGCTCGTAAGAATATCTTTTGCAGCTTGATTTTCAGTAACAACGCTAACTTTTAATGTATCTCCTTGAGTATCTATGGTCATAAATATACGTCCAAGTTCAGCTGGTCTAAGCTGTAGCCTTATTTCGCTCTCACCATTGTTAAATGCTCTGTTGATGCTTCTGACAACTTGATTAGTAACGTAAGATGGTAGTATTGACGAAGCAGTTCTGTTTGTTGTCCCTCCAAGAGAGCTGCTTTTTCCACTATTTTGATCATTTTGACCTGAAAAACCGCTGTCTGATGAGTAGTTTGAGTCAGAAATATTTAGGGATTGTTTTTTATCAACTCTTGAGATTATTGAGTCAAAGTCGTTTTCACTGCGACTTGAAATTCTGCTTTGTTGATCATTTTTCTTTCCAGAAGATAATATTTCATTATTACTGATTGAGCTAATAATGTCAGATACTATCTTGCTATTGACACTATCTCCACTTCCAGATGCTATCCCCAACATATCAGATATAGTTTTACTATTTTGTTCCTGTATAGTTGGAAATACATTTGACGTAGTGGTATCTACTTGTTTTCCTTTATTTAAAGTATTATCTAATTTATCACGATCAACTTTACTCTTTCCTAATATACCAAGAGAGGTAAGAGCATCTTTTATATCTTTATGTTCTTCTGAAGTATCGTCTGATTTTGTTTTAACCTCTATTCCAAGAGAGGTAAGAACATCTTTTATATCTTTATGTTCTTCTGAAGTATCGTCTGATTTAGTTTTTACATCTATACCAAGAGATGTAAGAACATCTTTTATATCTTTATGTTCTTTTGAAGTATCGTCTGATTTTGTTTTGACCTCTATTCCAAGAGAAGTAAGAACATCTTTTATATCCTTTTTTTCATCTTCTAAATTTATTGTTTTGGCATCTTCTAAATTCTTTGCGTCAGCTATTTTAACGTTATCCGTTAAAGTCTTTGTTTCCGTTATCTCCGTCTTATTTGATTTAGTATCAGACTTTGTTTTAACCTCTATTCCAAGAGAGGTAAGAACATCTTTTATATCTTTATGTTCTTCTGAAGTATCGTCTGATTTCGTTTTAACCTCTATTCCAAGAGAGGTAAGAACATCTTTTATATCTTTATGTTCTTCTGAAGTATCGTCTGATTTTGTTTTAACCTCTATTCCAAGAGAGGCAAGGATATCTTTTATATTTTTGTTGTCATTGTCGTTGCTATTTGATGACATATCTTTAACAGAATTATTATCTTGAGCTTCTGCCAAATTCATTAACAAATTGTGGTTAGCACTTTTAAATGTGCGATAACGCATCTCTGTTTCAGTTGGTTCATTTTCTTCAACTGCTTTAGCAGAAGCACTATTATTTATTTGAAGATCACCCATAATTTTTTTGAGTAAAGAATCTGATTCAGAATCATCTCCTTTTATCTCTTTTTTATCAATTATATTACTCTCAAAAGCTGCTAACGGACTTTTTTTGATTTGATTTAAGTCAGTAGTAGAACTTTCTTTAGATAGCTCTTGTTGACCTTTTAACTCTTCAAGTGCAGATACAAGATCATTAAGAGTTATTTTATCATTATCAACACTCTTTTTCATTACCTTACTATTTTCTGGCAGACCAAGTTGTGAGAACATCTCTTTTATTGAAGCGACATCAGAGTTGTTTTCAAAAGATTTCCCCGTGAAAAAAGATGTTTTTTGAACTGATTGAAGCTCAGATACCAAACTATTTAAACTTAACCCTTCACCTTTTACCTCTGAATTAGCAATAATTGAATTTACCAAATCATCACTAACTCCTAACGACTTCATAATTGAACTGATAAAAGGGATTGACGACATATCAAGGATTTGTGAACCATTCAAATCACTATTTTCTAAATCTTTATCATTTTTGTCAGATTTTTTGTCTATAGAAAGAACATCTCCATCTGTAGAGAAATCTTCTGCAGATAAATTTTCAAGATCAAGACCTAAAAGCCCATCCATAAGATCAGAGACAAATACCTTTCCAGTATCAGATTCAGATTGGAGCGTTTTTATAAGTTCAGCAACTTTTGAGTTAGGAAAGCCTGCTTTTGAAAGCATGATCTTAATCGCTTCCAAGCCATCATTACCCATAGAGACATCTTTTAAATCACTATGCCCTGATGTCATAAGATACTGTTTTAGTTTTGTAATAAATTCAAATCCCTTAGCCTTGTTCAGCTCTTTTGAAAGTTCTATTTTGACGCTATCTGACGAAATATCAACGTTAGAGGATAGCTCTTTTTTTGTTAGCTCTATATTAGATACCTCATTTTGCCTAATGCCATTCTTATTAAGAAGTTGATTGAGCGTTGTCATAAAAAGATTGGAAACAGAATCTTTACCTTCATTATTCTTACCAGAATAAGACCCTGCTACAGCTCCTGACTTTAGTGTTTTATTAGAAGATACTTGAGGAGTTAGAAAATCAAATTTAATGGCATCATTCATGGTATCACCTGTTTTAATAATTGGCTTTTTGGTATGTTATTAATATTTAGTTTATATCTCTAAATATTATTTTTTTATTCTATCAAAACTTTAAGCAATATTTATACCATAAACCTTATCAATATTTAACTCTATCAAATCAATTAGTTATATTGTTAGTCAATAATTTATCATAGTTGATAGCGTCAAAAGAGACTGGTTAATTGAAAATTTTACCCTATTATCAATAAAGTATAGGAAATTTATTCCAAAATGGTTTTATGGTAATTATGTGGTAGCTGGGTGAGGTTTATAGCCAGCTACATCAGGGATATGGTAGAAGATACCACATAAGAAGAAGGTGAACAATTTTATCGTCTATTTTGAAAGAATCTGATTCAAATAGTAGCCAGTATAACTTCCTTTAGATAAAGCCACCTCTTCTGGAGTCCCCTGTGCTATTATTTGACCGCCGCGGCTGCCACCTTCTGGACCAAGATCAATAACCCAGTCAGCAGTTTTTATAACATCAAGGTTATGCTCAATTACAATCACAGTATTGCCACCATCTCTTAGCCGTTTTAATACATTTAAAAGCAGCCTTATATCTTGGAAATGCAGCCCTGTTGTTGGTTCATCTAAAATATATAAGGTCTGGCCAGTATCTCTTCTTGCAAGCTCTCTTGCAAGTTTGATCCTTTGAGCTTCGCCACCAGAAAGGGTTGTTGCTGCCTGACCAAGTTTTATGTAGGAGAGTCCAACATCCATGAGGGTATTTAGAATATTTATGATCTGCGGGTGGTTAGCAAAAAGTTGGCAAGCCTGCATTACAGAGAGATCAAGAATATCGGCAATTGAGTGGTCTTTGTATTTTATCTCAAGTGTTGCCTTGTTAAATCTTTTGCCTCTGCACACTTCACAAGGCACAAAGACATCAGCAAGAAAGTGCATCTCAACTTTTATGTAGCCATCACCGCTGCACGCTTCACATCTTCCACCTTTTACATTAAACGAATATCTACCTTTTTGATAGCCACGCGATCTTGACTCTGGAATCATTGCAAATAGATCGCGAATCGGGTCAAAAACTTTGGTGTATGTCGCAGGATTACTTCTTGGTGTTCTGCCAATTGGTTTTTGGTCAATATTTATGATTTTGTTGATTGAGTAATAAACTTTAACGCTTTTATTCGTTACTTCTCCAGCATTATTTCTAACATCAATTTTATCTTTAACTACAGAGTTATTTCTAAACCCAGCGTTATCTTTAACGACAACATTATTTTCAGCTTTATAATAAAATCCATCAATTCCATCATGCTTTCCAACTTCAAGAGTTGAACCGTTAAGCTCACGTGCTATTGCTGGATATAAAATTTGGTTGATAAGGGTTGATTTGCCAGCACCAGAGACCCCAGTAACAGCAACCATAAGCCCAAGTGGAATATTAACATCAATATTTTGAAGATTATTTTCAGATGCGTTTTTTATGGTTATCCAGCCCTTTTGCCTAACCTCAACACTCTTCAGAGGTTCATTGTTTCCTTTCTTCATTTGGGTAAGAGGAGAATTGTTGTGGCTGATATTCAAAACTATATCTGTTGGAGATTTTCTACTTTTCGGAATCTCAATTTTCTCTGAACCATTTAGGAACTTACCAGTTAAAGAGTTTGGATTTTTTTTAATATCCTCTGGAGTTCCTTGTGCAGTTATCTCTCCTCCAAGCTCTCCAGCCCCCGGACCAATATCTACAATCCAATCAGCCCTGTTCATTGTCTCTTCATCATGCTCTACAACTATCAACGTGTTGCCAATATCGCGTAGGTGGCACAAAGTTTTTATAAGTTTTTCATTATCTCGCTGATGCAAACCTATTGACGGCTCATCTAAAATATAAAGCACACCAGTCAATTCAGAGCCAACTTGCGAAGCAAGCCTGATACGTTGAGACTCTCCGCCTGAAAGTGTCGGACCTTTTCTATCAAGGGATAGATAATCAAGCCCAACATTTATCAAAAATCCAAGCCTGCCCGCTATCTCTTTTACAAGCTCTCCAGCAATTAGTTTACGATTTCCTTCAAGTTTTAAGTTGCTTATAAAACCGTGGCTCTTTCTAATGCTCATCTCTGTTATGTCAATTATAGATTTGCCATCAATTTTAACGTGTAAAACCTCTGGTTTGAGTCGTTTACCACCACAAACTGAACAGGTCTGCTCGCTCATAAAATTTGAATAATATTTTTTTTGCCCTTCAGATTGGGTTGTTCTGTAACGCCTCATAAGAGTATGGATTAAACCCTCATGTTGATGTTCAACCTCACCCTTTATTTTTGCTGATTGCCAATTAACAAGAAGTTTTCTGCCATTACCACCATTTAAAATAATATCTTTCTCTTTTTCTGGCATCTCTTTCCATGGGGTGTCAAAGCTAATTCCCCATTGAGACTCCATAGCAAGAATTTGAGCCATGCCCCATGGATTTTGGTTAGATTCGCCTTTTTGATTGTATTGAGCTTTTTGATTATCACCCTCTTTTTCAAGAGAGTTATCAAAAGCCAAATCATCTTCTGAACCATTTTCTTGAGAAGAGTTTTTATTAAAGAAGTTTTTTGGAAAAAAGTAGTTTTTCCAAGGCAGCACAGCACCCTGACGTATGGTTAGATTGTGATCTGGCACAATTTTATAAGGATCCATATATAAAAGCGTGCCAATTCCATTGCATTCAGGACACATGCCCAAAGGTGAGTTAAACGAAAAAAGAGCTGGTTCAAGTTCAGGATATGCAATGCCGCAACATGAGCGGGCTTCGCTCATTCTAATATCTTCTTGTTTATGCCCAAAGTTTTCCTGCTTGTGTCCAATATCGTCATGTTTATACTCAATATCTTCTCGATTTTTTGATGATTTTGTTTCTAAATCTTTAACTGTATTGGAAGATGCCATAACATGAACAATAAGCTCACCATTGCCAGCTTTGAGTGCTGTTTCAACTGAATCTGTAACTCTCTGTTTGAATGAATCGCTATCACTTACAATCAGCCTGTCAACCACAACATCAATATTATGCTTTTTGTTTTTAGCAAGAGATTGAATATCCTCAAGGTTGTGGACAACCCCATCAATACGAACCCTTGCAAACCCATCTTTTCTTAATTTATCAAGAATATCTCTATGTTCGCCTTTTCTATTTTCAACAAGCGGGGCAAGTATCAATATTTTTGAAGATATTGGAAGAGATATTATTTGAGATACCATACTCTCAGCATCACCTTTGCCTACAACTTTTCCACACTTTATGCAGAACTGCTCACCAATTCGAGCAAATAAAACCCTCAAATAATCGTATATTTCAGTAATAGTGCCAACAGTTGAACGGGGATTTTTGCTCGCTGATTTTTGTTCAATGGAGATTGTGGGGGAAAGACCTCTGATAGTGTCGTATTGAGGTTTTACCATCTGACCAATAAATTGCCTTGCATAAGCTGATAGAGATTCAACATATCTGCGTTGTCCCTCTGCAAATATGGTGTCAAATGCAAGGCTTGATTTGCCTGAACCTGATACACCAGTAAAGACAATGAGCTTTTTCTTAGGAAGCTCAAGGTCAATGTTTTTAAGATTATGCTCTCTTGCACCTTTAATTGTTATGGTGCTAAGTTCGTTTGCGGTAGTTGATTCCGCTAAATGTTTATTTTCTATAATTGACATATTCATATCTTATATGGTAGGCAAAAGTTACTTATCAGGATTTATTTTATTGTTTGATAATTTTACTTGATAAAAAATTATTATTGGAATTCTTACCTGATATTAGTTTTAAAATCAACTTAACAGGAAAAATTGACCTGATAAGTTTGAACTTAGGTGTTATCGGGGGATATAACTCCTTGATAATAATAAAAGGTCAACCAGTTGTTTCAAGAGATGTTCGCAGGCTCTCGCCTTTAAACTTAACGTTAGAAGGAGGCACAAATGAAAAGAATGATTTTCGCATTATCGGCAGCAATACTGCTCGTATCGGTGAACGGCTTTGCCGAAACTCTGATCCTTAGATATTTTCAAACGGATCATCGCTATGCCTATCGCATCGAATTGCTTCGGCTTGCTCTGGAAAAAACAGAACAGGAATATGGTCATTTTTCCCTTGAGCCGACAACAGAAAAAATGACGCAAGCACGCGGCTTGAAATTTATGGAAGCAGACCAAATCGTGAATATTGCTTTTCTGCCTACGAGCGAAGAGCGGGAACAAAATTTTTTGCCGATTCGGATTCCTATTCTCAGAGGAATTCTCGGTTATCGTGTATTCCTGATTCACAAAGACAAGCTTTCAGCATTTTCCGCAATAAAGAGTCTCGATGAATTAAAATCAAAATTTACAGCCGGTTTCGATATGCACTGGGCAGATATAAACATTCTTACGGCAAACGGCATCAAAGTGGATAAATCAACGGGCTACGAATTATTATTCAAAAAGCTGGAAGCCAAACGTTTCGATTTTTTCCCCAGAGGAATAAATGAAGCATGGGACGAGATTGAACAATTCGGAGCAAGCTGCCCGAATATTGTCGTGGATCCTCATAACGCTTTTTACTATCCATATCCAGTTTACTTCTTCGTCAATAAAGCAAATGTCAAAGCAGCAGAAAGAATCGCCAAAGGGTTAAATATTGCTGAAGATGACGGGTCTTTCAAAAATCTCTTTTTGAAATATCATGATGGTATCTTGAAAAAAGCCGGGTTGGAGAAACGACAATTTTTCATGCTTGAAAATCCGACTCTTCCAAAAGGAACGGCTGCCCCTGATACAAGCTGGTGGCTGAAAAACGGCACTGGGCTCATACAATAGAAAAATCCTTTTTTTACAATGTTTGGAAAGGTGTGACCAGTGCCAAATATTTAGAGGCCGTTTAAAAATTATTTGCAACGTCTTTAGGAAAAAGAAAAAATGAACAAATCCAAAAATAGATATTCTGATTTAACGCTACAAGCATCACAGTTACTTGAAACATGCTCTACTGTGATTCAAATACCCATTTCATGGGCAGATATGAACGCTGCACAGCATGTTAGCAATGCTGTATATTTTCGATATTTTGAAGATGCCCGTGTCGATTTTTTTGAGCAGATTAATTTTTCTCAACGTGATGAAGAAACAGGGATTGGTATTGTGCTTGCATCTATTTCGTGCAAATTTAAAATTCCCCTTGTCTATCCTGATACACTTTCAATTGGCACAAAAATAAGCTCAATGCAGGAAGATAGGTTTATAATGCACCATCTTGTTGTTAGCCATAAATACCAAAAACTTGCGGCTCAAGGGGAGGCTCTTATCGTTACTTACGATTATAAAAAAGGAGCTAAAATAGCTATGCCTCAATCTCTTATTCAAAAAATTGGCTGATAATTATCATAGGTAAACCTCCGGCCTGCCGGAGGACTCCCAAAGTATATACGGGAATATAAAAAAGAACGCCTTAGATGAACCACTCAAAGTTCAATGAAATTCCCCAAGGGGCGGGTATAAACCCAGTAGTGTCCGGTTAGTTTTTTGCATATAGTAATGATAGCTTCTTGTTATTAACAGTAAAAATGAGTTATTTGAATGTATTATCTGACATTGAGCAATTGAATTTTGTGAAAAAAAGAATATAAGGTAAGCCTCAATTTTTAACTATTAACTATGAAATGGGGGCGATACGATGCTTGAGATAAAACGTTTGGATCATTTTGGATTAGTAGCAGGTGTAATAAAGGATTTGGGACTGATTGAGCTGATTGATAAGCACTTTGAGTATGAAGATACAGAGCATATTTCTACAGGCGAAGCAGTTGCAGGCATGATAATTAACGGTTTGGGGTTCACGCAGCTGCCGATGTCCCTGACCCCGAAGTTTTTTGAAAACAAACCACTTGAAATTCTTTTTAGAGAAGGGGTGGAAGCATCTCACTTTAACAGGTTCAAATTAGGAAGAGCTCTTGATGATATTTATGATTATGGAGTAGAGGCACTGTTTTCAGAGATAGCAATAAAAGTGTGTGAGAAAGAGGGAATTAAGATAGATTTCAGCCATTTAGACACGACTACATTTTCATTAACAGGTCAATATCTGCCAGACTCAGATGAGAATGAAATAGTTATTACACATGGATATTCCAAAGACCACCGCCAGACTTGAAGCAGGCAGTGCTTGAACTTGCCTCAACGCAAGATGGTTCAATCCCGTTTATTTGTAAATG
>JADGBE010000037.1 GCA_015231615.1 Desulfamplus sp. | reverse complement strand
CTGGGTCAGAGGTTTTAGAGATCTGGTTATGGAGATTGCTTGTGGGCTTCACAACTTGAGATTAAAATTCCGCCCTTGGAAGGAAGTCACAATTCAAGATTTTTAAAATCGGTATAATGTCTAATGTTGTATCTAACAGAAAGAACAAAAAGATATTTAGCAAGCTGTATAAATTCCGAAACTGTGAATTTGGAATAAGCTGCGAGCAAAACTACTAAAGGCTGCTGAATAGCAAAAAGTTTTAATCCCTCAAGATAGGGAGTAACTTTTTTATATTCGCTATCTACTGAATTCCACCACTCTTCATAGGGTGATAAAAGCGAAGCATAAAGAGGTGCATTCATTTCCAAAGATTTTAGATAAGCTCCTGCTTTTTGTGGTGTGGAATACTGTTCACGAATTGATTTGAACAGGTCTTTTTTAGTTGTGTGGGAAAATTGAGAATTGTATAAATAACGAACGAAATCCGTAAAATTTTGCTCTCCAAGCTGGGTTACAATCATACTCCATCTTTCGTCCATATCATCAAGATCAGCGTCAGAAACGGTATCGTCTTTTGTTACTACTGAAAATATATAATTCTTAATCAAATCTGGTGTTGAAAGCATTACTCCTCTGGCATTTAAAGTTTCAAACACTTTATAAGCATTGAGGCTGTTTTGAACAACAATTTTGGTAAAAATGAGTGATGATGTGTAAAACTCAATAAATCTTGCTATTTCATCACCAGCGGCATAATTGATTTTAGATACAAAAAATTTAAAAGCTTTGCGTAAAAGGTTATTGGTTTTAGTGATTACTCTTGGATTGGAAGGTTCCAAGTTGGCACAAATCCCTTTAAAAAAACTGTTGTTATTTCTATTTAAAGTAAGTCTGCTGTCAACATTAAGAGTGATAAGGTTTTTGGTTCCAATGAATCTTTTTTCTATTTCTTGTAGTCGATCTTTGTTATTTTCAGCATCAATCCCCTGATTAATTATTTTTCTTAAATTTGCCATTAGGGCAAGAATAATCATTGTCAGGGTTACAAACCTCTGCTGACCATCAATTATCTCATATAAATATTTATCTTTTTGCTGAAGTACGACATACCCCATGTAGTGGCTACCTTCTTGATTTAGCTCAATGATGTCGTTCCAAAGGTCTTCCCACTGTTCCTGCTCCCATGAGTAATCCCTTTGAAAACGAGGGACGGTATATTTGGCACTGTTACCCATCAATTCTGCAAATGTTTGATTGCTTGGTTCTATAAATATTTGATTACTCATAATTTACTCCACAACCTTTATTTTTCCAATCAGGTCTGCTTTTTCTTTAAAATTCTTCATTTATTGTCTTTTATCCTTAGTCAATATCAATTAAGTACTACCTGATAAGTTGATTTTAAAGCTAATATAATATAAGGCAAGATAAAAATCGAATGCAAAAATTACACAGACATTGCTTCAGAAATTAAATTTAAAGATAAAGGCTAATTACAAACAGATGTATAAAAATAAAAAAGTAAGAGCTTTAGGACTCTGTTCAGGAGGGCTTGACAGTATTTTATCTGCCTTGCTCTTAAAAAATCAGGGAATAGAGGTTGTGTGGGTAACTTTTAAGACCCCTTTTTTCTCACAAGATTCTGCGAAAAGAGCTTCAGAGCAAACAGGTATTCCACTAATTGTTGAAGATATAACAGATATATACATGGAGATGCTAAAATCACCGCCTGGTGGATATGGTAAAAATATGAATCCATGCTTAGATTGCCACGCAATGATGTTTAATCAAGCTGGTATTATAATGCAAGAAAGAGGGTATGATTTTATTTTTAGCGGAGAGGTAGTTGGTCAGCGTCCTATGTCTCAAAATAAAAATTCAATGAATTACGTTGAAAACAATTCTGGATTTAAGGGGCACATTCTTAGACCATTAAGTGCAAAGCTCCTTCCTGAAACCATGATGGAAAATCAAGGTTTAGTTAAAAGGGATAATCTTGGAGAAATCTCTGGAAGATCAAGAAAAGTTCAAATTGAGATGGCAAAAGAGTTTGGCGTTAAAGAGTATCCGCCTCCTGCTGGCGGATGTCTTTTGACAGATAAGAATTTTTCCAACAGGCTTAGAGATTTACTATTTGTGCAGAAAATTTATAGCAAAAGAGACCTCTATTTACTCAAGCATGGTCGCCATTTAAGGCTTGATGATAAAATAAAAATCGTTGTTGGTAAATCAGAGCTTGACAACAATACAATAGAGAAGATGTATAAGCCTGACACAGATATTATGCTCCGTCATGCATTCTTAGCAGGTCCTCTTGTGCTTATTCCTAATGGTGCAATGTTAATTAATGACATTAAGGTTATAAGCAACATAACAAAAATCTTAGATATGAACAGAACAGAAAATATAAAAAAGTTAGATTGGAATTATGATAATCAAGTAGCAGGATTTGAGAATATCAGGAAAGCAGGGGCTATATGTGCAGGATATACAAAAGCACCAAAGGGTGAATTGACTGACATACTTGTGATGTCAGGTGGTAGAGAAGATATCATTAAGGTGATAACCCTTAAACCAGAGTTATTTCAAAATCTTATGATATGAGATTTCTTCTTTATCAAGGCTGTAATCAGTTTGAATTTTAAACTCTATTGATGGAAAAATATCTTTAAGTCGTTTTATGTTGCTATTTTTATCTCCTCTAAGCCTTGATATGGATGTCGGGTGAACAGTCAAAGTGATAATTTGGCTATCTTGTTTATTCTCTTGCTTTATACCTACATCTTCATAAGGCAATTCTTTATTAATGAAAACTCTCCGCCGCAAGGGGCGGGGTATGAACCCGAGCTTCGCAATCAAATCAACAGCTTTATCAAAAAAAATTTCAGAATAGACTAAATGTCCAAATGCCGGATGCCAAGGACCTGCAACCATTGAGAGCTTATCCTGAAGCAAATCTGATGCCTGAAGTCCCATTCTAATTACGGAAATGCCGTGTCTCTGAAATATAAGAAATATCTCTTTTACAAGTTTAACAGATGACTCCAATGAGATTGGCTCATACTTTCCTTCACGATACCACTTAGCAATTAGACTGCCTTCTAAAACAATCAGAGGATAGATACGAACAAAATCAGGTTTAAGTTCGGCTATCTTTCTTGCCGTCTCAAGAGCTGTTTTATCGTTATCTTCAGGAAGCCCTACTATCATCTGCATACCAATTTTAAATGGTTTTGTCTTTGTAATAGATTTACATAGTTTTGTCTCAGTAGTAGATATTGGAGCAATATCTGTAGCTATCAAAGATGATTCTCTAAAGTCTCCAGATTGCTTAATATTTTTTAAAAGGGAGGCGGCTTTAATAGTATCCTCTGCTGTATGCCCCCGCCTTGCAATTTTTAACACCGCATTATCCATAGATTGAACACCAATCTCAATTGTTGAGACAGGGTATTGTGATATGAGTTCAAGCCGCTCAGTTGTAATTGTGTCTGGTCGTGTGGAGAAGCGGATAGAGTCAATTTTCCCATCATTTACAAGCTCTTTAGCAGATGAGAGCAAAAAAATTATCTCATCTTTTTTAAGACCAAGAAAATTGCCACCAAAAAATGCAAGCTCAACCTCTTTTCTTACCCCCTTATAAAGAAGAAAACGATCTACTTCATGCCTTATTTCTTCTTGAGATGGAAGTATATATTGTGTGATTTTATCTTTGTCGTGAGATGTATCAGTAATAATGGATTGATTGCAAAAAGCACATTGGTGAGGACAACCTGAATGAGGGATAAATATTGGAATAATAAGGGGTTTTAACGTAGTGTATGACCTTTGCACTGATATAGATTTCTTTATGCTGCTTCTAATTCACGAGCATGAAGAATCTCCCTTGAATACATAGGACGAATTTCTTTTTCTGTAAGAGTTAGCACAGCTACTGTATAGCCTCCTGCTGTAACAAATTCGACTTCATAAACCGATTCTTGCTTATAAGAATGAACTACTGCACCTAAGTCGCCTTCAAGTAAACCATACTCTTTTTTATCATTTAACAAAACAACGGTATCTAATTCTTTAATCAATTGAACCCCTTATTAAGAATAGTAATCGCATTTGCAGCGGCATTTTGTTCTGCTGATTTTTTGTTTTTACCTTCCCCAGTTGCCTCTATATCACAGACATTTAGAACCACCTCAAACATTTTATCATGATCTGGACCTATCTCTTTTACAATTTTATAACATGGAGCAAAATTTCCCATCTCTTGAACCATCTCCTGAAGCATACTTTTATAATCACAGGTATCGTTGACCGATGTTATCTGGCTTATCTGGTTGTCAAAATATAGAGATATAAGCTCACAAGTTGCCTCAAAGCCAATCTCAAGAAAAATTGCAGCGATAATCGCTTCAAAAGTGTCTGCAAGAATTGAGTTCTTTTCTGCCCCGCGAGAGAGACGTTCTCCTTTGCCAAGCAGTATGAATCTTCCAACGTCCATTGCCCTTGCCATTGATGCAAGAGACGATTCACTTACAAGATTTGAGCGTAATTTGGATAAATCCCCCTCTTTCATATCAGGAAATTTTTGCATCAAAAGTTGAGCAACAGAAAGCCCAAGAACAGCATCTCCTAAAAATTCAAGCCGTTGATTGTCTGACAATCGTTGGTTATCTAATAATCTTTGATTATCAGCAACATTAGAACTTTGCGTCTCATTAACATAAGAACTATGCCTTAAAGCTGTCTCAAGCAATGATTTCTCTTTAAATGAGTAGCAGAAATTATCCTGAAGTTTTTCTATGTTGCTATTAGCCCTCCTTGTTTTCTCAACAGCAATATATAGGTTCTTATAATAATCAAAGCTAATTGAAAGGTTACCTCTGTAATTCTCAACCTTATCAATATCAATACCAGCCTCAACCTTACCAATACCAATCTCAACACCTTGTTTGAGTGTTCCATGGAAATCAGAACCACCAGTAATCAGAAGAGCTTTTCTTTTTGCAAACTTCTCAAAATAGTTGGTCTCTTCTTTTGAGTGATCTGTATGAAACACTTCAATACCCATAAGCCCCATACCAATAAGCTGAGAGATAAAATATTCCAATGGATAATATTCATTGGAATAGTTAGTTGAATAATTGATATTTGGGCAGTTGCTATCTGAATTATATCTAACTTGAGAAGAATTTTTAATTTTGATAAGTCCGGGGTGTGCAAGTACAGGAATGCCCCCAGCATCAAGAATCAGTTTAATAGCATCTTTACAAGAGAGCTTAAACTTATCTATATATGCAGCTTTTCCTTTTCCAAGATAGTTGTCAAAAGCATAGTCAAAAGATGGAACATAACCTTTTTCAACCATAGCTTTTGCGATGTGGGGGCGACCAATCTGACCTTCTCCACATATATCTATCACCTCACTCATTGTAAGAGGAAATCCTAATTGACCAAGCCTCTCAAGGATCAAAGGATTTCTGTTTGCACGGGCATCTTTAAGTTTTATAAGTTTAGCATTCATCTCTTTGTCATAAATGCTAAACCCATAGCCAAGAATATGGATACTCCCGCTATCTTCATAATTAAGCGGGGGCTGAACACTAAGTTCAACCCCAGTTATGAACTCAATATTATGAGGAATGCCAGCTTCAATAGCCTCTTTGACTCCATCAATGGTATCATGGTCTGTAATTGAAATCGCACTCAATCCTCTATTGATTGCCATATTAACAATCTCAACTGGAGTAAAAGAGCCATCAGATGCCGTTGAATGTATGTGTAGATCGATCACTATGATATTTCTCTGTTGATTTTTCTAAATTCGTTTTTTAGTTAAATTCTAATATTTAGTATTTAGTTAGATTCCAAGTGCTTTTTCCATAACCTCTTCACGGGTTTTGCACTCAATACATTGAGTTGTTACTGGCCTTGCTTTAAGCCTTGCGATTGAAATATCATCGCCGCAGGTTTCGCAAATTCCATAAGCACTGTTTTCAATTCTAATTAACGCCTCTTTTACCTTTTTAATCAGCTTATGCTCCCTATCTCTTATCCTAAGTTCAAAGTTGCGTTCGGCCTCATGTGATGCCCTGTCTGTTGGATCAGCAAAATTATCTTTAGGTATTGTCATCTCATTTACAGTCTCATCAGCATGAGAAATAAGGTCTTTAAGTCTTTCATTCAAAAGATTTTTGAAAAATTCTAACTCTTTATCTTCCATATTTTTTATCCTTTACTTAAATTATTAAAATGTAGATATATTTAAAATAGGTTTAATAACGTTAAAGACTTTTTAGGCTTAATAATTTTAAAGAATCGTCTATTTTTAAAATTAATCTCCATTCATATTATTGATATTAAAAATCTCTCTTGCCGCATTTAAATAGAATACATCGTCCCTATGGTTTCCACTGTTTTTTAGAAATTGTATTGGGTCGTGCATTATTTTATTTGTAATTGCTTGTGCCATTCTTTTTATGGCATCTTGATCTTCTTCTCTTAGGTTCAGAGAATTTAGAGTCTTTTCGGTCTCTGATTCAATTATCTTTTCAATCTTCTCTTTTATTGCAACAATAGTTGGAACTACATCAAGATTTTCAAGCCATTTTTGGAATTTAATAACAGCTTCATCAACAAGCCGTTCGCCTTTGAAAGCCTCTTTTTTTCTCTCTTCCATGTTATCATCAACAATATTTTGTAGATCGTCAATATCATAAAGATAGGCATTGTCGATTTTATTTATTTTAGGGTCAATATCTCTTGGAACTGCAATATCAATCAAAAAAAGTGGTCTGTTTTTACGAAGCGTCATGCTTTTTTTAACTTGGGCTGCGGTTAAAACATATTCAGTTGCACCAGTTGAACTTATAATAATATCAACCTCTTGAAGTAATCGCTCCCTCTCTTCAAATCTTACTGCCTCTGCATTTACAATATCGTTCTCTCTATTTTTACTAAAATCATCTTGATTGTTTCTGAGATTATCCTCGCTATCTTGAACTATATTGCTATTATGTTCAATATCTTGAATAGCACAGCGTCTATTACTTCCGTAAACTGCCTTAATTCCATTGAACTTTTTGGCAAGTAGCACGCCATTCTCAAAAGTTCGATTTGCGACAAATATCTTTTTAACTCCATGCGAAATAAGATGTTCAACAGCAAGCTCTGCCATTTCACCAGCTCCAAGAAGCATTACACACCGTTCGTTTAGATCATTGAAGATTTTGTTGGCAAGCTCAATTGCTGCATAGCTAATTGATACAGCATTGTCTCCGATACCTGTCTCTCTTCTGACCTTTTTGGCAATGCTAAATGCTTTGTGCATAAGCCGATTTATAACAACACCAGAATATTTATTTAAAGCCGCTAAACGATATGCTGCCTTAACTTGACCTAAAATTTGGGGTTCTCCAATAATCATGGAGTCAAGGCTTGATGCAACTCTAAAAATGTGTCTGACAGCATCATTGCCATTGTAAATATAAAGAGAGTCTTGAAAACGGCTTACAGGCAATTTTTTATATTCAGATAGAAAGTTAATCACAACTTGGGTGTTATCACTTGAGCCAGTGTTATCGGTTGATTCAGAGCTATCGCTTGATCCAGTGCTATTGCTTGATCCAGTGCTGCAGATTGATTGAGATGCCTTACAGCTTTTATCTGATGATATAAAAAGTATTTCCATACGGTTACAGGTTGAGAAGATCATCGCCTCTTTTATCTTATTATTGCTGTTACCTATAAGAGATTTAAGGGCATTAGCAGACTCTTCTGCGGTGAAAGCAAGTGCTTCACGAAGTTCGACTGCTGCTGTTTTGTGATTAAGTCCAATAAGTGTGATTTCTGACATTTAACTTCCAGTAAGTCGTGGTTTTTTTGATTCTATTTTGTAAAAGATTGATGATGCCCACCAATAAAGAGATTAACCCCAAAAAGTGTGAAGAGAAGAACCGCAAATCCAATAATAGTCATTATTGCAGATTTTCTTCCTCTCCAACCTGAGGCAAGACGTCCATGAAGCAGAGCTGCATAAATAAGCCAAGTTACTGCTGACCATATCTCCTTTGGGTCCCAGCTTAAGAACGTTCCCCATACATTCTTTGCATAGATAAGTCCTGTTATTAAACCTACTGTCAGCATTGTAAAGCCTGTTACGATGCTGGTGTAACTTGTATTATCAAGAAGAGCAAGTGATGGTAGTCGTTTATAGAAAAATCCTCTTTTCTTCTCCTTAATTGCTTTTTCCTGAATAAGATAGAGAATTCCAGAACCGCACGCTAAAGCTAAAGCTGCCTCCCCTGTAAATATCATTACAATATGTGAGATAAGCCAAAAATGAGATATTGACCGTAACCCTAAATCATTTAAAAAAAGGGGTTGGGAAGGTAGAGTGTTGGGCAATATAATAGATGCGCTCATAATTATTACAAGTAAAGGTGATGCAAAGAGTCCAAGAATCTTTAAGTTAAATTTTTGATTAAGAAAGATAAATGTTCCAGAAAGAGCAAGAGCTGCAATAGATAGAGTCTGTTTAAGGTTATAGGCAGGCAAAGTTCCCATCATAATAGTTGCTAAACATACACCTAAAAAATGGAGTGCCGCCCCAACACAGATTAGAAAAAATCCATAATTTTGCAATTCATCTTTTTGCTTAAAAAGATAGAAAATATATGCTGCCATACTTGCAATATAAGTTATGGTTGCAGTGATAGACAATATGCGTTCTATGTTATCCAATGTCATGTTACTCTCCAGATATAAAGTCTTGATATGAAGGGAAGCTAATATTATCCATTGGTTGTAAGTATTTGCCCAAAATCATTTTAATTATTCTATCTATTTCTGAATAATCTGCTGATGCAATATTTTCAAGTAATTCTGAATTTACAAGCTCTCTAAAAATTTCAGCGTTCATCTTCTGTGAAATAGGTAGAATTTGCGAATGTTTATCCCTTAAATCATTTTGTAAATTCTTTTTTTGTGAATTCTTTTTAGATAGTAGCCACTCTCTTATTTTTCCCATCAAAGTAAGAAAAATTGCATACTCTTCACCAAATTGAAGTTCAAGCTCTTTTCTCAACTTTTTAGCAAAAGCTGGGCTATTACCAGATGTTGAAACTGTAATTACCAGATCGCCTCTATTGACAATTGATGGCAACACAAAAGAGCTTCCCTCTGGAAAATCTGCAATATTGCATAAAATTTGCCGTTCACGAGCATCATTTGCAATCTGGCGATTCACACTCATATTATCAGTTGCACCGATCACTACAAAAATTGAGTTAAGGTCATTTGAGTCGTAAGGTTTTTGAATACATTTTATAAGTTTATGCTGTTTATTTACTATATTTGAGCTATGTATGTTCTTTTTGCTACTTGTGATATTCTGATTATCTATGATATTTTTAAACTCATCAGAAAAAGTAGGACTTACCACACTTACAATTGCCCCACATCTTGCAAGGGTTAATGCTTTTCTTGCACCAACACTACCTCCGCCCACCACAAGGCAATTTTTATCTTTAACATCAAGTGCTATTGGATAATATTGAAGGGTAGAAATATTATTGTCTATTTTACTATTACCCTTTTGTTTCAAGTTGCAAATCCTCTTTGGATAGAATGAACATAAAAAAATAGCAGATAGTGAACTACAATTAGCTTAAATATGTCAACAATAAATTAATCTAAGATATTTATAATCCACAATACTCCACTTTTTTTAAAACCTCATAATTTATAACGCTTATTGTCATAATTACATAATATTAACGAATATTTAGAGAGGATAAAACATATTATAACTTATTGTTTTTATATCAAATAAGCAATAGCTATATTGCAACTATAGATAAAGATGAAAACCTTTAAGATTGCATTAAAAAAACTCTCTTATTTAAAGATTTCACTTGACTTAATATCCTTTTTCCGCAAAATTGGCAAGAAAAGTGGAGTTTTGTGGAGTTAAGTTAATGGAGTCAGATAAACAATGTTTAGGTCAAGCTCGTTTCATACCATTGACCCAAAAGGTCGCCTTATAATTCCAGCAAGGTTTAGGGATTACCTTAGAGTCAGCGGAAGTAACGGGGTAATGGTAACCAATATGGATAACTGTCTATATGCCTATACATTTAATGAGTGGAAAGAGATAGAAAAAAAGATAATCTCTGCCAAAAACATCCACTTACGCCACTTTAAAAGATTCTTTCTTGGTAATGCTTGTGAGTGTTTATGTGATAAACAAGACAGGATACTTATTCCACCGCCATTAAGAGAGTATGCAGACCTTGATGTTGATGTAGTTCTTGTAGGTGTTCTTGACCATTTTGAGATATGGTCACGCTCAAGATGGGACGAAGAAAACAGACGAATGGAACAAGAGCTTGAAAAGCCTGAAGTAAAAGAGGAGATCGCGGCACTTGGCTTATAACGATATGCAACCTTTCACCCACATATCTGTTCTTCAAGAAGAGGTTTGCCACTATTTGAATCTAAAACCAGGATCAATCTGTGTTGATGGAACTTTAGGTGGATGTGGACATGCAAGATCAATCATTAAGTATATATTTCCGAATGGAAGATTTATTGGCGTTGATCAAGATATAGACGCTATTAAAAATGCAGAAGTAGTATTATCCGAATCTTTAGGCAATTTAACCGATAATAGAATAAACATTGTTCATGGCAATTTTTCTGAATTGCCTAAATTTCTTGATTCATTGGGTTTAAATGGTGTTGATGCCATACTGCTCGACCTTGGGCTCTCTTTTCACCAATTAATGGAGAGTCAAAGAGGGTTCTCTTTTCAAAAAGATGAATTTTTGGATATGAGAATGGATAATAGAAACACAACTACTGCGGCAGATATTATAAATCAATATAGTGAATCAGATCTAACAGATATTTTTTTTAAGTATGGGGAAGAGCGTATGTCAAAGAGAATAGCTCGTCAGATTGTTGAAAAAAGAGCAGTCTCTCCCATAACTACAACTATAGATTTGGTAAAGATTGTGAAACAAGTTATGCCTGTAAAACTTTTAAAGACTCAAAAAATTCACCCTGCTACCCGTATATTTCAGGCATTGCGAATAGAGGTGAATGGAGAACTTGAACATCTCAAAGATTTTATAACTAATGTTCCAAATATGCTTAATAAAGGTGGTCGGCTTTGTGTAATATCGTTTCATTCTTTAGAAGATAGAGTTGTTAAGCACTCTATAAGGTCATGGGAAAATGGCTGCACATGCCCTAAAAATTTGCCAGAGTGTCTTTGTGGATTTGTTCCTAAATTTAAAGCTATCGTAAGAAAACCAATTATACCAAGTCAGAAAGAGATAAATCTAAATCCACTATCAAGGAGTGCTAAACTTAGGGTCGCTGAAAAACTTTAACGACTAAATAAACTTATTTCAAGTAATCAAGTAAGTTAGTAAGTTTATTTTCAGAAATAGGTAACCCATTTTCTAACTTTATAAAATTTTAAGGATAGGCATGATCGAAAGAGGAAAGCTAAGTTCTGAGGATAGTTTGAAGAAGAATACAGATAGCAATTTTAATAATGGTAAAGGCTTAAAAGATAAGGTAAATCTTATTAAATGGTTAGCAATAATTGCTATTTTATTTGGTGAGCTATTTCTCTACACGTGGTGCAGGGTGAGTTATACAGAAACGGGCTTTAGAATCTCTCAGCATAAAGAGAAGCAAAAGGCTCTTAGAGGATATACAGAAGCGTTAAGTATGGAAAATGACAGATTACTCTCTCCAGAAAGAATAGCATATATTGCCACAACAAGGCTTAATCTGATAATTCCGACACCAAATCAGCTTATCTATATGGATATGTAAGGTTCTCAAAATGGTGCCTGAAAGATTAAGAAGTTTTAATAAAGTTGAACAAAGTAAGAAAAGGATAACTGTTCCAACTAATAGAAACCCAAGGATTCAGAACGCTAATTTATCAGTTAATAGGCCTAAGATTGATAAAGAGAAATTTGAAAAGCCTAAAAGCGTTAATATAGCAGCAGAAAAACAGAAAATACTTGTTGCATCAGTTGAGAGGAATAAAAATCTAAATTTTAGGATTGCAGTAATTCAGTGGATTTTCATATCTGTAATCTCTCTTCTTGCTATGAAGGCAATTGATATACAGATTTTCAAATCAACGGATCTTACTATGAAGGCTGAAAGAGAGTATATCAGAAATATAACGATTCAGGGAAAACGTGGTGATATTATGGACAGAAACAGAAAACGTCTAACAACTACGATAGATACTGTATCTGTTGCTGCTGATCCATCAATAATTAAAAATAAGCAAGATACGGCAAGCTCTCTTGCATCTATACTTAGAATTGATAAAAATTTACTTGAAAAGCAGTTAAACTCAAAAAAAAGTTTTATCTGGATAAAAAGAAAAATATCACCTTCTGAGGCAGATAAGATAAAACAGCTAAAGCTCAATGGGATATTTTTTAAAGATGATTTTATAAGATTTCACCCAAATAGAGAGCTTGCAGCACAAGTTATAGGCATCACTGGGTCAGACGGAAAAGGGCTTGAAGGGCTTGAATTTAGCTATAATAAAAACCTTGAAGGTAGAAGCAGAAAAATACAGATCACAAAAGATGCGGCTGGAAGATATTACAATGAAGAGAAAAATATAAGAGAAGGCTTAAAAGGTGATTCTTTAGTTTTAACCATTGACAGCACAATACAGTTTATTTCGGAAAATGCTCTACAAAAGGCGGTTGAGGATAATGGTGCTGTTTCAGGCACGGCAATTGTTATGAGACCTAATACTGGTGAGATACTTGCAATGGCTCTTTATCCAACTTTTAACCCAAACTCTTTTTCTGATTTTGATAGAAGCAGATGGAGAAATAGAGCTGTTTCAGACACTTTTGAACCCGGCTCAACAATGAAGGTTTTTGTTGCAGCAGCAGTAGTTGAAAATAGATATGCTACACCAAAATCTCTTTTTTTCTGTGAAAATGGGGCTTATAGGGTAGGCGGTGCAACGGTTAAAGATACACATAAATATGAGTGGTTGACACTAAAAGAGATCATCAAATATTCAAGTAATATAGGCACTATAAAGCTCTCTGAACTTATGGGTAAAAAAATGTTGTATGATACTCTTACCTCATTTGGTTTTGGGAAAAAAACAGACATTGAAGCCCCAGGAGATGCTACAGGTACTCTTAGCAACTATAAAAGATGGTCAAAAATCGATACTGCTGCAATCTCATTTGGACAAGGTATGACATCTTCTGCTCTCCAGCTTATTACAGGAATAAGTGCTATTGCCAATGATGGTCTGTTGATCAAGCCAAGAATCATAAAAGAGGTATTAAGTGCCTCAGGAGAGATTAAACAAGAGTCTAAAATAGAGCCTGTTAGACAAGTTATCTCAAAAGAGACTGCCCAAACTGTTAGAGACATGATGCGTTCTGTAGTTGAGGCAGGAGGAACTGCTACAACTGCTGCAATTGAAGGTTACTCAGTTTGCGGTAAAACTGGAACTGCCCAAAAAGCGTTAAAAGATGGTAGAGGATATTCAAAGGATAAATATACAGCACTTTTTGTTGGATTTGCCCCAGAAAAGAGTCCCAAAATTGCGGTACTTGTAGTTGTTGATGAGCCTCCACGATCTCACTATGGAGGCATTGTAGCTGCACCTGCTGTTAAAACTATTATGAGTGAATGTTTTAATTACCTTAAAATTCCACCAGATATGAATACAGCAGATGTTGTAAATTCAAACACTACTCCAACAACAAAGAGTCTAAATACAAAGAGTTCTTCTAATGCTGCAATATCACCTAATGAAAATGTCTCAAAAAACAAACCAACTTCAGATATTGGCGAAGAGAAACAGGTAAAACATAAGACACGCTACTCATACAAAAATGCACCTGATGTAGGAAAGAAAGTATTATCAGAGCAGTAAAATGGTGAAAAGATAAAAAAACATGGGAAACCCAAAACATTGAAACTCTCCTATTTAATAAAAAATTGTAGTCCTGTCTGGAGACGGGTAATTGAACCTGATCTATCTCGCTTGAGTATGGGAGATGAAATATTATTTAACCATGACCCAGAGATTACATCTATTCATTCCAATGCAAGCGAAGTTAAGCCCGGGGGACTTTTTATTGCTATAAAAGGGTTTAAGACAGATGGTCATAATTACATTGGGCGGGCAATTTCAAATGGTGCGGTTGCCATTATCACAGAGCAGAAGATTGGAAAAACTGAGATTGCAGAATCTGTTACTCCTGATATGGTTTCCTCAGAAATATTATCCAATTTTTCTACACAAAAACTTGTGTCGCCCCCCGTTAATACAGATAACCATTTAATCTCAATGCCTATTGTGGTTGAAGTTCAAGATACTCGAAAAGCAATGTCATCAATTGCAGCCCGATTTTATGGCAATCCTTCTGATAACATTACACTTATTGGAATTACAGGCACAAATGGCAAAACTACAACCGCATTTTTGATTGAAAGCATTTTAAAAGCTGCTGGCTGCAAAACAGGCGTTATCGGCACTGTAAATTATAGATATAATGATCAAATATTTGAAAATCCAGTAACCACTCCTGAATCTATTGATCTTCACAAAATTCTTGCACTTATGAAAGATGCTGGCGTAACTCATGTTGTAATGGAGGTCTCTTCTCATGCAATTGATCTGCATAGAGTTAGAGATTGTGAATTTGACGTTGGAGTTTTTACAAATCTTACTCAAGATCATCTTGATTATCATAAAACAATGCCAGCCTATTTTGCTTGTAAAAAAAGTTTTTTCACAAAACAGCTTAAAAAAGGGAAAAAGGGTAAAAAGAGCGTTGCAGTTATTAACGTGAATGATTCCTATGGGCGGCAGCTTACTGAATCAGGGCTTGAAATCCGCACTATTACTGTAGGAACAGATATTCCAACGAACAGTTCCCATACTTTCAATAATATCTGGTCAAGCAGCATTAAGGACAATATTTCAGGATTAAAGGGCAATCTTCATATAAATTCAGAGGGCGATACGGATAGTTTTATAACATTTGAATCCAAACTCACAGGCAGCTTTAACCTTGAAAATATTTTGTGTGCTGTTGGGGCTGCCTATGCAATTGGTATCTCTCCTGAAATTATCAAAAATGGAATTGAATCTTGTAATGGTGTCCCTGGAAGGTTGGAGAGGGTAGAAGTTCCAGCTTTAGAGCGTGTTGAAAATTTATATTCAAGAGATGGTTTTAATCGTTATGTTTTTGTTGATTATGCCCACACCCCTGACGCCTTGGAGTCTATCCTTAAAACTCTAAAGATGAGGGCGCCAGCACGGCTTATCTCAATTTTTGGCTGCGGAGGAGATAGAGATAAAACAAAACGACCAATAATGGGAGAGATTGCCTGCCGTTACAGCGATATAACCATCATTACATCAGATAATCCAAGATCAGAAAACCCTGACACAATTATAAGCGAAATAATTAAAGGGATACCAGAAAGAGACCCTCAGAAGATAATTGTTGAGCCAGATAGAGCAAAAGCTCTTGAGATAGCGGTTAATATTTCAGAGCCAAACGATATTATTGTTGCGGCTGGTAAAGGGCATGAGACCTATCAAATAACAGCGCAAGGCAAAATTGATTTTGATGATAGAGTCATTTTAAGAGATGCTCTATCAAAACTTTCTTGTCAAAAAGCAAGTTCCTCACAAAAACCAATATCATGGAGTGTTGCGGATATTTTAAATGCATTGGAAATATCTAAATGTGGCTCAAGGGAAATATCTGAATATGACTCAAGGAAAATATCTGAATTTGGCTCAGGTAAAATATCTGAATGCAGCTCAAGTTTTGAAGAGATAACTTTCACTTCAGTTTCAACTGACTCACGCACAATAACAAAAGACGAGCTTTTTGTGGCTCTTAAGGGTGAGCGTTTTGACGGACACACTTTTATTTTTGATTTGATAAATAGAGGTGTCAGAGGATTTGTGGTTGAAAAAGGTTTTTATGAATTATTAACATCTCCCAACTTGTCTGCTTACTCTCCTGCTATGCCACCACTATATTTAGAGCTATGTAAAAATATAGGGGAACTAAAGAGTCATTTAGAAAAACCTATTTGCTTTTTTCCAGTAGATGACACTCTGACCGCCCTTGGAATGCTCGCAAGATTTCAAAGAGTCCGATCAAGGGTGAAAGTAGTTGCAATCACTGGCTCAAATGGAAAAACAACCACAAGAAAAATGACTGCCTCAATCTTTGAGCAACACTTCAAGACTCTTTCAACCCAAGGTAATCTAAATAATGAGATTGGAGTGCCTTTAACCTTATTAAAACTTTCCAAAGAACATGAATGGGCTGTTATTGAAATGGGTATGAACCACCCAGGAGAGATTTCCAGATTATCAAAAATTGCCTGTCCTGATATTGCGATTATAACAAACACTACTGACGCACACCTTGAAGGGCTTGGAACTGTAGAAGATGTGGCAAGGGCAAAAGCTGAAATTGTTGAGGGAATGAATCAAGGAAGCACCATTATAATTAATCGTGATGACCCAAGATGGCAGATTATTGCTGAACAAGCTGATAAATTCCCAAATATTTCTAACAAGATTTTCTTTGGATTAGGCAAAATAAGCCATTTTTCAGCACAAGATACTGCATTTAACCAAGATGGTATCAGTTTCTCTCTGTGTATAAACTTAAATCAAGAGACAAAATATTGTGGTTTACAGATAAAGACACCAGCTCGTTTTATGCTCCAAAATGCCATTGCTGCAAGTGCCGCAGCATTTGCAGCGGAAATACCAGAAAGTTCAATCAGAAAGGGTCTTTTAGCATTTGAGCCTGCTTCTGGCAGAATGAAAATAATAGATTTTCCTTTATCGCTCTCTAATCCATTGCAATGGCTGCATATTATTGATGATACCTACAACGCAAATCCGGGTTCTGTAAAAGCTGCAATTGAAACTTTAAAAAATTTAAGTAGTCAAAATAGCCACTTGAACAAAGTTGGAGAGTCCATTGATGATGGAGAAGCAATTGCTGTGCTGGGTGATATGTTGGAGCTTGGAGAGAAAAGCCCACAACTCCATTTTGAGATTGGTCAAGAGGTAGTAAAGAGTGGAATTTCAAGACTTTATGCCTACGGAGATATGGCTCTTGAGATTGTAAAAGGGGCAAAAGAGGCTATTAAAATTTGTAAAACAGCTCTTTTAGAAAGCAATATATTTCATGGAACTAAAGAAGAGATAATTGAGGCTCTATTGCAATATATGAAAAGAGTAGAAAAGACTTTACAAAATAACAATTTGCAAGAGATAGAAAAAACAGAAAAGACCGGCAATAAGAAGATGCAAAAAGGTGAAGCAAATATCTGGATATTGATAAAAGGTTCGCGGGGCATGAAAATGGAAATAGTTGTGCAAGCATTAATGAAACAGTTAAATAATTGATCAAACAGTTTATAAACCTCAATTTATGACGTTTCAGATTATAAATATTTAAATGAGATAAAACTAAACAGGATAGCAGGAGTTCAAAAGATAAATCATGCTCTACGAGTTATATAATCTACATACAGAAATCTCTTTTTTTAATATTTTTAGATACATCACCTTTAGAACAATTTATGGCGGTTTGACCGCTTTTCTTATCTGCTTCTTTCTTGGTCCTATTGTTATCAAAAAGCTTGCAAGAATGCAGATAGGTCAATTTATTCAAAATGACGGGCCCAAAAGCCATCTTGAAAAGGAGGGAACTCCTACTATGGGCGGGATTCTCATTATGTTTTCAATTGTCGCCTCAACACTTCTTTGGGCAAGGATTTCAAACCATTATGTAACTATCATACTACTTACAATTTTATCTTTTGGCTTTATCGGATTTATTGATGACTACCAAAAAGTTTTGAAAAAGAGAAATTTGGGACTTACTGCAAAGGGCAAATTTATCCTTCAGATAATAGCAGGATTTGGAATAAGTTTTCTTATATACAAGTGTCCTGATTTTAGCACACGAATTACTGTTCCGTTTATTAAATCATTTTCACCCGACCTTGGTATGTGGTATATTCCGTTTGCAACTCTTGTAATTGTAGGAACATCAAATGCAGTCAACCTTACCGATGGCTTAGATGGTCTTGCAATAGGTCCTATTATTGTGGCAGCAGTAACATATATGCTCTTTTCCTATGTAACCAGCCACGCTAAAATTGCAAATTATCTCCAAATTCAGCATATTGCCTCATGTGGAGAGATAAGCATTATATGTGGTATTCTTGCTGGTTCTGGTTTGGGTTTTTTGTGGTTTAACGCCCATCCCGCACAGATATTTATGGGTGATGCCGGTTCAATTCCACTTGGAGCAATTCTTGGGACAATTGCTGTAGTTACCAAACAAGAGATTGTATTGCTTGTGGTTGGCGGGCTTTTTGTAATAGAGGCTATGTCTGTTATTATTCAGGTTGGATATTTTAAGATAAGTCATGGTAAACGTATTTTTAGAATGGCACCACTTCATCACCATTTTGAGTTAAAAGGGTGGCCTGAATCTAAGGTCATTGTAAGGTTTTGGATAATTGCAATCACACTTGCGTTGATTTCACTTAGCACGCTTAAGATAAGATAGACTGTTATAAATTAAGTCAATTACGGACAATTAAATATGATTCTACAATCAAATGATAAATACATTCTTGTAACTGGAATTGGAAGATCGGGTATATCAGCAGCCACTTTTTTCAAGAAACAGGGTTATCAGGTAGTTGCTACTGATATTAATCCTGCCCAAAAAGAAAACCCTAAAGTAGTTGAACTTGAAACACTTGGCATAAAAACAGAGATTGGATTTCATAACATTGAAACTTTTGAAAATGCAGAGCTTATCGTTGTAAGTCCCGGAATTGCTATTGATGGAGAACATTTTAAAAGAGCAATAGAAAAAGGAGTTCCAATTAGAGGTGAGTTTGATATTGCTGCTGAATATATAAAAGAGCCAATAGTTGCTATTACTGGAACTAACGGCAAGACCACTGTTACAACTTTGGTTAGCGAAATGTTAAAACATTCGGGTCTTAGAGTTTTTACAGGTGGTAATATTGGAACTCCTCTCATTGAATACTTAAATCAGGCTGACGTGTCTGGCAATGATAAGCCATATTATGACGTGGTTGTAGCTGAAGTGAGCAGCTTTCAATTAGATACAGCTAAAAATTTCTGCCCTGATGTGGCGGTGCTTTTGAACATCACAGAAGACCATTTAAACCGTTATTCAGATTTTAATGCTTATGAAGATTCAAAATGGAGTATTTTTGCAAATCAAAATGAGAAGTGCCATGCGATAATAAACAGCAGTATTGATAATGCCAAAAATAGAGCAGCTAATATGAAGCTCAAATCAGAAATTACCTATTTTGGCAGCTCTGACAAGCTGTTTTTGGATCAAAAAAAACTATCTAAACTTAAAGGAAAGCACAATCAGGAAAATATCGAGGCTTCTATTATTGCAGCTTTGTCTGCTGGTGCGTCAATGAAAGGAATAGAGACAGCACTTAGAAATTTTAACGGGCTGCCACACAGAATCCAATATGTTGCAACTATTAATGGCGTTGATTTTTACAATGACTCCAAAGGGACAAACACAGATGCAACTGCCCGTGCTGTTGAGGCGTTTGATAGAATTCCACTTAATGAAGAATTTTTTGACAAGGAATCTTTTAATAAGAAAGAAAAGTTGTTTGATAGAAAAGAGTCTTTTGCAAGAGAACCTTTTGATAAAACTACTATTTTGATTATGGGCGGGCAAGACAAAAATATGGATTTTTCCATATTAAGAGAGTGGGTTAAAGATAGAATCAAAAAAGTAGTACTAATGGGTGAAACAAAAGATAAAATTTATAAAGCACTTTATGGCTCTTGCGACATGATATTTGCTGACAACATGGAGAATGCTGTTCGGCTATCTTTTGACCATGCCAAATCAGGAGATACTGTTTTGCTATCACCTGCCTGTGCAAGTTTTGATATGTATGGAAACTATGCTGAACGTGGTGAAGATTTTATTAAACAGGTAAAAAAGTTATCCCCCTCTGAAAGGTCATAAATTGAGGTTTACGAACAAAACATATCCATTTTTCAACGAACCAGCAATACTATTTCCTGTGATTATACTTGCTGGTCTTGGCATAATAATGGTTCATAGTGCAAGTGCATCAATAAGCATTACAGAGCATGGGACAGCACTCTATTATGTCAAAAAGCAGTTTATTTTCTGTGCAATGGGAATCTTGATTATGTTCATGGCATCTTTGACTCCTTATAAACTTCTCAATTCTTTAGCATATTTTATTTTATTTTTGGCAATTGTATTTCTTTTAGCAGTTCAAATTAAGGGGCTTGGTATTAAGGCTGGTGGGGCTTACAGGTGGCTTAATCTTGGAGGCTTTACATTTCAGCCTTCGGAATTTGCAAAACTTGCCCTAATAATTTTTCTTGCATATTCATTGAGCAAAAAACAGGAGAGGATTTCATATTTTTTGGTAGGTTTTTTACCCCATGTATTTGTTCTTGGGCTTTTAGCAATGCTGATTCTGATCCAACCCGATTTAGGAACAGTAGTCATCATGGGAGCTATATCATGGATTATGATGTTTGTTGCGGGAGTTAGGCTGACCCATCTGTTATGTCCAGCGCCGCTCCTTGCCCCGATGATTTATTTTTTGGTGTATAAGGTTGAATACCGAATGGAAAGAATCTTTGCGTTCTTAAACCCTTGGGCTGACCCATTAAACACTGGTTACCAGATTACCCACTCACTTAAGGCTTTTGGCTCTGGGGGGTTATTTGGTAAAGGTATGGGTATGGGAATACAGAAACTTCACTATCTTCCCGAACCACATACTGATTTTATTCTATCCATAATTGGTGAAGAGTTAGGTCTTGTTGGGGTTCTTGGCATACTTATACTTTACGCAATTGTTATTGTTAAAGGGATACGAATTGCAAGAGAATCGGATACTCTTTTTGGGACATTTTTAGCAACTGGAATTACCGCAAGTTTGGCGTTACAGGTTAGCATAAATACAGGGGTAACGATGGGACTCTTACCAACAAAAGGTCTTACGCTCCCTTTTTTAAGTTATGGCGGAACATCGCTTCTTATGAATATGGCTGGAATGGGAATATTAATGAGTATTGCTGCGAATAAAAAGAAATAGTGTTAATAGATGTTTTGTAAGATAATGCTAACCGATATTTTGTAAAAAATTAAAAAAATACAACATTTTTTCAAATGGATAATTGATAGTGAACAAAGAACTTAAAATGATAATTGCGGGTGGCAAAACAGGTGGACACCTTTTCCCAGGTATTGCAATTGCTCAAGCTGTTCTAAGATTAAAGAGAGATGTTGAAATTTTGTTCGTTGGTATTGGAGAAGAGTTTGAATTGCGAACATTATCAAGATATGGATTTGCCCATCAACGGATAAGCTCTGCTGGCATAAAGGGAAAGGGAATTGTTGAGAAAATAAAGGCTATTTTTAAAATTCCACTATCTATTATTCAGGCTGTTTTGATTATAAGAAATTTTCGACCAGATATAGTTGTTGGTGTAGGGGGATTCTCTTCAGGTGCTGTGGTTTTAGGGGCAAAACTTTGCGGGGTTAAAACAGCAATTCAAGAACAAAATAGCATCGCAGGTATTACAAACAGAATACTTGAAAATTTTGCCGATATTATATTTACATCGTTCAAAGAGACAAAAAGACTTACAAAAATTGATAAGATGATTCACACAGGCAACCCAATTAGAAAAGAGTCAACTAACTCTTTAAGCAGTCCGACAGATTCAAGTAATGCAAGAGATACTAATACAAGAGATGCTGATGCAAGAGATGTAGAAATCTCTGAAACAACTCAAAATAAATCTAATAAGTTCACTATTCTTGTAACTGGAGGAAGTCAAGGGGCAAAGAGTATAAACTCTGCCTTTATTGATGCACTTCAATTGATGAAATGTCGTGAGAATTATCGGATAATTCACCAAACTGGTGCTACAGATGAAGAGCGAGTTTTAAAAGAATACGAAAAAATGGGAGTTAAAGTAACTCCTAACAGTATATTTGAAACCAACTCTTCTGACCTATCTGCCGACTCTTTTGAGGTATCTGCAAGTGCTTTTTTTAACGATTTGCCAACAATTCAATCAATTTCAGATATTATTATCTGCCGTGCTGGTGCTGGTACTATTTCTGAAATTACAGCTATTGGAAAGCCATCAATTTTAATTCCATATCCTTATGCCGCAGATGATCACCAAACCTACAACGCCAAAGAGCTTTCAGAGTATGGGGCAGCTTGGCTTATTCCAGATAATGAATTATCTGGAGAAATTTTAAAAGAAAAGATTGAGTTTACATACAATCACCCTAAAGAGCTTTCAAAAATGGGGCAAAAAGCAAAAGAGCTTGGTAAACCTTTTGCAGATGAGATGATCGCCTCAATATGTATTAAAATGGCGAGTGATTCCATTCAAGCACCAAATGAAATTATTCAAGCGTCAAATGAAATCGTTAAAGAGTCAAGTCAGATAGTTCAAATATCAGGCAATACCATTCAAACCAAAGAAGATAGCATTAAAATTTTAAAGGAATAATAAAAATATATGTACCAAAAAGATTATCATATCCACTTTGTCGGCATTGGCGGTATCGGCATGAGCGGTATTGCAGAGATTCTTTTGAGTTTAGGATATAATGTCTCTGGCTCTGATCTCTCATCGTCTTCTATTACAGAGAGGCTTAAATCTCTTGGGGCAGTAGTTTATAAAGGGCATCAAAAAGAGAATATCGGGGCAGCAAATGTTATTGTAACATCAACTGCCATTACAAAAGAGAACCCCGAAGTTCTTGAAGCTAAATCAAAATCTATCCCAATTATTCCAAGAGCCGAGATGCTTGCAGAGTTGATGCGAATTAAATATTCAATTGCTGTTTCAGGGGCACATGGCAAAACATCAACAACATCAATGATTGCACAAATTTTAAACAGTGCTGGAGTTGAACCTACCGTTATAATTGGCGGGCTTCTTAAATCACTTGGTTCAAATGCCTTACACGGAAAAGGTGAATATATTGTTGCTGAAGCAGATGAAAGCGATGGCTCATTTTTAAAATATTCTCCAGCAATTGCTGTTGTTACCAATATAGACCTTGAGCATCTGGATTTTTATAAAGATATTGAAGATATAAAAGAAAAGTTTATTCAGTTTATAAATTCAGTCCCATTTTATGGTCTTGCTGTCCTTTGCCTTGATAATGAACACATACAAAATATTATTCCAAAAATTCAAGTTAGATACACAACATTTGGACATACTGCTCAGGCAGATATTCAGGCAAAAGATATATCATTTGATAACAACAAAGGAATCTTTCAGGTTGTTCATCATGGAAAACCTCTTGGATATGTTACTCTTAGCCTATCTGGCAGACACAATATAACCAATGCTTTGGCTGCAATTGCTGTTGCTCTTGAATTGCGAATCCCGTTTAATACCATTAAATGTGCATTGGAGAAAATTGAAGGTGTAAAGAGGCGTATGGAGCAAAAAGGGGTTAAAAATAATATCCTTGTAATGGACGATTATGGACATCACCCCACTGAAATAAGAACAACTTTGATGGCAATAAGAGAAAATTGGTCTGACAAAAGGATTGTTGTGGTATTTCAGCCTCATAGATATTCAAGAACCAAAGCTCTATTTCATGACTTTACAAGGGCATTTTACCAATCAGATATGTTGATTGTTCTGCCAATCTATGCAGCAAGTGAAACAGAGATTGAAGGTGTTAATTCTGAAATTCTTGCTAAAGAGATACGAACTCATGGTCATAAAGATGTCTCTTTTGCCCCTGACTTTGATACATGCTTAAAAATGCTTTTAGAGAGAATCAGACCCAATGATTTAGTTTTGACCCTTGGTGCTGGTAATGTCCATACACTTGGGGACAAACTTCTTGAAATGATTATGAAATGATTAGAACGTAAGTAAAGATGCAGGATTGTAAGTCTCTACAGTGTAAAATTGGATTGAAATTCCTAAGCAACAAATTAGTGGTCATTACAAGATGAAAGCAGATATTAAAATAGAAAAAAATGTTCCAATGAGAAAACACACATCGTTTAAAGTTGGTGGTGTGGCTGATTATTTTGCTAAACCTTCCTCTTTGGAGGAGTTTATGTTGCTTATAAAAAAATTTGGTGGAGAAAAACTCACTCATGGAACTTTAAGCAATCTTGATGAAAAAAAGAGTTTGTATGAAAATAGAATGCCATTCACCATAATAGGTGGTGGAACAAACCTTCTTGTTAGAGACAATGGAATTAGAGGTCTTGTAATATCATTAGGTTACATGAAAAACGAGATTCAAATAGAGGATATTAATTCTAAACAGGTTAAAGTGTCAGCGTCTGCTGGGACAAATCTATCAACACTTTGTAGAAAAACAATCAAACTTGGGCTTGAAGATTTAAGTTTTGCTGCTGGTATTCCCGGAACAGTTGGTGGTGCTGTTATGATGAATGCAGGAACAGGGCTTGGCACTATTTCAGACTATCTTACCTCAATTGATATTTTGGATAGAGATAATAATATCAAGACCCTTGATAAATCTGAGCTTATCTTTTCACATCGGAAACTTGAATTTAAAAATTTTCCTATTAAACCTATTATTTTACGAGCATCATTTTTATTAACAAAAGGAAGCAGAGAAAAAGTTGAGAACTCTTGGAGAACGTTGATTGAAAAGAGAAGAGCATCTCAACCTCATGGTTTTCCATCTGCTGGTTGTTTTTTTAAAAATCCTGATATTGGAGATTTGTCTGCAGGTCAACTGATTGATATGTCAGGTCTTAAAAAAAAGAGAGTTGGAGACGCTATGGTCTCAGATAAACACGCAAACTTTATCTTAAATCTTGGAAATGCAACTGCAAGTGAGATAATCACTCTTAAAGATATTGTAAAAGAGAGCGTATTTCAAAAATTTGGGATCATGCTTTCAGAAGAGGTTATTATACAAGGCGAATAGATTGAATAATTCTAAAAAGCTAAACAAAAAAGTTAAATTAAGTATAGGTTATTACCAAGTTGAATAAACACTCTCCCAGAAATAGTAGATTTCGGCAGAACGCAAACAAAGAGAAAGCTCTACCGCCATTTGATTTTATGCACGGTATTGAAGTTGCCCTTAAAATTATAATGGTTGCTATATTTGTGAGTTTGACCACACTTTTTTTTGTATTTATTGAAAACACAATTGTACAATCTAACTTTTTGGCAATTAAGGAGATTTCAGTTTCAGGGACAAATATTTTATCTAAAGAAGAGGTTATTGAACAGGCTGAATTATATCCTGAAGATAACATCTTTTCCGTTAATCTTCGCCACACAAGGCTTAGGATAATATCTCACCCTTGGATAGAAGATGCTTCAGTAAAAAGGTCGCTCCCATCCAAAATTATTATCGCTATCAAAGAGGAGTCGCCGCTTGCAGTTGTTCATATTCCAGACAAGGCTGATATAATCTTAAATCGTAAAGGAGTCCCATTTACTGAAAATGATGCCATTGGCAGCGATATATATGTAAATGACATCAGAAGTAGCACAGGCATGGTTACTAATAGTGATATAGATGATAAAGCCAATGTAAAGAGTGAATTAAGTAGCGTAAAATCTGGTAAGGAAAGTAGTAAACTTAATAATGACAATGCAAATATAATACTACCCGTTATTACAGGTCTTACTTTATCAAACAACGGTGAGTTATATGGTTTTTTTGGAAAGCTCTATGAATCTGTAATTGATCTTCTCCTTATGAAACAAGATTATGTGATTCAAAAAATTTCAGCAGATGAAGAGAGCGGTCTTGAGATAGATATGGTTATAAACTCAACACCTACAATCAAACCCGTTATGACGATGCTACAAGATGGCTTCCCGTTGGCTGATGTGATTCAGCAACAGCCAATACCATTGGTCAGTAACCCTGTTAGAGTAAAGATCGGGTTTGACAATTATAATGAAAAATTTAAAATAATTAGACATATTATAAATTATATGCAAAAAAACAGAATTGAAAAACAGGTTTGGTCAATTGATTTAATCAACACGGAGAATGTTGTTATCAAAGTGAAAGATATTACCGGGAATGGTTTGCCGAAAGGCATCAACGCTATGCCGGAACATATAGACGGAGGTGCTTGATTTGCAGGGAGATGATAAAATAATCGTGGGGCTTGACATAGGCACCACAAAAATATGTGCTGTGGTAGGCGAAGTTGTTGATGGTTCGATCAACATTATTGGAATGGGTTCTCACCCCTCTATTGGATTACGCAAAGGTGCTGTAGTAAACATTGATTCTACTGTTGAGTCTATTAAAAAGGCTGTAGAAGAGGCAGAATTTATGGCAGGATGCCAAATTTCTTCTGTCTATGTTGGCATTGCAGGGGGGCATATCAAAGGGTTTAACAGCCATGGTATTATTGCTATTAAAGGCAGAGAGATAACTGAACAAGATGTTGATAGAGTTGTCGAAGCTGCGAGTGCTGTTGCGATTCCTATGGATAGAGAGACCATTCACGTTATTCCACAGGAGTTTATTGTAGATGATCAGGAGTCTATTCAAAATCCTGTTGGTATGACTGGTGTTCGCTTAGAGACCAAGATACATATTGTAACTGGGGCAGTCTCTTCCGCAAGAAATATAATAAAATGCTGTAATAAAGCAAATCTTGAAGTGTGTGATATTGTTTTAGAATCATTAGCATCTGGCGAGGCTGTTTTAAATCGTGAAGAGAGAGAACTTGGTTGTGCTTTGGCTGATATTGGTGGCGGCACAACAGATCTTGCCTTGTTCAAGGGTAATCATATTAAGCATACGTTTGAGCTAACACTTGGCGGACATAATCTTACCAATGATATATCTATTGGCTTGAGAACACCTGTAGCTGAAGCTGAAAAGCTAAAAATTGCCCATGGAACGTGTCTTTTAAGTAATATCAAATCAGGTGAAACCATTAGCGTCAAAGGAGTTGGGGGGCGTGAATCAAGAACAGTTCAAAGAGAGATTATGGCTGAGATACTTGAGCCACGAGTTGAGGAGATGTTCTCAATCTTAAAGAATGAAATCTACAGCAACGGCCTTGAGAATGCCTTTCCATCAGGGCTTGTATTAACAGGTGGTAGCTCTATGCTTGACGGTATAGCTGAAGTTGTTGAGTCTGTATTTTCCGTTCCTGTGAGAATAGGACAGCCTCAAAACATTGGTGGATTAAAAGATGTGGTAAAAAATCCATCGTTTGCAACAGGTGTAGGGCTTGTTATTTATGGCAGCAAAAATACTTCAAAGATACAGTTGAAAAAAAGTGATCGTGTTAGTTTTTCAGGTCTCTTAGAGAGAATGCGTCAGTGGTTCCGAGATATTCTTTAGAGAGGCTTTTGAGTTTTAAAAGTATCGTCGCATAATGATGATGTTTTAAGTTTTAATTTGCAACTATTAAAAAATAAATAAAAATATAACATATATAATGAGGTAACTTATGACTTTTTCTTACGTGGAAAACGAGACCCATGCAAATGCAAAGATCAAAGTAATAGGTGTGGGCGGGGCTGGTGGGAATGCTGTAAACAACATGATTGACTCTAATCTTCAAGGAGTTAAATTCATCGTTGCCAATACAGATGCCCAAGCTCTTGAACGCTCAAAAGCAGAGAAAAAAATTCAGTTAGGGACACAACTGACTCAAGGACTTGGTGCTGGTGCAAATCCAAATGTCGGAAGAGACGCTGCTTTAGAAAATATCGAAGAGCTAAGGTCTGCTTTACTTGATAGCCACATGGTGTTTATTACGGCTGGTTTAGGTGGAGGAACTGGAACAGGGGCTGCACCTGTAATTGCTGAAATATGCAAAGAACTTGGTATTTTAACTGTTGCAGTAGTATCAAAACCTTTCTCATTTGAAGGAAAAAAGAGAGCTATGCAGGCAGAAGAAGGAATTTCTAATCTGCGTGATATTACAGATACAGTGATTACCATACCAAATGATCGCTTAAGAGGTCTTGCATCTCCCGGGACAAAGATGAAAGATATGTATATCAAAGCAGATGAGATTTTACACCACTCTGTAAAGGGTATTACAGATTTAATAATGCTTCCGGGTCATATTAACTTAGATTTTGCAGATGTTAGAACTACTATGTCAAAAGCTGGTATGGCTTTGATGGGCATTGGTATTGCAAGCGGTGAAAATAGAGCTGTTGAAGCTGCTGAAAAGGCAATTTCTCACCCACTTCTTGAAGATATTTCAATTTCAGGGGCAAGGGGAGTTCTTATGAATATCACCTGTTCGTCAGATATTACAATGGACGAAGTTATGGAAGCATCGGATAGGATATATCAAGAAGTAGGAGAGGAAGCTGAGATTATTTGGGGTCAAACTTTTGATGAGACCCTTGGAGATGAGATGAGAGTTACAGTAATTGCTACTGGAATTGGTATGGACGACTCTCGTTCAAATAACGTTCTTCCACTAAATAAAAACATCCGCCACAAAAGATTTCACAAAATTGAACAAGATGCACCAATTCCCATTGCTAATCCAGCAGCACAAGCCAAAATAAGAGTACCAACCCCTGACGAGCTTGAAAATTGGGACGAAGAAAAATCCGTTGTTGTTAAAAAGGCAACTTATAAGAAAACTGCAAATGAAGATGGAAGAAACGCTGTTCGTAACGCATTTGTAGATTGCGATAATCTTGAAATTCCCACATTTCTGCGGAGAAAAGCGGATTGATTAATGGGGAAGAACAGACAATTGAGTAGTAGCAAAGAAGGAGCCTATCTCATCAAGGAGTTGAAAAAGGTTGATTCCATAGGGAAAAAGAGCCCTTCTATAAAGAGATATGAAAAGGGCTGTGTTATAAAAAAACAAAAAGCTCTTATTAACATTGCCCTTGTATATCCCAACACATACCAGACAGGTATGTCAAATCTTGGTTTTCAATCTGTATATGGTATGCTAAACAGAGATGCCCGTGTATCGTGTAACAGATTTTTTATGTCAAACAGTAATCAAAATTATCCAAATAGCAATAAAAAACCCTTAAATAATGCTCGATATTCAAATATCAATGATAAAGAGTTTGAGATAAGAAGTTGTGAAACAGATATTCCCCTCTCATCATCTGATTTAATAGCCTTTTCAGTATCTTTTGAAAATGACTATATTAACATTGTCTCTATACTTAAAAATTCGGGGATTCCACCAAGAGCATCTGATAGAAACGCCTCCCACCCATTTATAATTGCTGGAGGGATTGCCTGTTTTCTTAATCCTGAACCTATTGCCCCGTTTATTGATTGTTTTTTACTTGGAGAAGCTGAAGAGATGCTACCAGCTTTTCTTGATATTTTTATCCCAAGTTACTCCGCTACTGATGATATTTCCTACGAAAATATAAAAAAACAGCTATCTGTAAATGTTAATGGGGGCTATGTTCCAGAGTTCTATGAGCCATCTTATGATACAGATGGCAGTTTCTCAGCCATCACCCCTATTTATGATGATATTCCTGCAAAAATTTCTGTTCAGCATATAAAAGATTTAAGTAAAATAACTACAACCACCCAAATTTTGACTAACGACACAACATTTGAGAACACATTTCTCATTGAAATAGGGCGAGGGTGTCATCATGGGTGTCGATTTTGTAGTGCAGGATTTATCTACAGACCGTCAAGATTTTATCCAGAGAAAAACATAGTTGATGCAATCAATCAAGCAACGCTTATTACAGATAAGATTGGTCTTGTTAGCCCAACTGTATCTGATCACCCAAGTATAAACAAAATTTGTGATGCAGGCATTCATAATAAGTTGCAAATTGGTTTTAGCTCATTAAGGTTAGATGTCTTAACAGATGAAACTATAGATAGCCTTGTTAAATCTTCAGTTAAGACAGCAACCATTGCACCTGAAGCTGGTTCTCAGAGAATGAGAAACATCATCAACAAGAAAATCAGCGAAGAGCAGATTTTTTCAGCAATTCAACGCCTTGTTGAACACGGTATTATGAATTTAAAACTCTATTTTATGGTTGGGTTACCATTTGAAGAAGTTGAAGATGTAAAAGAGATTGTAACGCTTACAGAGAAGATAAAAGAGGTATTTCTTGAAGCGAGCAGAAAAAATAGAAAAATTGGCAATATAACATTGAGCATCAATCCATTTATTCCAAAGCCAACCACGCCATTTCAATGGTGTGCTATGGACTCTATCTCCAATTTCAAAAAAAAAGTTTTTATTATAAAAGATGGACTAAAAAAAATCTCCAATATCACAATTCACGTAGAATCATCCAAAACAGCCATAATAAATGCAATGCTATCAAGGGGAGATAGGCGTATGGCTGATATGGTTGAAAATCCTGAGATGTTTTTTAAAAAAACGAAAGCTACTGAAAAGAAAAATTTAGAAAAAAGAGATATTAAAAAAAAGGATATGGAAAATATAATATTCAGTGCAATTGACCTTTCTGCCCCACTTCCTTGGGATATTCTTGATACAGGTATTAAAAAAGAGTTTTTGATAAAAGAGTTAAAACGGGCAGAATTGCAAAAAACATCGCCTGATTGTCCGATGGTTGAATGTAGTAGTTGTGGGGTATGTAAGAAATTTTGAAATAAAGCGGATATGTTTTTAATAGACATTATATCGATTTTGGGGGCTTGCAACATTCTATTTTTGTTATTAATATAGCATTTTTAAAGGATTGAGTTGGGACGTCAAAATATTCAGCGTTTGCCCTCTTTCGGATCGTTGAAAAGTCC
>JADGBE010000036.1 GCA_015231615.1 Desulfamplus sp. | reverse complement strand
GGGTGGATATTGTTATCGGGCGTAGGCAGAAAGATAATGGTATGGTTGGAGTGAATCGGGAAGTAAAGCTCTTGGGATACTTAAAGTCAATGAGTTAAACAAACGCATTAAACTACCTGATGCTGACTCGCTTTTAGCTGCGTAGTAGCACGGATTTATTTACAGTAAGAAATAATAGGTGAAATAATGAAAAAATTTGACATAACATCAGCACCGCTTAAAGGCAGAGCTGTTATTGAGGCAAGTGCAGGAACAGGCAAAACTTACGCAATAGCTGGGCTTTTTTTAAGGCTTGTTGTTGAAGCAAACCTTAAAGTAAATCAAATATTGGTAGTAACCTTTACTAAAGCCGCAACTGAAGAGCTAAGGGATAGGATACGGCGAAGAGTTAGAGAGGGTTTAAACGCTCTGACAAGAGGTTACACAGGAAATGACCCTGTTCTTTTGTGGCTTGTAGAAAAATATAACAACAATAAAAATGGTGCTAATATTGCCATCAATAGGCTCAAAGAGGCTCTTGTCTGTTTTGATGAGTCGGCAATTTTTACGATTCACGGTTTTTGCCAGAAAATGTTATCTGAAAATGCCTTTGAGAGTAACTCTCTTTTTGATACTGAACTTGTTGCAGACTCAAACGATCTCTTAATTCAAGTGTGTAGAGATTACTACAGAAAGCATTTTTTGACCATGGATCCATTTTTATTTAGTAATCCAAAAATTAAAGATATAAACCCTGATTATCTATTAAAATTAATAAAAACCCTCTCTGTTGATCCTGATTTTCATATCATTCCCGATAATCTGCCTTACGACTCTTACAATAAAGATGCTTTGGCATCTGCTGCAAAAGAGCTTAAAAACCTATATTCGTATATCCAAAATGAGTGGATAAAAGAGGGCAAAAATATCGGTGAAATACTTATTAATGCCCAAGACAATAAGGCTTTTAATGGGAAATATATAAAAACGGGTTCTTATGAAAAAACTTGTTCAGAAACAGATAATTATATTTATAATGGCGATTGTTGGAATATTGAGCTTGATAGCAGTAAGAAAAGATATATAGAAAAAATAACAAATAGATTTATGCAAGAAAAGGCAAAAGATATTAACAAACTTCCTATTCATAATTTTTTTAACGACATAGAGAAGTTTATCGATCTACTTGATAAGGTTGATAATATGATAAGTCTATTTTGTTTAGAGCTTAAACTTGATTTTCTTAAATCTGCTGGAACTGCTCTTAATAAGATTAAAATGACGAGAAACGTAAGAGCTTTTGACGATCTTTTGCTCTCAATGCACAAAGCAGTTGGCAATGGTGAAAGCGTTATGGCAGAGGCAGTTAGAAAAAGATTTTCTGCCGCATTGATAGACGAATTCCAAGATACTGACCCTTTACAATATGCTATTTTTACTAATATCTTTAAGAACATATATTCTATCAAAGATTTATATTCTACAAAAGAGGAGAAAATTCAAGAAGATCAAAAAAAGGGAGGGAAATTTAATAATATACTTCTCTATCTTATTGGCGATCCTAAACAGGCGATTTATGGCTTTCGAGGTGCTGATATTTACGCCTATCTCAAGGCAAAAGATAATGTCGGCTCATTTTACACCTTAGGAACAAACTGGAGATCAGATGGCGGGCTTGTAACTGCGGTAAATAACCTGTTTGATATGAAAGGGAGAAATCCATTTTTAATTGATGGAATAGGCTATATTCCTGTCAATCACGCTCCAGATAGGATTGATGGCTCAATGTATGTTGATAACAAACCCTTTTTGCCAATGAATATAGTTTTTATTGATAAGAGCCTTTGCAAATCTAAAAAGAAAGAAGAGTTTTTTATAACAAAAAATGATGCTGAAAATTTTTCAACTAAATTCACAGCAAGTAAGATAAGTGAATTGGTGAATTTAGGTGCAAAGGGCAGGGCGGTTATTATAGAGAACGATAAAATAAGTTTGTTGAGTCAAAATCAAGGAAAAAGTGTTGAGCCACAAGATATTGCTGTTTTGGTCAGGACAAACAGACAAGGATTTCTTATTCTTGAAGAGCTAAGAAAACTTGAAATTCCAGGGGTTATTTATGGGGCTGGATCAGTTTATGATGAGATTGAAGCTGTTGAGATTGAGAGATTTATGAGAGCTGTAGCTGAACCCTCAAACGAGAGGCAACTCAAAACTGCCTTGATAACCCCTTTGTTTGGATTTGATGGCAACAAAATATTAGAGCTTACAAGCAATGAAAATCTCTACGACTCTATTCAAAGCGAATTTTTGGATTACAACACTATTTGGAAAAAATCGGGTTTTATCTCGATGTTTCGCTATATGCTTGTAAAAAGGGAGGTTAAGGCAAATTTGCTTGCATACACAGGCGGAGAGCGTAAACTTACAAACTATCTTCACATTTCAGAGCTTCTTCATATTGCTGATGTAAAGCTAAAACCGGGTATTGATGGTCTTATAAATTTTTTGGCTAAAAAAAGGCTATCTAATGGAAGCCAAAGCCAATCTACTAACGATAAATCAGATTCAGATGAGTATAAAATTCGGCTTGAAACTGACGAAAAAGCGGTTAAGATAATCACGATTCATAAGAGCAAAGGGCTTGAGTTTCCCATAGTATTCTCTCCATATCTTTACGATGTTCGAGGAGCTGGAGATGACGATTTTGTCCGTTTTCACGATGAAGAGAAACGTCAAACACTTGATATTGGTTCTCAATATTTTGAGCAGAACAAAAATATTATGATTGAGGAGAACTTTGCTGAATCAATACGCCTTGCTTATGTAGCACTGACAAGGGCTAAATATGCCTGTTTCACGATATGGGGTAAAATTAGCAGTTCTGAACATTCAGCACTTTCATGGATTTTTCATGGCGATAAGGTAGCAAGCAAAGGTTCATCAATGATAAGCTCAACGGAAAATTTAGCTCTCCTTACGTGGGAAGAGATAAAGTCAGATGTAGATAAAATAGCCCAAAGCTCAAATAAGACTATTGGAATCGAGGTTGTTGGCGATATAACTTATGAACCTTATTTGCCAGCAAAAAAGAGGGAAGCTGATCTTACATACAGAAATTTTCAACAAGGAAAAGGTTTTGTCCCTTATGGTTGGAAAATATCGAGCTTTACATCTATAATCGCGGGCAGAGATTCTCAAATGCCAGATCATGATGAGATAGAAGATTCATCTTCTTTAATAGAACGATTAAGAGAAGAGCCATTTAAAGCTGAACCATTAAAAGAGAAAATAGCTTTATCTGAATCGTCATTAGAAGGTTTATCAGAGTCCAACTCTCAAGAACTGTTAAAATCCCAGCCACAAGAGCTGTCAGAATCTTCATTTTTTCATTTTCCCAAAGGTGCAAGGGCTGGAAGCTGTATTCACGAGATAATGGAAAATATTGATTTTACAAAACCAAATATTCAGGTGGTAAAGGAGAAAATTGAGAAATTTGGATTTAAAGAGAGCGAAATCCAAAAAGTTGAGGATATGCTTACTCGTGTTCTTTCGTCTGACCTTATGCCTGACAGAGAAATCTTTCTTAAAAATATCAAAAATGAGCATAGAATAAACGAAATGGAATTTTTCCTTCCAATTTCTAACGCAAACTCAACTGCAATTGCATCTATTATGGAAAAGTATGGTTCTGGAGCAACTGCTGATTTTGGGTCAACTATGAAGAGCCTTGGTTTTTCGCAAAAAAATGGCTATCTCAAAGGCTTTATTGATATGATCTTTTTTTACAATGGAAAATATTATCTGCTTGATTGGAAAACTAACCATCTTGGAAATAGCTTTGATGACTACTCTTTGCCGTTACTTAGCGTTGAAATGATAAAATCGGGCTATGTTCTCCAATATCTTCTTTACACAGTTGCGTTAAACGCATACCTAAAAAATAGAATTATAGACTACGGTTATGACAACCATTTTGGTGGTGTTTTCTATCTATTTATGAGAGGAATAAAACCCAATTCTGAAACTGGAATTTATCTTGATCGTCCAGATAAGGCACTTGTAGATGAACTTACGATGGCAATTACTGGGATTAATTATTGTTATACGGAGGTAAATAGAAAATGGCAAAAAGAAGACTAATCAGCTTTGATTGGGCATTAAAAAAACTTTTAAGAAATAAAGCTAACTTTGAAATTTTAGAGGGGTTTTTAAGTGAGCTTCTAAAAGAGAGTATCTATATAATTGAGATTTTAGAAAGTGAAAGCAATAAAGAAGAGAAAATAGATAAATTTAATCGTGTTGATCTAAAGGTTAAGAATCAAAATGGTGAACTCCTAATAATTGAAGTGCAGTATGAAAGAGAATTTGACTATCTGCAAAGAATTTTATATGGCACTTCAAAAGCTATAGTTGAGCATCTTGATGAGAGTTTCCCTTACTCTAAAGTAGTAAAAATAATCTCTATAAATATTCTCTATTTTGATCTTGGTTTGGGAGATGATTATATATATCACGGCTTTACTCATTTTAGAGGTCTTCATAAAAAAGATGTGCTGCAATTATCAAAAGAGCAACAAGAATTATATAACAAGCAGGAACTACATCAAATATTTCCTGAATATTATCTGATAAAAGTGAATAATTTTGATGATATAGCAAGGGATGCACTTGATGAGTGGATATATTTTTTAAAAAATGAAGAGATAAAAGATACTTTCAATGCACAAGGTTTAAAAAAAGCAAAGCAGGAGCTTGATATTTTGAAACTTCCAGAACAAGAGAGGCTTGCGTACTCAAGGTATCAAGATGATCTCCATTATCAAGCAAGTATGGTTGAATCTTCATATACTATTGGTATAATAAAAGGGATAAAAAAAGGCATTGAACAAGGCGAAAATCAAAAAGCAATTGAAATCGCAAAAAATCTTATAGATGTTCTTGATGTTAAAACAATATCTGAAAAGACAGGCTTGACAGAAGAAGAGATAGTAAAATTAAAACAAAATTAACATTTTACCCGTTGTTGTGATTAACCTGAAATAAGTAGTTTTTATTTTAACCGCGTCATTTATTCTATACCATGATTTTTGTGCATTGATTACAGGAGTTTAATGTCTGATTTAACAGTTCATTTCAGCGAAATTTCAAAAGAGGCGATATTTTCTGACATAGACAGGGAGTTCTCTTATTTTATATCAAATATTGACAAAAGATATGAAGTCGCTTTAGCCGCTTTGCTTGTAAGCTACACAACAATGGCAGGCAATGTCTGTTTATATCTTCCTTCATTTGCAGGTAAAGCTCTTAAAGATGTAATTGTTGACACAGAGTGCGATCTGCTATTGCCAGAGATTGATCAATGGACAAAAATTTTACGAAATAGTTCATCAGTAGGAAACCCAAACGATTTTGTCCCGATGATACTTGATAAGAGCGGCAGGTTATACCTTCAAAGATATTGGTATTACGAAGATATGCTTGCCCGTAAAATAAAAGAGAAGATAGCAATTACTCTTGATCCATCATATACGCCATACAATGATTCTTCTGCCCCTTTCTTGCTTGATACCCTTTTCCCATCTAATTCATTATCTAACTTATCATCTGATTTATCACCTAAAGATAACGTAAAAACTGACTGTCAAAGTGGTCAAAGTGAACTTGATTGGCAAAAAGTAGCTGCTGCTGCCTCTCTTCTTAACCACTTCACAGTTATATCAGGCGGACCGGGAACAGGAAAAACCACAACAATTGCCAAAATTCTTATTGTTCTTTGCATTCTTGAAGCGAAAAATGGACACAAACTCTCTGCTGCTGTTACTGCCCCAACTGGAAAAGCTGCGGCAAGGCTTATGGAATCTATAAATAATGCACTTGAAAAGGTTGCCCCTATCCTTGAAACACTCTCTTTTGATCTTGAAAAGAAGATCGCCCCTTTTGGTGGTTTTAATCAGCTACTTAAAGAGACCATTCCCACTGAAGCACACACAATACACAGACTACTTGGATACAAACACGGCTCAACATTTTTTAGGCACAACAAAGATAATCCACTCCCCTATGACCTTGTGATTGTTGATGAGTCTTCTATGGCTGATCTTCCGCTTATGTCAAAACTATTTGATGCACTCTCACCAAAATCAAGGATAATTTTATTAGGGGATAATAATCAACTTTCATCAGTTGAGTCTGGTGCAGTGCTTGGAGATATTTGTTCTGGTCCTGATGGATTTACAAAAAAGTTCGCTGATAAGATAAAGTCAATGGGATCGGGTTTTGAATCTATTACAACTTCATTTTCAACTGTAATTTCATCTTCTTCCTCTTCATTTATCGGAGACACCAATCTCCCTTTGATTGCAAACACCGATCCTCCTTTAATTGCCAACTCTATTGTAATGCTTAAAAAAAGTTTTAGGTTTGACGAAAAGAGCGGTATTGGTGCTTTAAGCTCTTTGGTAAATGATGGAAAATCAGGGCAGGCAATAGAGCTTCTTGTAGATGGTCAATATAAAGATGTCCGTTTCATTGATTTAAGTGTTGAACAAAATAACATCAACTCCTTTATAGAATCTATTGCTGTTGAGGAATACAGAAAATCTTTAAAAGCATCAAATCCGCAAGAGGCTTTTGATCTTTTAACTCAATTTAGGATATTGACACCAATTAGAAAAGGTCAAGGTGGTTTAGAAGAGATAAATCGCTATATTGATAATAAGTTAGCAGGCAGATATGGCACTCTTTACAACGGACTACCAGTTATTGTTAAAAGAAACGATTATGGGTTAAATCTATATAATGGGGACATCGGAATATTTTTAAAAGAAAACGATGGTGGGCTAAAGGTCTTTTTTCAGGGACAGAGTGGTTTTAGAAAATTTATGCCGGGCAGATTACCCGAACATGAGATAGCATACACTTTAACGGTGCATAAAAGTCAAGGATCAGAATTTGACAGAGTGCTTCTTGTTATTCCAGATAGTAAAAGCCCAGTGCTTACAAGAGAGATGCTATACACAGGTATAACAAGGGCAAAAAAAGAGGTGATTATTATGGCTTCAAGAGACTCAATTATCCGCATGGTAGAAAATCCTATAAAGCGGTATTCAGGTTTAACAGAGGCGTTGTGGGGTTCTGCAAATTCCTTGTCAACTATTTTTTTTTCAGATAAAGTCATGTTGACTAAAATAATTAATAGCCCAGAGAACAAGTCTAAAATATGATATTCTTGGACATAAAAAATAATAACAATAACTGGTGAAATAATGGAAAGAAAATGAAAGTTATAAGTTTGGCAAACCAAAAAGGTGGGTGTGGAAAAAGTACTATTGTAATTAACCTTGCCCTTAATTTTGCTCTACAGAAAAAACGGGTTATTTTGTTTGACACAGACCCTCAAAAGAGCAGCTATGAAACTCTTCAAGTTCGTGAAGATAAGCTATTCAAAGTTGTAGGAGCCTATTCAGATATATATCAAAATCTTGAAAAATACGAGCCTGACTATGACTATGCCTTGATTGATACTCCTCCTCACGATACTGAGATTGTAACTGTCTCTGTGGTCTGCTCTGATCTTGTTATCATTCCTGTTCAGGACTCTCCCTTAGATATTAGAAGTACTAAGGCAACGGTTGACTTAATCCGCAAGGCAAAGGTGCTTAACCCTGATTTAAAATACTATTTTCTATTGAGCCGTATTCAACCTAATACCGTGCTTGCAAAAGAGTTGGCTGAAATATTGACGAACAGGTATGAGACACCCATTTTAAAGACACAGATTTCAAATAGGGTGGCTTACAAATACTCTCTCATCTATGGAAAAGCTGTTACTGAGATGTTTAGTAATGATGCGGCTGCTACTGAAATCAATGCTCTCTCAAAAGAGATACTTACCATTCTAAATGAAGAGAGTAAGAGATAGAAATTAAGATATTAGGACAAAAAAACAGTCAATATTTAACCCCAAAATAGCCATTTTAAGTTAAACGCATTGAATATAATAAGGAATTTAATATGAAAAAGAAGCCTTCATTGCTTGATATAGAGCTTTTTGTGCAAAAAAGAGAAGATGAAAAACAGAAAGAGTTATCACAAATAGAAGCTGATTCAGGAGCTTTGATTATTGATAACAAAGATAGTGTCAAAGATTTAGCCTTAGCTAAAGAAGATAAAAAAATCGTAGAAGATAACAAAAGCTATCAAGATAATGGATATAGAAACGATGAGAACTACCCAAGAGAAGATAAGCAAATTGAAGATAATAAGACAAATCAATTTCAAGTACCAACAATGATTGATGAGAGGTTGACAAGTATCATTGAGATAACAGATTCGCAACGTGATGATATGAATAGGCTTAAACAGGATATGTTTAAACTCAAAGAGCAGCTTAGAGTATATCACTCATTTTTAAGCAATCAGCAAAAGAAGATTTTAGAGCTTGAAAAGAGCATCGCAGATAAGCGTTTTTCTGGTGACTTTACAACAAATAAGGGAGTTTTAGATGAAAATTACTCAAAGCTACTTTTAAAGAATATCGTATGGCTCAGAGAGGAGAAAGATTTTTCGTCAAATGATGTGGCAAGACTTTTCAGAGCAGAGGGATTTTTGACTCCTCATCCTCACGAAAATTGGGACGAAAAGGTGATTAATATCCTCTACAATGAAGCAAAAAAGAGCTTTTTGTAATTGATTGCGAATTGATTGCAAGCCGGGTCATACCGTCTTTGGGGCGTTGTAATGTTTTTAAGATACCGTGAGGAGGGGTTTAATTTTCTATTCTGAAAAATCAGTTTTGTATGTATAAAAAAGTTGATATAAAGATTCCAAAATGAGAATTTTCATATCACATATTATACCTTGACTTCAATAAAATTAAACTATAAGTAGAAGCCAATAGTGTAGAACTTATTGTTCTAACTAACTTTATGATTGAAACCCACAGACTTAAAAAAAGCTTCATGAAGTAACTTGACGGATAGCCACCTAAAAATTCTAAAAAATAAACATCTAAGAGAAGGAGCAACAATAATGTATGAAATAATAGCAAACCCTGAAGATTATAAACTTGATGACCTTATTAAGGGAACTGGAAATGCAAAAATTGAATTTTCAGAAGAAGATAGGTCAAAATGGGCAAAAGAGGTAAATGAGTTTAGCCATAAACTTATCCAATTTTCAGAAAAATCGCAGGAATTAGCAAAAATATTGTCAAGTAAAGAGCAAATTACAACAACACCAGCATCTCTTAAAACGCTTAAAATTCAGCTTTTTATAATTAATGATGCTCTAAATAGTGCTTTAGAGATCGCAAAGAAATTAGAATCAGATATTATACCTAAATAGTTTTTTCACCTTATAATTCTCCCTCCTAAAGAGAACTTACAAAATTTCATCTTTTAGTTCTACTTTGTTATATTACTTGCCCCACCCGTCCCCCTCCCCAATGGAGAGGCGATAATAATTACTCCCTCCCCTTGGGAGGGCGGGAGGGGCAAAATAATTATCTGGAAATCTATGCCGACCGTTACATAGCCTCCCATGAATCTACTACCCGCACAAGTTATTGACTTAAACATAACTGATTACATAAAATCCTTTGAGCTTCAAAAAAAATTAGTTTTTGATATGTTGAACGGATATATTAAACACGATGTTATCCTTATACTTGAGCATCCTAAAGTGTTTACACTTGGTAAGAGAGGAGGAAGGGAAAATCTTGTGGTATCAGAGGAGTATCTTCAAACCCAAAATATAGAGATTATTCAGACTGAGCGTGGTGGAAATATAACCTATCATGGACCAGGGCAACTTGTGCTTTATCCAATTATAAATCTTGAAAAGAGAAAAATTGGTGTGTCAGATTTTGTTTATACTTTAGAAGAGTTGATGATAAAGAGTGCTAAAGATTTTGGAGTAACAGCAATAAGAGATTCTAAAAATCACGGGGTCTGGGTTAAAGATGGGAAGGGGGCAATAAAATCAAAGCTCGGCAGCATTGGCTTATCTATCAAACATGGTATATCATTTCATGGTCTTGCACTTAATGTAAACCTTGACCTCACGCCTTTTAGTTGGATAAATCCGTGCGGTATGGCTGATGTATCTATGACCTCTCTTGAAAATGAGATTAAAAAGAGTGGGGATAGGGAAGGCATTATTTATATGAAAGATGTGAAAGAGATAATCCTCTATCATTTAAAAAAAATTATAGGCATTGAATTATGGATAGAACCTTACAAACAAGACAACAAAAACCTGCATGGCTTAAAAGAGCTCTTCCTAAAACAGGCTCTGGATATGAAAAAGTAAGAGAGCTTTTAAGAAAATCAGATTTACATACAGTATGCCAAGAGGCAAAATGTCCTAATATGTGGGAGTGTTTTTCAAAGCATACTTCAACATTTATGATCATGGGAGATTTATGCACCAGAAATTGTAGGTTTTGCAATGTTAAAAGCGGTAGCCCCCTACCTCTTGATCCTGACGAACCACTGCGTGTTGCAAAAGCAGCTTATGCACTTGGATTAAAATATGTTGTTATTACCTCAGTTACTCGTGATGATCTTGAAGATGGGGGGGCACCTCATTTTGCAAAAACAATTCAAGAGATTAAGAATTTGATAAAAAAAACTGATAAAGAAGAAAAGTGTGAAATAGAAGAAACTGATAAAGAAGAAAGGGGTGAAATAGAAAAAACTGATAAAAAAGAAAAATGTGAAATAGAAAAAAAAATAAAAGTTGAAGTGCTAATTCCAGATTTTCAGGGAGATTTTGATGCTTTAAATACCGTAATGGAAGCCAAGCCTGATGTATTGAACCACAACATTGAAACTGTGCCTTCTCTATATCCAACAGTTCGTCCAGAAGCTAAATACCACAGATCGCTTGAGCTACTTAAAAAAGCGAGTAATTATAAAGCGTCATCTCCTGTAATTAGTAATACTAACTCACCGTCTGATATAAGCGATAGAGATAGAGTCAACACAAACAAGGTAAATATAATACCCGTAAAATTAAATATGATGCCCGTAAAATCTGGAATCATGGTTGGGCTTGGAGAGAGAGAACAAGAGCTTAAAGAGACAATAATTGATCTTTACCAAAATGGCTGCAAAATTCTTACAATTGGTCAATATCTTCAACCTTCAGCAAAACACCTTCCAGTGGTTAAATTTTACTCTCCAGAAGAGTTTGATCAACTCAAAGAGTTTGCAGTGTCAGTTGGTTTCACATCTGTGGCATCAGCACCTTTTGTAAGAAGCTCTTATGAAGCTGAAAAATTAGGTAGAACCGCCTTATAAATCAGCTTATTCTCCCTAATTTTATCAATGTTTCGTTATAAACAGAATAAAATTGCTCGTGTTCCAGTATGGTTTTTTGCAAAATATTCTCCATTGAATTTACCTGGCTATAATTTATAATTTGATTAACACTTGAATTAAAGGCTGACATATTGTCCATAGTGTGCATTGACTTAGATATAAGAAGGACTAAGATTTTGCGGCGAGACATCATATCAAGCTGGTTTAAATAGTCCATAAGTCGGCGTGATCCTCTGCGATTAATATCAAAATCATCGTCAACTATAATTATATTGAACAGGTGATATGTCATACTTGTAATAGCAGTTTGTATATTATCAACATTTAAGATATGGTAGTGCATACTGTTAAAAGTTTTAACTGCAATTTCGTTAGCATGAGGATAAGAGATACAGAGCATAGCTGTCTTTGCGTTCTTATCAAGAACCCCACCAAAAGGTCTGTCAGCAGCATTATAAGTTGGGATACTTTGCTCTGAAGCCGTATTTTGTGTCTGTGTTACTGTTTGTTGAACATTTTGTATTCCCTCTTCACCAGGAGCAACTTGGATAGTCTGTTTGCATTTTGGACACTTAAGGGAGAATTTCCTTCCTTTTGGAAGTTTATCATCTGATATATTAAATTGGGTTTGGCAGTGATTACAGGCTATTTCCATGATTTATCTTAATCCTTCTAATTATTATACTTAAATTATCTAAATTAATATTGATGGTTAGCAAATATTTTTATAAATAATTACTATAACTATCCTTCATACTCATCATCAATTTCAAGAGAATCAATGTCAGTAGTTTTTTCACCTCGAGACGATTTAATAAAGTCAAGACCTCTTCCTACTACTGCCCTGCGAGATGCGTATCCAATTGCAGTATCTTCATTAATAAGCCCATGCTGGTAAAGACCTATTATATATTTATCAAAAGTTGTCATACCAAAAGCTTCACCATCAGTTATTATCTCATAAAAAGTTTTACCCTCTGATTCTTCATTAAGTATTGAATCTTTTACCCTCAAATTAGTTCCCATGATCTCAAAAGCAGCCACTCGTCCTCCACCAACTTTTGGCAATAATCTTTGACAGACAATCCAGCGAACAGTATCTGCAAGACGAATACGAATTTGATTTTCTTCTTCTGTTGAGAACATACCAATAATACGGTTAATTGTCTGTCCCGCGTCAACCGTATGGAGAGTTGAAAGCACTAAATGACCCGTCTCTGCGGCAGAGAGTCCTATTTCAACGGTCTCTCTATCACGCATCTCACCTACAAGAATAATTTTAGGTGCTTGACGAAGGGCGGCTCTAAGCCCATTAGCATAGGAGTCAAAATCTGCACCAAGCTCTCTTTGATTAAAAGTGGCTTTTTTTTGAGGATGTTGGAACTCTATTGGGTCTTCTAAGGTTATTACATGAACCGATCTTGTCTCATTGATGTAGTCAAGAAATGCTGCAAGCGATGTAGTCTTTCCGCTCCCTGTGGCACCTGTAACAAAGATGATCCCATTTCTCTCCAATACCATTTTGTTAAATGCAGGTGGAAGGTTCAAACTTTTAATGGTTGGCATCTTTGTTTCAAGTTTTCTTAAGACAATCGAGTATTGTCCCCCTCTTGAAAAAACATTGACCCTAAATCTTGCCTTATCTCCAAGGGCATAAGAGAGATCGCATGAGCCGTGAGTTAAAAGCATCTCGGTAAGTCGTCTGTCCTGTTTTATGAGATTCATGGCAAAGATTTCTGTCTGAAAAGGTGTTAATACCTTAAGCTCAGGATCCATTTTTACAGGAACAAGCACTCCTGAAGTCTCTACCTGAAGTGGCTTACCCGGGGTAAAATTCAAATCAGATACATTTTCGTTTGACTCAAGCATTTTAGTCAATATGTAGTCAATTTCCTGTTTTTGCATTTTTGATTGTCCTTTTTTCTTCTATAATGGTGCTTTTTCTATTTTATTGCTCAGGAATTTCATTCAAATCTTCAATTGTAGAGAGGCACGGCCGTGCCTCTCTACTTAAATATAAAAATTCAATTAATGCCATTTAGAGTATAAAAACCATATACAGTTTATGCTTCTGTAAAATCTGCTGGGGCACTTTTCAAGAATGGTCTAAATAGGGCTTTATTATTTGATTTTGCATAAGCCTCTTCTGCACTTATCCATTTCTTGTTGTAAAGCTGCATTATTGCATCATCAAGAAGCTGCATTCCATACTGTTTTCCAGTTTGGATAGCAGAAGGAATCTGGTGAGTTTTTGATTCCCTGATAAGGTTACGAACAGCAGGTGTTGCAATAAGAATTTCAAGTGCTGCACAACGTCCCTTTTTATCAATCCGTTTAAATAACACCTGGGCAACAATAGCCCTTATACCATCTGAAAGGGTAGAGCGTATCTGTGATTGTTGATTAGCTGGAAAAACTTCGATAACACGATCCATAGTTTTTGCAGCACTTGACGTATGAAGTGTTCCAAATACAAGATGACCCGTTGAAGCCGCCTCAATTGCAAGAGAGATTGTCTCAAGGTCTCTCATTTCGCCTACGAGAATGATGTCAGGGTCTTCACGAAGAGCACCTTTTAACGCTGATGAGAATGTTTTTGTATGAAGTCCGACCTCTCTGTGGTTTACAATACACCCTTGGCTTTTGTGTACAAACTCTATTGGGTCCTCAACTGTAATGATATGGTCTTTTCTGATTCTGTTTGCCTGATCAATGATGGCTGCAAGAGTCGTTGATTTACCGCTTCCAGTAGGTCCTGTTACTAATACAAGCCCTCTTGGAAGACCCGCAAGTTTAGATATCACGGTGGGTAATCCTAACTGTTCGGCAGTTAGGATTTCAGCAGGAATTTCACGAAATACTGCCCCTATACCATTACGCTGCATGAAAAAATTTGCCCTGTATCGAGCAAGTCCCGGAATCTCATAGCCAAAATCGACATCACCGGTCTCTTCAAATACTTTAATCTTATCTTCAGGGGTTATCTCATACAAAATACTTCTAAGCTCATCATTTGAAAGAACATTATACTTAATTCTCTCTATATCACCATGCAACCTTAATGCTGGAGGGAGACCAGCTGTAAGGTGGAGGTCAGATGCCCCCTGATCATTCATTAACTTAAAAAAAGCATCAATTTTTGCCATGGTTATCCTCGATTATTTAGTTGCAGGTAACTGCCATAAGGCAGAAGAAATTCACCTTTATATTTAGTCAGCCTCAAGTTTAAAATGAATAGTGTGTATTGTAACTTATTTAGGTATAGAAAACTTTTTTTTAAGCTTGTTTTAGAAAATGGAGAGTTGAGTCATGTTGCTCTGCTGCTTTGTTCTCAGCTTTACTCATTTCAAGCAATCTTGAGTGGCTTTCAATAACTGATGATATTTGTATCTCAATTTGCATACGCTGCCTCTTAAGCTCACTTATATCGCTGTGTAGTTGAGAAAGCCTCTGATGTGCTTTGTTAAGAATCTTTTCTGCTTCAACTTCAGCCTCAGCAATTATGGCTTCAGCACTCTTTTTTGCACTATTTTTAATCTCTTCAATCACAGCTTCAGAGTGGACAAGTGCTTTTTGGATCGAATGTTCTCGTGCTTTATATCCTTGATTTTCAAGCTCAAGCCTGTGTTGTTCACCTTTTATATTATTAATTGTAGAGTTAAGATTTCCAATCTCTTGAGCTATTTCCCATAAAAACAGCTCAACTTCCTCAATATCAAAACCTCTAAACCTTCGATTAAACTCTTTTTGCTCAATAACAGCCGATGTAATACCCATTAACTAATTCTCCTTAAAATAGAACCCACGTAGCAGCTACGGGGTATTCGCTCTCAATAAACTAAATTATTATATTTTGCACAAAATTGAACAAGTTAGAACCGTTATTAAAAATAGAGTTCTTGCAAACTAATTTTCTATCCAATAAAATCAAGGCTTTAATGATAGTTTTACAGAGGTTAAATATATATTGATTGGAAATACATATCTCTACGGTTCTATTTTACATAAATGAAGACGCTAATTTATGAAGGCTTCCAACAAGAAAATTTTGCAAAAAAATAATCACCAGCAGAACAACAATAGGAGATATATCAATTCCACCGAAATTAACAGGAATATGCTTTCTTATTCGGTATAAAACAGGCTCTGTAGTGTTGTGGACAAATCTTACGATATTATTATAAGGATCAGGATTGACCCATGAAAGCACTGCCCTGGCAATAATGATCCACATAAATATATTCAATGCGTAATCAAGAACTACTGCAACAGCCTTTAAAAAATTACCAAGAATAAACATGGTTGCGATTATATCTCCTTAAAAATGTTATAGTGGCTAAAGATTCTAATTATGAATTCATAACTATTTTATAAAATAGTTATGATAAGGTCTAAACAGTTTAAAAAATATTTCATTTTTCATTTGAAAGTCAAGAGATTTTAACCGTTTCTGTGAGTTTTAAACCAACTTCTATTTTTCTAAAGTAAAAAGATTATTCAATTAACTATACATATATCTTGACATAAATAACACTATATCATAGTCATTGGTTAGACCATTAATATAATTGGCAGTTAGGTGCAATTAGGAATGAGAATTTAATAATCCCCAAAATTATATCCAGCAAGGTCATGTGTAGGGAACAACGATCGTTGTTCCCTACACATGTGTTATTAAATTTCCATTCCTTAATTATAAATTAAATATTTTAGAGAATATTTGGAGCAAAATTATAGATGTCTGATAAAGTAAAACCTGAATTTCAGAAAGCCAAAAAGAACAGAATTTTTCAAGATGTTGTTGATCAGATACAAGAGGCTATTCTTGAAGGTAAGCTAACTCCGGGAGATGTTTTGCCTCCTGAAAGAGAACTTAGAGAGACTTTTAACGTAAGTAGAGGAACTCTTCGTGAGGCTTTACGAGTCCTTGAACAGAAAGGGTTAATTGAAATTCGTCTCGGAACTGGAGGCGGTGCCCGCGTAAAAGAGGCGGGAACAGATCAGTTGACTGAAACTTTAGCTTTTATGATTCGTTCAGGTACCTTGCCTGTAGTCGATATAGGAGAGTTTAGAGAAGGAATGGAGGGGAAAATTGCCTCTCTTGCGGCTTTAAGAGCTAATGAAAAAGATATTAAAAAATTAGAAAAAATACTTAAAAATGCCTTGGAAATAGCACAAAAAGGTGAATCTGGCTGGCAGGATTTTCTCTATGCAGATGAGTCTATGCACAAGGAGATTTCAAAAATTGCAAGAAACTCTGTCTATCAATATCTTATGAAGGTTGTGCATGACAATATCCAGAGATACTATAACAAATTCCTTGATTTTTCAGATAGCAGATTGGCAGAAAATTGCAAAGACCTTAAAGATATAGTCTCTGCAATTAAAGAGCAGAGAGCAGAAGAGGCTGGACGTATTGCTGAAGAGCATGTCAAAAGATTTAATGCCAGAATGAGGGCAAAAGAGGCTTTGACTGCCCAATCAATTGCTGGAATAATCAGTGAAGCTCTATAAGTTGTAAAAAACTAAGCCCCCCTTACTTTTGATGAATATTTTCAAGCATGAAAAAAATCTTGACATAAGAAATTGCTCATAATATTAATGGTCAAACCATTAATATGGTTTGCATTAAATTATTATTTATTATGCTAATATCGGCCTTTATAGCTTAACTTAAAAATATAATTACAAAAGTCAACGATAGAGTAACTATAAAATGAGGAACGCAAATGACAAGTAAAAGAATCACTCAACATCCTGTCCTTGATATTCCAGAAGGGAACAATGTCTCCTTTACATGGAATGGAAACAGGCTGGAAGGTAGGGAAGGGGAGATGCTATCTTCAGCCCTTTTTGCTAATGGAGTTCAGATTTTCGGACATCACCATAAAGATAACAGTCCGCAAGGTATTTTCTGTGCCAACGGGCAATGTTCCCAATGTCTTGTCATTGCTGATGGATTGCCGGTTAAATCTTGTATGACACCACTTCGTGAAGGAATGAAAGTTGAGAGCGTTGAGGGGCTTCCAAAAGTTCCAGAAGATGATAACATTCCAACTTTTGAGGATATAGATTCGCAGATTAAAGATGTTGATGTGCTAATTATTGGTGGTGGTCCTGCTGGTCTTTCTGCTGCTATTGAGCTTGGAAAATTAAATATAAAAACTTTAATTGTTGATGATAAAGATCGCCTTGGCGGCAAATTGGTTCTTCAGACTCACAAATTTTTTGGCTCTGTTGAAGATTCTCACGCTGGCACAAGAGGTTTTGAAATTGGTCATATTCTTGAGAAAAAACTTGCGGAACTATCATCAGTTGAGATTTGGCTTGAAACTACTGCTGTTGGTGTTTTTTCAGATAAAGTTGTTGGCGTTGTAAGAGAAAATATAAAAGATGGCAGCAATGGAAATAAAGCACATAGCAAATATATAAAAATTAGACCTCAAAAGATGTTAGTTGCAACTGGTGCAAGAGAAAAAATGCTTCCATTTCCCGGCAACACTCTTCCAGGAGTTTACGGTGCTGGAGCTTTTCAGACACTTGTAAACCGCGATCTTGTGAAATCATCTGAAAGGGTTTTGATTGTGGGCGGCGGTAATGTTGGTATTATTGCAGGGTATCACGCAATTCAAGCTGGAATTGAGGTTGTTGCTGTAATTGAAGGTTTGCCAGAAGTTGGTGGATATAAGGTTCATGCTGATAAATTAGAGCGTCTCGGAGTTCCAATCTACACAAGACACACGGTTCTTTCAGCAAATGGAAAAGATGCTGTTGAGTCTGTTACTATTGCCCTGCTTGACGATAAGTGGAAGGCTATTAAAGGGACAGAGAAAACTTTTAAGGTTGATACCGTTCTTATTGCAGTTGGTCTATCTCCTGTAAATGAATTTTACCTTAAAGCAAAAGATTGGGGCATGGACGTATATTCAGCAGGAGATGCTCAAGAGATTGCAGAAGCCTCTGCTGCTATGTTTACAGGTAAAATTGAGGGGATAAGAATTGCCAAATCACTTGGTGTTTATAACGGTGATATTCCTGACGAGTGGATTTCAAAAGCAGCAGTTTTAAAATCAAGACCCGGAGTTCCGCTAAGTGAAGATGCATTATCAGCTTTAAGATCATATTGTCGCGATAATAAAAAAGATTCTGATGGCGGTTCTAATGATGCTGTAAACGGAAGTGGAAGTGTTGAAAATGGCGTAATGCCAGTTTTTCACTGCACGCAAGAGATTCCTTGTAACCCTTGCACATCTGTTTGTGAAGAGGGGATAATCAAAACTCAAGATGATAAAATCACGGGTCTGCCATATCTAACTGACATAAAAAAATGCAAAGGGTGCATGAACTGTGTTGCAATCTGTCCCGGTCTTGCAGCTACCCTTGTTGATTATCGAAAAGATGCTCAAAATCCAACGGTTACTCTGCCTTATGAACTTTGGAGAGACACAGTTGAAAAAGGTCAATTGGTTACTATTACCGATGTTAAAGGTGAAATCATGGGCGATTATCCTGTTGAGCGTGTGGTTGCAAATAAAAAGAAATTTCCGGGAACTTTGCTTGTTCAGGTGAAGATGGGAAAAGATGTGGCTAAAAAGGCAATTGGCATCAAATTTCAAAAATTTCCAATTGAGTCGATTGATGTTCCAGATACATCTGCCTTGCCTGATGAGGCTGTTATCTGCCGTTGCGAACGGGTAACTGCTGGCGAAATTCGATCCGCGATAAGAAATGGCGTGCGTGATGTAAATCAGCTTAAAGGTATAAACAGAACTGGTATGGGTTCATGCGGTTCAAAGACATGCAGAACTATGGTGCTTGCAATTTTTAGAGATGAAGGTATTGATCTAAAAGAGGTTACAGAGAGAACTGACAGACCGCTTTTTGTTGAAGTGCCTTTTGGAACATTAGCTGGTATGAAAGGATAACGCGATGAGAATAAAAGATTGTTATAACAATATCAAGATACTCTTAATCATATCAGGGAGGGTTAAATAATGGCTAAAAATTATGATGCAATAATTATTGGTGCTGGTTCTGTGGGGCTTCCTGCTGCAATGTCCTTAGGTGCTTTGGGTGTTAAAACTGCTGTCATTGACAAGATGCCATCTGCTGGACAAGGCGAAAATAAACACGCTATTGGCGGTATTCGTGCAACGCACTCTGACCCGGGTAAAATCATTGCCTGCATTCGATCAATCGAGATTTTTTCCACATGGAAAGAGATTTATGGAGATGATATTGAGTGGCTTACAGGCGGTTATATGTTCCCTGTTTACAGAGAAAAAGAAGAGAACCTTTTAAAGAGTTTTCTTCCTATTCAAAGAAAATATGGTCTTAATATTGATTATGTTTCGCCTGATGTTGTTTCAGAGATAGCCCCGGGAATTAATCGAGATGGGCTTCTTGGCGGAACATTCTCACCAAATGATGGCTCTGCCTCTCCTATGAATAGTGCAAATGCCTTTTTTAGAAAAGCAAAAGAGACAGGTAAAGTTGATTTCTATTTCAAAGAAGGCGTAAAAGGGATAAAAGCAACTCATATTTCAAACAGTGTTTTAAATGCTGGTTCAAATGCAAATTCTGACTCAAACAATTTTGTTGTAGAGACAGATAAAGATACCTATAACACACCGATATTAATTGACGCTGCTGGACCGTTTTCAAGACAATTAGGTAAAATAGTAACTGTTGATAGTAAGCCCGCAAATCTTGATATTCCAGTGTTTCCAGATTCCCACGAAGGCGGCGTTACTGAACCTGTTGAGCCTTTTTTCAAAACAATGCTTGTTGATTTGCGTCCTGCCAAAGGATCAAAAAATTACTATTTCTATCAAAATGCTCATGGGCATATAATTTTTTGCATAACTCCTGATCCACCAATCTTGGGATTTGACAAGAGAGAGACATCTCTATTTCTTCCGCAGGTTGCAGCAAGAATGTTAAATTTAATGCCAAGTCTTAAAAATATCAGGGTAAGAAGGGTCTGGAGAGGACTTTATCCAATGACACCTGATGGTTCTCCAATAGTTAGCTGGAACAAAGATGTGCAGGGACTTCTTCACGCTACTGGAATGTGCGGTCAAGGTTATATGTTAGGACCAGGAATTGGAGAGATCATAAGCAGAATGGTTACAGATCAGTTGACAGAGTCAGACAAAATCGTTACAGATGAATTTTCACTTTACCGTTCATTTGGCGGTGAAGAGGCTCTAAAATAGAGTGTAGTAGGCACAATAATTATCTGGAAATCTATAGATAGATAAAATATTTCAATAAATTAAGGAGCAGCAATGGCAGAATTTACATTAAAAGAGATAAAGAGCTTAGAGTATGTCCGACCTGAAATTGAAAAAGGTTACACTGATCACTCCCTGCATGTTGATCTATCTTCCAAAGATATTAAAATAAATCCCATAGAACCAAAAGTAAAAGAGAAATTTATAGGCGGAAAAGGTTATGACTTATGGTTTATGTGGAACTCTGTATCAGGCAAAACTAAATGGAATGATCCTGAAAATGCTATCTGCATTGCATCAGGACCACTTGGTGGAACTCCGGGCTATCCGGGCGGTGGTAAAAGTATTGTTACCACAATTTCACCATTAACTGGAATTCCTATTGATTCTAATGTTGGTGGATATTTTGGACCATACACAAAATTTTCTGGATTTGATATTCTTGAAATCACAGGTAAATCTGATGCCCAAATCGTTGTTCTTATTGATGGTATTGATTCTAAAATCAAACTATATGAAGCAGAAGGTCTTACTGACGATTCATACACACTTTCAACACAGCTTACCGACTATTTTGACAAGGAAAAACCTGTAAATATTTCTGTTGTTTCAACAGGTTCTGCTGCAAAGCATACGGAGCTTGGATGCTTAAATTTCACATGGTTTGATGCCAAACGAAAACGGGTAAGATACAAACAAGCTGGACGTGGAGGTATTGGAACTGTATTTGCCCATAAAAATGTAAAAGCTGTGGTTGCAAGATGGGGTTCGGTCTCCATGAAGAGCAACAATCCAGCAGATTTTGATGCTATGAAAAACGTTACTAAACTTCATGCTGGTGAAATTAACGAACTTGATCCTAAACAGAACCGTATGGCCCTTGTTGGCACGACCCACCTTGTTCCAATCATGAATGACCATGACTGCCTGCCTGTAAATAATTTTAAATATGGAATGCACCCTGAAGCCCATAATATTGGCGAAGCTGTTTATGAGCATATTTTTGATAAAGGTTTTGACGGCTGCTGGAGAGGTTGTGCTGTAGCTTGTGCCCATGGCGTAAAAGATTTTGTTCCATTTACAGGACCATACAAAGGGCAAAAGGTTTTTGTTGACGGTCCTGAGTATGAGACAGTTGCGGGTTGTGGTTCAAATCTCGGAGTTTTTGATCCGTTCTTTATTTTAGAGATGAACTTTTATTGTGATACATACGGATTAGACACCATTTCAATCGGCACTGGCATCGCTTTTGTTATGGAGTGCTTTGAGATGGGGCTTATCACAAAAGAGCATACAGGTGGAATGGATTTAAGTTTTGGAAATCGACTCAATGCTCTTGAGCTTCTGCACCAGATGGTTCGTGGTGAAGGCTTCGGCATGATTGTTGGTAAAGGTATCCGTAAGATGAAGGCTATTTTTGCCAAAGATTTTGGAGCTGATGCTGCAATCATGCAAGATATTGGTATGGAGTCAAAAGGTCTTGAATTTTCAGAATATATGACTAAGGAATCTTTAGCACAGCAGGGCGGTTACGGAATGGCTCTAAAAGGTCCTCAGCACGATGAGGCTTGGCTTATTTTCCTTGATATGGTTCATAACTTTATGCCGACCTTTGAGAATAAAGCTGAGGCTCTTCATTGGTTTCCAATGTTTAGAACATGGTTTGGTCTTTGTGGTCTTTGTAAACTTCCATGGAATGATATTGTTCCTGAAGATAATCGTCAAAACCCAGAGCCAGCAAAGGTTGTTAAGCATGTTGGCTGGTATGCTGATTTCTTCTCATCTGTTACTGGCAGAAAAGTATCTCCTGATGATCTTATTCCAATGAGCGAGGCTGTTTATAATTTCCAGAGATTATTTAATCTAAAAATGGGTTATGGAACGCGTGAATTTGATACTCTGCCTTACCGTGCTGTGGGTCCTGTAACTGTTGATGAATATTTATCAAGAGTTGAGCGATATGACAAAGACCTTACTGAAAACTACAAGGTTGATATTACAGGAATGGAGATTACTGAAAAAGTTGCTGTTCTTAGAAAACATAGAGAAGCACGCTACGAGCAGCTTAAAGATGCGGTGTATAAACGTCGTGGCTGGACTCCAAATGGCATCCCAACTCTTGAGACAGTAAAGAGGCTTGGAATAGATTTTCCAGATGTTATTGAGCTTCTCAAAGCAAATGGAGTCTGTTAAATATTCTGTAGAGACGCACGGCCGTGCGTCTCTACAATTAAGATTGGATTGAAATTTCTGAGCAATTTTAAATAAAGAACATGATAACTGTAGATGAAAAAAAAATGGAATGGCATCAGGGCATAACAATCAGAGAGCTTCTGAATAGGCTTGAGCATACTCAATTTTGTGCTGCTGTTCGGCTTAATGGCAAACTCATCTCAACTCCTGCATTTGAAACAACAAAAATACCTGACAATGCTGTTATATATCTTCTGCCACTTATTGCAGGGGGATAAAATTATAATTTGGCTAAAAGTACCATAGCCTCATCTTTTGCAGCATCAAAATCAAACTGCTCAACTTTATCTACCAAATTTTTCAACTCTGATGAATTCATAAGGGGTTGGAGTCTCTCTAAAAAAGGATAGACTTCGTCAGGGCTATATTGTTCACAGGCAGCGACCAGATCAGATAATATAGATTTTACTTCATTACCTGCTACCCCTTCTCTCTCTTCTGTTTCTATTTTTGTCCGAACCCCTGACTCTATTTTGTTTTGAGCTTTTGTTTCTGGTTGCGTTATTAAATTAGAGCTATTACGCATTGCTTCTATGTATGAAGGAACTTTATCAAGCTCCTTTTTAAGTTCTAATAAAAATGACTTAACAATATCTATTTTATTTTTTATAGCCGCGTCATCCATTGCTGTAAAGATGGCAAAAAGAGGTGGAAGGGATAAGTTACCAGATAAACCTTTTAGTGCATGGGTTATCCTACGAACCTCAGAGATATTTTCTTCTATAATAAGAGCCTCAATTTTTCTATATACCTCTTTGTTTTCATTATAGAATCTTGACAATACATCTGCAAAGACAGAAGGCGTTGACCAATTATCAATTGCTCTTTTTATGTCAACTCCAGAAGTTATCTCAGGTGGGAACTCCAAATTCATAAAATGGTCATTTGTCTTAGATATTAAATCATCTTCATAAGCACTATCCACCTCATTAGACAAATTCTCTTCTAAAATTCCATTATTATCATGAATTTTATTTTGCCCCAGCAATGAGCCATTGGTTTTATTCGTATGAATGACGACTTTCTTAATTAATCCATCAAGTTCTTTAAAATTAATGGGTTTGCTGATAAAAGCATTCATGCCAACACTCTCGTAGAGTTCTCTCTCCTCATTCATAACACTTGCAGTAACAGCAATTATTGGAATCTGGTTACCCGTCTCTTTTTCTAACTCCCTGATTTTTATAGTTGCCTCTATTCCGTCCATTTCAGGCATGTGAACGTCCATCAAGATTACATCAAAGATTCCTCTCTTGAATTCACTTATAGCATCTATTCCATTGTTCACACCTGTAACTTTATGGGAAAGTTTTTGAAGAAAAAGTTTTGTAAGAAGTACATTCTCCTCAAGGTCATCAGCTATTAAAATATTTAGCCCTGAAAACGTCTCTTGTGTTGTCATACTCTTATCGTTTATTGCCTCCTTTATTTCAGTAGCCTGAACCATTTTGATAGTAAAATAGAATACGGTTCCCTCCCCCTCTTTGCTTTCAAACCAAATTTTGCCACCCATTAGCTCAACAAGGTGCTTTGAGATGGAGGTTCCAAGACCTGTTCCTCCAAACCGCCTTGTTGTTGAAGCATCTGCCTGTGTAAATGGTTCAAAAACATCTCTTTTATGTTGCTCTGGAATGCCGATGCCCGTATCGTGTATGGAAAAGAGTATTATATTTTCTCTATTATTATTTTTTTCAACTCCGTTTTTATAACTATTATCAACAAAGTTGCTTGATGTCTCAACATTCTCTTTTTCAGAAGTATATTTTTCAACCTTTATCTCAACTCTACCTTGATTAGTAAATTTAATTGCATTACCTACAATATTAACAATTACCTGACCAATTCTTAAAGGATCGCCAAGATATTTTTCTGATAGTTCTGGTGCAATTTCACATTTAAGCTCAAGCCCTTTTTGAATCGCTTTAATCGCAAGAAGGTCTAATCTGGTTTTAATAAGCTCTCTAAGATCAAATGCTCTAATTTCAGTTGTTAGACGTTTCTGTTCAACTTTACTGAAATCAAGAATATCGTTGAGCAAAGAGAGCAGAGCATTAGCAGATGAATGGGCAATAGATATTTTATTTTTTTGATTTAAAGAGAGTTCATCTTCAAGTGCAAGCTCAAGAAAACCAAGTATTGCGTTCATTGGGGTGCGGATTTCATGGCTCATGTTTGCTAAAAAATCACTTTTAACACGAGAGGCATTTTCTGCCCTCTCTCTTGCTTCATCAGCCTTTTGTCGTGCCTCATCAGCCCGCTCCTTTGCTTCAATGAGCTGTTTTTCCATCTCTTTTCGTTTTGTGAAATCTGTAATAACTGCAAATACCCCAATTCGTCTATGTTTTTGGTCAAAAATCGGGGTATGACTTATAAGGCAATGGACACGACCACCATCAGGACGGAGTAGCAATACCTCAAAACTGCTTCTTGAGCTTGGACTCCAATGACGGATATGCGTCTTAATTTTTTGCTTGTGTTCATCATCAAAAAAATCATAAATACTTCTTCCAATAAGCTCTTTTTCAGAAATACCAACCATTTCACATGCAGCAGCATTTACCTCAATGGTTCTCCATTTTTTGTCAACCATCCAAAATCCCTGCTCCATTGAGGCAATTATGCTTTTAAAACGATATTCGCTATCTCTGATTGCCTGTTCAGCTCTTCTTGCATCAGTAATATCTAATTTAACTGCAACATAATGCTCAATCTTTCCTGAGTTCTGGTTAGCACTTTTATGATCGTTAGCACTACTGTCTTGATGGTTAATATTGCCCTGATGGTTAACACTCTCTTGATGGTTAATATCTCCATTCTCATAATCAGATGGCTCTTTGTCTCCATCACTCTTTTTTAGATTAAACTGAACCCCATTGTTGTTATTGAAAATAGGTGTAATTACTACCTGTTCCCAAAACTCTTCACCATTTTTTTTTATATTACACAGCTCGCCTTGCCAAACCTCTCCGCTTGAGATTGTCTTCCATAAATTTTGATAGCAGTCAGCAGAATTTTTTCCCCCTTTAAGAATCTTTGGATTATTACCAATTGCCTCTTTATAGGTATATCCTGTTATCTTTGTGAAATGAGGATTTATATAACTTATACTTCCATATTTATCTGTTATAATTATAGAAACAGGACTTTTATCAACTGCCTGTTGAAGAATCCTAAGTTGAAGTTCATTATGTTTATGTTTGCTTATATCTTCTTGAATTCCAACATAATTGACAATGTTACCCTCTATATCTTTAATTGGGGCAATCCTTACAAATTGCCACTGCAAATCCCCTTGTTTGGTTTTATTTAGAATTTCTCCTTGCCAGATTTCTCCTTTTAGAATGGTATCCCACATATCTCTATAAAATTCAGCAGATTGTAAACCAGATTCAAGAATAGCTGGGGTTTTACCTATTGCCTCTTCTTTTGAGTAACCTGTAATTCTTGTGAATGAGGAATTCACATACTCAATAACACCATGTTTATCAGTAATAAGTATGATGCAGGGATTCTCTTCGATTGCAAGGGAGAGTTTTTTAAGATTTGTAATATCGTCTTTGTAGTTCTTAATTGTCTTATGTATATAAGAGTATGTTTTACTGCCATTCATAAATGAAAATGGTATGGCTTTCTGGATTATCTGCGATTTTTTTTTAAAGTAACTCTTCAAGGAATCCATTTTTTTCACTCTAATTAATAATTTAAAGATAGCTTATACCACTCATATACATCAAAAAGCCCATTTGAGAGAGCGACTTGCGATTTCCAACCAATATCATTTAATCGGTTAATATCAAGAAGTTTTTGAGGCGTTCCATCAGGCTTTGATGTGTCAAAAGATAGTTTACCCTCATAGCCAACAACCTCTTTTATCTTTTCTGCAACCTCTTTTATTGTAAAATCAATACCCGCACCAACATTTACAAAACAGGGTTTAGGATAACTTAAGAAATGGTGCAAAATTGCTGAGTCATCAAGATTCATAACAAATACAGAAGCATCTGCCATCTCATCTACATGGAGAAATTCCCTTCGAGCAGAGCCTGTTCCCCAAACAACAACTTCAGGTGAATTAGATAATTTTGCTTCGTGGAATTTACGAATAAGTGCTGGAATAACATGAGAATTTGCAAGATCAAAGTTATCATTTGGTCCGTAAAGATTGGTTGGCATCACAGCAATAAATTTTGTTCCATACTGCCTATTGTATGATTCACACATCTTTATGCCAGCTATCTTGGAAATTGCATAAGGCTCGTTAGTTGGCTCAAGCACCCCTGTAAGAAGATGCTCCTCTTTCATGGGCTGAGGTGCAAATTTGGGGTAGATGCAAGATGAACCAAGAAATAGCAATCTCTTAACTTTAGCTTGATATGCTGAGTGGATAACATTGGTTTGAATAGTTAAATTATTTCGTATAAATTCTGCTGGAAATGTGTTGTTTGCGTTAATTCCCCCTACTTTTGCCGCAGCAAGAAAAACATAATCTGGTTTTTGCTTTTCAAAAAATTGGCTAACACTATTTTGAGAAGTAAGATCAATCTTAACAAGGCTCAATTCCTTTGGCATAAGCTCTGATAGCTCTTTTGGAATTATTTTTGAACTTAATAGAGGACCTGCTGATTTAATCATTTTTTCAGATTTTGATAGATTAACGAAAATATCAGGTTTAGGATAATTAGAGTTAAAACTTCCAACAAGGTTGTTAAACCCATTTTTAAGAAGATTCCTAATGATGGCACTGCCAACCATTCCAGTCGCCCCTGCTATGAAGATTTTGCTGTTTTTATCCATTTTAAATCCACGCCTTTTGAATTTTAATAAATCAGCCACCGCCTCTGGCATTGGTAGTTGACTTGCTGTTATTCATTATAACTATAAACCTGAAACCCTGCTCTCTGGCATAAGGCATCTTTTTTTGCATCTTCAAGGTCTGCATTTACCATCTCTGACACAAGCTGTTTAAATCCAATCTTTGGTTGCCACCCAAGATTGGCTTTTGCCTTAGATGGATCCCCAAGAAGGGTCTCAACTTCTGTTGGACGAAAATATCTTGGATCAACAGCAACGATGATCTTTCCATTCTCAATATTAATACCTTTCTCGTTTACTCCTTCTCCTTCCCATTTTATTAAAATCCCAAGCTCTTTTGCAGAAAGTTCTACAAATTCGCGGACAGAGTGTTGCTCTCCAGTTGCAATAACATAGTCGTCTGGTGTCTCTTGTTGAAGCATTAGCCACTGCATCTCAACATAATCTTTAGCATGACCCCAATCACGTAGGGCATTCATGTTACCAAGATAAAGACACTCTTGCATTCCAAGATGGATTCGGCATAAAGCTCGTGTGATTTTTCTTGTTACAAAGGTCTCGCCTCTTAATGGAGATTCGTGGTTAAATAGGATGCCGTTACAGGCATAGATGTTATATGCCTCTCGATAGTTTACAGTTATCCAGTAAGCATAGAGCTTTGCACAAGCATAGGGCGAGCGTGGATAAAATGGAGTTTTCTCTGTTTGGGGAATTTCTTGCACCTTGCCATAAAGTTCAGATGTTGATGCTTGATAAAACCTTGTCTTTTTTTCAAGTCCTAAAAGCCTTATCCCTTCAAGAAGCCTCATTGTGCCAAGTGCGTCTGTGTCTGCCGTATATTCTGGAGATTCAAAAGAGACTGCAACATGGCTCTGTGCAGCAAGATTGTAAACTTCGTCAGGCTTAACTAATTGCAAAATTCGTATGAGGTTGGTTGAATCTGTAAGATCGCCATAGTGAAGAACAAAATTTCTCTTTGCCTCATGCGGGTCTTGGTAAAGGTGATCAATACGATTTGTGTTAAACAAAGATGCACGTCTTTTTATGCCGTGAACTTCATATCCTTTATGTAATAGAAATTCGGCAAGATATGCACCATCTTGACCAGTTATCCCCGTAATTAGTGCTTTTTTCATTATATTATTCTCTTATTAATCTATTTTTAAGAATATTATTCTCATTATGTTTATTCATAAATTTCAATCTAATCTTAAATAAGTAGAGACGCGCGGCTGTGTGTCTCTACTTATTAGAATCTTTGTCTGATTTTGTAATATTTTCTATTTTAGATAAATTCTCAAGATTTGGAATTTCTTTAGGAGAGAGAAAAATTTTTTCCAAAATAACCTTTGCTATCATGTAGGTAGGCTTAATCCCCTCTTTACCCATTGCTCCAGCAGCAAGTGTGCTTCCACTCTTTAAAGGGTTATCTGAAGCATAGTAGCCATATCTAACCTTTGTCTTTAAAGGAATATTTCTCTTGATAATTGAGGCATTTATCGCCTTATGGTAATAGCCTCCCTCCATTTCAAGTCCTACTGCTTTCCAATCTGACATAAACATTTTAAGAACATCTTTATTTTGAAGAGATGTCCCAAGAACAGTTGCCATAGGTCCAACAAAAACACGAACTTCAGGGTTAAACTCTTCAGGTCTTAAATCATTTTCAAAAATATAGTTATCCGAAGTTCCTTCACAAACATGGGCAGTTGCAAGCATTATATCACCTTTATCTCCGGGTAAAATTCCAGCCTTTCCCATGATTGAGATAGAGCCGTTTGTCAATGCTTTTTTAGCTCCATTTTGCTCATAAGGTTTTAGCAGTTGTTCCATTGCCTCAAAAGCCTGTGCTCCAAAAGCATAATCCATAACCAATATCAAAGGTTTATCTTTCATCTGTGCTACATCAATTTTTAAATCTGGGTGAAATTCAATATCTCCAAGCAAAGCTGTATCAATAAGCTGACAGTCAATATTTGCCCCTGATTTGTCAGGTATAAGATATAAGCCTCTTGAAGTTGCAAACTCAACAATTTGGTTAGTTTTATCTTTTAGAGATGCACAGAATGTATATATGTCTTCATTAATATTGGCATTTTGTTCTTTGATTGAAATATCTTTACTGTCTTTATTGATATTTTTTCTGTTTTCAACGCTTTTGCTAAGATTTTTAATTGCTGCATAGCCATAAATTAGATTTACAACACTGTGCAGATTCGCACTTATAATATGCAAAGGGCGTTGCTGAAGGTTTAGAGCTGAAATTTCATGATCAATTCTTGATGCCCAAAGTTTTCCATATCTTTGATGTCCAATAATACTCATAAGAGAAGGGGTAAAGTAGATTACTAAGGCATCATCTCTTGACTGCTGATCTCGTTCAATCCGTTTACCAAGATGATAGATCAAAGAAAAAAGACCATTGCTGCTTTGATGCTCAACTCTATTTTTTTCTAAATATTCGTAGAGTTCTCTTGTTTCGTTGTATGGTCTGCCAAGTATTATGCTCATGTTCCAGATTGCAGAGTTAAGCTCTTCTGCAGTTAAATTATCTGTCTTATTTACAACTTTCTCAAGTTTGCTCCACTCTGCCCTTATGTTTCCATAATCATCGTGCATTCTTTTAAATATTTTTTTAGCCTCAATATTTAAAAATGTCATGTGTGTAATTATGTCATAGATTTCGCTTATACCTCTTGAAATTATAAAGCAAAGCTCATTGTTGTTGATTCTGTATGATTTTCTTCTTCTCTTTAAAGGCTCAATTTTAACAAATGGAGTGTTATCAAATTGATCTTCATCAGTTAAAATTATTTTTGTGGCTTGCTCTATTCCTTGAGGCAAACGGTCAATAACGTATTCAAGCCCTTTGAGTTCAACAACCCTTGGATCATTCATTGTGCCGTATATTTCAGGGCTAAGTTCTCGCAGGCAATTTTCAAGAGCTTTGCCAAATCTTCCTGATGGGCGGTAAAAGCCTCTAATTGCAAGAGATTCTGTGATTGTCTTAAATTCTCTGATTGCACTTCTTGCACGCTGAGAGTTGGTAAGTTCAAGCATGATTCTATCCTCTATTTTGAATTTATATGAATAGTTATCAATTAAGGAATGAAAATTTAATAACATCCCAAAGTTGATGATTGCGAAGGCCAGCGGAATAATTCCATTTTGGCAAAAAGTCGTGAAATTTGATTGTCATATTTTCCTTAAATCCTTCAGTAACTTTTCGTCCTTTGTTAAAAGTTTTATCCATTATTGCGGTAAAAACTTTTAATCCTGTAGAAGTAGTAGTTTTGCCATTACCTCGTTGACAAGCTCTATACTTTTAAAAATGATGCCTTTACAAGCTCTTGTAATATGTGGAAAAAGGCGGTGTTCTATTGGGTTATACTTTGATGTATATGGTGGATAATGGGCTATACGGATTTCAATACCGATCTCTTCTGACAACTTT
>JADGBE010000035.1 GCA_015231615.1 Desulfamplus sp. | reverse complement strand
AAGTGCCATAGCCGAGAAAACCATCCTTGTCAGATTCCCATACCACGGACTGCCCTGTGAGGATTCCATCTTCCGAATCAGTGGCATTGGCAATGAAAACAAGCGTTGTTCCCTTGGAATGGGTACTGTTATCGGCTGGTGAAGTTATGAGAATAGTTGGTTCTGTATTTCCTATGATAACGGTTATGGAGTCGCTGCCTTTTTTACCGGAACTGTCCGTGGCTGTGATAGTTATAACATGGGTACCCACGGTGAGATTACTTTTTGTAAATGACGTGCCAAAACCAAGAAAACCATCCCTGTCTGATTCCCATACCACGGACTGCCCTGTAAGGATTCCATCTTCAGGATCCTTGGCAGTTGCCAAAAAGGTGAGGATAGATCCCTGGGGCTTGGCTATATTATCTTGCGGAGATGTAATCAAAACGTCAGGAGGCTGATTGCTCACTATCACAGTTATTGAATCTGCATCCTCTTCACCGTCACTGTCCGTGGCTGTCACGGTTATTTCATGGGTACCCACGGAGAGATTACTTTTTGTAAATGACATGCCATAACCAAGAAAACCATCCTTATCGGACATCCAGATAATCGATTGTCCTGTCAGTATGACATCTTCCGGATCTTTGGCATCTGCAAGAAAAACAATGGTTGTTTTGTAGGATATGGTACTGTTGTCAGAAGGGGATCTGACTACAATGGTGGGAGGTGCCGCAAACAAGGAGTCTGCCATTAAACAAAAGCATATTACCAGCGACACAATAACTACCTTATTAAACAAATATCGTTTCATAAAAACTCCTTGGAAACATAAAATTTTAAGAAATCTACTTATATTTTTAGTAACTATGTTCAAGTAGTTTTGCTTCATTGTTATTTTACCTTTTCAGTTACTTGTAGGAACTGTAATTATAGGAACTGTAATTGTTGCTGTTGGAGTATCAGTATCTGTAGCAGCTTCTATTGCTATATTGCGGCTGGTAACCCCGACAGTTCCCATGCTGTCTGTGGCAACAAGAGTAATTGAGTTTGCACTGCCTTTGAACTTTGAGAGATCAACTCTTACAGATGAAGTCAATCCGCCAGAACCAGCAACCTCCTGAGATGGTAGTTTTTCTGCCTGATTACTACTATACCATTCAAGGTGGTTAGTTGTAAGAGAGCCATCTTCAGCATCTTGTGCAGTTCCATAAAAGGTTATAAAACCTGATGCTGAAACAGTTGTTGATGTCGTTGGAGGATATGTGATTGTAGGAACAGGAGGTGTATTTGCCCCAATGTTTATCATAATAGAGGCAATACCAGAAGCCCCCCAATCATCTTTTGCCACTAAAGTTATGATATGCTCACCATTAGTCATGGATTTATTACCAAGAGAATCTACATTATTTGTTTTTATAATTAAACTTTCACCTGTTCCAAGAAGACCGTCAATTTGGGAGTGCCACTCAAGGCTTTTATCTGAAAGGTCGCCATCTTCGGTGTCAGTTGCTGTCCCTTGAAAGTTTATAAACTCTTCAGGAGCAAAAGAGCATAAAGGATCAGTAATTGGGGCTACGGAACATTTAGTGGGATCAGGATTGATAATAGTCGCCTTTGGTTTGCTATTGACAACATTAATTGTAATAGATGTCTGTGCTGTTCCTGAATTACCTTTTGCTTTAAGATAAATAGTGTGTTCACCCTCTTTTAATGGTTCGTAATCAAGAGATTGAACACTTCTTGTGTCGAGTTTAAATTCATTGCCTGTAAAGAGCTTTCCATTTTTTGAAGAGACCCACTCTAAATTTTCACCTGTGATGGTAGTTCCATCATAGTCTGTGGCACTTCCTATAAAGTTAATCACATCGCCAGCCTTAACATTATAGCTGTTAGGTGTCGTGGTAGATGCAGAGCTATCAGCAGTTACTGGGCTTTTAATTTTAACAACTGGAGAAGATGATGACCCTCCAACGGTAATGATAATAAAGGCACTGTCACTGTTGCCTTTAGTGTCTTTGGCTGTAAGAGTAACTGTGTGCTGCCCTTTTGAGAGAATTGAGCTTGTTATTGTTCCACCTGTTCCCATAGCACCATCAATGTTTGAACTCCATAAAAGTGATGAGTCTGTAATTGCATTTGCTTTATAATCCTTTGCAGTGCCTGTAAATGTTATTGTCTCCCCTACATTAAAAATTAAATCACCTGAAGGAGCTGTAATGGAAACAGTTGGTTCAGCAGTTGATGCAGAAGAGTCCCCAACTGTAATGGTAATGTAGTCAGAGTCAACAGTATTACTTTTGCTATCTAAAAGAGTAAGGGTTATGGTGTGAGTTCCAGCGGTTAAAGTTGCAAGATTAAAATTTGCTGTTGTGCCAATAGCTCCATCTAAATTTGAATTCCATGAATACGTATATGTCTCTGTAGATACAGCATCTGATATTTGTCCTACAAATGCGATAGAGTCCCCCTCAGCAAAAATCTTATTATTAGAAGGGGAGACAATTGCAATCCCTGCTGGTGGTGTTACTGGGGTTGCTGTGCTATCTCCGCTATCTCCACTTGTGGCAATTATCGTAAACAAGCCCGCAATAACTGAAATAAGAATACCGAAACATTTTAAAGCCTGTATGTTATTTTTCTTAAAATTTTTATTTTTATAATCATTAACTTTAATCATTTTATTCCTCTTTTATGGTTAATTTTATTTTTATACAGTTTATTTAATAACTTTATCTTACTCATAATAGTTCAACAACAAATACCCCAAAAAAGCCCCTGCAACAATGGCTGCAATATCCCAAAAATCAAAAACACCTGCAATAAAATAATCATCTACTGTGCTGAGAAATTTATACTCATTAAACCAATCAGGTATAAGTTTAACAGCAATTGAGTCAAAATATTGACCCATTTCAAATAACACATTTACGCAACACCAAAACAACGCTGCTGTTAAATATCCTTTTTTTGAATTTTTAGTCAAATTGGGATTGTCTGCAAAGTTTCTATTTCCACTAAAAGAACCTGTAATCATGGTAAAAGAGAAAGTATGTAAAAACGAGGGTATACTCTTGTCGAAAATTCCAAAGATGTTGTTATAAAACCCAATAAAGTTATCTCTATCAAGGCTATATCCAATGCTATTGAAAAATTCTCTTACAAACCAAGTAGATTTAAGAGGGCGATCGGTTAGATAGATAAGACTCCCCAAAAATAAGCCAGCAAGACCAACAATAAAACTCTTCTTTTTCATATCATAATATTAAATCCATGCTCTTCAGACTTTAATAACTCCTTGATAATTGACTTTTCAGCTAATTTTTCAGATTCAACAACACGGCATTCAATTTTGTGAACATTATAGTCATGTATTTGCAACCGCTCTTTAAGCTCTGGGAGCATAAGTTTAAAAAAATTGGCAATCTCTTCGTCAGCAACTTGAAAACCACCTGTAATATTATTTTTAAGCACCGAAAAATCTGCCCGAATAGGTCCAAGATTAGTCATATCTAAGAAAAGTGATACTTTAAGAAGTGAGTTCTCTTTTGAATCTCTATTTTCATTCTCCTTACGATTCTCTCCAAGGTCAATTAGTAGTTGACCAAAGCTCAAGTGTTCACCGTTGAGTAAAGGAAATGGGATTATATATTTTCCTGATTCAGACAGATGGCTATTGAGAAGTTGAACACTCTCAAGATTCTGGATAAACTCCTTAAAAACATTGATGTTTGGTAACTCTCTATTTTCTAAGGATAATATTTCAGCAGAACCATCTCCTGAAGTTGCAATAAAATTTAATACAGCCCCTTTTATGTCATCTTTAACAATAGATGCTGAGGTTGAACTATTAGTCAAAGATTGCTGAGTTGCTTTGTTAAGAGAGGTTTCGGTAAAGCCATCTTTTAAAATTTCCCCAGATGAAGTTAAAACAGATTTTGAGTAAGAAGATGTTTGAGAAACAGATTCAAATTTTGGTAAACTATCTGAACCGTTTTTAACCATATCAGCAAGTTTTTTTTCCATTAAAATGCCACTCTTTTGCAGCAACTTAGGCAAAAAATCAACTTCTGCCTTTTCTGATTTAAGAGCAATTGACATCAACAAGTTCTTTATATCTGTAATTTGCTTATCTGTTTGAGTTAAAATTTGCTTATCTGTTTGAGTTAAAGAACTCTCTTTTGAATTTGAAAATAGAGAGGCTGCAAAGTTTGTGAATCCCTCAAAAGGTTTATTTTTTGCAAATATCTGTAATGCAGAATCAGATATTCTACCCAAGCTGTTATTAATAGTAGAGGTAGAATGTTGATTTGGACTTAAAGGGGTATTTGTTGAAAGTTTTGTTGAACTTAAAGGAGTATTGACTGAAGATTTTGTTGGATTTAAGGGCGTATTATCTGAAAGTTTTGTTGGATCAACAGAAGACGGTATGCTTCCTGACACAGCTTTTTCTGGAATCACCTTTAAAATATTGAGTTGTCCCTGCTCTGTAACTTTAAGCTGAATAGTGTCCCCTTTTGTGAGATTTGCAGAAGCAGGAGTATCAGCAACCACCTTTTTACCAAGAATAAGAAGCTCTGCTTTGTCAGGTGAGATAAATTTAAGAACTTTTGCGTCAACTACTTGATTTTTTTCAAGAATAGGAAGAAGAGATTTTTTAACGATAGAGTCTGTCTTAAGCAACTTTAACTCTAATTTTAAATCTGCTAAAGAGAGGCTATTTTTTATCAAAGAAGTTTCTCCATCTCATCAAACAATCTTATCCTTCCATTTTCATAAATTTTTCTTTCAAACTTATGACCAATTGAACTTCACCTTGATGCATTGATAACTTTGAGGCAATTGCATCAATACCAAGCCCTTGCCTGTATAACTCAATTATTTTTTGCTGCTGATCGATCAAGTTGTCTTCAGAATTATTGCCATTTGAATCATCTTCATTTAACCACTTAGGATCATAAAATCCTGCAACAGCCCCTCGAATCCCAGAGTTAAGAAGCCCTTGAGTATTACTGTTGCGAATACCAGCATTATTTTGGCCTTGACGGGATGGAGAGGTATTTTGATTCTGATATATAGATTTATCTTTAGAATTTAATATAACTTCGGCTCTTGATAGTAGAAGATTGACGCTTATTATCCTTGAATCAAGCGAATCATTAAGTTGTTTGATAATACGATGCTTATCTTTTATCTGTTTTTCAAATAACGCAGCTTTTGATTGAGAATCTTTAACTAAAGGCTCAATAAGATCAACAATATCTTGAGCAGCACGATCGACCATCTCAACAGCAGCTTTTTCACCCATCTTATGTATAAGTTTATCTATTCTTTCAAGTATCTCTTGGTAAATTGAGTCAGTTAAAGGCTCAAGATCATCGCTTTTGACTACATTTAGAAACTCCATCTCCATTTTTTTCATTTTTTTTACAAATCGCCACAAAAGCATTGCAAGAACAAGGTTGATAAATAATTGGGCAGCAATCCATAATTCAATGAAAGGAAGTTTAATCATGCACCTTTTTTACCTCCATCTTCAGCTTAGGGCGACAAATAACATTAAAAGCTCAAATTAAACCGTGTAGAGCATATATACAAAAACTCAATTTGTGATGACCAAGGCATTATAAATCCACTATATAGCAGCTTCATTTATCGTGAAACAACCTGTTTAACCTCTTTCATTACAACAACAGGAATATTCATACCGTTAAGCCCTTTCAAGCTATCAGCAACATTTTGAGGAAGTCCGCTATATAAAAGTGAAGCCTCAACAGTAATTTTGCCTTCAAACTCTCCAATATCAATTTTTTCAATCCTCTCTTGCATAGGTTTGAGCCTTTTGTCGCTTATTATCTCTCGTGCTTTTGCTAAATTATCAACAACATTACCTTTTCCATCTCCAAAGATAGTAGAGTAAGCTATGGTATTTGGAGGAAGATAACCCTTTTCATCAGGAACTCCTGTTTTGTATATAACATTGCCTTTGCTATCTTTTACTATAACTTTAAGCCAAACCTGACGAATATTAGAGACACCTGTTGGTATTTCATGTCCTGCCCCATTATTTGTTATTCTAATAATAATTCTATTTTCTTCACTATTTTGACTCTTAATATTTTTACCATCAGCCTTATGCTGCTGTTTAACTTCAACTTGAGAATCTATTTTAATATCAACTGAATGTTTAAGACGTTCTTCAGCCATTTTAGATATTTCTTTAGATTGTGCCAAATTAGATTGTGCTGGAATTGCCATATTTGCACCAACAAAATAGTGGGTAAAGATATGCTCTCTCTCAACTGAACCGTCAGCCGCTGTTCCTGGATTCTTGACTCTCTTGGTTGAACCTGTAGATGGATATTCTGGTCTTTGATACATGTGGCAATCTTGGCACTGAACTCCTTGCTTACTGTATGGGCTTTGCTTCCACTCCTGATAGGTGGTCTCAAGCCAAACACCTGATGTTACATGCTTAACGTCATGGCATGTTCCACATAGTTCTGATTTTGTATGAAACTCTGAAAACTCAGATTGGTGATAATCAGATTCAGAATCTTTAAATGGACCTCTTTTAACTCCGGGATCATCTTCTCCATTTCCCGGACTATATTTAAATTGTGCATTATAAATTGAATATGCACCTGTGATTGAGTGGCAGTAATCACACTGAATCCCTTGCTTTGCTATTGGTGCTATTTTTGTTCTATCATCAGATGTCTTACGAGGATAACCTGTTATATAACCAACTGGTGTGTGGCATGTTTGGCAATGTTCGGCCTCCTCTATATCTTCTTTAGATTTAAGCCCAACAAGACCCGCATTTGCGATCTCATTGAAAATTATATCATCAGATGAAAGATTGTGCATTGAGCCTTGCCATTGTTCATATATTTGAGTATGACACCCACCGCATGTTTCTGGAGATATAAATTGTGAAAGCTCATAGTGTTTAGTTTGTTCAGATGACTGCAAATCTTTGTATAATATAATAGTTGATAGCAAAGCAATTAATAGAGATATGGACTTAATAGATATAATTGTTTTCAAAATAAATTCTCCTTAATTATAGTAATTCAAATGTTTTACTCTCAGATTCATTTTTTTTATAAATGGTTATGTCAAGCAGTCTATAGATGTCAAGCGATTTATAAGAATGGCGTAAAGCTGTTTGCCAACCAGAACCGTTTTCTTGACATTCTCCTTAATCTATAAATTCTTTGAAGAGAGTGCTTCGAAAAAAGCATAGCAGAGTTTAGCATCATTTGATATTTCCAAAAGGCTAAATGTCTGTTTTTGCCATGTTGAAAAATCTATATCCGAACCTGTCTCCTTCATATTCCAGTATCCCATTGTCCAGTCGGAAAAAAGACGGCGTTCATTGAACGTGCGAAGAACTATTCTGACATCGTTATGGCGTTGATCATCTACTATTTTTCCTAAAAGTTCGTCAATAGAGTCCTGTCGGCCTTCAAGCAACTGAAGAAAATATCCTTTATTGTAAATAAGAAAGCCCGTGATTCCAAGTTCAGAATTGTTCTTTCGTGCGAAATTAAGAATCTGTTTTAGTTCATCATCAGTGATAGCCTCAGACGCCTTGCTCACATAAATAACAGTATAAACTTTGGGTGAATTAGTGTTGTCTGGAATCATAATCCTCTGTTTAAGCAGATTGATATAATCATCAGCAGGCATGGGGCGATAGAAATAAAAACCCTGTATCATATCACAGCCCTGAGCCTGAAGTTCAAATAACTGTGCCTCATTCTCAACTCCTTCAGCTATGGTCTGTTTATCCATTACCTTTGCCATTTTGATTACTGCCGAAGTTATCGCCCGACTTTCAGGTTTTTTATCAAGTCCATCAATAAACTCACGATCAATTTTAATAATACTCACTGGCATTCTAAGGAGTTGCAAAAGTGAAGAGTAGCCCGTACCAAAATCGTCAACCGCAATTCTAATACCAAGTGAAGCAAGTTCATTAAGAACTTTTATATTTTTATTAACATCCGTCATCAATGATGTTTCAGTTATTTCAATCACTATATTTTCGGGTTTAGCACCAGTCTCATTGAGAATGTCGGTAAATTCAGCAACAATTCCCTCCTCATTAAGCTGACATGTTGATACATTGATAGATGTATATGGAATGTTATTTCCAAATTTATTCTGAATACGGGCAACAGTTTTGCACGCTTCACGGAAAACCCACCGTCCTATAGGTATTATAGCTCCGTTAGATTCAGCAATAGGTATAAAAAGAGCGGGCGAAACAGGACCATCTGCTCTGTTCCAGCGGATAAGAGATTCAGCCCCTTTTATTATTTTGCTGTTTGCCGCAACAATAGGTTGATACGCCATGCGAAATTCGTTTTTTTCTATCGCGGTCTTAAGTCCATTGATAATGTTAATTTTTGTAAGAAGGTTTTCGTAAATTTTATCGGAAAACAGATGCCAGCCATCTTTTCCCTGCTCTTTTGTTATATACATTGCTGCATCAGCATTTCTGAGCATATCTTCTGCGGAATGGGTTAAACCATGCCCTAAAGCCATTCCTATACTTGTGCTTATATAAACTGTAATGTCATTAAGTTCAAATGGAACTCTGATTGCTGTGTTTATATCTTCGGCTATTTTAATAACAATCTCTTCTGAATCAATATACTCACTTAAAACTACAAACTCATCACCGCCAAGACGTGCCACTGTATCACCTGGTCTTGTAGAGTTTATAAGTCTATCTGCAATCAAAATAAGAAGTTTATCACCAGAATCATGTCCGTATGTATCGTTAATTAATTTAAAATTGTCTATATCAATAAAAATTATCCCGATATTTTTCTGAATCTGAATAGTTCTATCCAATGCGCTTTTAAGCCTATCTTTTATCAAAGCTCGATTGGGAAGTTTTGTTAGTGCGTCGTGAGTGGCACGCCATATTAATGTCTGTTCAGATCTTTTTCGATCACTTATATCTCTTAGAGTAACAACAAAGACCCATTTATCACCATATAGAAATTTTACTATACTTGCTTCTGCTGGAAAAAAAGAGCCATCTTTTCTATATCCTTGAACTTCGCCACGTTTACCCATTAGTATCTCCATAGCACTACTTTGAGCAAACTGCTCAAAAAGTAGCGTATGTTTTACTCTTAAATTTGGTGGAACAAGTTGATTGACATTTATCCCCCTTAGCTCATCTAAATCGTATCCAAACTGACGATACGCCTCACGGTTAGCCTCAAGGATCACTCCATCTCTATTTACAGCAACTATAACAACATCAACGGTCTCAAGTATTTGTGAGGTGATACCGCAACTATTTAGGCCGCTCCATAGTTTTTGAAAACCTATTGTTGGTTTGTCAGAAACTGTGGTTGTACTATTTTTGTACCGTTCGGGTATCACGGGAGAGATTTGTCCAAATGATTCTATAATAGAAAATACTCCATCTTCATTACATCTTGAGAGATAGGTATTCACCTTTGCATGATGGTTGACCGAATCCATTACTACAATACCCTGAGGACCTTCAACCTCAATGGTTTCAAGAGCAGATACAACGGCATCGGAATCAATTGAAGATGCCTGATTAACGGCTTTGGCAAACGCTTTTACGCATATATAAGTTCCCTCTCCGAAGTTAGTTACTACACCGTTGCCTGATGGCCAGATGCCGTTGATTCCGTCAAGTTTTTTAAGGCGTTCAAGGTATGAGTAGTTCATCTTACTATTTATTGACATGAAATAGGTATTGGAAGAGTAAAAGCCCTCTCGAACCTCGGGTGAAAGCAGACCTACCATTGCCTCGTCATAGTGTCCCATAACAACTGCCATTCTTTTTTTCAGACCTTTTTTAGTAAATTGAGTTAAGAGATTTATCTGATCAATTCCTGCAAAATAGGGGATAAAAACATCTGCCCCTGAAGAGGCTACTTTTACAAGCAGCTCATCTATTTCTGTCATTGAAGTTCCAATAGGCAGATACTCTTCACCAACGATTTCGCCATATTTTTTCAAAAGTGTTTTTTTTGCAGCATCAATAGAACCTCTGGGCCACTCATAATTATTACCTGCAAAGAACATTTTAGGTCCGAACGTCTTGTGCATATACGGAATCATTTTGTCAATCTGCTGGTTGGGAAGTGCTGCAAAATGGAAGAAATATTTTCCAGATATACTCCCCTCATAAAACGAAAAATTCAGATAAGGAACTTTTAATGGTTCTGAAACAAGAGTTGAGACAGCTATTCTTGAATTTGAAAGAAGATTGCCGATTATGGCGACACACCCGAATTCGTGGATCAGCCGTTTCGCGGCAGGCACAGAAGTCTCAGGCATACTGCCATCATCAACTATGATAAGTTCAAGCTCACGACCGAGAACTCCGCCAGCTTCGTTCACTTCACTACAGGCTATTATTCCTGCGTTGGATATTTCCGAACCATATAATTGAACTATTCCAGAAAGAGGGGCCATCAGACCAAGTCGAATTTTATTATGCTGTTTCATTTTCCTAATCCCTTCATGCCTTAATATTTAAAAAAGCTACAGTTTTGTTGAATAAATTCGGTTTTTCATAATATTTTATATATTATATCTGACAATAAATAATGCCAAGTTTTTTTCATCATCATAATTTTTATTGCAAAGAGAGTCATATTCTATTTATAAAGGGCTTTATTTTTACTAATTTAGTTGGGATAGTTGGTGGTATCCTTAAACTACTTGGTAATTTGAGGTATCCATATTGGGTATCCTTAAATTCTTAGGAAATATTAATTTCCAAAAACTTACTTAATGATAAAGGAGATTTTAAAAATGAGTCTTATTAAAGAAAGCATTGTCAACAAGAGTAGTAGTAAAAAAATTATGGTTATTTTCTCTTTAACAGTAGCAGCAATTCTTATCAGTGGTTTTATTGGTCTATTTACTCAAACTGCAAAAGCTGCTGATCCTGTTAAACTTACATACGCCAATTTTTTCCCACCTGTTCATGTTCAATCTCAGCTTGCTGAATCTTGGTGCAAAGAGGTTGAAAAAAGAACCAATGGTGCAGTCAAGATTGACTACTATCCAGGAGGAACTTTAGCAAAAGCCCCTCAAATATATGAGAGCGTTGCTTCTGGTATTGCAGATATTGGTATGACTGTTTTAGCCTACACAAGGGGAAGATTTCCAGTTATGGGGGCGGTTGATTTACCTATGGGCTACACAAGTGGCGTTGTAGCAACAAAGGTTGCCAATGCTGTTATGGAAGAGTTTAAACCTAAAGAGTTTGAAGATACTCAAGTTATGTTTCTACATGCACACGGTCCAGGTTATATTCACACAAAGACAAAAGAGATAAAAACTTTAGCAGATATAAAAGGGCTTAAGATAAGATCAACTGGAATGAGCACATATCTTGTCAATGCCTTAGGCGGAACACCTGTGGGTCAAAGTATGCAAGAGACCTACACAAGCCTTCAAAAAGGGGTTGTAGATGGTAGCACACACCCAATAGAGTCAAACAAAGGTTGGAAACTTGCTGAAGTTCTTGACTACTGTGTTGCTGAAAATTCAGTTGGCTATACAGCTACTATGGTTGTTACAATGAATAAGGCAAAATGGGCATCATTATCTCCTGAAATTCAAAAGATAATCTCTGATATCAATAAAGAGTGGACACTAAAACATGGTCAGGCATGGGATGAAATTGATTTGGCTGGTAAAAAATATTTTATAGAAGCTGGAAACAAAATAATAACTCTTGATGCTAAAGAGTCAGAAAAATGGAAAAATGCGGTTACACCCGCAATTAACTCTTATGCCCAAGAGCTAAACACAAAAGGTTTTAAGGGAACAGAAGTTGTAGATTTTATTAAAAAATCAATTGAGAGTAGTAAGTAGATTAGTTGTCAATTTATTAAAGTATCAAGATTAAGATTTGACAACTTTTTGAAAGTTGTCAAATCTTTCATATTCATCACACAAGGTATTATATGAATTCATTTTGGTTTTTTATCGATAAAGTTCAAGATTACATGAAAAAAGGGGCGGCTGCCTGTATTGTGGCAATGGCTGCAATTACATGTAGCGATATTTTTCTAAGAGCCACATTCAACTCTCCAATCTTTGGTTCAGAAGAGCTTGTATCTATATTTGCTATTCTTGCTATGGGCTTATCTTTACCTTATTCCCATAAACAAGGCGTTCACATTGGAGTTGAGATAGTTATAAGACTATTCTCAAAAAAGAGTCAGGCTATCATAAAATTTATTACAAACACCCTCTCTGCAATACTTATGGCTATAATATCATGGCGTATATTTATTTTTGCACAGGTTAGATCACAATCTGGAGAGAGTTCTATGAATTTGCAACTTCCAATGTACTATTTTGCCTATATATTGGGAGGTTGTTTTTTAATTTTTTCTTTATTTATGTTGAAAGATATAATTTTATTTTTAGGAGATAACAACAAAAGATGAACCCTACTTTAATTGGTGTTATCGGTATTGTTATAATGGTTGCAATTTTTATGACCAAAATGCCTGTAGCTTATGTGATGACAATGGTGGGGTTTGTGGGTTTTGCTATTCTTATATCTTTTGAGGGGGCACTCAATCTTCTACCAAGCAATTTTTATGAATCATTTATATCCTACGATCTTTCAACTATTCCTCTATATGTCTTGATGGGGCAACTTGCATTTAACAGCGGTATAAGCCGAAAACTTTACAACACTGCTTATACTTTTTTAGGCAATACAAAAGGCGGACTTGCAATGGCAACTGTTGCATCATGCACAGCTTTTGGTGCTGTCTGCGGCTCAAGTCCAGCAACTGCTGCCACAATGGCAACCGTTGGAATGCCTGAAATGAAAAGATTTGGTTATTCAAATTCGTTATCCGCAGGTTCCGTAGCCTCTGGCGGAGGACTTGGAATGATAATGCCGCCAAGCATTGTGCTTATTATCTATGGAATATTAACGCAGCAATCTATTGGAGCATTATTTGTATCTGGAATATTTCCAGCAATTTTGATGACGTTTCTTTTTATTGCCTCAATTTATATCACATGCAAAATATATCCTGAACATGGACCAAAAGGTGAGAAGTTCACCATTGCACAAAAATTTCAATCTATAACTGGGCTTGTGGATACTCTTGCTGTTTTTGTCCTTGTTATGGGTGGTCTTTTCTGGGGATTTTTTACCCCAACTGAATCTGCTGCTGTGGGTGTTTTTGGGATTATTACCGTTGCTTTAATTAGAAAACAGCTAACATGGGGTGGATTTGTAAAATCTCTTTATGAGACACTACAAACTACAAGCATGATAATGTTTTTAATTGCAGGGGCTGTTGTTTTTGGAAAATTTCTTGCTGTAACAAGAATCCCCTTTGATGTAGCAACATGGGTTGCAGGATTTGATCTTCCCCCATATATGATAATGGGCATTATCGTAGGAATATACTTTATTGGTGGCTGTTTTATGGACTCTTTAGGGCTTATTATGCTAACGATTCCTGTATTTTATCCAGTTGTAATGAACCTTGGCTACGATCCTATTTGGTTTGGGGTTATTATTGTGCTTGTTACTGAAATGGGTGTTATTACTCCGCCTGTTGGGATAAATGTTTACGTGGTCTATGGAGTCTCACAGAAAGTTGTTGGTGAGATACCTCTTGAGTCTATCTTTAAGGGAATTTTTCCATTTTTAATTGCAACAATAGTTGGGATCATAATTTTAATGATTTTTCCACAAATTGTTCTATTTCTCCCTAATTTTATGTATTAATGTATAAATAAATAAAACAATTGGAGTTTTTATGAAATACAATATTTTGAAACAAAATATTTATACCACCTACAAATTGTCTTTATCGTGTTTTAGGCTTTTGATGGTGTGTAATCTTATTTTTATATTATCATTGATTTGTTCAAACCCAACATTTGGTCAAGAGTATGCTTTAAACAACAAAACACCTCAACTACCATTTAATGCTGTAACAGAGCGTTTAATTAAAGATGGTTTTTCCGTTGACGAAATCAATAAAATATACAGTAACCCTAAAGTTGCACTTGAGCTTAAAGGAGTCTCTCTGTTTTTTGTCCATTCAGAGTCAAAAGCCAACTATGAGCAGTTTTTATCAGATAAATCAATTAAAAGTGCCGTAGCCTACATACAAAAACATGAATCAGAATTAGATAATGCCCAAGCAATATATGGAGTTGATAAAACGATAATCACCGCCATAATACTTGTTGAAACTCGTCTTGGAACATATCTTGGTAACCGTGAAGTTATAAATATTCTCTCAACAATGAGTGCTTTATCTGATACTACCGAAAAAGAGAGGCTTTGGAACTTTTTGTCAGAAGAGAAGAGAATTGAGCGAAATAAGTTTGACAAAAAATCAGCCTCAAAATCAAAATGGGCATATAACGAATTAAAGGCGTTTTTAAAATATGCGGCAAGAGAGGGGTTTGATCCAGTTGAGATAAAGGGGTCTTATGCGGGTGCTATGGGTATATCTCAGTTTATGCCAAGCAATGCTTTGACACTTGCAAAAGATGGCAATTTAGATGGTAAGGTTGATCTTTTTAACCACGTAGATGCAATACACAGCATTGCAAATTACCTAAAGAAACATGGTTGGAAACAAAATTTGAATAGAGAAGAGGCTTTTAAGGTTCTCTACAAGTATAACCACAGCAACCCCTATGTTGAGACACTTTTAAGAATTTCTGAGCTGTTAAAAAATAACTCTTCTATCTGAAAGTTCACGCCCTGAAATAACAGAAGTCCGGCAGCCGAATTTGAGTTTTTATCCAATCTTTTAGCCGATGGTTAAAACCATCGACTAAGTTAAAAAGTCCTCTTAAGAGGACTTGGACAATTTAGCCCTGAGCTTTTAGCTCTGGGCTAAAAAACAAATTAAAAGCTAAAATTAAGACCTTGTTCCGTTATCTCTATCTCTCTCCTCTCTTGTATGGCTCTCCAAGTTGTGCAGGAGCATTTAATCTTCTGCGATCCCTTAATCCCATACCAAATAGAATCAAAAGTGTAGCAATATATGGAAGCATTGCAAGAAAGTTTGGTGATATTCCAATAGGTTGAAGAAGATATTGAAGCACAAATACCCCTCCAAATAGAAAAGAGCCAAAAATCGCCTTTCCCGGATTCCACAAGGCAAATATAGTCAAAGCAATGACAATCCAACCTCTTCCTGCTGTCATACCTTCAATCCACGATTTGCTGTATGATGTTGAAAGATGTGCACCTGCCATAGCTGAAAAAGCTCCTCCAGTAATTACGCAGATATATCTTACGAGAGTAACATTAACACCCTGTGTCTCAGTTGCCCTTGGATTCTCTCCTGTTGATCGAACTTTTATACCAGCAAGCGTTCTTTCAAGGAAAAACCATGCTGCAAGTGCCAAAATTATTGCCATATAGAAAAATGGACTCTGTTTGAAGAAAATTGGTCCTATAAACGGAATATCTGAAAGCCAAGGTATTGCAAAATCGTTCATTTTTACTGCAAGTGGTTTGCCAACATAAGGTTTACCAACCATACCAGACAGCCCAAGACCTATCATAGTTAAAGCAAGACCAGATACAACCTGATTTGCCATAAGGGTGATAGATGCAAAAGCATGAATTAGGGAGATAATCATACCAGCCAATATAGCAGCCATAAGTGCAAGCCATGGATTTCCAGTGGTATAGGTAACAACAAATGCCACAACAGCACCAACAGACATAACCCCCTCAACACCAAGGTTTAATATTCCCGACCGCTCACAAATAACTTCACCAACAGTTCCAAGAAGCAGTGGAGTTCCAGCCACCATTGTTCTATACAACACTGAAATCACAACATCTTCCATCTATTTTATATTCCTTTTTTCATTTTTTGTTGACGGCTATTTCAGGGTCGTTATTTGCAAAACTGACAATAACTTTGTGTTTCAAAAAATAGTCCCCCATAATAAGAAAAACCAGCAAAATGCCATTTACAATCTGAACAGTTGCCCCTGGTAATCCTAAAGATATTTGAATTGCATCACCACCCACAAGAATACCTGCAAAAAACAAAGCAGAAACCAGCACATAAATTGGATTAAGTTTGGCAAGCCATGCAACAATAATTGCTGTAAATCCATATCCTGAAGAGATTGATGCAGGATAGCCAAGATAGTGGTGGATACCAGCAAGTTCACCAACACCTGCAACACCTGCAAGACCTCCGCTTAAAATCATAATGACAAGCGTAGTCTTAAAAAAATCAATTCCAGCATATTTTCCAGCCTCAGGGTTTTCGCCAATAACTCTAACTTCATATCCAAATCGTGTCCGATAGACAATAATCGACAAAATAACCACAGATACAATGGCGATAATCAGCGTAACATAGTGTATTCTTGAACCTGATAGAACTCCAAGCAAGGCGGCATCATTAAGGTTGTTTGTCCCGGGGAATCCAAAACGGGTATTGCCCTTCCAAGGTCCAACAATTAGCATGGTTATAAGTTCAGCACAGATATAGTTGAGCATTAAAGTTGAGATAACTTCATTAATAGAGAACTTTATCTTCAATATTGCTGGAATAAGTCCAAGAAATGCCCCTCCAATAAAACCCGCTACAAACATAAGAGGAATCAAAATAGAAGATGGGAGAGAAGAACCCCATGTAAGTCCAATCCATGTTCCCATCAATGCCCCCATAAGAAGCTGACCTTCAGCACCGATATTCCAAAACTTTGCTCTAAATGCAAGGGCAAGACCTCCGCCAATCAATATTAGAGGTATTGCTTTGGTTATAGTCTCCTTAAATCCATACATTGAGCCAAAAGAGCCAGTAAATATCTTTCCAATTGCATAGAGAGGATTAACACCACACAGAAAAAAGACAATGCCAATAGCTAACAAAGAAGCCAAAAGAGAACCTATATTTGTCATAAGAGATCTAAGCGGAGTTATTGAATCTCTGTCATACACTATAATTTTAAACATATTTTGTCCTTAATTTTAAGTAAACCACAGACCATGTTTTCAATAACGCACAGAACCCGCCATCATCAAACCAATATCAGAAAGTTTTTCCCTTTCAGATGAGTCAAGAACTCCTGTAAATTCTCCTTGAAACATAACTGCAATTCTATCGCACAGCTCAAAAATCTCATCTAAGTCTTCAGAAAATAGAAGCACAGCCCCGCCTTCGCGTCTTCTTTTAAGTAGTTGTTCTCGCAGATACTCAGTTGCTCCAACATCTAAGCCATAGGTTGGGTGAGACGCAACAAGAAGCGGAGGATTTTCGCTTATCTCTCTTCCAAGTATTAGCTTTTGGATATTTCCTCCTGAAAGGTTTTTAATCTGAACATCTATTGAGTGTGTGGCTACCTTGTAACTATCAATAAGAGAGCGGGTATGGTTTTTAATCCTGCCATACTCTAAAAAGATATTTTTGGAAAATTTATCAAGATGATGCTGTTTTAAGATGGCGTTATCATAAAGAAAAAGTCCCGGGGCAATACCAAATTTAATACGCTCTTCTGGAACATGCGAAACTCCATGATCATAAATTTTTCTTGGGGACATATTTGTGATATTTTTATTACCAGCAAAGACACTTCCTGATTTAACAGGTCTGATTCCAGTTATCGCCTCTGCAAGCTCTTTTTGACCATTGCCCGCAACTCCTGCAATCCCAAATATCTCATTTTCATAAATATCAAACGATATATCTTTAACTGCTGACACTCCTTTATTACCAATTACATGCAAATTAGATACTTTAAGAACAAGCTCCCCTTTTGACAATGGTTCTCGGTTGACATTAAACAAAACTTCTCTTCCAATCATCATTCTTGCAAGAGACCTCTTATCCATAAGGGCAGTATCAGAATGACCTGAAATTCGCCCCTTTTGAAGCACAGTTACTCTATCGCATATCTCCATAATTTCATCTAATTTATGGCTTATGATAATAACCATGTGCCCTTGTGCTTTCATATCCTTTAAAATTCTGAAAAGCTCTTTTATCTCTTGAGGGGTAAGAACTGATGTTGGTTCATCTAAAATCAAAAGATCAGCACCATTTAAAAGTGCTTTGATAATCTCAACTCTCTGTTGCTCTCCTGCTGACAACTGCCACACCTTTTTATAAGGCTCAATGGCAAAGTTAAATTTTTCTGAGAACTCAACAACTTTGTCGTGTATTCTTATTTTTGGAAAAAAGAATGGGGTTTTTTCGTAGCCTAAGGCAATATTTTCAATAACAGAGTGGTTTTGTATTAGCATAAAATGTTGATGCACCATGCCAATACCGTGATGTATAGAGTCTATGGGCGAGTTAATCTTGATAGGTTTTTCATTGATTCTTATCTCTCCTGAATCTGGCTGGTAAAGTCCATACAAAATATTCATTAAAGTTGTTTTACCAGCTCCATTTTCACCGAGAAGTCCGAGAATTTCACCAGAATTTATGTGAAGATTTATATCTTTATTGGCAAAGTTACCTTGAAATGATTTGGATATATTGACCATTTCAAGTTTTTGGATTTTTTTCATGCTATACTATTTTTAACCCTTTAATGTTTAGATTCAACTTTCTTGACTTCTTTTGTTCCAACTCTTCATAGATGAATTTTTGAACCATAAAAATATCCATAGTAATTCTATTTTTTTAACATCTGATTTAAAATTGTAGTAAGTTTTTCGCGAGTTTCATTGTCTGGTTCGATAAATTCGCATCCAATATCATAATCAATGAGTTTTGACGAATGGTTAATACCAACCCACCTTATCTTTGCTTTTTCTTTTAAAGCTACCCATTTTAAATCAGCATCTGGCTCTTTACAGTCAACTACAACTTCTACCTCAATCTCTTTTCCAGCTTCAACATAATTTGCTGAAAAAAATCCAAGTCCATTAACGCTAATATCTTTTAAAAGCCCCATGTAAGTTCTATTCTCGTAATGATAACTAAACATTACCTCAAATTGTAAGCGTGCAGAAGCTCTCTTACGGTTAGAAGCTCTCTTACGTTTTTTTAAAAAATTTAGTATATTATCAAGCATATTATCTCAATTTACTCCTTAAATAGAGTTTTTTGTAAAACTTGAATTACCACTTTGATTTTACTGGATAACAAAATGTTTTTTGCAGGAGTTCAAATCTAAAGAAAATGGGAATATTGTAAATATGTTATAGTCAAATGAAAGATTTTAAGTCAAGATAAATGGCTAAAATAACCATACAACTCAGAACCCTTGACAAAAAAGCAAGTTTTGAGTTAATCACCCTTCTAACCTATTTTTGAATTATTAAGTTATGCCTACATGTTCTTTTTACATCTCATAATAAAAATATAGAGCCTTTTAAACCATAAGATTATCTGCAAGGAGTTACAGTGAAACAACACCACAAATTAACACTTATTATTATTTTAATTATTTGTTTAGGTACAATTGCCTCATTAATTGTTAAGGAAGTTTGGTTTATTAGAAGTAATGAAATTTATTATATAGGCATATCTGCCCCATTTGAAGGCTTAGAATCAGGAATTGGCACTTCAATTGAGCGAGGTGTAAGTGTTTTAGTAGATGAGGTAAATAGCAACAAAGAGGTAAAAGAACATGATTTACGTCTTGAAATTAAAAAATCTGATACTAAAAATAGTAATGATGGGGCTGCTAATTCTGCCAATGAGTTGGTAAACACAGAAAAAATGGTCTCTGTAGTGGGATATATGGGGTCTGAAGCTATTGAATCTGTTAGCAAAATATATGAAAATGCGAATATTCCACTTATTAATATATCTTCAACAGAATCTCCACCAGATAAGCTAAATAAATATCCAAATATATACGCTACAGTTACAGATTCAAATAGTGAAACAGGATTTATTGCAAACTATACTCGGAATGTTCTTGGTAATAAAATAGTTACTATTATCCACTCTGATTCACCTCATGGGAAAAAGATGGCAGATGCTTTTACATCTGTCTATGCAAGGTTTGGAACACAGATTCATTACACATATAGTTTTAATCCTAATAATTTGCCAGCATCAATTGATGATATAGTTGTACAAATTAAAGACTTAAAGGACCTCGGAACAATATTTTTTGCAGGAGATGCCCCTTCTGCTGCAAATTTTGTGGTTAAAGCAAGAGATGCCTCTATTAAAAATTTGATAGTTGGAACTAATGTTGTTGCTACAACAGGCTTTAGAGAAGCAATTGCAGAATTTGTAAAAGATAAAGATAAAGTTGCTGCATACACTGACGGAATTGTTATGTCATCGCCTCTTCTTTACGATACTGCTGGCGGGGAAGCTCAACAATTTAAGAATCAATACATGGAAAAATTTGGCACAGCCCCAGATTGGATTGCAGCATACGCTTATGATGCTGCTAAAATGATGTTTAAAGCTATATTAAGAGATGAGACAGAAGATAAGCCATCACCAAAGACATGTAGTGCAGCGATAATACGTTACTTTAATTCGCTTATAACACCTGAAAGTGCAAATAATGGAGTTACAGGCCAAACTTGGTTTTCAACAACAGGCAAACATCAAAAGCCTGTTCAGGTTGGAATTTATAATGGTCGAAATATTATTGCAGCCCCAACTCAACTTCAACCAATAAAGAGTAACAGCTCTGTAAACTATTTTGAAGAGATCAAAAGCGGTAGGGTTCTTTATGTTAATGATAGATTTATGTATAAAACAAACGTTATCTACACAGGTATTGAGGTTCACGAAATTACAGATGTCAATATTCAAAACTACAATGCAGTTATTGATTGCTCAATATGGTTTAGGTATAGAGGCAAATTTAATCCAGCAGATGTAGATTTTTTAAATGGTGTGCATGATGTTAAAAATGATATTCAGGAGATTAAGCTAAGTGAGCCAATCGAAAGTAGTGAACAGAAAGATATATCTTTTAGGCTCTATCGTATAAAGGGGCGTTTTAACCTTAATTTCCTTGATACTAAACTTGAATATGGTAAGCATTTAATGGGTCTTTCTTTTAACCATAAAAATTTAAACCGAAATAATGTTATCTATGTTGTTGATATGCTTGGTATGGGCTTTGATAAACAGATGACTTTAAGAGGTCAGCTAAATGCAAGACGAGCATTAAATCCAGCTTTTGGCTGGAGAATTGATGACGCATGGTTATCGCAAATAATATTTACTACATCTTCATTTGGTAGCCCAATGTATGTAGGTTATGGTGCTGCTGACCCTGATTTTTCACGTATTGATTATGGAGTTATATTTAGCGAAAATAGACTTAATTTTAGGACACTTATCCCAAGCGAATATCTCATTTATATTGGTATATTTGGTATTGTAGGAAGCATTGTTGCATGGTTTATCGATAGACAACTTAAAGGTATATTTTGGCTTACCTCTTCGTGGTTTATTAGGGTATTTTTCTGGCCACTCCTAATTCTCTCAATTGGAAACCTATCTGTAAATTCTGCTATCAGACATAATGTATCTGTACATTATATCCAAGATTTGATTATGGGGTATGATATGCTCTGGTGGCTTGTTCCAGCAACTCTTCTTGTTGTTGCACTTGAGCGTTTCTTATGGAATCCGCTTGAGAACAGGACAAAACGAAAAATTCCAAATGTTATTAGAAAATTTGTAGCAGCTACCATATATCTTTTTGCATTCTTTGGAATTGTGGCATTTGTGTTGGATCAAAAACTTACAAGTCTTCTTGCAACCAGCGGTCTTTTTACAATGATTGTAGGTCTTGCAATTCAAGGCAACATTGCAAATGTATTTACAGGAATCGTCATAAACATTGAGCGTCCATTCTCTATTGGAGATTGGATCAAAATTAATGATATTGATTCAGTAAATGTTGTTGATATGACATGGCGAACAGTTCGTCTCCAAACTTTGACAAACCACATGATTTCAATTCCAAATGGTCAAGTAGGAGATTCGGTTGTTGTAAACTACTCTAAAGATAGCATAAGAATTGATATTCCAATTCAAATATCTACTCAATATGAGCCTGATAAAATATTAAAGCTACTTAAAGAGATAATTGAGAGCGTTCCAGAGGCAAGTTCAGTAAAACCACCTGCACATGCTTTTCTTGGGGCAAAAGCTCTTTCTAACAGTTGGGTTGCTGAGTATGTAATGCGTGTATGGGTATCTAACTGGAAAAATCAATTTGCTTTAAGAGGAAAACTTTGGAACGCTGTCTGGAAGAGGTTTACAGCAGAGGGTATCTCTTTAAACCCTGTTGAGGAGAATGAACCAACTGCTCTTTTACACTCCCCAACTATACAAATGCTCGCAAAAAAGGCAGAAAACAGCAATAAAATAGAGGATTCTGTAAATGCTACTGGGGCTAACAGTCCTTCTTTGCTCCAAAAAACGACGCCAACTCCTCAAAATATTTAGGAATACTATGTTATACAGAATTATAAATACTGTTATTATTTTTATTTTTATCTCTTCAATAGCATTTCCAATAAACGATCTTTTTGCACAACCTTCAAAAAAATCGTCAAAAAAGAGAGACACAAAAATAGCAATAACAAAACTATTAGCAATAGCAAAACCAGCAATAGATGAAGATGATTATGATTCAGAACCAGTAGATTTAGAGCTTGAATTGCAAAATTCAAAGTCGCGATTGCAAAATTCACAAAATTCAGAGCCTAATTTTAAAGATTTAACAGTATTATCTGAAAATCAAGAAGAGGCATCTGGAAATAAATATTTTCACGATATTTTTAAGCCAATCTTTGCAAAACACCAACGGATTAAAAGTGCTGAAGCTGCTGTAAAAGCTGCTAAAGAGCAGATAAGAATTAGGTTTGGGGCATATTATCCAGAGCTTGAATTAACGCTTGAAGCAGGGCGAGAAGATGAACATGGAGAGATAGTGCCTGATCAGTATAACCAAAGTAAATTAAAGTTAAGCCAACTTTTATGGGATTTTGGTAAAACTAACGCAGCAGTTGAAAAGGCAAGACGTCAACTTGCTGAACACGAGCTTAATCTTGAGAAAACACGACAAAAGTTGATAGCTGATGCAGCAACAGCCTACCAAAGACTTCATAAAGCATATATTGTGCTTCAATACTCAATCCAATCAGAAGAGAATATTCGCCGTCAAACAGGTCTTGAGGAGATTAGGGTTGCAGAAGGTTATGGCTACACAACCGATGTTCTTCAATCAAAATCACAACTTGCAGGGGCAATGTCAAGACGTCAGAGAAACGAGGGTGAGTATAGTTTGGCAGAGAGTACATATTTAGAGATTTTTGATAAATTGCCAGAAGATATTGCAAAGATGAGACCAATTGACATCTACAAGATGATCTCTATACCTAATGATCTTGAAATTGTGCTTAAAGTCTCTTTAGAGAGCAACCTTGATCTTTTGCTTGCTAAAAACAAAGAGTCAGTTGTTGAGACTGACATCAGAAGTGAAAAAAACAAAGCACTATACCCTGATATTGAATTTGCACTTGAGGGAGATGTCTCAGATAATTACAGTGCAACCTTTGGAAATAAAAAAGAGTATAAGGCAAGCGTTATTCTTAAAAAAAAGATAAATCTTGGTCTTATAGAAAATAATAAGATAAAAGCTGCAAGAGAGACCATGGTTAGAGAGAAAAATTTGGTTATTGATAGGGAAAAGCTAATTGGAAAGACAGCGAAAAGTGCATGGCAAAGACTTAAAACAGCAGAGCAGATAACATTGACTTTAACCCAACAAGCAGACCTTACAGCAGCATTTTTAAAACTTGCAAGAGAAGAACGTGCATTAGGTAACCGCTCTTTGATGGATATTCTTGCGGGAGAGACAGCCCTTATTAATGCAAGAAGCGACAGTTATGCTGCAAAAATAGATATATCGTTTGCCACATTTGCCTTACTTGAAGTTATGGGCGGTCTTGATTTAGATATGTTTGATGAATATTAGAAAAATCCTCCGCAAAAAGGAAATCCCCAATGCGTGAACTACTCCACCGTCTTAAAAACCACCCATTTATCACGATTGAACTGACACTTGCCTCATTTTTTGTCAATTTTCTTGGTCTTGCCTCATCTCTATATATTATTCAACTTCTTAATCGTTATGTTTCACATGGAGTTGATGCTACGCTCTTTACCCTTACTATCGGTGTCTGTATTGCAATTTTGCTTGAGTTTGGCTTTAGAATGGCACGCTCATCTCTTGCTTTATATCTTGGTGCTAAAAGAAATTACGATCTAATGGTTGGAACTTTTGGCATTTTAACCAATGGCAAAATGAGATATTTAGATAAAATTCCCTCGCGTCTAAGGCAGGAGATAATCAAAGGGACTAACACAGTTGAAGATGCCTATAAACCAGCAAACATAACAACTGTCTTTGATCTTCCTTTTGCATTTATGTTTATTGCTGTTTTAACTTGGTTGTCATGGGTTTTGAGCGTGATAACTCTTTTTTTTATGCTTCTTATGTTCATTCTCGGTATTGTAAGTCGCCAAATGGTTAAAAGTAATCTTCAAAAGGTTACTGAAATATCTGTAAAAGGTAATGGACTTTTTGGCACGGCAAATCAGGCTTTAGATACTGTTCGTCTGTTTGATAACTCGCAATTTATGGTAAAAGAGTGGGGTAAGAACTGTGATCTTTTTTTAGAGAAAAGGGCTAAAGTCTCAACTCAACAAGATATTATCCAAAGTATTACAAGAAGTTCCCAATCATTGATGAGCGTTGCTATTTACGCTGCTGGTGCAATTCTTGCCGTAAACGGCGATCTTACTGTTGGAACTTTAATTGGGGCAAATATTCTTGCTATGCGTGCAATTGGTCCTATTTCTCGTTTTGCCCAGCTTGGAGAACCCTTTACTATGGCAGCCCAAGCATTGGAGAGAGTTGAGCAGTTTGGATTGATTGAAACAGAAAAACAGGGCGGTATAGCACTTAAAAGTTATCAGGGACGGATTCAGTTTAAAGATATAGCATTCGGTTATACAGGTATGTCCTACAACCTTTTTCAATCACTTGATCTTGAGATTCTTCCAGGTTCAGTTCTTGTAGTTACTGGAGAAAATGGAACAGGAAAAACAACACTTTGTCGTATGATTGCAGGGCTTATTGAGCCTGATAAAGGGCAGATTTTAGCAGATGGGATCGATTTACGACAGCTTTCGCCATCATGGTGGAGAACGCAACTTACCTGTCTGCCTCAAGATGCTCAATTTTTGCAGGGTTCAATAAAGGAAAATCTTGAAGCCGCAATTCCCATTAATATTGGAGATGTTGAAGCAAAATCTAATCCAATTGAAGCACAATCCAATCAAGCTGAATCAAAGTCCAATAAAGCCTCTTTTTCGCTTATATTTAACCAAGTAATAAAAGATGCTGGATTATTAAGTTTTATTGATCAGAGCAAGCAAGGTCTTGATACCCCAATAATCAACAATGGCGAAAATCTTTCAACAGGCCATCGTAAACGCCTTGCCCTTGCAAGAGCATTGGCAGTTAGCGGTAAATTGGTTCTTTTTGATGAACCAACTGAGGGTTTAGATAAAAAAGGGTGTGCAACAATTTACTCTTTGTTGGTTGAGCTTTCAAAAAAAGGTCATACCATGATTGTATTTACACAAGACCCAAACATAATTAGAGGGGCAACTCGCATTCTTGATCTAAACAGCAAACCTGTTCCAAAGTTAATTATTGCCGAGAGTAAACCTAATGTCTAATAATCCCGTAAAGAGTCAATTATTCCTTATCATGTCAATGATCATGCTGATCTCCTTTTTTATGTGGGCTTTTTATGGTCAACTTGATGTTGTAAGTTTTGCCCCGGGTGAGGTTGTTCCATCAAGTAGAGTAAAGACAATTCAGCACCTTGAAGGTGGAATAATCAGAGAGATTTTAGTTAAAGAGGGAGAACAGGTAAAAGCAGGACAATCTATTGTTATTCTTGAATCAACAAGTAGCAATGCTGAGGTTGCAGAACAAAGTATCCATCTTAAATCTCTTGAAATAACAATAATGAGGCTAAATGCCGAGATAAAGGGAGGCAAGAGCCTACAAATCCCAGAACAGATGAAAAAAGAGGCTCCAGATTTGGCAAGAAATGCTTTTGCAATGTTTCAGACAAGAGTGCATAGGCTTGAAAATCAGCTAAATGTTCAGCGAGAGCTTATAAATCAATATAGATTTCAGATTGAAGAGATACAGGCGAGATTGTCAGGCAACACAAGCATGAGAACATTTCTTGAAGAGCAAGTTGGAATAAGCGAAAAACTTCTTCAACATAGCCTCTCAAACAGAATGACCCATCTTGATCTTTTAAAAAAACTTGCTGAAATTAAAGGGCAACAGAAAATTGATCAAGCATCTTTAAAGAAAATAGGTGCTTCAATTAGAGAGGCAGAGGTGCGTCTTCAACTTGTGCAAAATACATTTATTGAAGAGGCACAAGATGAGTTAAGAGAGGTTCAAAGAACAGCCGAGATAATCTATGAGAGGCTAAATAAAAATCAGGACAGCCTAAGAAGAACTGTTCTTAGATCGCCTGTTGATGGCACTGTGAAATCGCTCTTCTTTGTTACTATTGGAGGTATTGTTTCTCCAGGTGGGGCAGTTGCAGAGGTTGTTCCAAGTGACGATCGCTTAATTATTGAGGCAAAACTTCCAATTGGCGATATAGGTTATGTGCAGGTTGGTCAAAAGGTAAATGTTCGTTTAAACTCATCAGATGGGTCAAGATTTGGGCATCTCAATGGCGAGGTGATTTACATAAGTCCAGACTCAACAATAATAAAAGATTTTGCCCCTTTTTATAAAATTAAAATTACAACGGAAAAGGATTACTTTGGCACACCTGAAAAGCCATATCGCCTTTTTCCGGGAATCCTTATGCAGTGTAGCATTATAACTGGTAAAAGAACTGTTCTTGAATATCTACTCACCCCTTTTATGCTCTCCTTTGAAACAGCTTTACACGAAAGATAAACTTTTTCAGCAATTTAAAAAAAAGATGTTTTATTAGAATTGCTGGTAATTTCAACCAACCGATTGAATTTATCTTAATCTGTGGCTATAATTATTTTTAAACACTTTTTGATAAGGAATATTATAATGCAACAGGCAAAATTTAATCTCACACCTTCAACATTTGAATTTTTATGCAACTATAAATTCTATGGCTTTAAGAATAAGACTTCAATGATTCACTCTGCTTTAATGAGGCTAAAAGAAGAACTCGAATTAAACAGATTAAAGCAATCTGCCGATCTATATACAGAAGTTTATGATGAAGATAATGAGTTGCAAATATTAACTGAAACAGCAATACAGGATTGGCCAGAATGACGGTTTTACTGCGTGGAATGGTTATTGATGTTAATCTTGATCCAACACAGGGAGCGGAAAAAGGCAAGATTCGTCCATGTGTCATAGTAACAAATAATATATACAATGAACGAGTTCCTGTAATTCAAGTAGTCCCGCTAACTTCTTGGACAGAAAAAAAAAGCCGTATTACAACGAATGTCGAAATTCTACCCAGCAGCAAAAATGGATTATCAAAACAATCGATTGCTGATTGTTTACAAACTCGTCCTATAGACTATCGTTGCAGATTGGTGAAAATAAGAGGGGAATTAACATCTCAAGAAATGTGTAAGATAGATAAAGCATTGCAAATTATTTTTTCTTTATAACGTTGCGATCTGTTATTTAATATAAAAGAGGAGGAGACCATGCCTGAAAACAATAATTTACCAAGCGGTAATGGACAAAATACCCCACCAAATTCACATTTACCCGCTCAAGACAGCGGCGACCTCTTCAATAACGTTCTAACAAAGTTGATGGATAGCACAAGCAATTCTTCTGGGTCTGAAGAAGGTCTTGCTGAGATAAGAAAAACTGTCATCGAACATGTTGCTGCCCAAGGTGGAAATCCACAAGAGGTTGAAAAAGCTGTTGAGAACTTTATGGATAATCTTACCAACAGCCTAAATAGCGGTGTCTCCCCAGAAGAGTCTTTGCGTCAGGCAGTTCATGAAGCCGATCTTTCGGTTGTGCAAGAAAAGATTAGTGAAGAGGCAGAATCTTCATCAAAAGAGGATAGCATAGTTTCTGCCCTTTCATCAGGCGACAATGTTGATGAGGTTATAGAGAAGAATCTGCCTGAAGGTGTTTCAAAGGATAGCCATGCAGCGGGGGCAATGTTATCTAATCTGCAAAGCTCTTTAAGTGATGGTAAATCTACATCAGATGCTTTATCAGAAGCACAAAAAACAGTAACAGATAATGTTGAGGCAGAAAGTTCAACTCAAGGTGAGATTAACGATGCTGGTAAGTTGGTTATGGCACTTTCGAGCGGTGATAATGTAAACGAGGTTTTGAGCAAGTTTACAGAAGGTATGGACCCTAATCAAATTGCCGCATTCATGGACTCTTTTATCAAGGCTTTGGAATCTGGTCAATCTGCTGACGAGGCTGTTCAATCTGCTCAATCTGAAGTGAAAGCTGCACAAGATGCTGCAGAGGCAGTTCAAGGAGAGATGACTCCAGAAGCTAAACTTGCAGACGCCCTTGCATCTGGAGAGAATGTAGCTGAAACAGTATCCAATCTGCAAGGCAGTGGTGATTCTGAAACCTTTGAAAACGCTATGACGCAGGCTCTTGCTGAAGGGACTTCCGCAGCAGATGCTTTAAATCAAGCACAAAGCGAAGCGACTCAAGTATCAGAGACAGCAAGTGCCATTCAAGCAGAGTCAACAGGTAGCGGACAAGATGTTTTAAATGCTCTTGCGTCTGGTGAAAACGTTGCTGCTGTTATTGAATCTATTACACCTTCTAACCCTGATGCCTCTCCAGAATCTGCTGCATCAGTAGCACAGACTTTTCAAGATTCATTGTTAAATGCCGTTGAGAGTGGTGGTAATATTGAAGGAGCATTAACTCAGGCATCAGAAGCAGCCGCAACAGTTGCACAGACTGAATCTCAGGTAGATTCTGGTGCTGCCAGCTCTGAAGTACAATTGCTTAATGCTCTTGCTTCAGGAGACAATGTTACAGAAGCTGTTAGCACTATGGCTGAATCTGTCCAAACTAACAGTGGTTCTGAGGGGGCGACAACTTCTCCTAATACCGAAAGTTTTGAGCAGGCTTTAACTCAATCGCTTGTTTCTGGTGAGAGCGTTGAAAATGCTGTTACCATAGCGGCTCAAGCTGTTGAGTCAGAAACATCAGCTTCACAAAGTGTTCAAACTGAAACCCAGAATGACCTTTTGACAGCAATGGCATCAGGTGAAAATGTTGCTGCGGTTATAGAGTCTTTAGCACCCTCATCATCTGGAGAAGAAGCTGGTAATATTGCTGGGTCTGGAGCTGTTAATACAGAAACATTTCAAGAGGCACTTACAGAATCATTAGCTTCTGGAGAGAGCATTGATGATGCCGTTAATAATGCAGTTGAGGTTGCTGAAAGCGAAGCCTCAACAATAGCAAATATTACAGAAACTGTGCCTGACGCAGACACCCAAACAGAACAAACATCAGAGGCTCAACAGACCGCCGACACTCAAACACAGCAAGCAGAAACTCAACAGACTGCTGAGACTCAAACACAGCAAGCAGAGACTCCACAGGCTGCAGATGCACAGACTGAAGATACACAGACAGAACAAACATCAGAGACTCAGCAAACTGCTGATACTCAAACACAGCAAGCAGAAATTCAGCAGACCGCCGACACTCAAACACAACAAACAGAGGCTCAACAGACTGCAGATACTCAAACACAACAAGCAGAAATTCAGCAGACTGCCGACACTCAAACACAACAAACAGAGTCTCAACAGACTGCTGAGACTCAAACACAGCAAGCAGAGACTCCACAGGCTGCTGATGCACAGACTCAACAGACTGCAGATACACAGACAGAACAAACATCAGAGACTCAGCAAACTGCTGAGACTCAAACACAGCAAGCAGAAATTCAGCAGACCGCCGACACTCAAACACAACAAACAGAAACTCAACAAACCTCTGATACTCAAACACAGCAAGCAGAGACTCCACAGGCTGCTGATGCACAGACAGAACAAACATCAGAGACTCAGCAAACTGCTGAGACTCAAACACAGCAAGCAGAGACTCCACAGACTGCTGATGCACAGACTCAACAGACTGCAGATACACAGACAGAACAAACATCAGAGACTCAGCAAACTGCTGACACTCAAACACAGCAAGCAGAGACTCCACAGGCTGCTGATGCACAGACTCAACAAACAGAAACGCAACAAACTGCAGATACTCAAACACAACAAACAGAGGCTCAACAGACTGTAGCAAGTGCGTCTGGTGATAGTGATACAAAAACTGGAGTAGTTTCTGACGGTACAGAGGCTGCCCAAGTCGAGGATGGCACAGAGGCTGCTGAAGTTGATGACGGAACGGAAGCTGCTGGAGATGATGAAACAAAAGATGATGCAAAACCAAATGACCCAAAGGCTCCTACTCAAAAGACGGCAGATGGTAAAACTACTACAGTTGCCGTTGTAAAGACAGCCGCTAATACTCCGGGACAAAAAGCATTGCCACAAAATACGTTAGGAGAAGGTTTACTCACAAATGAACAATTAGTGTCAACTGGTTTACAACAAAGCCAGACAGGAGGAACACAACAATTACAAAATTTAGTTGCTCTAAACACCACTTTACCTACGACTTCTCCGCAACAAGAGAGTCTAACAGGAACTAATAATCTTAGTTCTGAATCTGTTAATACACCTTCTTCACAAACCGATAGTGGTAGCTCATCTGATAGTAGTTCTTTCAGTTTTGTAAACGATGCTTTTGCATTTGATCCTTTTCAGGGAGATTCTAAAGAAGAGAGCTACGAAGATCCTTTTGCTTCAGAACTATCTCCAGAGTCAGAGCCTGAATATGAATTAGATGTTATAACTGCATCTGATCAGACGGTAAGAGTTGCTGCTGTTCGTGAGCCAGAACCAGAGCCAAAACCTGAACCAGAACCCGAGCCTGAGCCAGAACCCGAGCCTGAGCCAGAACCCGAGCCTGAGCCTGAACCCGAGCCTGAGCCAGAACCAGAACCAGAACCCGAGCCTGAGCCAGAACCAGAACCCGAGCCTGAACCAGAACCAGAACCAGAACCTGGAAGAATCTCAAGATCAAGTGATTGAAAAAGGTTGTAGGACATACCTGTATAACCGAATGCTATATCTTTAAACTGAATCCGTCCCTGATAACTTTTAAGTGCTA
>JADGBE010000034.1 GCA_015231615.1 Desulfamplus sp. | reverse complement strand
AAAACCACTTACTCTTGAAACTATCCTAACTATGCAAAAAGCTGCTTAAGGATTTAAGAATCAATAAATGGAACACAAAGAATCTATTTGGAAAAAATTGTAGAACAGTTTAAGCCCACTGCCTCAATCCAACGTCAATTTCAAACACCAGCTCTTTCCCTGAAATATTTACAGTCCCGAATTATTTACAGTAAGAAATTAATTGACTTATAAAAAAAATAATCTTAGGTTACGCTGTTTTTTAGATATTAAAGTTTAATTTCAGGTGCTTAAAAAAGGGAATCCTGTGAAAGTCAGGAACGGACCCGCCGCTGTAACCGAGTATGAAATCTGCCCTATATCACTGTTTATTATCTCTTAATTCATTTTTGAAACAAGAGGTAATGATGGGAAGATGCAGAAAGTAAGTTGATCCGGAAGTCAGAAAACCTGCCTGAATAGATATTGTAGTCCCTGCTTTCGCGAGGTTCGGGTGGGACAATATTACAAATTTGAGGATAAATACGGACTCCCCATATCGCATACAAAACGATATGGGGAGTTTTTTTTGCAATATTTCAATTAAGATTAATGGGAAACAAAATTGCATGGAGAGTGAGTTAGATAAACCTAATTACACAATATCACTAATAAATAAAGCTACCTTCGTAGTTATCTTATTTTTTATGCTTGTTGGATTGATAACTCTATCTGCTTCTATGGGTTACGTGAAAATTGAATTCTTTGATATACTAAGAATTGTAGCATCTAAAATTATTAATAACCACAATTTGATTGCATATATTAATGATGCTTTTCCAGCTATTTCAGATAAATCAACTACTATTGTGATGGAGGTTCGGCTTCCAAGAATTCTTACCTGTGCAGCAGTTGGTGCTGCTTTGGCACTATCAGGTGTAATCTTTCAGGGAATTTTGCTTAATCCGCTTGCTGACCCCTACACACTTGGAGTCTCTGCTGGTGCTGCGTTTGGGGCTTCTGTTGCCATTCTGCTGAATCTTGGTGCTGCTTTTGTCTCTGTTCCTCTTTTTGCATTTGCAGGTGCATCTCTTACACTCTTTTTTGTAATCTTTCTCTCCTACACTGGCAAACAGAACCACCCTACCCTATCTTCAAACAATCTTATACTCTCTGGTATTATAGTTGCTTCAATCTTATCTGCTGGCATCAGCTTCCTCAAATATATAGCAGATGAGCAAGTTGCTATAATCATATTTTGGTTAATGGGCAGCTTTGCCTCAAAAACGTGGACAGATGTTGTGGTTACCTTACTCTTTCTTATAGTCGGGTCTGTTGTGGCTTTTGTGTTTGCAAGAGATTTAAACCTTATATCTCTTGGGGAACGGTCAGCCTCAACTCTTGGAGTTGATACTAAACGGGTAACTCTGATTTTACTTATTACAGGTTCAATGGTTGCCGCAGTTTCAGTATCTGTATCTGGAATTATCGGATTTGTGGGTTTGTTAGTTCCACACATAGTGAGGTTTATAAATGGTCCTGATAACCGATCCTTGATTCCAATTTCTATGCTTACAGGTTCACTTTTGCTCTTAGCGGCAGATACAATTACCCGTGCTGTTCTTCCTTATGAAATCCCAATTGGAATTTTAACAGCTTTGATTGGAGGACCTGTTTTTTGCTGGATATTTAAACGTGGGAGTGTAAGATAATCTATTATGATAAAATTAGAAAACCTCAACTTTACCTACGATAACTTCTCAACCCTGCCCTACCCTGCTGTGATTAACAATGTCTCTTTAAGTTTTGAAGCTTGCAAATTTTATTCAATTTTAGGTACAAATGGCTGCGGAAAAACAACCTTACTCGATTTAATGATTGGACATTTAAAGCCAATATCTGGCAAAGTTGTAGTCAAAGACGGTGTTTCACGTGAAAAAAATATCTTATCTATGCCTAAAAGAGAAATTGCAAAAAAGATTGCCGTTGTTTCCCAAAACTATAATATTAACTTTCCATTCACAGTTAAAGAGGTGGTTATGATGGGCAGACACCCATACATTGGAAGGTTTGCCAATCCATCTAAAAAAGATATAGATGTAGTCAACAAAGTCATGGAGCTAACTGGCACAGATAAATTTGCACATAGAAAAATAACAGATTTAAGTGGTGGAGAGCGTCAAAGATGCGTATTTGCAAGAGCATTATCACAAGATACTCCTTTGCTTTTTTTAGACGAAGCATTCTCAAATATGGATATAAGCCACACTATACGCCTTCTTAACTTAGTGAGAAAAGAGGTAAAAGAGCATAACAGAACCATAGTCTCAGTTTTTCATGACATAAACCTTGCTGCAATCTGGTCTGATGAACTTGTATTTATGAAAAATGGTGAAATAATAGCATCAGGTCAAACTGACGAAGTTATGACTGAAGAGATTATCGAAACCGTGTTTCACGTGAAACCCAAAGTGGAATACAACCCATATTCACGAGCAAAACAGGCTTATTTTTACCCTACACCATCCGGAGTTAATTAAAAACAAATGCCAATAAGCTGGAACGAAATAAAAACCCGCTCACTTGCATTCTCAAAAGAGTGGGAAAACGAAAAATCAGAAGATGCTGAAGCTAAATCTTTTTGGGACGGATTTTTTGATATATTCGGCATCAGCAGAAGACGTGTTGCATCGTTTGAAGAGCCAGTAAAAAAACTTGGCAATAAACAAGGATTTATAGACCTTTTCTGGAAAGGTGTGCTTATTGTTGAACATAAATCACGCGGAAAAAGTCTTGATAAGGCTTACACACAAGCTCTTGATTATTTTGAAGGCATTAAGGAACGTGATTTGCCCAAATATGTTCTTGTATCTGATTTTGAAAGATTCCGTCTTTATGACTTAGAAGTATCAACACAAACGATATTATCAAATGATAATTCCCCTACCCTATCCTGCAATTACCAAGAATTTGCATTAAAAGATTTGCACAAGTATGTAAAACTCTTTGGATTTATCGCTGGTTATCAAACGCACAAGATTCAAGAACAAGACCCTGTAAATATCCAAGCTGCTGAACAGATGGGTAAACTCCACGATATTATGAAAGAAGCTGGTTATGATGGTCATGCTCTTGAACTCTATTTAGTGCGTCTTTTGTTTTGTATGTTTGCAGAGGATACGGGCATCTTTGAGCGGCAGCAGTTTCAAGATTACATTGAAGATAGAACAAATCAAGATGGTTCTGATCTTGGTTCAGACATCAACACAATATTTCAAGTTCTTAACACTCCAGAGAAAAAACGTTCTAAAATCCTTGATGAACAGCTTGCAGCTTTTCCATACATCAACGGCAAATTGTTTGAAGAGATGATTCCAACTGCAAGTTTTGATAGTTCGATGCGTCAAACTCTGCTTGATTGCTGTGCTTTGGATTGGAGTAAAATTTCACCAGCGATTTTTGGATCGCTGTTTCAATCAATCATGGATAAAACGGCAAGACGTAATTTAGGTGCCCATTACACAAGTGAAAAGAATATCTTAAAAGTTATAAAACCGCTGTTTTTAGACTCGTTGCGTGAAGAGTTTGAGGCTATAAAAAGTAATAAGAAAAAGCTCAATGAGTTTCACGACAAACTACGAACTTTGACTTTTCTTGACCCTGCCTGCGGTTGCGGCAATTTTCTTGTTATAACTTATCGGGAATTACGGCTTTTAGAGCTTGATGTTTTACGTGCTTTGCGAGGTTATAAACAGGAAACTTTTGATATTGATATTAAATTCATGATCAAGCTCAATGTTGATCAATTCTACGGAATTGAGATTGAGGAGTTTCCAGCTCAAATTGCTCAAGTTGCTTTATGGCTCATGGATCACCAGATGAATCTGCTTGTTTCAGAGGAATTTGGACTCTATTTTGCACGTATTCCACTAAGTTCCAGCAGCAAAATTATTTGTGGTAATGCTCTTCAAATTGATTGGAATGAGATTATTCCTGCAGAAAAGTTAAGCTACATAATGGGCAATCCGCCGTTTGTGGGTGCAAAATTTATGAACGATTCTCAGCGTGCTGATGTTGCTCAAGCTTTCGGAAATATCAAAAATGCTGGATTGCTTGATTTTGTGGCTGCTTGGTATGTCAAGGCTGCAAAAATAATTCAACAAACTTCTGTCAAATGTGCATTTGTCTCTACCAATTCAATCACACAGGGCGAACAGGTCGGGGTTTTGTGGAGTTGGATGCTTTCACAAGGAATCAAGATATTTTTTGCTCATCGAACTTTTCAATGGAATAACGAAGCCAGAGGCAAAGCCGCTGTTCATTGTGTGATTATAGGCTTTTCTACTGAAGATATTTCACCAAAGTGGTTGTTTGAATACGAAGATATAAAAGGCGAACCGCATCAGGTTCAGGTTAAAAATATAAATCCTTATTTGGTTGATGCACCAGATATTGTTTTTATCAACCGTAGAAAAACACTCTGCAATATATGTGAATTGTCATTTGGTAACATGCCAAATGATGGTGGTTATCTATTATTGGACGATGCTGGAAAAACTGATTTTTTAGATGCAGAACCAAAAGCTGAACCTTGGATAAAGTCATTTATGAGTGCGGATGAATTTATAAATGGAAAATCTCGTTGGTGTTTCTGGCTTGTTAATGCAACTCCACAAGATATTCAATCAATGCCTCTTTTATTGAAACGGTTAGAAAAAGTTAAAGAAAATCGTCTTACAAGTTCTCGTGAGGCAACAAATAAACTCGCTGCATATCCAGCTCTCTTTGGAGAAATACGCCAACCTAATAGTAATTATCTTTTGATTCCTCGCCACTCTTCAGAAAATAGACAATATATTCCTTTAGGATTTTTTTCAAAAGAGCATATAGTTGCAGATTCTTGTTTGTTTCTTCCCAACGCGACTCTATATCATTTTGGCATTTTAACATCTTTAATGCACAACTCTTGGATGCGGACAGTTTGTGGTAGGCTAAAAAGTGATTATCGTTATTCAGCAGGCATTGTTTACAACAACTTCCCATGGCCTGAAAATCCCACAGATAAACATAAAAAAGCAATTGAAGATGCGGCTCAAGTAGTGCTTGATGCACGCTCGCAATTTCCAGAGTCATCACTTGCTGACCTTTACGATCCTTTAACCATGCCCCCTACCCTTTTAAAAGCTCACCAAACACTTGATAAGGCTGTTGATGCTGCTTACGGTAAGGTAAAATTTAAAACAGAAGCTGAAAGAGTGGCGTTTTTGTTTGAGCTTTATCAAAAATATGTGAGTTGTTTGCCAGTAGATAAACCTAAAACGATTAGGAAACAGAAAAACAAATCGTAAATTTAAGAAGGAGCGATTTATGTTCAAAAATCATAATTTACTCTCAAGAATCACCGTAAACCCTTTGATATTGATAGGTAAACCAACTATTAGAGGAATGAGAATTTCAGTAGAACAGATTTTGCGTTCACTTGCGAGCGGTATATCTGAACAAGAACTTCTTGAGGAATACCCCGAACTTGAGAAAGAGGATTTTCTGGCTGTATTTGCGTATGTAACAGAATTGGTCAAAGAGGGCGGGTATTTCCTGTCCGATTGTCAGCATGAGCGAATCTAATTTGAAATTCATCGTTGATGTTGGCGTAGCATAGGAATTGAACACTATTTAAAGGAACAAGGTTACGATACGAAAGCTGTCAGAGATATTAACCCTTGTATGCAGGACGAGGAAATTATTAATATTGCTGCTTTAGAAAATCGAATGGTTGTAACTATGGATAAAGATTTTGGAGAGCTGGTTTATCACTCTTTTATGAAACATTGCGGAGTGCTATTGCTCAGATTGGAAGACGCAACGGGAGCAGAAAAGTTAAAGATTGTTAAACATATTATGGAAAATTACTCATCTCAGATAAGAAACAGCTTCTGTGTATTTCAAAATGATAAGTTCAGAATAAGAAAAATAGATATTATTCAAACTTGAAGCTAAACGGGTGGCGTTTCTATTTGAGCTTTATCAAAAATATGTGAGTTGTGTGCCAGAGAAAACAAAAAGCACCAAGAAATCATCGACAAAGAATGAATAAGGAGCGTGTAACCATGAACGCTATTAGAATAAGACAGACTGTAACACCTGATGGTATTATTATACCTTTTAATAAAGTCAAAGAGTTTAAAGGCGAACAGGTTGAAATTATTATTATTTCAGATGCAGATGTTCAACTCACTACAATCAGCTTAACAGGGTCTCTTAAAAAGAAAAGAGGAGTAACAGGCAAAAGTCTTTTGAAATATGCTGGTCTGATTCTTCCTGATGATTTGCGGGTTATCAGTGATGCTGTAAAAAATGACTGCGGACGGGTTGATAACAATGAATGGTAAATATCTTCTTGATACTAATATAGTTATAGCTCTATTCGCAAACGATCAAGATGCTATTCACAGAATTGATCAAGCAGAAGATGTTTTTATCCCTGCTGTAGTTATAGGAGAACTGTTTTACGGGGCGAATAAGTCAAGCAGAGCAATTGAAAATACAGAACGTATTGAAAAATTTGCATCTGATAATGTGATACTCAATTGCAATATAGAAACAGCAAGATGTTATGGTAAAATCAAGAACGCTCTGAGAAAAAAAGGGCGTCCAATACCTGAAAACGACATTTGGATTGCGGCGATAAGTTCCCAGTATGATCTGATTCTGGTAAGCCGTGATGAGCATTTCAAAGAAGTGGAAAATATAATATTTGAAAAATGGTAAATATCTTCTTTTAAAAAAGTAAGTTGCATTTCTATTTGAGCTTTATCAAAAATATGTGAGTTGTTTGTCGATGGAGAAATCGAAAAGATTTAATAAAGTTAGCAGTAATAACACGTAAAAACAAGGACTGTATTCATATGACAACACTTGAAAAAATAAAACGGCTTGAAGAATACATCATTATAAATAATTCAATAGTTGATTCTGTAATTGAAACAACTATCAATAAGCTGCTTGTTCGTGAATTTGAAAAAATCTCTGATATTAAAGAGCGTCTTTTAAACGATGTAACTCAATTTGAAAATCAATACTCTCTAAAATCAGCTCTCTTTTATAATAAATATGAAAAAGGTGAATTAGGTGATTCAATAGATTTTGTGGAATGGGCATCTACAATAGAAATGCTTAACAACATTGAAAAACAATATCAATTATTGGAGTCGTCTATTAAATAATGAACACGATCATAATTGAACATTTTAATTCCCTTGAAGCATCTTTAATTGAAAATAATTATATCGTCTCATACAAAATAATAAGGCGAGAAACTTCTTATGCTGAATGCAAGATAAGATTTAAGGTAATATTTGTTGATGGAAGCGAGGCAGAATTTTTTGAATATTTGGTTTTTTCTAATAAAACCCTTTCTCTTTCAAAATACAGTTTCCATTGGCAAGATGTTAAAGGCAATCTGATATATAGATGGGATAATGCACCACATTTTCCCGCATTACCTAATCCACCCCACCATAGGCATAATCCTGATAACTCTGTAGTCGGCATTATAAAAACGCCTGACATATTTGATATTATAAAAGAGATAGAAAAAATATTAGAACAATCCCAAAAAGGTTAAGAGCAAAAAAACACCATCAATGATGAAACATTCAGGAGCTTAAATGAATATAAATATAGCATCACATTACGGTTCAGATGACCTTGTATCTAAAATTTTTTCAGCACTTGCAAGAGCGGGAAAAGATATAAGCAATTTAGAAATTAAGGATTTGTCAATCATTGATCAACTCCACACAGGTGGACATATAGCAACTTTGGAGCTTGCAAAGAGAGCTGGCATATCTGAGGGAAATCGCATTATTGATGCAGGTTGTGGTATTGGAGGTTCAAGTCGGCTACTTGCTAAAACATTTCAATGCAAAGTAACTGGAATTGATCTAACACCATCATTTATTGATGTGGCAAAAGAGTTAACTAACTCTACAAAAACAACTGATTGGGTATCATTTATCTGCGGCGACATTTTGGATACAACTCTTGAAGATAATGCTTTTGATGTGGTTTGGTGTCAACATACGTTAATGAACATCAAGGATAAAGATGGAGTGTTCAGAGAATTTAAAAGGTTACTCAAACCAAACGGAATAATGGTTTTGCATGAAATTGTGTCTGGCAATACCCAAGATATTTACTTGCCAGTGCCATGGGCATCTCATCAAAATATTTCCTTTCTCATATCACAGCATGAGATGGAAAAGCTGATTACTGACAATGGATTTGTCTGCCGTTTTATAGAAGATAAGAGTGATCAGGCAAAACTGTGGTGGGAAAAGGTTAATGCTGCTGTGCTAAAAAATGCTGGGAAACCTCACGCACCTTTAGGGATTCACATCATATTTGGTGATAATGGAAAATTTTTTGGGGAGACCATGACCAACAACCTCAATCAAGAGCGTATTAAACTAATTGAAGCTGTATATGTAAAACAAGGCTGATAGGCTATATTTATTAATAAATGAGATAAATTTATGACTAAAACTTTGATTCTTTCTGTATTGTTCTTTTGTTCACTTTTTACGTGGAACTTGTCTTACTGCTTTGGACAATCTAATAACTTAGAAACCTCTAATTCTCCAATAATTAAAGATGCTAATGGAAGAGAAATAACGATTCAAAAGCCATTTACCAAGATTATATCCCTTTACGGGGCACACACTGAAAATCTATTTTATCTTGGTCTTAATAGCGAGATTATTGGAGTTACCAAGAACGAGTCATTTCCAGAAGAGGCAAAAAATAGACCTGTTTTCTCAGTGCAAGATGATCCTGAAAAGTTTCTTGGTTCTGATCCCGACCTTGTTCTAATCAGACCAATGATAGAGCGAGGTTATCCTGATCTTATCAAACGTCTTAGAAAATCGGGAATTGAGGTCATTTCACTTCAACCAAACACAGTTGATGAGATGTATGAATATTGGCTTGCACTTGGTACTCTTACAGGCAAAGAGATAGAAGCTAAAAAGATGGTGCAAGATTTTAAAGAGCAGATTGCAATTGATAAATCTGAAGTTAATAAAATAATTGCTCAAAAAGATATAAAACCTCCAAAAGTTTATTTTGAGGCAATTCATTCAAAAATGAAAACATTTACCCCAGGTTCAATGGCACTTTTTGCCCTTGAGACCGCTGGAGGTGTTAATGTGGCAACTGACGCGATTGCTTCACGTGGAACAAACATTGGAAATTATGGCAAGGAGAAGATTCTATCTCATGCTTCTGAGATAGATGTTTTTATTGCTCAAAATGGTGTTATGAATCAAGTTTCTGTGGATATTATTAAGAATGAATCTGGCTTTGGCATTATCAAAGCTGTTCAAAATAATAAGATATATATAATTGATGAGATGATCGTATCAAGACCTTGTTTCAGGCTTTTAGATGGAATTGATGAGATAAGGAAGATACTTTATAATGAATAACTGTAGGACAAATTACTATTTTACCCTGAATGCAAGGAAATGAAATATAATGAATCAATTTGGTAAACTCTATGGAGTTGGTGTAGGTCCTGGAGACCCTGAACTTCTTACCCTTAAAGCTGTCCGTATAATTAATGAAGCAGATGTGGTTTTTACCGCAGCATCAGCAAAAAGAGATTACAGTTTAGCTTTAGAAATTGCTCGACCTCACCTCTCTGAAAATGTTTTAATAAAATTTTTATCATTTACAATGACCCAAGACAAAGAGGCAACAGAAACCGCATGGGAGAAGAACGCAGAAGAGATAGCCTCTGTATTAAGAGATGGAAAAAATGCAGCGTTTCTCACACTTGGAGATCCAATGACCTACTCAACTTTTGGCTATATTTTAAAGAATATTAGGAAAGTGATGCCTAATGCCACAGTTGAGACTGTCCCAGGTATTACCTCTTTTCATGCTGCTGCTGCCCGACTTAACAGGACTTTAGTTGAGGCTGAGGAGTCGCTTTTGATAACATCTGGAGCTTATGGCGGAGAGCAGTTGTTAAATGTGGGACAAAACGTTGAAAATATCGTGATGCTTAAAGCGTATAAGAACATAAAGCAGAACAATGAGGCACTGAAAAAAGCGGGATTTTTTAAAAATAGCGTTGCAATATCAAAATGTGGTCGTGAAGGAGAAGAGATAATTGAAAATCTTGATGAGCTTGAAACAAGAACCCCAGATTATTGGACATTGGTTTTAGCGAGTAAATGATGAGCTTTTTACAGGTGGATAAATGATGAGCATTGTTCAAGTTATAGGGTTTGGACTCTCAATTGATGATTTGACGGAAACGCATAAACGGATCATAAAAAATGCGGAACTTCTTGTGGGTGGCAAACGACATCTTGAACTGTTAAAGAGTATTGAGAATCAAAATATTTCACGTGAAACGTTCGCCATCACAAAAGATATTGAAGGTTTAATTGCAATTATAAAGGATAGGGTAGGGCAGGGTAAGCGAGTTGTTGTTGTTGCCTCTGGTGATCCTCTGTTTCATGGGATTGGTGGAACTCTTGTAAATGCTCTTGGAAAGGAGAATGTTAATATTTATCCTAATATCTCTTCTGTGGTAGCTGCATTTGCTGCAATTAAAGAGCCTTGGCATGATGCAAAGTTTATAAGTCTTCATGGAAATATAGTATGCCAGATAAATAAATTGGCAATTCCTGTTACCCCAACCCCCTCCCCAATTGGGAGGGGGAATAATTACTCCCTCCCCTTGGGGAGGGGCGGGGAGGGGCAAAATAATTATCTGGAAAACTATAGTTTAGATGATGCTCAAGATAGATCGTGTCAAAGCAAACTGTCGCAAAATGATACTTTAAAAAATCACAGGTTGATTGCGATTTTAACAGATCATAAAAAGACTCCCGCATGGATTGCCAAATCTCTTATTGAAGATAATATATCTGATTTTGAAATGTATGTGTTTGAAAATTTAGGTGCTGATAATCAAAATATCTCTTTTTATGGTGATATAAGAGAAGTTGCGGAAAAACCTTTTTTATCTCCAAATGTTGTTATTCTAAAACGTAAAGAATTACAATACAAGGAGTTGGAATGCAAAGAGTTGGGAAATGAGTTGTTTACTCTCAAACAATCTCCATTAAAGATTTACTCTGGAATGGAAGATAATCTCTTTTTCCATGAAAAAGGTTTGATCACAAAATCTGAAATTAGGGCAATTGTGCTGTCAAAATTGCAATTAATTTCAGATGATCATATTTTTTGGGATTTAGGTGCTGGTTCTGGTTCTGTTTCAATTGAAGTTTCACGTTTTATTCCAAAAGGCAAAATTTTTGCGGTTGAAAAAAATATCAACAGAGTTGAGGACATTAAAAATAATATGGCTCGTTTTGGTATTTGTGATAGCAATAGGGTAGGGCAAGGCGGGGCAGCAAGGACAATGATGAGTGTTATTCATGGAGAGCTACCAGATGCTATAGGTGATTTACCTGATCCTGACAGAATATTTATAGGTGGCGGTGGCAAAAATATCTCTGAAATAATAAGCAGGGCAGGGGAGAGGCTTAAAAATAGTGGAATAATGGTTATTAACACGGCACTTATTCAAACCATGAATATATCTGTTGAGACACTTAAAAAAATGGGGTTTCACGTGAAACTAAACCAAGTTCAGGTCTCTGTTTCTAAAGAGATGCCTTTTGGAGATCGTCTTGAGGCTCTTAATCCAGTTTGGATTATATACGGCAAGAAAAAAATGGGGTAGAACGGTTAATTGAAAATAGGGTAGGGCGTTGATTCAAAATAGGTAGCGAGCTTTTGAAGCGTAGAACAGAAGATTAAAAATAGGGTAATGAACATTGGAGGGATAAAGATAAAATGACAAGGGTGGATAATCTAATAAAATTTATCGGGGCAGGGCCGGGTGATCCTGATTTAATTACAGTAAAGGGGCAAAAAGCACTTAGTGAAGCAGACCTTATAATTTATGCGGGTTCTCTTGTTCCAGAAGCTCTTTTAAAGTGGAAAAAAGATGATGCTAAAGCTGTAAACAGTGCGTCTATGAACCTTGATGAGATTGTCGATATGATAAGAGATGGTTATAAAGAGAACAAAAAAATTGTCCGTCTTCACACAGGCGACCCATCTCTTTACGGGGCAATTTTTGAACAGATGAGAGAGCTTGATAAGCATAATATCAACTATGAAGTTGTGCCGGGTGTTACTGCTGCATTTGCTGCTGCTGCGTCAATGTGTATGGAATACACTTTGCCAGAAGTTACCCAAACTCTTATTTTAACAAGAGTTGCGGGTAGAACACCTGTCCCAGAAAAAGAGTCTCTTGAACTTCTTGCGTCTCATCAAAGTTCTATGGCAATCTATTTAAGTATTGCCCATGTGAAACAAGTTCAGGAGATTCTCTCAATCCATTATGGTGAAGATAGTATATGTGCCGTTGCTTATAAGGTAAGCCACCCTGAAGAGCAGATTGTTTTCACAAAGATAAAAGAGCTTGCTAAAACAGTTAATGATGAAAATTTAAACAGACAGGCTTTAATAATTGTTGGAAAAGTTGTTGAGACAGCGGCTTTTAAAAAGTCGGTCATAAAATCAAAACTATATGATGCTAACTTTTCACATGGATTTAGGCTATAAAAAAGAGCTTCTTTGTTTTCTCCTTGCACTCATACCAAGTATGATACCAATAATAAGCACCCCCGCACCAATCGAAAAGGAGTATAAGATCTCTTTATGGGATTGGCTATTACACTTATCAATGAACACTTTTTGATCTTCAAGCTGTTTAATAGCTTCATTGTATTTTTGCTCAATCTCAATAAAATTTGATGATCTTTGTTTAAGGTCATTATACTCCTTCTCTTTTGCGATAAGTTTCTCCTTTGTTCCAGATAGAGAGCCGTTTTCTGATTTTATCTTTTCAAGCATTTCAGATAACTGATTATTCTTCTCTTGGAGTTCAGTTACCATCAACGTAACTGGCACCTCTTTTGTTAAGTAACGGCTCAAGACCCATCCATTTTTACCATCTGATGTTTGAATTCTTGACCAATCTTTGCCATACTCAAGCATTGTAACAGATTTTCCAGAAGAGAGCATTGACATCACTTTGTGAGATGTTCCAGGTCCTGTTCGCATAGATATTTCTATTCTCTGCCCAACATAATAAGGTTCCGCATTAACTTCTATACTTACTATTAAAATCAAAATTAAAGCCAATACTATTAATATTGTTTCTCTTTTCACGTAGCCCACCTTTTATCTGTTAAAAATTTACCCTATCCAAACCTTACCATAAAGAGGCGACAGCTCTATTGAACTTATATTTTTGATCAGGAATTTCAATCCAATTTTAAATTGTAGAGACGCCGGTGTCTCTACTTATGTTCTAAAATAGTTTTATCCGTTTTTTTGGCAAAAAGATTATGGGTAGGGCTATAAAAAATATTAAAAACCCTCTTTATCAAGCTCTTGCATCGCTTTTTTCATCTGACGCACTGCCTGCCTTAACCTCTCTTCATTTTCTACAAGTGCGAGCCTTAAATAACCTTCACCCTCTTCACTAAAACCAACTCCAGGGGCAACTGCAACATTGGCTCGATTCATCATCTCAATTGCAAATTGCATAGAACCCATTTTGCTATATGGTTCAGGAATTTTGACCCACGCAAACATACCAGCACCCGGCGGAGTAACTTTCCAGCCAATTCTTTCAAGCCCAGAACATAAAGTATCTCGTCTTGCCTGATAGAGTGAAACTTGCTCAGGTATTGTGTGGTCGCAATCTCTTAAAGCAATGATGCCTGCAATTTGGATTGCAGAGAAAATTCCATAATCAAAATAGCCTTTTATTTTGCTCAAGCCCGCTATTATTTTAGGATTTCCAACACAATACCCAATTCTCCACCCAGCCATGTTATATGATTTTGAGAATGAGCCAAACTCAACTCCAATATCTTTAGCCCCAGGGGTTTCAAGAAAACTTGGGGCTTTATAACCATCAAAAGTTATCATTGAATATGCAAAATCGTGAATTACCATAAATTTAAAACGCTTTGCTAAAGTAACTATCTCTTTAAAAAGACCAGTATCACATAAAGTTCCAGTAGGATTATGAGGATAGTTAATCATAAGAACTTTAGGACCCGGGTGAAAAGATTCACAAATATTTACAATCCTGTTTAAAAATGATTCTGGTGGTGAAATAGGGACTCTAACTACCGTTGCCCCAGCAATAACTGCCGCATAAATGTGGATTGGAAAAGCTGGGGCTGGTACTAAAACAGAATCTCCAGGACCTAGCAAGGCAAGGCAGAGATGAGAGATTCCCTCTTTTGAGCCAATAGTTAAAAGAGTTTCGCTATCAGCATCTAAATCAATCTCATAGTGGCGTTTGTAGTATAGAGCTATCTCTTTTTTAAGGTTCTTCATACCAGAAGAGACTGGATAACGATGTGTTTTTGGGTCTTTTGCTACCTCAATTAGCTTTTCAATTACATTATCAGGCGTTGGATCAACAGGGTTTCCCATTCCCAGATCAATTACATCATTTCCATTGCGTCTCTTTTCCATCTTCATGCTGTTTATCATTCCGAATAAATAGGGTGGTAGTTTATCCATCCTATTTGCAAAACGGATTGTATTCTCATCACTTGAGTTCATAACTTCTCCTAAGGTTCATGTATAGGATTCATTATCCTAATAAAAATATAGGGCAACTTTTAGGATTGCCCCTTACATAGTTATACCTAAGCTGTAGAGACGCACGGCCGTGCGTCTCTACTTAAATATAAAAAGCTCAATCTATGCCCGCTTAGAGTATAGATTAGCCATTCAATTATTTAGGAATAGTAAAATTTATATCCCCACTCTTTCCATCTCCTGTTTCATAGCTGCCAGTCAAAGTTCCATCATCATTGAAAGTCAATTTCAGTTCAACTGAAAAATTTTCATCTCCCTCTAAATAGATGGTAAGGTCTTTGTCAAAGTATGAATATTGACCTGTTAATTGGAGTTCAAGAGTTTCACCATTAAGACGAGTTATATTAATTGAGCCTGTTACTTCTCCGCTCACAGTTCCGTCTTCATTAGTAGCATCACCAAAAGTTATTTTAATTGTCCCAATTTCCCCTAAAGCTGCTGTTAGCGTTTTGCTCTCAAGGTCAAAAAGAGGTTCAATATTTTCATTCTGGTCAACAGTTAAATAGACCATTGAGTCTGCTAACCAATTTTCAAGAACCATTGGGTTTCTTCCAGCTTTTACAAACACGAACCAAATTTCAGATGTCCCCTCTGGAAACAGAGGAACAACAGGTATAGGAAGAGTATAAGTTCCGTTAATAGTTGATAGAGGGATGCCCTTTATTAAAGGAATAATAGAGTTTGCACTGTCTGGCATCATTGTAGCTGTGTATGAAGCAAATGCTCCGTCTGGAAAGGTTGCTGTCATATAAATATCAACTGTAGAACTTCCGCCTATTTTAATTGTTAGTTGGATAATATCTCCTGTTCTGTATGCCTCTTTATCAGTTGATAGCTCAAGAACAGTGTCATTTGTGGTAGTGGTGTTTGGTGCTACAGGTGCCGCATTGACGCTACAAATAGTTATAATTAATGTAAAAAGAGCCATCAGGCAAATTGGATAAATAACTTTTTTTGTTTGTTTCATTGTAATCTCCTTTTTTTTCAAAAATGCTTAATACTATGAAATTATAAAATATCAATTGATTTCAATTTTTTTTTTATCTGAACTCTATTTACTAAAACTACATGGCGTTCATAATTTCGTCAGGAATTTCTGCGTTAGAGTAAAATTTTTGAATATCATCACAATCGTCCAGAGCTTCCAGAAACTTTATCATCTGTTCAGCGTCTTTCCCTTCAACTCTTGTTTGACTCTGTGGAATCATGGTTATTTCAGCTACCTGATATTTAATTTTTGCAGCATCAATTGCTGATTTAACAGCATCAAAGTCAGCAGGATCAGTTATAACCTCAAAGCAATCTCCCTCATCTTTAACATCTTCTGCCCCAGCTTCAAGTGCTATCTCCATAAGTGTATCTTCATTTGCGTTGGATTTATCAATTGAGATAAGCCCTCTTTTATCGAACATCCATGAGACACAACCATCTGTCCCAATATTTCCACCAGCTTTACTAAAGATATACCTAACGTCAGCAATTGTTCGGTTTCTATTGTCTGTTAGGCACTCCACAAGAACAGCAACTCCACCCGGTCCATAACCTTCATAAGTTATCTCTTCATAATCAACGCCCTCGAGTTCTCCTGTTCCTTTTTTGATAGCTCTATCAAGGTTATCCTTAGGCATGTTCTGTCCTTTTGCCTCAATAATTGCCCTTCTAAGCCTTGGGTTGGCTTCTGGGTCTCCACCTCCCATTCTTGCAGCAACTGTAATCTCCTTGATAAGTTTGGTAAAAATCTTACCTCTTTTGGCATCTGCTGCCCCTTTTTTATGTTTGATTGTTGACCACTTACTATGTCCTGACATAAATTTACGCCTCCTAAAAATTAGTTATTTTATTTTTAAATGTATCTATTATTTAGTGTCTATTTTATCAAAATATAATCAAAAGAGCATCAAATTTTTCCTTTTCCAATAATATATATCTCTTTACTTGCACTTCTACAACTTTCTGGCTTGAAAACTGAAGTCTGTTTAAATTTAGTTTTTACATTCTGCTCAAACTGTTTAAACTCCGCCCCTTGAAAAATTTTACAGACAAAATTTCCTCCTGTTGTAAGCCATTCACAAGCAACTTTTAAAGCAACTTCACACAATTCAAAAGATCGTGCTGCATCAACATCTTTTCTGCCTGTTGTTGATGGTGCCATATCGCTTAGTATCACATCATACTCTTTTACAATATTTGGGGCAGGCAGATCATTTAGATTAAAAATATCCCCTTGAATAGTTTGAGCGTTTGATGGAAGTTTAATCTCGACTTTCTGAAGATCAATTCCAATAGCAATCCCCTTGTCAATCCCAATAGCAACTCTATTATCAACCTCAATAGCAATTTTCTTGTCAACCCTGATAAGCTGTGAAGCGTAGAGAAGCCATGAACCCGGGGCACATCCTAAATCAAGAATATTATCCCCTTTTTTCAAAATATTAAATTTTTTCTGTATCTCCATTAACTTATATACAGAACGGGCGGGATAATTATCATGTTTTGCCTTTTCTGTTAAATGATCCGCCCACTGTTGTTTTCCCTTGTTAAACGCTTTTGTGCTTACCTTCTCTTTTTTAGGTTGGTTGTTAATTTTATCTTGTTTGGAAATTGTTGTTTTTGATTTATTATTTGATGTTATGCTCACTGAAAAAGTATCTCCATAACCTGTTTTAAGGAAGTTACGCCAATAATTGTAATTGAAATTTTTTGCCCCTGAATCTCAATTGATTGAATATCAGGAAGCTGTTTTTTTGTATTTTCAGGCACAATACAACGGGTAAATCCCATTTTCAACGCCTCTTTAACCCTTGCCTCTCCATGACTTACCGCCCTTATCTCACCTGTAAGACCAATCTCACCAATTACAGTTGTCCCTTCTGGAACTGGCATATCAAGAAAACTTGAAGCTAAGGCAACTGCAACCCCAAGGTCTGCTGCTGGCTCAACAACTTTTACGCCTCCTGCTACATTCATAAATATATCAAGTCCAGATAGATTTATACCAAGCCTCTTTTCCATAACTGCTGCAATAAGTGCAACTCTGTTTGGATCAAGTCCAAGCACTGTTCTTCTTGGATTTCCAAATCCAGAACTGCTTGCAAGTCCTTGAATCTCTATTAAAATCGGTCGTGTTCCCTCCATGCTTGCAGTAACTACAGAACCCGGGGCGTTTATTGATCTCTCTGCAAGAAATACTGCCGAAGGGTTTGGAACCTCCTCAAGCCCTTTATCTTTCATTTCAAAGACACCTATCTCATTTGTTGAGCCAAACCTGTTCTTAACTGCTCTCAATATTCTAAAAACATGGCTTCTATCGCCTTCAAAATATAACACAGTGTCAACCATGTGTTCCATAATTCGAGGACCTGCGATTGCCCCGACCTTTGTAACATGCCCAACTAAAAATAGCGGAATACCAGACTGTTTTGCCATGTTCAACAATCTAATCGATGCCTCTCTTATCTGGGTTACGCTCCCTGGTGTTGATGCAATTTCTGGATTATAAACAGTTTGAATTGAGTCAATAACCATAACATCGGGCTTTTCATCTTGAGCCATGTTAAGGATTGCATCAAGGTCTGTTTCTGCTGCAACAAGAAGAGATGATGAGTTTGAAGAATTTGATTTATTTAAAGAAGGTATTTCTCTTTGGGAAGACGAGCGTTGTGAAGATACGGAATTTAATTGACTTGAAGAAAAATGTGAAGTTTCAGGATTTGATGAACTTAAAGCTGTTGATGAGCTTGATGAGAGCCTATTTCCCCTCATTTTAAGCTGGCGAATTGACTCTTCACCAGAAACATAAAGAGATTTCTTACCAGAATCAGCAATTTTTGAAAGCACCTGAAGCATAAGGGTTGATTTGCCAATACCCGGGTCTCCTCCAATAAGAACAAGAGAACCAGTAACAATTCCGCCTCCAAGAACACGGTCAAATTCACAAACACCTGTCAAAAGCCTAATCTCATCATCAAACTCAATCTCATTCATGGGAACTGGAGTTGTTCTTGCTCTTGAAAATCTTGCCCCAGGGGCTGAGTTATCAACTGGCTTTTCAGCTACAAGAGTATCCCAGTCACCACAATTTGGGCATTTACCCATCCATTGGTAAGTTTGATGGTCGCATGACTGGCATCTAAAAATTACTCTATCTTTTTTTTTCACAATTATTATACCTATATCATCTTTATAGAATCATTCATAAATTGCTCTTCCCTCAAAAATATTATTCCCAGAAACAGGATTTTTGGAAATATCAATTCACCTTTTTCATTGCGATGTATAAATCTTCAACCTTCTTCCTTGCCCACGGGGTTTTACGTAAAAATACCAAACTTGATTTCACTGACGGTTCATTTTGGAAACACTTGATATTGATAATTTTGCCCAACTCACTCCAACCATAATGATTAACGAGAATATTCAATATCTGTTCTAAAGTAATCCCATGTAGCGGGTTTTTCTTTTGCTGCTTATCCATAAAACAAAGTTCTTCCTTATTGAGTTATATTAGAGTTCTTGCAAAACTTGAATTGCTCCCTCAAATTTATTGGATAGCACATGGGTTTTGCAGGAGGTCAATTTTTCAAATTATTTCATTTTTCTGATACGAATCTTTCGTTATAATCAGTGTTTTTTTGAGTGTAAAGTAAATTGCATATAACATTCACCGAATCATTGCAGAATTTCCTCTTTAAGTAAACAAAGTCAAAATACTATGCAAAATACTATGATACATAATGAGAAAAAAAATAGAATTTCTGATAAAAAATGTTTTGATAAATACTGACAAAAGATGTATGTAAAACATAATAACAACTTTGCAAAAATATTCTTAATAAATCTTGTTAATTATACTCCCACTATGTTGATTTCTTTTACGAAAAGATGAAATAAGAATTTAGTAGCAAGTAGTTAAACTTGGATGGAAATAAATAATTGCAAAAGGAGAGAGTCAATGGATTTAAACAGAAGAGAGTTTATACAGGTTACAAGTGCCACTGCTGCGGGACTTGCGGTAAGTGGTCTTGGATTTGACCTGATGCCTGTAAAGGCACATGCCCAAATGCTCAAAACCAAATACGCCAAAGAGACAACTACAATCTGCTGCTACTGTGCAGTTGGCTGCGGTGCCATTGTCCACACAAGCCAGAGGGGTGATGGCAGGGTCATCAACATTGAGGGCGACCCAGATCATGTTATCAATCGAGGTGCTTTGTGTCCAAAGGGTGCTTCAATCAAACAATTAGTTGAAAATGAAAATAGGCTAACACGTCCAATGTATCGTGCCCCATATTCAGATAAATGGCAGGCTGTATCATGGGATTGGGCTTTAGAGAACATTGCCAAAAAAGTTAAAGAGACAAGAGATGCCACTTTTGAGATTAAAAACTCCAAGGGTCAGGTCGTAAATAGAACAACAGCAATTGCCTCTGTTGGTTCTGCTGCAATGGATAACGAAGAGTGCTGGACATATCAGGCAATGCTACGGTCACTTGGGCTTGTCTATGTTGAACATCAGGCTCGTATCTGACACAGTGCAACTGTAGCGGCTCTGGCAGAGTCGTTTGGACGCGGTGCAATGACCAACCACTGGATTGATCTTAAAAACAGTGATTGTATTCTTATTATGGGAAGTAATGCGGCTGAAAATCACCCAATATCATTTAAGTATGTAACCGAAGCAATGAGAAATGGAGCAAAACTTATAAGCGTTGATCCCCGTTTCACAAAAACCTCATCAAAAGCAGATATTTATGCCGCTTTACGTTCTGGCACTGATATTGCCTTTCTTGGCGGCATGATCAAGTATATTCTCGACAATAATCTCTACAACAAGGAATATACTGCTGAATACACAAACGCATCTTTTATTGTAGGTAAAGATTTTGAGTTTAAAGATGGCTTCTTTTCAGGCTACACAAAAGGAAAAGAGGGACCATCTATGGGCAGTTATGACAAATCTAAATGGACTTTTGAAGTTGATGACAAGGGTCTTCCAAAGATGGATAAAACCCTTGAAAATCCAAGAAGCGTATTTCAGCTTATGAAAAAACATTATGATCGTTATACCCCAGAGATTGTATCTACAATCACAGGGACATCTCAAGAAGACCTTCTTACTGTTTATAAAACATACGCAGAAACTGGTGCAACAGGTAAAGCTGGCACAATCATGTATGCAATGGGCTGGACCCAGCATACAGTTGGAACTCAGATGATCCGCACAATGTGCATTATTCAGCTTCTTCTTGGCAACATGGGTGTTGCTGGTGGTGGTGTAAATGCTCTTCGTGGGGAGTCAAATGTTCAAGGTTCTACAGATCACGCCTTGTTATGGCACTTGTTACCAGGTTACCTTAAAGGAATAAAAGCATCACAAGATACCCTTACAGCCTACAACACCAAATGGACACCGAAAAGCTCTGATCCTCTCTCAATCAACTGGTGGCAGAACTATCCAAAATATTCTGTAAGTTTGTTAAAATCCTTATTCGGAGATAAGGCAACCAAAGAGAATGATTTTGGTTTTTCATGGCTTCCAAAGGCAGATGACACAGGCAGTTATTCATGGTTTGACATCTTTGATGCCATGTTCAAAGAGAAGATTAAGGGATTTTTTGCATGGGGACAAAACCCTGCTTGTTCAGGCTCAAATGCTGGCAAGACAAGAAAAGCACTTGAAAAACTCGACTGGATGGTCAATGTCAACCTGTTTGACAATGAAACAGGCTCTTTTTGGCATGGCCCAGGTGTTGATCCATCTAAGGTAAAGACTGAAGTTTTCATGCTGCCAGCAGCAGCTTCGGTTGAAAAAGAGGGTAGCATCATAAACTCTGGACGCTGGATGCAGTGGCGTTATCAAGGACCAAAACCAATGGGTGACAGCCGTCCTGATGGCGATATTATTCTTGAGCTTTTCAATAAGATAAAAGAGCTTTATCATAAAGATGCTGCAAATGGCGGTAATGAAAAAGCTGGTAAGAAAGGTAAGAAAAATAAAGCAAATAAAGGCGGAGCTTTCCCTGAGCCAATTTTAAATCTTAAGTGGGATTATACAACAAATGGTGTTTATGATCCTCACAAAGTTGCAAAAGAGGTTAATGGCTACTTTTTGGAAGATGTAACAATCAAGGATAAACAGTATAAAAAAGGGACTCTTGTTCCTAACTTCACCATGCTTCAGGATAATGGATCAACATCTTCAGGCTGCTGGGTTTATTGTGCCAGCTACACAGAAGATGGAAATATGTCAGCAAGAAAAGATACTACAGATGCTCCAAACAACATAGGACTCTATCCAAAATTTGCATGGGCTTGGCCCCTTAATCGCCGCATTCTCTACAACCGTGCGTCAGTCAATGCAAAAGGAGAGCCTTGGAATAAAGATAGATGGGTTGTCAAATTTGCGGGTGAGCAAAAAGATGGTAAATGGACAACAAATAAATGGGACGGAGATGTTCCAGATGGTGGTGCATTCCCGCTTGAGAATCCAGATGGCACAAAACGTGAAGATGGAAAGAATCCATTTATCATGCAAAAAGATGGATATGGTCAAATATACGGACCAGGTCTTGCTGATGGACCATTTCCTGAACACTACGAACCTTTAGAGTGTCCTGTTGAGAAGAATTATTTAAGTCCCCAGATGACCAACCCAACAGCAGTTGTCTATTCAACAAGTGAAGATGCACACGCAACCTGCGATCCAAGATTTCCATTTGTTGGCACAACATACCGTGTTTGTGAACATTGGCAGACTGGTTTAATGACCCGTCCTCAAGAGTGGTTGATGGAGTTGCAGCCCCAGATGTTTGTTGAGATGAGTGAAGAGCTTGCAGCATTAAGGGGAATTAAAAATGGAGAGCGTGTAAAGGTTAGCAGTGCAAGGGCATCAGTTGAATGCACAGCTGTTGTAACCAAACGCTTTAAGCCGTTTAAAATTGGTAATGGTATTGTTCATCAAGTTGGCGTGCCTTGGCATTATGGCTGGAGGTGGCCATCAAGCGGAGCTGAAGAGAGTGCAAATCTCTTGACCCCATCTGCTGGCGATCCAAACACCCGTATTCCTGAAACCAAAGCATTCATGGTCAATGTAACCAAAATATAAGGGAGGTGTCAGCATGGAAAAGTCGTTTTTTATTGATACAACTATCTGCACAGGGTGCAGAGGATGTCAAGTGGCGTGTAAACAGTGGCATGACCTGCCTGCTGAAAGCACAAAAAATTTAGGAACATTCCAAAATCCACCTGATCTCTCATTTATGACCTATAAATTGGTAATAATGAAAGAAGAGGTTATTGAAAATAAACTGAATTGGCTCTTTTTTCCAGATCAGTGCCGCCATTGCATAGAAGCTCCATGTTTGCAAATTGCTGAAAATCCTAATGCAATTTACAAAGATGCTTCAACTGGTGCAATTCTCTATACTGCAAAAACAAAAGAGCTTGATGCTGATGCCATTATTGAATCTTGCCCTTACAACATACCAAGAAAAAGAGAAGATGGAACGCTTGCTAAATGTGATATGTGCAACGACCGTGTTCACAATGGACTGAAACCTGCTTGTGTTCAGACCTGCCCAACTGGCACAATGAATTTTGGGGCTCGTCAGGAGATGTTGGATATGGCAAACAAAAGACTTGCCGAAGTTAAAGCAAAATTTCCAAATGCTTTACTTTTAAATCCTGAAGATTTGAATGTAATTTATCTGGTTGCCCACGATCCAAAACTCTACCATGAATATGCTGTTGCTTCACGCAGCAAAGTGGAGAGAGGAATCAGCCGTAAAGTTGCCTTACGTAAGATGATGGGACCATTTGCCTCACTTCTTCGTGCTTAATTTTTAGATTTGACAAATTTAATTTAATTAAGATTTGACAACTTTCTAAAAGTTGTCAAATCTATAAATCTATATCTCCAACCTTTTATAACCATTCAAATACAGGGCTACATATTTTATTGGTAGCCCTTCATCTTAAATTAATTATAGCCTATGGATAACAGCATGAAGATGGTAGCAAATTGTATTACATTGGAACAGATAAAAAAGTCAGCGTCATCTCTAAAAGTCTTAAGACCCGCATATAAAGAGTTCATTGATTTTTATGAGGAGTTTTTTATTGCTCAAGAAGAGGCTAAAACCCAAATTGACCTTGATGAAATTGTTATTAGCCCCACCCCTGCACCCCTTCCCAATGGGGAGGGGCAAAATAATTACCTTGAGAGCTATACCATACCCCTGATAACTACTTCCGACTTTGTGATTTTTCCAAATCAAGCAGAGTTACTTTTTGAAAAACTTTGCAAAATAGCAGAGGATAAAGGTTCTCCTTCTCTTAGCGGTGCAGCAGAAAAGATTGCTCTGCTGTTATTTAGCAACTCTTCTCAAGTAGAGAGCTATGATCAAACAGAGAGCTACAATCAAATAGAAAGCTATAAAAAGATAGAGAGCATTTTTAAAGCATTATTAGATAACGACCATAAAATATTAGAAATAACTGCTCAATCTCTTGAGTTGAATAAAGAGGCTCTAACTTTTTTGGGATTTGCGGCAATATCTCCTTATATTCAGATTTGTGCTGCCCATTTAAGCCAATACTTAAAACCTGACAGCCAAATTAAATCTGCACAAGAGAAATTATTGTGGAACAAAGGATATTGCCCTATCTGCGGCACTTCTCCTCAAATGGGTTATTTCAATCAAAATGGAGACAAATATCTTATCTGCTCTTTTTGCCAGCATAGCTGGAAAACATCTCGAATGGGCTGTCCACTATGTGAAAATCGGGAAAAGGGCAAACAACACTATTTTTTCAATGAAGAGGAAAAAGAGTATCGTGTTGATCTTTGCGATAAGTGTGGAAAATATATTAAAGTTATTGATTTAAGAGAGATGACACGAGATTTTTATCCACCGCTTGAGATGCTTTGCACCCTTCATTTGGATATGCAGGCAACAGAAAAGGGATATATCAGTGTGCTGGCAAAATAGATCTATATGGATTTTTATAATCATAGCTATCTCATTTTACGTAGTTGCTGGCTGTCAAGATGATGAGATTAAAGTTCCAATTCCACCTGTAACACTCAATGTTGATGCGGGCGAGGTTGTATTTGGATCTTCTTTAGCTTTGCAGGGTCATGCAGGCTATCTTGGACAGGAGACTCTAAAAGGTGCAATGTGTTATTTAAACCATGTGAATCAAAAAGGTGGAGTTCATGGGCGAATTATTCGACTTATAACACGCGATGACAGTTATGATCCTCCAAAATGTCTTGCAAATACTCAGCAATTTATTATTGAAGATAGAGTTTTCGGTCTTTTCTGTTATGTTGGAACCCCCACCACCGTTAAAATTCTTCCATTGGTTGAGGAGGCTCAAATCCCTCTACTTGGCATGTTTACAGGTGCCAACGCTCTCCGAGAGCCTTTTTTGCCATACGTGATTAATGTCAGAGCATCATACTATCAAGAGACTGGTACTGTGGTACAACACCTTGTGCAAGAGCTTGGACTTAACCGAATTGCTGTCTTTTATCAATACGATGCTTTTGGATTTGATGGTTTAACAGGAACTGAGCTTGCACTAAAAAGATTTAACCTTGAGCTTGTAGCACGCGGAAGTTATGTTCGCGGAACACATGATATTAGGGAAGGTCTTGAAAAGATTATGGAGTCAGATGCTCAGGCAGTTGTGATGATCGGAACATCAGACCCTTGTGCCAACTTTATAAGAAACTCTTTGCAAAATGGTTTTTCTCCTATTTTTTATATGGTCTCATTTGTTGGGGCACGGGAGTTATCACGAAATCTTATGAATACTGATACTTCAAGTGTTAATGTTATAATGTCTCAGGTTGTTCCTCCTCCTCGCACACAAGATGGTGGGATAGCCCCAAGTGCTGAAGAGTTTGCCCGTCTGCTTGAGCATTATTATCCAGGGGAAGAGCCAAATTTTGTGGGATTTGAGGGGTATATTAATGCAAAAGTTTTAGTTGAAGGTTTGCAACGGGCAGGAAGAGATTTAACACGGCAATCTTTTTTGCAGGCAATAAACTCAATGAATGATTTTTCTTTAGGTTCTGATGTTCGGCTCTCTTTTAGTCCAACTGACCATCAAGGCATGGATACGGTCTATTTTACGAGATTACAAAATAATCGTTTTACCCTACTTGCAGATTGGAAAGGGCTAAATAAAAAAGAGTCTATTATTAATCGCAAGTCTGTAAGCAATGATGGTAATGATAGTAATTATAGCGGTGATGGTAATAAGCAAGGAGCTAAAGAGAAAGGTGATTCTCTATGATACGCTACTATCAACAACTATCTTTAAAAAATCAGATTTACGTTACTATTTTGGTTGCAATTCTTATAATCAGTGCCACAATTGCCCTTCTTGCCCGCTGGATTCTTATATCTGGATTAACCAAAGAGCTTGAGCTTCGAGGTATTGCAGTTGCCCACTCAATTGCCGAACGCGGAGCTGGCTTTGTGCTTGAAAAAAACTCACCAGAGCTTCTTAGCCTTATTTTTGATGAGGCAAGGCTAAGAGAGCGTCAACACATGATAAATTATATCTACGTTTTAGATAGAGGCGGACAGGTTATCTCTCACACATTCACCTTCCCATTCCCATTACAGTTTAGCAAAGCAAATCCAATGCCAGAAAATGCCCTTCATAGTGTAAGACTTATTGAGCATGGAGCAAATACCTCTTACGATATTGCAGTTCCAATGAGTGAGGGGTTATACAGAATTGGAACAGTTCATGTTGGTCTAAGCAAAGAACATATTGATAATTTGCTCTCAAGATTGCGGTTCATGTTTTTGGGTTTTATCTCTGCTGTAATAATACTTATCTTTTACGTAAGCCACCTTATTTCAAGGCATATTACAATGCCTATAACCCGTCTGACCAGAATTTCAGATGAGTTAAGTCGTGGCAATTTTGATTTTAATTTAGATATGGACGAAAATGGAGTTGATCCAGATGGAAATATAGGTTGGGGTATGAACAACTGCCCAGCTTATAAAGATACAAACATGCCTTGCTGGCATTTTGATGAGCAGAGTCGCCGTTTTAGAAATATTGATAGTAAAAGCGAACAGTTGTGCAGAACTTGTGTTTTTTATCGTAAAAGTCATGGACGTGATGAAGTTACTCAATTAGCTGATTCATTTCTCAATATGGTCTGGTCAATCCGGCTTTATCGTAAAAGGCTTCAAGAATCTGAGTTAAAATATCGTTCTCTTTTTGATTCTGCCCCAAACCCTATTTTTGTTGTGGAGTGTAATAACGAGACCATTTTAGATGCAAATCCCCGGTCTGCTGAACTTTATGGTTATCCACTTGAAGAGTTTTTTGGAATGCCTTTTGAGAAACTCGGACAAGATCATATTAAAGAGTGTCTTATTTCGATTGATAGCTTAGAGAGTGAACCAAAGAATAGTCAAGATAGTGGAGAGAATAGTAAATTAAATAAAGAGTTAAATAAAAACGATATTCATCGACCAAAATATTTACGTGCAAGCGATTACGTCTATTATCCCAAAATTTTGCATCTTAAAAACGGTGGACACCCCTTTTATGTTAATATGCACGCCTGTCCAATAAGCTATGGTGGAACTCAGGCAATTGTTGTTGCTGTAACGGATATTACAGAGATGATGGAAAAAGATGCTCAATTGGTTCAGGCAGCAAAAATGAAGACTCTTGGCGAAATGAGTGCTGGTATTGCACATGAGATAAATCAGCCGCTCAATACCATTAAAATGGGTAGCGAGTACCTGAATCTACTTTTAGATCAAAAAAGAGCAATAACTGAAGCCCAAATAAGAAATATGGCAACAGAGATAAGTGAACAGGTTGATAGGGCGACTGAGATAATCAACAATCTTAGAGCTTTTGGTAGAAAATCAGGTTTGACTATGGAGAAAGTTAATTTAACAGAGCCAATTCAGGGGGTTTTATCAATTATTGGTCGCCAATTTTCCATTCAGAGAATTGCAATTCGTCTTGATCTTGCAGATAATCTTCCGTTAGTAAAAGGGCATAATAACAGATTGCAGCAGGTTTTTTTTAATCTGCTAAATAATGCAAGAGATGCGATTCAAGAGAAGATGGATATTGAGCCTGAACTTTATGGCGATATACTTGTTCACACATACGCTGAAAATGGTAAGGTTGTAGTTATATTTAAAGATAATGGGGTTGGTATTCCAGACGAAGTGCGTAATAAAATTTTTGAGCCTTTTTTCACAACAAAACAGACTGGTAAAGGCATGGGTTTAGGTTTAGCAATTACCTATGGAATTGTCCGTGATTATGGCGGCACAATTACAATTGAGAGTAAACCGGGACAGGGAACAACTTTTACTCTTACATTTTCAGCAGTGGACTGATATTATTAGTAATAATTTAGGTAGGTTAGTTTAAAAAATAGGGGCTAAACTTAATGGCTTCAGTAAATTTTATAAGATTGAATATAACAGGGTAAATAAATTATGAGGACTAATGTTATAAAAATAGGTAACTCACATGGAGTTTTTATTCCGCGACCATTTCTTGATCAAATTGGGATCAAAGATGACGTTGAAATTGAAGTGGATAAAAATCGAATTATCATAACCCCTATTTTCGACTCAAACCCAAGAGCAGGATGGGAAAATGAATTCAAAGCAATGGCAAAAAAATTTGATGACAAATTAATAATTGGAAAAGATATTGTTTCTCATTCATGGGATAATGAGGAATGGGAATGGTCCTAAATCGCTTTGATGTATATTTAACAAACCTTGATCCAACAGTTGGTGCTGAAATACAGAAAATAAGACCTTGTTTAATTATCTCGCCAAACGAAATGAACAGATATATCAATACAGTTATTATTGCCCCTATGACCACTGTTGCAAGAGATTATCCCACACGAATATCGTGCAATTTTCAAAACAAAAATGGGCAAATTGTTTTGGATCAGATTCGTACTATAGATAAAACGCGGCTAATAAAAAAGATCGGTTCCATTGATTCAGAAACTCAACATAAAGTAATTTCCGTGTTACTTAAGCTATTTGCATTTTAAATTAACAAAGGCATAACAAAATGGCAGAAAAAGAAGAAAAGATTGAAAATATTAATCAGGAAAAAATTGAACAAGATAAGACTACTCAAGAAAAAATTTTGGTTATTGATGATGAAAAAGCTACACTTAAAATGTTCAGGCTGTTTCTTGAACTTTACGGGTTTGATATTTATACAGCAGAGTCTGGCGAAGAGGGGCTTGAAGTCTTTGATAGAGAAAAACCTGAAATTGTGCTTACAGATATAAAGATGCCGGGTATGGACGGTATTGAAGTTTTAAAAGAGATTAAAAGACGCTCTCCAACCACTGAGGTTATTGTCATTACAGGCCATGGAGATATGGATTTAGCGATTCAGGCACTTAACCTTGATGCTGCTGATTTTATCAACAAGCCAATCCAGCGTAAGAGTTTAGAAAATGGATTAACAAGAGCACGTGAGCGTCTGAAACTTGCCCGAAGCCGTCAAAATGATGTGAACACCACAATCCAAGATTCTAATTTTATTATTAAACTTCAGGGTAATCTGGGTAGTCAAAATGAGCAATATCTAAGAGATGCCTATAATGAGGCATTACAGAGCAAATCAAAACGGGTCGTGTTGCATTTTGATTCAAACACCTCTGTAAATGGGGCTGGCATTGCCATTTTAACCCAGATTGTTCTTGACAGTCAAAAAGATGGCATTGAGATAGTTATTGCTGGTTTGTCTGATAATTTTAAACGGGTATTTGATATTGTTGGTTTAAGTCGCATGGTAAAACTTTACGAAACGGTTGAAGAGGCTTGTCAAAAATAGTATATATGAAAAATATGGAGGCTAATGTTATGAAAACATTCAAAGTTAATATTTTGTTGATTATTGTTAATATTTTGTTGGTTGTTAGCTCTATTTACCATGTAAATCTACTTTTTGCAGCACAATCAAAAGCTGGAGAGAGGCTGCGAGCTTTGACTCTACCAGCTCCACACTATGAGGCGGGTAAACAATCTTTGGGCATAGATCAAAATTCTCCCAAGTTTACTATTTCTGATTTTAAAAGCGAGCTTATCCTTATTGAAGTTATTGGTGTCTATTGTCCACAATGTTTTAAACAAGCACCGTCATTTAACAATCTCTATGGGCGGCTAAACAAGGGAAAGATGAAGGGGCGAGTTGCCATGTTTGCAATAGCTGCTGGAGGTACAGAGCCAGAGATTGATCAGCTTATAAAAAGCGGTCAATACAACTTTCCAGTTATAAGCGACATGAGATATGAGGCTCACAAAACTCTTGGTGAACCTAAAACCCCTTTTACAATAATATGCAGACCAGATGGAACAATAGTTTATACTCATCTTGGAATTATTGAAGATATTGATAAATTTTACGGGGAGCTAAAGAGTCTTCTTTCTAAGCCATGACTATTTCTGAATACACTCCAATTTTAGCCACTGACCCATCGTGGTCAGAAGGCGACTACATTATCTAAACTATGACAATGTCTCAAGATACTCCAATTTTGGAGCAATGTTTATTTTCAGATGAATTTGAGCGTAAACATTATCATCTCTCCGTAATAAGAGAGAGTGCTGCTGAATTTGGAGGAGTTCGTAATCCAAAGCAGATTTTAGGGTCATTTTTGCTGTCAGCTCAAGGGGGAGTTGGTGCAAAGGGTGGATTTGTTTTTCTCACAGGAGAGGATAACTACCTGTTTTGCAGAGGGATTGATAAGATAGAAGATGAATATATAAAAAAATTAATTAATAAAGCATCTGACCATATTCTTAATAAATCAGAGAATTTCCCTTTTTTTCTTGATTTATCAATAGTTAAAAATACTATTCAACCTTTAGCCCCTGCTCTTTTATTAGTATCTCCAATAGAAGATGGTAGATTAGCTTTTTTAGGGTTGACCGATTCACTGCATGGAAGAGATTACGACTCAGATGACAGAGAGCTTCTAATAATTATAGCCTCTCTGTTTCAGATAAGCCTTAACTCTGCTATTTTTTCTACAAAGGTAGAGCTTCTTAATTCACAACTGCAAAAAAAGAACATTGAACTTGACCGTCAAGTATTTCATCTTAATGCTTTGCGTGAATTATCTTTAGCGATAGGAGAGGCTCATAGTGTAGATAATGTTCTTTCCTCTTTTTTGCCAACTCTGCTTGGCAGGTTTTCAAGACATCAAGGTATTGTAGTTATCTACGATAGAGCAACAGGAATAATAGATGCAAAGAGCATGGGAATAGGGCAGGGTAGCCAAATAAATGCTATTTTAAATGACCATCTACAAGTTGATCGACTTCTATTTCTATCCCTTGCAGGAGTGCAAAATAAACATATACAGCCGTTGCAGGTAGAGCCTATTATTGAGCTTGAATCTCTGTCATCTTTTATTAAAGAGTTTGTACCTGAAACAGGATTTCTGTTCTTGATAAAAGAGCAGATGTATGGTGTTTTACTTCTTGGCACCCCATTAGAAGAGCGTAAACTTTCTGAACAAGAGCAAGAGCTTCTTTTTGCATCTGTATCTCAATCTGTTCTCCATATAAAAAATGCAGATTCATTTGCCACGATTGTGGCTTTAAATGAGAACCTTGAGCAGCAAAATGAGGAGCTTCGTAAAACTATTGATGAACTTATTAACGCACAAAATCGTATAAATGTTCTTGAAGCAGCGGCAAGGCGAATTGCAAATATAGTAAATCGCAATGCTGATAAGATAATGAAGGTTCGTCCACTTGATTTTGTCCTTATTATTGGAATAAGCGTAATACTTGGTCTATTATTTAATTTTCAAAGTCCGCGTGGTATTCCAATAATGCCAATACCCAGACCAGAAGTTGTTAAGATAATCTCTGTAGATGATGCCAAAATTTTGATTGAAAAGGATAAAGCTTTCCTTATTGATGCAAGACCTCGTGAGTTTTACGAGATACGCCATGCTAAGGGGGCTGTAAGTCTCTCTCCATCTCTTTTTGATTCAATTTATCCCATGAATTTTGAAAATGAAGACCCAGAGCGTCCTATTATAATTTATGGCAGAAGTTTTAGCCGCCTTTATGATGAAGATATCGCAAGAAAATTTTTTAACCGCGACCACGAAAGGCTCTATTTAATTGAAGATAACATTGAGCAGATTTATCAAAGATTAGAAATCTCTGAGGTAAAAAAGTGATTTTAAGTCATATCAAAATCTGGATTACACACCCATTTCTCGCTTTGCTTGTCAGGTTTTACATTGGAGGAATATTTGTCTATGCAAGTCTCCATAAAATAAACCTTCCAGCCGAATTTTCAGACAATATTGCATCATATCTGTTAGTTCCATATTGGCTCGTCAATCCTATGGCTATATTTCTTCCTTGGATTGAGCTTGTAAGCGGGGTCTGTCTTATGGCTGGAATTCGCGTCAGAGCATCTGCATCAATTATCTGTGGGTTGCTTTTAATATTTACTATAGCCGTAATAGTGGTTCTTATAAAAAAGACTCCAATTGATTGTGGCTGTTTCCAGAACGTTGGCGATACTGTATCATGGCTCACTGTTGGGCGTGATTTAATTTGGCTTATTATGGGTTTGTATGTTTATAAATACGATAATCTAATTCACCTTGATCGTCTATTTATGATTAAACCAGAAGATTTGAATAAAACTATTTGAATAAACCTTATAATTGGCACTGGCTCAGACCATAGATTGTCTCTTTTCATGACAAGAAGTTTGTGTTTTAATTTGTAATTATGGAAAAAATATCAGAGATTAAATGCCCCAAGTGTGGAGCATCGACAACCTCGGTATTGAAGCAATATTATACAATTCACAATGGTGTAAGACACCTGGGTTGGAGTTAGGTAGCTAAAAAGATAACTAAAACACTCAAAATACAGCAGGAGAAAGATATATATGTTAGATGTTCCAAGAACTACAAATACTGTTTTTATGGTAAGACCTTATGATTTTGGTTTTAACGAAGAGACTATCGTTGATAATGAATTTCAACACCAGCCTCTTGAGTCTGAAATTGAAAAAAAAATACGGCGACCTAAAAATTCCCTGATTCTAATGTTTTTTGTGGTTAGCCCACGTTACCTGACATAGAGGTTGAAATTAGCAAATTATGCAACCAATTTTGATGGTAAACAAACCCGTTCAATTTGTGAGCCGGAGAGGAATAAGTGTT
>JADGBE010000033.1 GCA_015231615.1 Desulfamplus sp. | reverse complement strand
CTGCAAAAAAGAGGTTAATGTCATAGCTCAGTTAGTAACTGATAATGATATTGTAATAGAAGGCGGGGCTGTATATCAACCGAATCAAAATGATGAAGAGTTCTTTTTAAAATGTGATGATTGCTTTTCAAAAGATGGTGTGTTAAGAAATTACAAGAAAATCGATTGTTATTCCAGAGTTGTAGGTTATTATTCGTCAAAAAGAAATATGAACTTAGGCAAGCAATCAGAATGGGAAATGAGAAAGCAATTTAATCTTGAAGAAGAGATGGCATTTTAAACAAGCGGTATCTTGAACGGTATTTTTAAAATCGTTAAATTGTAAGGTGTGGATATTAAAGGATAATTTTAATAAATATGGTGGACTCTCTCTCCGCCACTAATGAGGGTTTCTTAAAATAGCCCAATACAAATTTGCCCTTTATAATATTTCACCATTCCATTCCACACATCCGCAAACCATAAATATCTAAACTAAATCAACAGGTTCAGTAGCATGTCTTATAAAGTATTAGCGTTAAAATACAGACCTCAGAATTTTCAAGATGTAATTGGTCAAGACCATGTTACTAAAACTCTCTCAAATGCAATATCATCAAATAGAGTTGCACATGCAATCTTGCTTACAGGTCCAAGAGGCACAGGTAAAACCACCATCGCCAGAATAATGGCAAAAGCTATGAATTGCGAGCAAGGGCCAACTCCCACGCCATGCAATATCTGCAAATCATGTAAGAGTATCACTTCTGGAAATTCTGCTGATGTTTTTGAAATTGATGGAGCTTCTAACAACAGCGTTGATCAGATACGAGAGTTGCGTGCTAATGTAACCTATATGCCAACAGCATCAAGATTAAAGATTTACATTATCGATGAAGTTCACATGCTGAGTACCGCTGCTTTTAACGCTCTCTTAAAGACTTTAGAAGAGCCTCCTGACCATGTGATGTTTATATTTGCAACTACTGAATCACATAAAATTCCAATTACAATCCTTTCAAGATGCCAACGCCACGATTTAGGAAGAGTTAAACTTGCCCAAATATCAGCTCATCTATATAACCTTTGCAGTCAAGAAAATTTTGTCATCTCTAAAGAGAGTATTGACCTTGTAGCTTCAGAAGCTGATGGTTCAATAAGAGACTCTTTAAGCCTTCTTGATAGAATTCTTTCAAGCAGTCAAACAAAAGAGATAAGCCACGACTTAATTATCAACAATCTTGGTATTATAGATAAAAAAATTGTTTTTGATATAACCGCCTCTATTTTGAGACATGATTCCTTTGAAGTGCTTAATATAATTGACCGTATTAACCATCTTGGATTGGATTTGAAAAAATTTTATAGTGCTATTATTAAACATTTTCGCAATATGGCGGTGATAAAGGCTTGCAGTAACAAGAGAGCCATTGTAGATATTACTGATAGCGATAGAGATGTTATTCAAAACATGGTATCTAATTGCTCATTAATATATCTAACTCAGTTTCTCAATACCCTGTTGAAAGAAGAGCAGCTTATTAAATCAGCCTCTCACACCAGAACATCAATAGAAGTCGTGATGCTTAAAATTCTTCAGTTAAGACAAGGGGCTGAAATTGATGAAATTATTAAAAAACTTGACCAGTTTGCTGGAATGTTTAGAGAAGGAGTAGAAACTCATACAACCGTTCAGGTTCAGCAACCGCCCAAGAGTCATCTGATAACAGAAGATAATAATAGAATAGAACGAAAAGATGCTGTAAAAGAGAATATTTCACCGTTTAAACAGCAAGTAAGTATAGTGGATAGAACTGTTATAGTGGATAAATCTGCTGCGAATCTGACTCTTCAGCAATCAAAACATCAGCAAGATGAGATGCAAAAAAGAGAGGCAATGAATCATCCGATTGTTAATTATGCCAGAAAAATCTTTTCAGGTAATATTGTAGATATACGTATAAAAGAGGTAAAACAATCTAATATTTAAAAAAATAAGCAATTTTAGGAATGGGAATTTAGTAACATCAAAAATTACTCAAAGGTGGAATAAATTGAGCTTTTTTTTCTGGTAGGGTTTAAGCATGCTTAAACCCTACAACTTATGACCTTGCTGGGTATAATTTCGGGCATTATTAAATTTTTATTTTAGAAATTAAACAAAATATAGAGAAGGAGAATATAATGAAAAATTTTGGAAACATGGGCAATATGATGAAGCAAGCACAGCAACTTCAGAAAAAAATGCTTAAAACGCAGGAAGAGTTAGCAAGCAAAACTGTTGAAGCTACTGCTGGCGGAGGTATGGTAAAAGTTGTAGCTAATGGGGCACAGAGAATTGAGTCTATATCTTTTGAAAAAGAGGTTGTTGACCCTGAAGATATTGAGATGCTTCAAGATTTAGTTTTAGCCGCAGTGAACGATGCTTTAACAAAATCTCAAGAGATGGTCTCATCAGAGATGGGAAAACTAACTGGTGGATTTAATATCCCGGGTTTGATGTAGCATATAATAAATTTATATGGCTTTTGTTTGTAGATATAGTCAATCAAAATAAAATAATGATGTAATACGCCCTTGAACTACTATCCTGAATCAATTCTTAAACTGATAAAGAGCCTCTCAACGCTTCCCGGTATTGGACGTAAAACAGCAGAAAGATTAGCTCTTCATATACTTCATGCCCCGTTGCACGAAGCTCAATCAATTGCATCAGATATACTTGAACTGAAACAGAAAGTTAGACTCTGTGCAAAGTGCTTTGCATTAAGCGATAAAGAATATTGCAGGATATGTAGTAATCCAAATAGAGATGCCTCTTTAATCTGTGTAGTGGAGAATCCTTCTGATATGGCAGTAATTGAAAAATCTGGAGTTTTTAATGGACACTACCATATACTTGGAGGGGCACTTTCTCCAATTGATGGCATAGGACCTGACGAGATAAGGCTAAAAGAGCTATTTGTAAGAGCCACTTCCAAAGAGGTAAAAGAGGTTATTATTGCCACGGGTACTGATGTTGAGGGTGAGGCTACAGCTTCATATATTGCTGACAATCTAAGATTTTATGACAATATGGAGCTGTTCAACAAATCTAAACAAAACGGGTTAATAATCTCAAGAATAGCATCTGGCGTACCTATGGGTGGCGATCTCCAATATGTGGATCAAGTTACAATTCAGCGTGCCATGGAGGGAAGGCGTGGATTTTGAGTTAGACAATCTATCTACTAAACAGGTTTCACAATCTATTTATCAAACAGATGTTGAATCCAAAAAATGTGAGGATAATTTGGATTCCCAATTCAAAACACCTGACGATATTTTTAAATGCGTTATGTGCGGAGAGTGTTGTAGAGGTTTTGGTGGGACATACGTAACAGAAGATGATATTAAAAAAATAGCTCAATTTATCCATTGCGATGCAGTTAAGTTTAAAGCAGAATTTTGTAGCAAATCAGGATCAAAATATGTTCTAAGTCAGCATAAGCAGAGTGGTAAGTGTATATTCTTTCACAATGAAAAACAGTGTTCTATACACCCTGTAAAACCTCGCATGTGCAGAAACTGGCCATTTATACAAACTGTAGTCAATCACCCTGAAAATTGGAATGCAATGGCAGACTCATGCCCGGGTATGATAAAGGATGTTCCTGAAGATATTCTTATCAATATTGTCTCATCAGAGATAATAAAGCAAAAATAGGAATAGAAGCTCCCACAAAACTTGAATTGACCCCTTGATTTTACTGGATAAAAAGTTGGTTTGCAGGAGTTCAAATAAGATAGCTCATATCTCCATTATATTGCCATTTTTCTCAATCCATTTACGCCGATCAGAAGCTCTGTTCTTAGCAAGAAGCATATCCATTAATTCAAAAACTATATTTTTCTGTTTACTATCAGAATCTTGTCTATTTTCCGAATCTTGAAAATAGGGTAGGGCGGTATTATCTCCATGAGATATACCTTCATGATCTGTATTTGATAGAGATGTATCTGATGAAAATTGTTTTTCTATAAGCACAAGAGATTGTGGAATCACAAGCTGCACTAACCTTCTTGTATCTGGTGCAATTGTTGTCTCTCTAAGCTGGGAAGGATTCATCTCACCAAGTCCTTTAAAACGCTGAACATTTATCTTACCCGCCTTTTTTCTTCCGCCAATTTTTCTTATGATACTATCACGTTCAGACTCATCTAAAGCATAAAATACCTCTTTGCCAACATCAATACGATAGAGCGGAGGCATTGCAACAAAAACATGCCCCTGTCGGACAACTTCATAAAAATGTTTCAGGAATAAGGCACAAAGAAGGGTTGCAATGTGTAAACCATCTGAATCCGCATCAGCAAGAATGCAGATTTTATGATACCTAAGACCAGAAATATCTTGAACCCTATCATTACTATTATTTATAGATAAATCTTTGTTTAGTTTAATATCGCTTGGATCAACACCAATTGCCACAGCAATGTCATGTATCTCTTTTGATGCAAGCAGAGTTTCAGATTCAGTTTCCCATGTATTTAAGATTTTTCCCCGAAGAGGCAAGATAGCCTGAAATCGTCTATCTCTTGCCTGTTTTGCAGAACCGCCAGCAGAATCTCCCTCAACAAGAAAAAGCTCACTCTTTTCAGGCTCTCCGCATGTGCAATCAGATAATTTACCGGGTAGGGCGGGTCCGCTTTTAACCTGTTTTCTTGTGATAATTTTGGATTTTTTAAGGCGAGTTCTTGCATTTTCAAGGGCAAGTTGGGCAAGTTTTTCACCTTTACCTGTATTTTGATTTAACCAGAGGCTAAACGCATCTCTGACCACAGAAGAGACAATAGCAGCACAATGGCGAGAAGATAACCGCTCTTTTGTCTGCCCTGAAAACTGTGCATCAGTTAGTTTTACAGATAAAATAAAACCAATATTTTGCCAAATATCTTCTGGGGCAATAGAGACGCCTTTTGGTAATAAATCTCTAAAACCGCAAAATTCACGGATTGACTCTAAAAGCCCTGATCTAAATCCATTTACATGGGTGCCGCCTTGCGATGTTGGGATAAGATTTACATAGCTTTCACAAAGAGAGCCATTTTTATTGTTGTTAGTCTCTGAGTTGTTTTTACTCTTATCTGATCCATTGTTTTTGCTATCTGATCCATTGCTATTTTTATAGATTCTATTTTTATTCTCTGTAATCCCGTTTTTTATTTTATCTAACTCATTTATATTGTTATCCAATTCAACCGTTTCATCTACCCAATCAACGGCAAATGCAACTGAGGCATCATCTATCTTTTTATTGCATGTAAATGGATCGCTAAATGGATTTCCTAAGATGGTTGGAATATTCCCAAACGATTCAGCAAGATAGTCTCTTAATCCATTTTGAAATTGCCACTCTTCTTTTTCTCCTGTTGATTCATCTAAAAAAGTTACAAGTAGTCCGGGACAAAGCACAGCTTTTGCCTTTAGTGTGTGCTGAAGTGATTTTTTTGAAAATCTTTCTCTCTCAAAATATGATTTGTCAGGATAAAAACGGACAGTTGTGCCAGTTCGTTTTGCTGGTGCCTTGCCAATAATTTCAAGTTCACTAACCTTGAAACCATTTTCAAATTTTATCTGATATACAGAGCCATTTCTGGTAATTCTAACCTCAAGATATGTAGATAAGGCATTTACAACAGAGACCCCAACTCCATGAAGTCCTCCTGAAAATGTGTAATCTTTGTTAGAAAATTTTGCCCCTGCATGAAGTTTTGTTAGGATAAGCTCGACTCCAGAGATTCCCTCTTCAGGATGAATATCAACAGGCATACCACGTCCATTGTCTGTAACCTCAAGCGAATTGTCTTCATAAAGAACAACATCAATCTGTTTTGCATGACCAGCAATTGCCTCATCAACGCTGTTATCAATGACCTCGTGGGCAAGATGATCAGGGCTTGTGGTGTCTGTGTACATGCCGGGTCTTCTTTTAACTGGGTCAAGACCTTTAAGAACTTCAATTGACTCTGCGTTATAAGCTGAATCATAGCCTGATATAGATATATTTTTATTTGCTGTTTTTGTATTTTTATTAAATAGTTCCATAAGATCAATTTCTACACTTTGCTTTGATTGCGAAACTCGGGTTAATACCGCCAGTAGCAGCATCTTTAAAAACAAAAAAGCAGCAAGCAAATTTGCCTGCTGCTTCTAAGAATTAAAATCACCTTACAGGTTTTATAACACTTTTAATCTCTTGAGCTACCAAATATATGGAGCAACATCAAAAAGAGATTTATAAAGTCCAGATAAAGCGTTAAAGCACCCATTATTGCACCTTTTCTCTCCATTGCACCCGTTATGTCTGCTGGTTGGGTCAAAGCCATCTCTTTTAGCTTTTGGGTATCATAAGCGGTAAGTCCAACAAAAACAATAACTCCAATGTATGATATAATCATACTGATCGCTGTGCTACCAATAAAAAGATTAATTAAAGATGCAATGATAATTCCAATAAGCCCCATTATCATAAATCCACCCAGAGAGGTGAGATCTCGTTTGGTAACCATGCCATAAACGCTACATGCAGCAAAGGTTAAAGCACAAACAAGAAATGTTGATGCTATTGAAGAGCCAGAATATACAAGAAAGATGGAGGCAAGAGTTGCCCCGTTAAGCACGGAATAAGTTATAAAGATTCCAGTTGCTGTTGCTGCACTCATTTGTTGCACTCTGGCACTAAGATAAAATACCATGCCAAGTTCGCCAATAATCAGTCCCCAAAATATAAGCTGATTGCCAAATATAAGCTGGAGTAGGGTAGGGGAGCTTGCTACGTAATAGGCTGTAAAAGCTGTTAGTGCAAGTCCTGTAGCCATCCAGTTATAAACTGTTCTTATAAAAGAGTTTACCTTTACAAGTGATTTTACGTTGTCAAATGATGAATAAGAATCCATTTTTTTAAACCTCCTGATTTTTTCTGTTTTTGTTTATGTTTTTAGTAACACTATTGTGTTCTTAATAAAAAAACTTTTCTTCCAATAAATAAATTAGCAAAAAACCTTAAAATAAATTTTAAATAAACGCTTGTGTTTGATGCCTATCAAAATTTTAATAAAAATATAACACAAGGCAGATGTTTTCAAGTCTTTTCGTGTTTGCTTATTTTGTATCATCATTTGTTTGTCCGATATTTGTTGAGAAGAGAGTAGGGGGGCAAATGAGACAAGATACAGGTTGGATTATATCCAAAGTTTATGTTAAAAATAAAAGTTTACATAATACCTATTATAGGACGTTATAATAGTATAAATACTAAATATCTAAATTGTTATATAGATTATGTTTTAAAGTTCAAGTTTTATTTTTGCTACTTTTTATTTGTTATTATGGTTTGCCTGTTTTATAAGAAAAATCTTATCTTTTTGAGGATATTAAATTTATGGTTGATAAGAAACTTACTTTTTCTTCTGGAAACATATATACAGTCTCAAGTCTCACAAAAGAGCTTAAAACTCTTCTTGAAGAGAGCTACCCTTTTATTTGGGTTACAGGTGAAATTTCTAACTATGCCCTACCCTCTTCTGGTCATGCCTATTTTTCACTTAAAGACAGTGATTCATTGATTAATTGCGTTATGTTTAAGAATCAAACAAAACGTTTGGGGTTTAATATTGGTAATGGCGTAAATATTACAGGCATTGCAAGGATTTCAGTTTATGAACCAAGAGGTACATATCAATTAATATTTGAGCATATTGAGGCTAAAGGTATAGGCGATCTGCAAATTGGTTTTGAGCGGCTAAAAAGAGAGCTTTTAATTGAAGGTCTTTTTGATGAATCGCACAAGAAAACGCTCCCTTTTCTCCCTTCAACATTGTGGGTTATCACCTCTATTACAGGGGCGGTTATAAGAGATATTATTGATGTTTCTCAAAGAAGATTTCCTAAGGTTAATATAAAAATCGTACCTGTTAGAGTTCAAGGAGAAGGTGCAGATATTGAGATTAAAGAAGCAATTGAGTTAGTCAACAAAATAGCTGTTAAATACAATCCAGATGCCAATACTACAAATAATAAGATAGGAGCAGAACCAGAGCCTATAATAATAATTGCTCGCGGTGGAGGTTCTCTTGAAGACCTATCGCCTTTTAACTCTGAAATAGTTGCAAGGGCTGTGTTTGAATCTGAAATTCCTATTATCTCTGCTGTTGGACATGAAACTGATTTTACTATATGTGATTTTGTAGCAGACATAAGAGCTGCAACTCCTTCAGTAGCCGCAGAAATAGCTCTTCCAGATTACTACTCTATTAAAAAATCGCTTTACAGCTTACAAAATAGATTAAAAGAGTCTCTTAAACATCAGTTTACAGCACTTAAAAAAGAGAATCAGCGGCTCACAGATTCACTAAATAGGTCGATTTTAAACATAATGCAGCAGCACAAAGCAAAAGTTTCCAAATCTATCTCACAGCTTAAAGCATTAAGCCCAATGGCGGTTCTTGAGAGGGGATACAGCATTACCAAACTTTGCGAAAATAAAACAAAAATCTGCGATAACGGTAAAATATTAATAGACTCAAATGAGGTCGTTGAAGGGGATATTGTAGAGGTTATCCTTGCAGTTGGAAGGTTGAAGTGTCAGGTGCAAGAATCAAAAATTTGATGACTTCAGAGAATGGAAAAATTTATTCAAAACAATGTTAAGATTTTAAGGATAACGTAAAAAGATGGCAAAAAAGAAAACCTTTGAAGCATCTTTGCAAGAGCTTGAGAATATTGTGTCAGAACTTGAATCAGGTAGGTTTTCTCTTGAAGATGCTATAAAAAAATTTGAAACGGGTATGAAGTGTGCAAAACTATGTGAACAAAAGTTAAATGAAACAGAAAATAGAATATCACTTGTAATGGCTGACAGTAATGGAAAAATAACAGAAGAACCTTTTTAAAATGAATACTCAAAATTTTAATCTATCTAAATATTTAAAAGACAAAGAAAATATTATTGAGGCATATCTCAATAATATCCTACTCCATTTTGACCAGCAACGAGAGCTTGTAAAGGCAATGCGACACTCTCTTATGGCTGGCGGAAAACGGCTAAGACCTATTCTTGCAATTGCAGCAGCCGAAGCTGTTGGAGGTAATTTTAGATTAGCCCTTCCAGTTGCCTGTGCAATTGAGATGATTCACACATACTCTTTGATCCATGATGATCTGCCAGCAATAGACAACGATGATTTAAGGCGAGGCGTTCCAACATGCCACAAGGCTTTTTCTGAAGCAACTGCTATTCTTGCTGGCGATGCTTTACTCACTCATGCTTTTAAAATAGTCTCAAAACCAGAACAAATTAAACTAAAGTTAAATCAAGATAAATTTGCTAAGAGTGAACAACCAATTTTTGAAATATTCCCAGATAAACTTGTTTTGCTTGATCTTGTCAATCTTATCTCTGATGCTGCTGGTGTTGATGGTATGGTTGAAGGGCAGATGATGGATATGGCTGGCGTCTCTTTTATTAATAACGCCCTACCCTATTCTAATAATTTGAATTTGCAATCTGAGGTAGATTCTCCATTTCAATCAGGCTCTTTTAAATCAGATATTTCTTTAAAAATGGATTACTTAAAGAGACTTCATCACCTAAAAACTGGGAGAATGATAATCGCAAGCGTTCAGGCTGGTGCTATCTCTGTTGGCGTTATGCCTAACTATAATTTAAATGCAACTGAACAATTCGTAATCGAACAATGCGGAAATATAACCAACAAATTTGGAGCAGAGACTTTTAACCTTCTTACTTTATATGCTGAAAATATAGGGCTTGCATTTCAGGTTACTGACGACATTCTAAATGTTGAGGGTGATCCATCTATTATGGGCAAAGCTGCGGGGTCAGATAAATTAAATGACAAACTCACCTTCCCTACCCTGCTTGGTCTTGAAGAGTCTAAAAAGTTTGCAGCCAAACTTGTTGATGGAGCTATTGAATCGTTAAATATGTTGCCATTAGATTTTCAAGAACGTACCCTACCACTTAAAGCCATTGCTCAATACATACTCAATAGAAATAAATGATCTTAAATTTATGATTATTCAAAGTCAGATTTACATTAAAGAGAGGCGGATTAGTGATTTTCAATCCTTACCTCAAACATCTGATTTTCATCGCTTAAATAAAATCTGTCACCAGATGAAAGTCTAATTTTCTGACCAGACTGAATCTTTGAACCTGATTGACTGGCTCCGGCTCTGGGTGGAGAAAAACAAAGGTATGTGCCATTGGAAGACCATGAATCTTCAAGATAAAAGCATCTGCTCTTAGAATCAAAGGCAACTGTGCAATGCCTCCTGCTTACCCCTGAATCTCTTTGTGAAAAAACAAGATGACTTACACGTGGATCTCGACCAATTACAAGAGGAGATTCGTCAAGCTCAATTATGCTGCCTTGAAACTCTCCTGCAATTCCAAGAAGCAGCGGCTTTTCAGATACAGCAGCATGATGTTTTACCTGAAGAGGAGTAGGTGCTGCACGTCTTGTAATAGCATCTCTGCTTTTTGAAACCACCTCTTTTACCACAACTCTGCCTTTAGAAGTAAATCCTAAAAAAAGCCCTGAAACCCCTATAAATATGGATATTGCAACAAAAGAAAAAACAAGAGGGTCGTTTTTCCAGAGGCGGTAAAGGCTGTTGTCAATCAGGACAGAGGCACTCCTGTATGAAATATTCAATTTATCCAACTCTTCCATAAGCTCATCTGCTTGAATTGCCCAGCCGATTCCTTCACCAGATGGCAGCCTTTCAATTGAAACAGCGTTTCCTGAAGAACTAAGAGAACCAGAAGGGTTCACCACAACCGCAGCTATAAGTGCCTTTGCCACATTAATCCCCAATACTTGACCAAACTCATCAAAGAGCGGACCGCCAGAGTTGCCGGGATTAATGGCAGCATCAATCTGAAATAGCCCCACACCAGATTGAGAGTTGACCTTTGCACTTATTATCCCTCTTGTTGCCTTAACCTCTGATAAACTTGCATTATCAAGAAATTGGTCATCAGCAGCAGACGGAAAGCCAAGTGCATAAATTGTCTGTCCAATCACCACTTTTTTAACTGGCATGAACACAACATCTGGCCTGTCAAGCGGCTTTTCTAATTCCAGCACAGCAAGGTCTTTTTGTTCTGAATGCCACTTTACCTGAGTTTTGATCATATTATTTTCGCCAAGAAAGACTACTGCTTTTGCCCCTTGTTCTGTAAGGGCAACAACATGCCAGTTGGTAACAACTTTGCCTCCATTGTCAATCACAAATCCTGAACCTGTTCCAATCTGTTCCCCTTTTATGCAGAAAATTCTTACTGTGCTTTTGCTCATATCCTCAAAAGGCGTAGCTGCATAAGCAGAGATACGGCTGACAAAGAGCAGTATGCAGGATAGAATCAATATAAGCAGTAAAAGAGTGATATTTTTTCTCCTGCTTTCAGGCAGCCAGCTTTTTCGATTCTCATTATTATTTGAAGAGCTCCAGATTGTTTTGTTTCCGCGGCTATTTGAGGGTTTCAAAATTTTTTTTGTCTCTGGTTCATCTAACCCTAAAATGGCAACTGTAATATTGTCTTGATTTTTCCGCTCCTGTTTCAAAACATCATTGATTAATGATTCTGCTGCATCATTGGGATTTGGGCATTTCAACCCTTTTGCAATCTCTTTTTCTGACAGAGTATTATAAAGACCATCGCTGCACAGCATAATACGATCCCCTGATTCGAGCGGAAAGGGGCGGATATTTCTGTCAATTTCAGGCAGATCAGTAAGCCCTAAAAAACTTGTAAGAGCATTTCGTTCGCGGTGGTTTGCTGCCTCTTCGCGGGTTATCGACCCTTTTTTTACCTCTTTGGCAAGCTCATTTGCATAATTATGATCCTGTGTCATCAAGGTAATGTTTCCATTACGTAGCAGATAAAGCCTGCTGTCTCCAGCAGAAATCCAGAAAAGGGTTTTTTCCTTAACCACAGCCGCAACAAGAGTGGTGCCAGTTTCACCTTCTAAACCCTTTTCCATAGCCATGCTGTGAACAGCCTCATTTGCCGTGATTATGGAACGTTTCAGAGCCTCCACAACTTTCTCATCTTCTGATTTAGTCATATATTCACGCATCATAATTTTGACAGCAAGTCTGCTTGCATCAGCACCGCAGGCAAGACCGCCCATGCCGTCAGCAACCACAGCTAAAACTCCACCGTGCCTTACAAATTCTTTATCTTCAATGTCAGAGTAGCCAAAAGAGTCTTGCTGCTCTTTTCTTTTTCCTATGTGCTGGGCATTGCCCGGGGAGATTTTCATATTTGTTTTTCTCCGTTAGTATTTTTGAATCACCCGATTAACAGCTTGTTTTTATTTTTTTGTGCAAGAGCTTCCTCTATTAAAAAGTCAAGTTTTCCTGCTTGAGAATCCAGTTCAATGGCTTCGTCCCATTTATCCCAATCTTTTTTTGAAAACCATTTTCTCAATTTTACATATTCCTTTTCAGGAAGTGATTCTATAGCGTGTTTAATCTCTTCTGCTGTAATCATGATTTGTATCCTTTAGCTAACAAATTAAAATTTATATCAACATCTTCTGAATCACTGATTAACCTGATTGCCGGATTCCACTGATTTTTTAATCCGTGAAATCCCTTAATCCGTGCCAATCCGTGATTCAGAATGTGTAATTATACTACTGATGACCTGCAGAGCAAACAAGCCGGAACCCGTAGTAGCCGTAGCGGCTGTCGGGCGCGCCGTTGCCCCGATACGCAGACCGGCAGTAGGCCGCCGAGCTGAACCAGCTCCCGCCCCGCGAAACACGGTAAGAGCCCGAAGATGCACCTACAGGGTCTTTAGATGGTGACCGGGAATAATATTTTTCATCATACCAATCTTGGCACCACTCATACACATTGCCGTGCATGTCATAAAGATTCCAAAGCGTTAGGCTGCTTTTGTGCCACAGGGTGAATTTTATTATCTGCATTATCATTATACCACCCCATAGCATCAAGGTTGCCAGCATAAGCCCCTGTAGTTCCAGCCCTGCAAGCATACTCCCACTCTGCCTCTGTTGGCAGCCTGTATAAAAGCCTGCCTCCCTGCTGATTGATCTTTTTTATAAACTCCTGTGCATCTTCCCATGAAACCTGCTCCACAGGACAATTATTCCCGCAATCTTTAAAATATGATGGATTGTTCCCCATCACTTGTTTCCATTGCCCTTGAGTAACCTGTGTGGTCTGCATGTAAAAACCCTTTGTTAATCTTACTTTATGTTGAATTTCGTCATCAGACCTTCCAAGTTCATCTTCAGGGCTGCCCATCATAAATTCACCGGGCGGAATGTAGACAAACTGCATATTGGGCAAAGGACCGTCAATTAAATCTCCAGCTTTCAAGATTTTTTTAATATCCAAATCAACAGGAATATGTTTTTGAGGCGGTTGAGGGGGTGCTGCAGGCAGTTCAATTTTGAGGTTATTTCGTAAAAATGGAAGCTGAGGAGCAGAATTGGAAGATATATTAAAGAGTATATCCTGAAACTGACGAACTGATTGGGGACGCTCTGCCGAGTTGACCGAAAGTGCCTGCATAACCGCATCATGAAACCCCAATGAGACATTGGCAAATCTGTCAGGCGGAATAAGGTCGTCATCTTGAATTCGATCCATAGCCGCAGGTGGAACTTTTCCTGTTACCATGCGGTAAAGAGTCGCTCCGCAGGCATAAATGTCTGTCCATGAACCCTGTCTGCCTTTGCTGTTATATTGTTCATAAGGTGCATAACCGGCTGTCATCATAGCAGTAAGGCTGCGGCTTCTCTCTCCCATTACAAATCTTGCAGCCCCGAAATCAAGCAGTATTGGAAGACCGCCCTGTGTCAAATAGATATTTTGAGGCTTTATATCGCGGTGCAAAAATCCCTTTTCATGCACTTCACGCAGACCATCGAGAATCGGCATCATTATATCAATTGCTAATTTTTCAGCTATTCTGCCGCCTTTCTCAATCAGATAGTGTTCCAATGACATTCCGTCATAGTAATCCATCACAAGATAGGCTGTGCTGTTTGCCTCAAAAAAGGTTACTACCCGCACCACATTTGCATGTTTGAATTTAGCAAGCGTTCTCGCTTCCATCAAAAATGCTTCAAGCCCAAATCTGAAAAGCTCCTCGTCTTCCCTTGAATGGGCAACTACTGTGGTTTGGTCTGTATCTCGCCCTGCATTATCTCTTGGCAGATACTCTTTAATTGCAACCATAGTCTCAAGTCGGGTATCCCACCCAAGATAGGTGATGCCAAAGCCTCCGGGCTTTCCAAGCACTTTGCCAACAACATACTGATCAGCAAGCAATGTTCTATGTTTCAGCACAAGCGGGCTTCGGCGTTCGCTCTCATCATAACCGCATAGGGGGCGGGGGCAAAGAGGAGTTGAGCTTGTCTTCTCTTTCATGCAGCCCATGCACATAGTTTTAGGGTTCATTGTTTATCCTCTATTTTTATTATGAAAATTAAACTTTTGCATTAGACGATGCTTTCAGCGATGGCTTTATTAAAAATAAAACTGTTAAGAGGTAATGATGTAACTTCAAGTTTTGATAAATCTATCCTTCTGCTTGCGTCCTCAATTTCTATTCCTATTACTGTCTGATGTTCATCAAAATCAAGAACTACACCATCTGCAACCTCTTCAGATTCGATACTAACCCCTTTATTTAGTTGAATATAAAGCATATCATTATTGGGATAATATTGTAATCTTAAATAATCTGTTATCTTCATTACATACCCCACACGACCACAGTTTTTTCTTTGACCCCATTTTCAACAGAACCATCAGATTTCTCTTCTCTTCTAAAAATCTTCTCTTCCCAAGATTTGCCCTCTGTTCTGTCAAATATAATAAGATGACCATCTTCTGTGCCGCATCTGTCCATGTAAGCAAGAGTCTGGCGGACTCCATCTTTTATAGTGTTCTGTAACGATTTGTAAAGAAGTTTTAACTCTATTACGATTTTTTGAGATGAGTCCAAATTGTCGTTATATTTCCAAATTACAAGCAGATCAGTTCTCATCTTTCCAAGCCCATATTCCCGCTCAATACGTCCGCCTGAATTGATAACTCTTTGCAAAAATGCCTGCATCAGAAGTTGGGGACCAGCCTCTTTATAATCAAATCTTTCAACCCAATGCTCTGAATGTTCGCGGAAAAACTTCTGAAAAGCTGATATTAGCTTTTCCATGTCTATCCGTCCGTCTGGCTTGACATACCACGAACTTTTTTGGGAAATCGTATCCTGAGTTGTTGATGTCAACATTCGGGGAATTATCTCCATGTATATCGGGTTGCTGATTTCAACAGAAGGTTTACGCCTTATCAATCCTAAGTCTGTAAGATATTGTATATCATCTTCTGGAATGCCAGAGGTGAGCATACCGCCTGTTATAATCGGCTCAATGACTCTTCTTACCCGCTCTTCTCTTAACTTGTCTGCCAACTGGTCAAGATGAGTCTCTCTTCTCAAAATCAGATTTTCTTTGGCATCTTTTACCATTTGTCCTGTAATGGGGAATTCTCTTTTTCTGCCGTGTTTCATCTCAAAGCAGACCTCATAAGCAAGTGCATTAACAAGCCACGGCTGTCCTTGTGTGTATTTCCATATCAACTCTTTTGCCTCCAATTCAAATTTTTGACCTGTCTCTTTTACATGCTCATCAAGAAGAGATAAGACGTCAGCCTGATTGAACTCTCCAAGACGCAGCGACCGAGCTTTGACATTAAACGCACTGCCACCTGTGATTATCTCTTTTTCGCGTGATGAATGGATACGATAATCTCGAATATCACGCACTCCGCAAAGAACTATAGATTGTGGAAAGGCATCAGGTCTTTTATCGTAACCGCTTCTAATCTGACGCAAAACTGAAATTAAAGTGTCGCCGATTAAAGAGTCTATCTCATCAATCAGAAGCACTAAGGGCTTTTTAAGGTGGATTGACAGCTTTGCAAGAGCTTGATTTAAGGCGTTATCTTCTCCGCTGTCTGTCAAAATATTATTAAAGTTTTCGTTCAAAAATGAGTCTTGCAAATGGTATTCTGCACGAGAGGCTGTTGCACTTAAAATCGCTTTTATTCCCCGTCTTACATCTTCTCTTGCACCTTGTGCTGCCTCAATATTTACGTAGAGACAGGCATATTTTTCTTCTTTGTTCAGTTTTTTCATCAATGCAAGCAGGCATGATGTTTTACCTGTCTGGCGTGGGGCGTGGAGAATAAAATATTTTTTCTGCTCAATCAGGAACATTATGTCGTCAATATTAATGCGTGATAAAGGATCAATGTAGTAGTGATCATCTGGATTAATTGGTCCTGCTGTATTGAAAAATCTCATGGCTGTTTATCCTTTTTTATATGTTATCCTTAACTCTGTCCTGCCAACCAGAATCAAATCACCGTTGTGCAGATAGTTCATGCCGTTAAAAGGCACACCATTTACCATAGTGCCGTTGGTTGAGCCTAAATCCTTCAGATAAACCCCTTTATCCCGCTGAATAAGTTCACAGTGGCGGCTTGAAATCTGGTCATCATCTGTAATTGCAATATCACAGTGCTTTGATCTGCCTATAATCAGGGTGTCAACAAGATTATGAGAATATGATCCGGGCTTTGACCCGCCCAATATTGTGAGTTTTATCGGGATTGCAGGGGGATTATTTATGATGGTTGCTGTTTTAGTCGGTTCAAAATAAGCGGATTGTTGTTCAGGAGGTGATGCTGCAAGTTCTTGAGCTATCGAATCAAAAGGTTGTTCAAGTGATGTGGCTGTTGACTGTATTGCCGGCATCTGTTCAGGCTGATTTGCTTGAATGTGCGAGTTTAACTGATTTTGTAAAGCATTATTCTTTTTTTTGAAAAATGAAATGAGTATAAATGGAGCAAGCAGTAATATAGCTGCTGCCAACCACGCCCAAATTGGAATCTTTTGCCAAAATGCGGGTTCTGCTTGAGGTGTTGCCGCTTGTGCTGGTTCTGGTTGAGGCTTTGCAGTTTGTGCAGGTTCTGGTTGGGGAGTTGCCGCTTGTGCTGGTTCTGCTTGAGGCGTTGCAGCTTGTGCGGGTTCTGGTTGAGGCGTTGCAGTTTGTGCAGGTTCTGGTTGAGGCGTTGCAGTTTGTGCAGGTTCTGCTTGAGGTGTTGCAGCCTCTTGCGGTGATTCTGTTGTGCTTTCTTCTATAGCAGGAGTAACAGGTGTAGTTTCCTCTACAGCAGGGGTAATTGGCAGCAATCTGATATTCTGTCCGTCAGTTATGGTTCTTGAGCCTGATTCCATGCTCATTTGCAGCCTGTGAACACCACCATCAGCAGGACAATCTTTGCAATCAAGCTGGGCAGCCCAGACATCAAGAACGCTTTGTCTTACCTTGCCGTAAATTTCAGATAACGGCGTATTATCAACATTGATGGTGTTACCTGAATTAGCTGAATTGAAATAAAGTCCGCCTGATGTTCGTGCAAATTCTCCGAGTGTCTTTAAATATGATTCCTTTTCCTGAGTTACAGGCGGCTTGGCAAAACCAATGGCATAAATCGGGATTGGATCATCTTTTAACTGGTTAAGAACTTCATTTTTAGTCATGCCTCCTGCAAAATCATCTTGACCATCAGACAATGTTATTACTGCACGGCGGCCCGGCAGATCAGCATCTTTACGCCTGCAAAGTTCAATTGCCCTTGCAAGCCCTAAATGAAGCTGGGTATTCATATCTGTCAGAGCAAGTTCATTGACAGCTTTTATCAATAGTTCTTTATCTGCTGTAAAATCTTGAACTGTTCGGACAGCAGTGCCAAAGGTCATTAAGGCAGCCTTGTCTTTTTCTTTTATAGCTTTGACCCAAGTTGACAAAGCCTCTTTTATCTGTCCAAACTGGGCGGCATTTAATGATTTTGAGACATCAACAAGAAATAGATATGCTGCCCCGTCATTGTCTGCATCAAACTTACTCGTAGAAGTTAAAGCCGCAGAATCAGCATCAACAAAGGCTGAAAATTTTACACCCTCAATATTTTCAATGGGCTTACCGCTCTCTTGATTTAAATGCAGATAAACGGTTATTTTGGGAAGATGCTGAAACACCTGACTTACTCGGAATTCCATAATTTCAGCAGAAGAGGATTGTGTAATAAAGGGTTGGGTAATAAAAAGAGCTGCCGACACTATCCAAAAACACTTAAACACTATCCAAAAAGATTTTTTCAAGTCCATTGAAACTGCCCTCCGCAAAACGGCACAAACATCAATTTGGTCTGACCAAGTTCAATAACATCGTATTGTTTAAGAACAGTCGGCACATCAACATCATCGTTATTCAGATATACCAAGCCCCTGCTGTCTCCAGGGTGCAGCTTGAAAGAGTGGTTTTTTGGGTTGTAGCTGACCGCAGCATGATTTTCACGCGAGATTGACTCATCGTTCTGGATAGAGATATTCATAGATGGAGAGCGGCCGATAAAATTCTTTTCTGACCGTATCTGATAATCTCTGCCTCTGTCTGGACCTTCAACGCAGACAAGCCAGCCGACCACAGGATCAATGCCTGTTTTCTTACGGACAATACCGACAGTCCGTCCATCTTCTGCAGGTGAAGCACTGCCGCCCTGTCCAGCTCTTCTTGTCGCACCTGAATCAATATCGTCTTGATAACCAATACGCTCATTTCTATTCATCTGTGTTGATTTAGCAGAAGGGTTCTCTCTTCTTGGCACAGTATTGCCAATATTGAGGTCTGATATTCCGCATGATGGGCATACGCTGTGTTTTGCTGAATCGTAATAATGTCCTTGTTCGCATCTTTTCATTGTCATGTTTTTGTTTTCTCCTTTTGTTTTGTTGTTTTGGATTATACTAATCACGAATACTTACAGAACCATCTTGATTAACAGTAATCTCTGCCATTAACATTTTGCCATGTGATGTAAGCTGAATCCCTCTTAATTTCCGGCTTCCATCTCTAAAAATAACCCTGCCGTTAATAATTGGAATTTCGTTGTTGCCGCGAGTGTCATACAAATTTGCATAAACCTGATAATTGCCGACAGGTGCATTAAAAAGCTCCCAAACTTCGTTACCCGGTCCTACTATGCTGTCTTCAGAAAGCTCTCCCGGGCGACCCATAATGGTCTTATTTTGAAATGAAAACTCCGCACCAGATGGATCAACAACATGCAGATCAATATCTTGCAGTTTGGTTGACCAGCGTATGTAAATTACTAAAAAAGTTTTAGCTAATTGTCGTTGTGCTGACTCTAACTGCTGCCGTGTCTGCTCATTCTCTGCTTTTGCATGTTCTGCCTCATTTTGTGCTGTCTCTATCTTCTTTTGTGCCTCATCAACCTGTTGTTGAATTTGCTGCAGCTGCTGGGTCAACTGCTGCACATCACGCTGATAATCAATTGCATCTTTTTTATAATAAGGAAAAAGCACAATCATAATAATCAAAAACGCACCTAAAGCACCAGAGATAACGTCAAGCATTGAGAGGTTGAAAATATTTATTTCCCTGTTACGAGGTTTCATAAGTCTAATTTTCTCCCTTTATCTGTTTAAGCATTCTCACTATCTGCCTTACTTTTATCCTTCATCTGCTTTAATTTCCTCCAGTATATAAGCGGTTTATAAGATTTCGCAGCGTGTAATAACCAGCACTGTTCACGCTCTGCTCTTCAATCCGCTGAACAATATGAAGCAGAAATACTAAAACCGCACTCAACAAAAGTGCAACAAGGGTTGTGTTAAAGGCTACTGCTAAAGATTCAGTAAGTTTTTTCAAATCAGGGGCAGCAGGATCAACAATTGCTAAAGTATAGGAGATGCCGATAACAGTGCCGATAAAACCAAAGGTGGGAATAACCCAGACAATGTAGCGGATCATGCTGTAACGCAGATCAACACGGTGGGCTATCAGTTCAAGGTTAGAGTTCAATACAGAAACCACCTGATCAATGGAGCGGGAAGATTGAAATTGAAGAATACAGAGATCAATCAGGGAGGGAAGAAAACCATGCTCTTGGTCAAACCTGTTTGCAGTCTGCCGTCTTATATCTCCTAAATTACTGAACTGAAGCACGGTTTCATCATCTTCCGGCAGAAAGCCCTGTTTAATAAAATTCTGCTCTCGTGTCGATACTCTCCATCTGACATAAAGCTCACCCAATCCGATAAAAAACTGTATGTGCATGATATTTTGAATGGTTATGGGAAAAACAGGTTTAAAAAGTTCGGATTTGCTGTCAAGAAGTATTATGCCAGCCATAGTGTCGCCTATCAGATGCCACAACACCCCCACGAAAATGCACCCTGCAATAAATGAGATACCAAGCACGGTCAAGCGGCTTGGAAGTTCCCATAATGCTGCATTATTGCCCCTGCTGTTGCTGTTTTTGTTATTCATTCTCCACACTCCTGACATTTTCTGCCTTCTGGTTTAACTGCACCACATCCGCATCTGACTAAACGCCCGCCGCGAACCCATGGCTTTTGAGGTTGAGGAGGTTTTTCAGGCAGCGGCGGCTGCATGGCTGCCTGTGTGTTAAACGATTTGAATTTAAGATGTATTCCCTCTAAAATTTCCTTTATCGGCATGTTTACTTTACCAAAACGCACCACATCAGTTGGAGAGAGAAACTCTTGATGAATCGCTGCTGAAGAGTTGCCATTGCTAATCAAGGAAGTTCCGTTAAGGCTGTTGCAGTCGATTAAAAACAGCTTGCCGTCAGGCATAAAAATCAGCTCTGCATGTTTTCGGCTGACAGACTCATCAGCAATAACTATGTCGCACTCCCGAGAGCGTCCAATGGTGAATTTACGTTCTTTCTGCATATATCTCCTTTTATTGTTGGTTGTTAGAATCAAGATAAATCTTCTGAATCACTGATTAATCTGATTGCCAGATTCCACTGATTTTTTAATCCGTGAAATCTCGTAATCCGTGCCAATCCGTGATTCAGAATGTATAATTATGCTACTGATGACCTGCGGAGCAAACAACCCGGAACCCCAAGTAGCCGTAACGGTCAGACGGGCCGTATTTGCCGCGGTACGCAGAACGGCAGTAGTAAGCGTTGAAGTTCCAGCTCCCGCCACGAACAACCCGGACCGAGCCTGTCTCTGGAGGAAAACCAAATACATAATCTCCATACCAATCTTGGCACCATTCCCACACGTTGCCGTGCATATCGTAAAGATTCCATGCGTTTGACTGCTTTTGAGCTACAGGATGTGTTGTATCTCCTGAATTCTCCCCATACCAGCCCATAGAATTCAAGTTACCAGAATATGCACCTGTAGTTCCAGCTCTGCAAGCGTACTCCCACTCTGCCTCTGTTGGAAGGCGGTATTGCCTACCATCTCCATTCTGATTTAACTTGTTTATGAACTTCTGTGCATCTTCCCATGAAACGCTCTCCATAGGGCAGTTATCACCGCAGTTAGAAAATTTTGACGGATTACTTCCCATCACTGCTTTCCACTGACCTTGAGTAACCTCCGTTGTCTGCATGAAAAAACCTTCTGTTAATCTTACTTGGTACTGGGTCTCGTTATTTATTCGGTCAGGCTCACTTACCGGGCTGCCCATCATAAATGTTCCGGCGGGAATGTAGGCAAACTTCATATTGGGCAAAGGACCGTCAATGATGTCTCCTGCAGATTGATAACTCTGCTTTTTTCCTCCCATAGAATACGCAATAAAAATCCCTGCTGCTACAACAAGCCCGATAACAACCCACTTGAGCATTGGGCTTTTGTTTGCAGGCTCTGGAGATTTAGGCAGTGGTTGAGGTTGAAATGTCTTACGTGGCGGAGGTTGCGGCGGTGGAGGAGATGGTTGAGGTTCTGGTCTCAAAGGGGGCGTTTGAGCTTGAGGAGAAACAACATTAAACATCAAATCTTGAAACTCCCGCACTGACTGCGGTCGGTTTGATGGCTCCATTGAAAGTGCTTTCATAACAGCTTGTGTAAAGCCTGTTGAAACCTGAGCCAGCCGATTTGGAGGCACAAGTTCATCATTTTCCTTGCGGTCTGCGGCATCAAGCGGAGTTCTGCCTGTTACCATTCGGTAAAGAGTCGCCCCTGCAGCGTAAATGTCTGTCCATGTTCCCTGTTTTCCTTTACGTTGATACTGCTCATAAGGAGCATATCCGTGCGTTAGGAATACTGACAGACTGCGGCTACGTTCTCCCATTGCAAAACGTGCTGCACCAAAATCAAGCAAAATTGAAAGATTGCCCTCTGTCAGATAGATGTTATGGGGCTTTATATCACGGTGCAGAAATCCCTTTTCATGCACTTCACGCAAGCCATCAAGAATCGGCATCATTATATCAACTGCCAACTTTTCAGGTATCTTTCCACCTTTTTGAATCAGATAACTTTCTAACGACATGCCGTTGTAGTAATCCATCACAAGGTAGGCTGTTCCATTGCCTTCAAAAAAGGTTCTGACCCGTACCACACTTGCATGGTTAAATTTTGCAAGTGTTCGGGCTTCCAACATAAACGCTTTCAAACCGTGGCGGAAACTCTCTTCGTCTTCTTTTGAGTGTGGAACTACTGTGCTTTGATCAGTATCCCGCCCTGCATTGTCTCTTGGCAGATACTCCTTGATTGCAACCATAGTCTCAAGTCGTGTATCCCACCCAAGATAGGTTATGCCGAATCCTCCGGGCTTTCCAAGAACCTTTCCAACAACATATTGATCAGCCAATAGCGTTCTATGTTTTAGAACAAGCGGGCTTCGGCGTTCGCTCTCATCGTATCCGCATAATGGGCAGACTGGAGTTGTGCTTTTTTTGTCCGCCATGCAGCCCATGCACATATTTTTAGGGTTCACTGTTTATCCTCAATAATTTGAGCCGTTAATTTTTTTATCGCCCAGAGCTAAAGCTTCAGGGCTAAATTTTACTTTTCTGAAAATAGTGCTATTGCTGTATAGTTGTCGTATTTTCCTTCTGCCCGTGAGATAATTCTTGCATTCATATCTGCAAGCCACTTTTCAGGAGTATCTGAACGGGCAAGGTCTGCCTCCATTTCAGTTTCAGTTACATATTCCCAAAATCCGTCTGTGCAGAGCAGAAATGCGTCCCCTGCCTGAACTTGATGACTCTCTTTTTCTACAGCAGGTCTTAAATTACCTTCATGCCCAAGCGTTCTGAGCAGACGGTTCCGGTCTTCATGCTGTCTGATTTCATCATAGCTTATGTCTCCTGCATCAAACATTGCCTGAGGCACGCTGTGATCTTTAGTCTGAAAGATTATACGTCCGCCGCTGAAGTGATATAATCGTGTATCACCAATATGCGACCATATTGCACTTTCAGAATCAGCAATCAGAATAACCACTGTGGTACGCATGGAAAAGAGCTTTGGCTCTTCTTCCTGCTGCCTGATAATTTCGTCCTGAGCAGACTTTATATATCTGACCATTGCCTCTGAACTCATTTCAGACTTTTTTGCAAACTCATCAAGTATGGTTTGTGCTGCTATGCGAGATGCAACCTCTCCACCGCGATGTCCTCCCAATCCATCTGCCACTACCCAGCAGTTAAATGGAGATTTTTCCACAAAACCACAATAATCCTGATTTTCACTTCGACCGCCGACATCTGAAAGTGTGGCTGTAATATATTTCATGCTAACTCCTGTTGAATTGATGATGTTTTGTTAAAAATTCCACAATCTGATACTTCAAATAATCTGAATCACTGATTAACCTGATTACACTGATTTTTTAATCCGTGAAATCTCGTAATCCGTGCCAATCCGTGATTCTGACAAGCATTGCTCTCCTTATTGATGAAAGCAAACAAAGTATTTATAAAGGTATTTTCAAAGTTCCTAAACCAGTAAAGGAATAACTACTATTGTGTTTGTCAATAGTAAAAGTTAACTCTTTAGGTACAGTGTTTTCAGGAATACTGAAAACTATCCAGCCTTTAGCTTTTTCGTTTGGTGCAAGTAAATCTACATTCCAAACTAATCGATTTTTTCTCCATGCGTCAGATGAAGTATTTTCTGCCATTATTGTATATCCATCATAAGTAACAAGTTTAAATGTCGAATGATAATCACTTCCTCCACCTGATATGTTAAAATTAGTTTTATTAAATAGTTGAATATGTAAAGCAAAAAATACATTTCCTGCTGCTGGTTTCACATATTTATTTTCGATGGTGTAGAAACTTTCTCGACCTAAGATGTTTAAGATTATCTGCTCATTTATATTTTCTTGAGGAGATTTAGAGGCTTGTGTTTGAAGCTTGGTAGTTTCTGGGACAATTGCAGGTTCTGATTTAGATTCCTCTTTTGCAACTGCTTCAGATGCCTCTTCAGTTGCTGGTTCGCTCTCTTCTTTTGATTCTGTTGCTGGTTCAGCAACTTGTTCTGTTTTTGTAGTAGAAGCTGGCTGAATCTCTTGTTTTCTTCCCATAGAATAAGCAGTGAAAAGCCCGACTGTTAAGAGAATCCCAATAACAACCCATTTGAGCATCGGGCTTTTCTTTTCAGGCTGCGGAGATTGAGGCAGTGATTGAGGTTGAAACGTCTGACGCGGCGGTGTTGCAGATGGTTGAACTTGCGGCGGTGTCAAAGTTTGAGAAGGGGTCTCAGATTTCAAAACTGGAATTTCATCTTCTTCAAAGACAAGGCTGAACAGCATATCTTGAAACTCTTTGATTGACTGCTGCCGTCTTGATGGCTGCATTTCAAGAGATTTAATCACTGCTGCCTGAAAACCACGAGAGACATTGACAAGTTTACTCGGTGCAATCAGATCATCATCTCTTTCTCTTTCAATTGCCTCTGGCGGAGTTTTGCCGATTACCATTCTATAAAGCGTTGCTCCGCAGGCGTAAATGTCTGTCCAAACACCCTGTTTTCCTTTACGTTGATACTGCTCATAAGGTGCATATCCGGGAGTTAGCAATACTGACAAACTCCGGCTTCTATCTCCCATTGCAGAACGGGCAGCCCCGAAATCAAGAAGTATGGGTTTTCCGTTTTTTGTAAGATAGATGTTATGGGGTTTTATATCACGGTGTAGAAATCCCTTTTCATGCACTTCACGCAGACCATCAAGAATCGGCATCATTATATTTACAGCCAATTTTTCAGGTATCTTCCCTCCTTTCTGAATCAGATAGCTTTCCAATGACATACCATCATAATAATCCATCACAAGATAGCCTGTTCCATTGGCTTCAAAAAAGGTTCTCACCCGCACCACATTAGCATGGTCAAATTTGGCAAGCGTTCTGGCTTCCAATAAAAATGCTTCCAAACCATAACGGAAAATCTCCCCGTCTTCTCTGGAATGCGGGACAACCGTGCTTTGATCAGTATCCCGCCCCGCGTTATCACGAGGCAGATACTCTTTAATTGCAACCATTGTCTCAAGGCGGGTGTCCCACCCAAGATATGTGATGCCAAAGCCTCCGGGCTTTCCAAGCACCTTTCCAACAACATATTGATCTGCTAAAAGAGTTCTGTGTTTTAGAATCAGCGGGCTTCTTCGCTCGCTTTCATCGTATCCGCATAAGGGGCATACGGGATTTGAGGTTCTTTTGTCGGTCATGCAGCCCATGCACATATTTTCTGAGTTCACTGTTTATCCTCCATAATTAGAAGTTTTAGATATATTTTGAAGATATAATCCATTTATTATCTTTACCATGTTACATTGCTGCTGCAAATGTTCAAAATGCTTTTTTATTGCTGGCATTATAAAACTTTGGTAATTAAATTTTAACTAATTATCATAAAAAATGTTAATAATTATCATAAATATTAATACATAAAGTGAATATAAAATCAATAAAAGCACTTCAGCACTTCAAACACTTGCCATGCAATGTCTTAATCTCATGCCCAATTAAAAGTTGTCAAACTCACGTCAATGAGCTATATCTGCCACTTTCCAAATTATGATGAATATAAACTGACTTTCCTTAGGAGACTTCATTGAACCTGCTAAGAACCATTAAAACAGGTGATGATTTAAAAAAACTTTCTAAAAATCAACTTCCTGCACTTGCAAAGGAGATTAGAGAGAGGATTATCTCTGTTGTTTCTAAAAATGGCGGACATCTTGCCTCAAGTTTAGGTGTTGTTGAGCTAACCATTGCCATTCACTATGTATTTAATATTCCGTCAGATAGTTTAATATGGGACGTGGGGCATCAAGCATATACCCATAAACTATTGACTGGCAGAGATGATCGTTTTGACTCTTTACGGAAATTTAAAGGAATTTCTGGATTTATAAAAAGAAGTGAAAACCCATGCGATGCCTTTACTGTGGGACATAGCAGTACCTCAATTTCAGCGGGACTTGGAATATCTGTTGCAAAACATCTAAAAAAAGATAAAGCCAAAGTAATTTCAGTTATTGGAGATGGCTCAATGACTGCGGGTCTTGCTTACGAAGGTCTTAACCAAGCTGGTGATTCTAAGAGAGATTTGATTGTAATCTTAAATGACAATGATATGTCAATTTCACCAAATGTTGGAGCGTTGTCGTCTTTTTTAAGCCGAACGCTATCTGCAAATTATCTGCAAAGTATGAAAAAAGATTTTGGAGCATTTCTTAAATCTCTGCCCGGAATTGGGGACGATATTTATCGTATTGCCAAAAAATCAGAGAACTCTTTTAAGACCTTTGTAACTCCGGGTATGCTTTTTGAGGCATTTAATTTTGACTATTTTGGACCTATTGACGGACACAGACTTAACCATCTTATTGATATAATGGAGAATATCAAGCATCTTAATGAGCCTGTGCTTCTTCATGTTACAACAAAAAAAGGAAAAGGTTATGAGCCAGCGGAGAAGAATCCTGTCTATTTTCATGGCGTAAGCTCATTTGATATAGATACTGGTAACACCTCTACCTCTATCCCTACTAATCTTTATAACCCTTCTAATTTGTCAACCATTGCCCCCTACCCTATTCTTACATATACGGAAGTTTTTGGACAAACAATGGTTGAATTAGCTAAACAAGATAGTAAAGTTGTAGCTATAACTGCTGCAATGCCAGAAGGCACTGGTCTTACCCAATTTGCAAAGGAGTTTCCAGAGCGTTTTTTTGATGTTGGTATTGCTGAACAGCACGCTGTAACCTTTGCCGCTGGTATGGCATCTCAAGGAATGAAGCCTGTAGTTGCAATCTATTCCACATTTATGCAGCGAGCTTATGACCAAATTTTGCACGATGTCTGCATTGATTCCCACCATGTTGTTTTTGCATTAGATAGAGGTGGTATTGTTGGTGAAGATGGTCCAACTCATCATGGTCTATTTGATTACTCCTTTTTACGAAGTATCCCAAACATGACCATAATGGCGCCTAAAGATGAGAATGAGCTTGCATTAATGTTAAAAAAAGCCATTGATTATAAAGGACCTATTGCAATTCGTTATCCAAGAGGCAGAGGCGAAGGGGTTGTAAATTATTATGCTAAAGACTCTACAGAGGCACACTCTTTTAAAGGCTTAAATTTTAATAAAAATCCGATTGAAAAGACAAAAGAGATTGAGATTGGCAAAGCAGAGCTTTTGCGTGATGGGAAAGATGTCTTGATTTTGGCATCAGGCAGAACGGTTCAAGAGGCTATTAAAGCAATTGACGAAATAAAGCAGAGTCAAAAAAATATATCAATAGCTCTTGTAAATGCAAGGTTCATAAAGCCGCTTGATTCTGAGATGATTCTTAATTTAGCATCAAGAATTTACAATATCATTACAGTAGAGGAGCATGTTCTTGATGGTGGATTTGGAAGTGCTGTTTTGGAACTTCTTGTAGATAATGGGATTTTTAGTAAAGGATATAATTATAAGGTTAAAAGAATTGGCATAAAGGATAAGTTTGTGGAGCATGGATCACAAAATATTTTAAGGTCAGAATACAAGCTCGATTCAGCGGCGATTGTGGAGAGTGTTATGGAGATGGTTCTGGATAAAGCTACAGCTTAATTAAAGATAGAGAATATATAGTTGAACAAACCACCAAAAATAAGGCTTGACACTCTTTTAGTAGAAAAGTCTTTGATACAATCTCGTGAAAGGGCAAGAGCAATTATAATGACAGGGACTGTTTTGATAAATGGTTTGCCTGTTGATAAAGCTGGAACTAAGGTGGATCAAGATGCAAATATATCGTTTAAGGGCAAAGACTCTATTAAACAAGGTATCGCACAAGTTGATATTCCTTATGTTAGCCGTGGTGGACTAAAACTTGCCAAAGCTTTGGAGCATCTTCAACTTGATGTAAATAGCATGACCTGCCTTGATATTGGTGCATCAACTGGTGGTTTTACGGATTGTCTTATTCAAGCAGGTGCAAAGAAAGTCTATGCCGTTGACGTTGGATATGGGCAGATAGATTGGTCTTTAAGACAAAACCCAAAGGTTGTTGTGATTGAGCGAACCAATATCCGTTATATGCCTTACGAAATTATTGGTCAGAGTGTTGACTTAATAACTATTGACACATCATTCATATCATTAAAATTAGTAGTTCCAGCCGCTGAAAAATTTATGAATTCTAACACTCTAACCCTTGCCTTGATAAAACCTCAATTTGAAGCTGGTAAAGATAGAATTAGCAAAGGTGGGGTTGTTCGTGATCCTGTTGTTAGAGAGCAAATTGTAAAAGAGGTTGAACTCTTTTTTAAACAAAGGGGATATGAGACAGGAGAAATTATTGAGTCTCCTATCAAAGGACCAAAAGGAAATGTTGAATTTATAATATCTATGAGATATTTAGATAAATAAGTGTTTTGATAATTTTTATAACAACATTGGCTATATTGGAGATTTAGACAGATTATGAGACTAAAAGTTACTGCTCAAGGAGTTACTATACCTAAAAAATTTTTTGAAAATATTGACGAGGTAGAAATAAGAAAGAAGCATAATCTAATAACATTAGTCCCTAAAGTTGGGAAAAATGCTGTGTTCAACATTGGTTCTAACCCTATAGAATGTGGAACTCCAGATGCTTCTGAAAATCTTGATATGTATATTTATGGTACAAACAAATGAATTGCCTTTTTATAGATTCTGGATACTTTATAGCTTTGGAAGCATTAGATGACCAAAACCATAAAATTGCTTCTATCCACTGGAAAACACTGTGCAAATCACTGCCTCAATTGTTGACAACATCATACGTATTTGATGAAGTGATAACATTTTTCAATAGCAAAGGAAAACATGATAAAGCTGTTGAATTAGGTAAAAATATTCTTGATAGCCCCGCAATAAAACTAATACATATAAATGAAGCCTTATTTAATAAGTCATGGGAATATCTTAAACAACATGATGATAAAACATATTCATTTACAGATTGCACATCTTTTGTCCTAATGAAACAACGAAAAATAACTAAAGCATTAACATTTGATAGACATTTCAAACAAGCAGGATTTGAAATGTTCCCTTAATAGTTATTATTAAAATAATGTTTTTCAATATCATTTTAATAATAGTAAAAACCGATCTGATATTTTCTATTAATTAATTCAAAAGGAGCTGTAATGACTGAACAAATTGCAAAAATGAGAAATATCGCTCTGGCGGGTCACGGAGGGGCGGGTAAAACTTCTTTGGCTGAGGCAATGCTTTTTAAAGCTGGTGTAATCAATCGCTTTGGAAAGGTGGAAGAGGGCAATACTGCTATGGATTTTCAGCCTGAAGAAGTTAGAAAACAGCAAAGTGTTAGCACCTCTTTCCATAAATACGCATGGAAAAAACATGATGTATCTCTCATGGATACACCAGGAGATCAAAATTTTGTATCTGCTGCTGTAACCTCTATTCCTGGGGCAGATTGTGTTATTTTAGTAATTGACGGTGTTGATGGTCCAAGTGCCATGACCGAAGTTGTCTCTAATTGTGTCGATAACTATAATCTTCCCTCTGTGCTGTTTATTAATAAAATGGATAAAGAGAGGGCAAGTGTTCAAGTATCAACTGAAGCATGTGAAAAAAATCTTAAGAAAAAAGCAATCATTGTCCAACTGCCAATTGGTTCAGATGCCAATTTTAAAGGTATTGTAGATATAATTTCAGGTAAAGCCTATATTTATGGCAGCGATGGTAAAGCCCAAGTAACTGAAGTGCCTGACGATATGGTAGATGATGTTGAAGCTGCCCGTGCCTCTTTTGTTGAAAACATTGCAGAACTTGATGACACCTTGCTTGAGAAATATCTTGAAGGAGAGACTTTATCTGAAGCGGAGCTTATCAAAACATTCAGAAAAGGAATTCTTGCTGGTGAATTTTCTCCCGTTCTTTGCGGTGCTGCTACAAAGCTGATAGGCATAGACCTTCTTTTTGATTTTATCAATAACGCCCTACCCTCCCCGCTCGATCGCGGTACTTGGATTGCTAAAGATAAAAATGGCGAAGAATTTGAAATTGAACCAAATCCAGATGCCCCATTCTATGGATTTGTATTTAACACAATTGTTGATGCCTATGCAGGAAGATTGTCAGTCTTTAGGGTTATCTCAGGCAAACTTGGCAAAGAGGGAAATTTTATCAATGTAAACAAAGATGCCAAAGAGAGATACACCCAACTTCTTGAAATTCTTGGAAAAGAACAAAAACCTATTACAGAAGCCTTGCCTGGGGCAATTGTTGCTGTAGCAAAACTTAAAGAGACATTTACAGGGGATACAATCAGCGGCGATAAATATATCAAATTTGAAGCACCTACCCCAATGCCACCTGTAATCTCCTTTGCAGTATCATCAAAAAACAAAGGCGAGGACGATAAAGTTCACGGTGCATTAAGAAAAATTATGGAAGAGGATACAGGGCTTCAATTAAAGCGTGAAATTGAAACCAACGAGACTATACTTTCTGGTCGTGGATTGGTTCATATTGAAACCACAATTGAAAAAATTAAACGTAAATTCAATGTTGATATGGAGATAAGCACTCCTAAGGTTCCATACAGAGAGACATTTAAGAAAAAAATCAGAGTTCAAGGAAGACACAAAAAACAGTCAGGCGGTCATGGTCAATTTGGAGATTGCTGGATTGTTCTTGAACCTGGTCCAAAGGGCAGCGGATTTGAGTTTATTGATAAGATTGTTGGTGGCTCTATTCCTAAAACATATATTCCAGCAGTTGAAAAAGGGGTTGTTGAAGCCTCACAAAAGGGTATTCTTGCGGGATTTCCATGCGTTGACTTTAAGGTTACCGTTGACGATGGAAGCTATCACTCTGTTGACTCCTCTGAAATGGCGTTTAAACTTGCTGGCTCAATAGCGTTCAAAAAAGCTGCTGAACAATCTGGGGCAACTTTGCTTGAACCTATAATGAAAATCTCAATTGTTGTGCCTGATGAGTTTACTGGCGATATTATGGGCGATCTAAACTCAAGACGCGGTAGAGTGTTGGGTATGGACACAGAAGGGACAAAACAGGTTGTTAATGCACATGTTCCAATGGCAGAGATTTTAAGATATGCTCCAGATATTCGTTCAATGACTGGTGGACGAGGCACATTTACCCTTGAATTTGACCATTATGATGAAGTTCCAAGCGATCTTGCTGGTAAAGTGATTGAAAAGATCAAGGCGGAGCGGGAAGAGTAAATGAGAGGAGAAGCTATGACAACAAAGGCTGATGCAGTTCAATCTGTAGAATCAACAAAGGCTAAAGATGGTAATCTTCTTGCAAATAAATGTGCCATAACTGGAATGGCAGGCTCTTTAGGTGCAACAGTTTTATCTGTAATGGGTCAAGGAAAGGTGGCTCATTTAATACATCCATGGGCTGGAATGGCATTTGTTGGTTTTGCACTCTGGCACACATACCTAAAGTCTAAAGAAAAATAGGTATCTTAAAAGTCAGTAATTCTAATAAATTGGGGTTTGCGAACAAAACGGTAGAGACGCCGACCGGCGTCTCTACTTGTATTTTATCCAAACCTCAATTTGTAGCCTGCCGAGTTAAACCATCTAATATATCCCACCATTTACACCCAGAACCTGCCCCGTTATGTATGAAGCCTCATCTGAACATAGAAATATAACAGCCGAAGCAACATCTTGAGGCTTACCAACTCTTTTAGCTGGTATTGATTTTACAATCTCATCAAGCGATAGACCCTCTACCATATCTGTCTCAATAAATCCCGGGGCAACAGCATTTACTGTAATATTTCGAGAAGCTACCTCTTTTGCAAGAGCCTTTGTAGCTCCAATAAGCCCAGCTTTTGACGCAGAATAACTAACTTGCCCCGCAACCCCAATCTGCCCTGATGTTGATGTTATATTTACTATTCTGCCAAATTGCTGTTTTATCATATTTTTAACAACCAATCTTGTTACATTGTAAAACCCTGTTAAGTTGGTATTTATAACAGAATCCCAGCTTGCCTTTTTCATCATAACCATCAGCTTATCATCTTTAATGCCCGCATTGTTGATTAGAATATCAATTTTGCCATGCTTTTCGATTATTAATTTTACCGCAGCTTCAGATTGAGCTTGATCAGCAACATCAAATTGAATTAGCTCTCCCCTACCCTGTTTCTCTTCTATAACTTTTAATGTTTGAGTTGCGGCATCTTTATTGCATAAATAGTTGAGATAAACATATTTTCCTGTCTCTGATAAGGCAATCGCAATTGCCCGACCTATTCCTCTTCCAGCCCCTGTTACAAGGGCGATTTGATTGTGTGTCATAATTTGTCCTTATACTCGATGATCAAGTTTTTAAAGTTAGCTCAATTTTGACTTTGATGGTATAGTGGCTGAAAAAAGAAAAAACTAAATAAAATACGGCGACCTAAAAATTCCGGCAGTGGGCTTAAACTGTTCTACAATTTTTTCCAAATAGATTCTTTGTGTTCCATTTATTGATTCTTAAATCCTTAAGCAGCTTTTTGCATAGTTAGGATAGTTTCAAGAGTAAGTGATTTTGAAATAATACCAATTGCGACAGCTGGAACTTTTCCAGTCGTCCAATGAGGTCTAACAAAATTGTGTATAATCTGATGAACATCTAAAGTGCGTTGTAAGTCTTCTTTTGTCTTGGCGTATGTA